>NZ_JBFALP010000014.1:0-174274 GCF_040660235.1 Streptomyces sp. NPDC049970 | reverse complement strand
GGTTCTCTGTCGCCGCCCCCGCGCCCCCCCCCTCACCGTCCGCCCCCGCCGGGGGGGGGGGGGGGGGGCGGGGGGGGGGGGGCGGGGGGGGTGGGGGGCGCGCCCGGCGGGGGGCGGCGCTCCCGCGCCCCCCGCGCCCCCCCCCCCCCGACGCCGATCGCCCGGAGGGCGGTCGGGTAAGCGGCGTCCGCCCCTTGCCAGAACGCCTCGCATCCTGAATTACTGACTCCAGGCGAACGACCGAATGGTCGGTCGCCCGTCGGTGGGAGGATGATCCGTATGACGGCGCTGCTGGACGCGGGAGAGCGGCTCGGCCGCGGTGAGCTCGAGGCGCTGCAGCTGGAGCGGCTTCGGGCCACCCTGCGGCACGCCTACGAGAACGTGGGGTTCTACCGCGCCGCCTTCGACCGGGCGGGTCTGCGGCCGGAGGACTGCCGCACGCTCGGGGATCTCGCCCGTTTCCCGTTCACCGCCAAGGCCGACCTGCGCGACAACTACCCGTTCGGGATGTTCGCCGTGCCCGAGGAACAGGTGCGGCGGATCCACGCCTCCAGCGGCACGACGGGCCGGCCCACGGTGGTCGGGTACACGGAGCGCGACCTGGACACCTGGGCCGACGTGGTGGCCCGCTCGATCAGGGCCGCTGGTGGCCGCCCGGGGCACAAGGTCCATGTGGCCTACGGGTACGGGCTGTTCACCGGCGGTCTCGGCGCCCACTACGGGGCGGAGCGGCTCGGTTGCACGGTCGTTCCGGCGTCCGGCGGGATGACCGCGCGTCAGGTACAGCTCATCCAGGACTTCCGGCCCGAGATCATCATGATCACACCCTCGTACATGCTGACCCTCCTGGACGAGTTCGAGCGCCAGGGCGTCGATCCCCGCACCACGTCGCTGAAGGTGGGCATCTTCGGCGCGGAGCCGTGGACGGAGCAGATGCGCCGCGAGATCGAGGAGCGGTTCGCCATCGACGCCGTGGACATCTACGGACTGTCGGAGGTGATGGGGCCGGGGGTGGCGCAGGAGTGCGTCGAGACCAAGGACGGCCTGCACGTCTGGGAGGACCACTTCTATCCGGAGGTCGTCGATCCCTTCACCGGTGAGGTCCTGCCTGACGGGGAGGAGGGTGAGCTGGTCTTCACCTCGCTGACCAAGGAGGCGATGCCGGTGATCCGCTACCGGACCCGCGACCTCACACGCCTGCTTCCGGGGACAGCACGGAACTTCCGGCGGATGGAGAAGGTCACCGGGCGAAGTGACGACATGGTGATCCTGCGCGGGGTGAACCTCTTCCCCACGCAGATCGAGGAGATCGTGCTGCGGACGCCGGGGGTGGCTCCGCACTTCCAGCTCCGGCTGACCCGGCAGGGGCGGCTGGACGCGCTGACCGTACGGGCGGAAGCGCGGACCGGCGCCACGGCGGACGAGCGCGCGGCGGCGGTGCGGTCGATCGCGGCGGCCGTGAAGGACGGGGTCGGCGTGAGCGTCTCGGTCGAGATCGTCGACCCGGAGACGCTGGAGCGGTCGGTGGGCAAGATCAGGCGCGTCGTCGATCTGCGGGAGGACGCCTGAGGGGACGGCTCCTGGGGACCGCGTGAGGCCGGGCGGCTGGTGGGAGGCGGCCAGCGGGAGGCGGTCACCGGGAGCCGGTCAGGGAGGCGAAGACCACGACGTTGTCCTGGTAGCCGGACTTCTTGTCGTAACCGCCCCCGCAGGTGATCACCCGGAGTTCGGGCCGGGTCGAGGCACCGTAGACCTTCTTGTCGGGAAAGTTCTTCTTGTTGTAGGTCTCGACGGCGTAGACCTTGAACACAGCGGTGCTCAGGTCGGTTCGGACGATCTCGACGGTGGCTCCTGTGCGCAGCAGTCCCAGCTGCTGGAAGACGCCGGGGCCGAGGCGGGTGTCGACGTGTCCGGCCGCGACGGCGGTGCCCACGGCCCCGGGGACCGTTCCGCCGGCGTACCACCCGGCCAGCACGGGATTGTTGTCGGGCGGGGGCGTCAGAGCTCCCGCCGCGTCGAGGGCCAGCTTCATCATCGGCGCGTCCACCTTGAGGGTGGGGATGCGCAGGCGGACCGGATCCGACGGAGGGAGCGGCCGGACGGCCGGACGGGGTGCGGTGGAGCTGGGGCCGGCCGGGGTGGGTCGCACCGGTGGGGGGGCGGCCGGTGCGGGCACTGTCACGACCGGGAGCAGGGGGGCGGGACGGACGGGCAACGGCGGGAGGGGGGCGGGCGGGGTGGACGGGCGGCGGACGAAGGAGGGACGCCCGGGCGCGGGGCGATCCGCGAGGGTGTAGGGCGGGGCCGGGGCCGGCCGCGTGGGCCGGACAGCGGGTCCGGCCGGGGCCGGTGCGGCCGGTGGCGCGGGAGCGGCGGCGGCCGGTGGCGCGGGAGCGGCGGCGGCCGGTGGCCGCGGCGGGCTGCTGTCACGCAATCCGCTGAACACCAGCGCGGCGCCGGCCACCAGGGCCCAGGCGAGGTGTTTGACGGCTGGGAAGGACTGGGTGCGCGTGCTGTTCTCGGGCACGGTTTCCATCGCGTGTGCCTCTGCCTCACGGAGTGTCGGGAAGTCCGCGCGCCCCTGGAGCCGTGCCGGTCCGGGGCGGGCGGACGGGAGCCGTACGGTCAGCCGCGTACCGCGGTCGCACGGCGGCGCATCCTGACCACTCCCCCCGCCGCGGCTCCGGCGAGCAGCACGCCTCCCGCGGCGAGCTGGGTGCCCTGGTCGGTGGGAGCTCCGAAGCCGGCGTCGACGCCGCCGCTGGGAGCACGGTCCGCAATCCGGTAACTGTCCGTCAGCTTGATCCGCGGCGGGCACTTCACGGTGACGGTGTCCGAGCCGGGCGCGGTCCCCTTCGGGATCTCGAACACGCCTACGAGGACGCCCTTGCGGTCCCCCTCGAAGAGGTGGAAGGCACCGCCTGCCTCCGACGTCCCCTTGCCGTAGGTCTCCTTGCCGCAGGCTGTGGTGCTGACGGTGACCTGCGTACCGGGCGAGGCGTACCCGGGGCTGATGCGAATGGTCTGCTCACCTGCCGGGTCGGCCGCCGCCGCGACCGGTGCCGCCAGGGCGAGGGAACCTACGGCCAGACAGATACCCGCACCGATGCGTGTGTTGCGCATGAGGATCCTCCAACGGGAGCAGGGTCCGGCGGGACTGCGCGGTACCTCTGCTGTGCTCCGTGTCCGAGGCAACCGACACTCCGTCACCTGCGCAACACGAGTCGCTGCCGCGCCCGTCACCCGCCCAGGCGCGGTATTCGACCTCACGGCGCCTGTTTACGCAGGTCACTCGGCAGAGGGCGGGAACCGGGGAGGAGTCGTGCCGGCAGCGGCGAACGGGCTAAGGGCTGTCCCGTGACCGCTCGAATCCGGGCGCCCTGCGAACCGGCTCAAGCGAATTCCTCCGGAGGGGAGTTGGGTCAGCCCGCAGGTGCGGTGGGCGCCCGAGCCTCCCGGCGGAACGGACGCCGCTCCGCAACCGGGGCGGCCGGCCGCAGCCGCGGTCGACGGCCCGTCAGGTCCTGCCCCGGTCCGGATACGCGACGAGTCCCGGCAGGGTGCTCTCGTAGACCGGTGCGGGACCGCGCCGGGTGCGACGGCAGACGAGCCCAGCGGCCCGGTCCTGCTCGCGGGACCGGGCCGCTGGGCTCGTCCCGTGCGCGGAGCCGCCGGATTACCAGCCGTTCACGGGCAGGGCGGCAGCGCGGCCGGGCGACGGCCGGTCAGGGTCTCAGCTCTCGCGGCGTGCCGCCCAGACCGTGCGCTCGGTGCGGACCACGAGGTCGCGGCGGCGCAGGATGCTGTGGGGGCCGTCCGTGTCGAGCAGCCGGTCGAGTGCGGCACGGTCGGGAGCAGACAGCTCGTCGACCGCGCTCTGCCGCAGACGTTGCAGGGAGCTCAGCGCGTAGCGGCCGACGGCCGGGTCGCCGGAGCCCTCGATGTCGACGGTGACGGTGCGCTCGCCCTCGAGGGCGAATCCGGCAGCGGTCAGCATGGGCCCCCAGTCGGCTCCGCGGTGTGGCATGTGTTCGGCGTGGTGGCGCTCGCCGGCGGCGTGGCAGCGTTCCTCCAGACCGGGCCGGTCCGCCGGGGCGCCCTCCGGCAGGAAGCGGGGAAAGCCGGCCAGTTCGACGACGGCGAACAGCCCGCCGGGGGCGAGGATGTCGTGGACCGTGCGCAGCGCACGGGCCGGGTCAGCCATGTGATGCATCGAGGCCGACGCCCACACCAGTTCCGGATGACCGAGGTCGGGCCAGTGGGCGGCGTCGAGGTCGGCCTCGACGGTGCGTACGCGTTCCCGGACCCCTTCGTCGCTCGCCTTCTGCCGCAGGCGGTGAAGGTGCTCGGCCGAGAAGTCGACGGCCGTGACGTGCGCTTCGGGGAAGCGGGAGAGCAGGGCAAAGGTGCCGGTGCCCGTCCCGCAGCCCAGGTCCAGGATCTCCCGTGGAGCCCTCTGGGTGGGGAGCTGGGCGGTGATCTCGGCGATGTGCTCGGCGAGGACCTCCGCGTCCAGGTCGAGGATGTCCGCCTGGCTGTCGGAGTCCGCGACGTGTCGGGGGCCGTGGTGCGCCCCGTGGCCAGGGGTGTGTGAGTGCTCGTGGGTCATGTCCCCACGCTAGGACGATTTTGCGTCTGAAGCACGATCGCTTCCCGTTTCGGCAAGAGAATGACCGCTCGGGTTGCCGGAGGCGCAAAGAAGGGCGGGCGCGGCACGAGGCCACGGTCAGGAGCGTGCCGCCTCGCCGCCGTCCTCGCCGCGACCGGTGCCTCTGCGGCCGGTGCCGCTCTGGTGGCCGCGGCGGGCGTCACGGTCGAAGATGCCCAGAACCTCGCAGGGACCGCCCTCGGCCCCGATGGCGTGCGGCAGCATGGTGGGGAACTGGGCGGCCTGGTTGGTCTCCATACGGAAGTGGCGATGCCCCAGCATGAGGATCGCCGTACCGGAGAGGACGACGAGCCATTCACGACCGGGGTGCGCACGCATGCGCGCGGGGTTGTCGGGGGGCGGCTCGGTGATCCGCTGGCGGATGACGCTCATTCCGGGTTCCCCCTTGATCGGCCAGCGCAGCCGACCGTGCGCCCCGTCGATCACCGGACTGGTGACGACGTCGTCGGAGGCGGTCTCCACCAGCTGGTCCAGCGACGTGTCCAGGGCCCGGGCCAGGACGACCAGCTGATCCAGCGCGAGGCGGCGCTGCCCGTTCTCGATCCGCGAGAGGGTGGACTGACTGACGTCGGCGCGGGTGGCCAGTTCCTCCAGGGACCAGCCCTGGGCCAGCCGCAGCGCTCGGATCCGTTTGCGCACCAGGCCGTCAAGCCCGGGGTCATCTTGCGTCATGGGCGATACCGTATGCCCCGGGCGCAACTCGGGCGACGGCGTCCCGCCGCTCGGCCGTCATGGCCGACGTACTCAGGAACCCGCTTCGGAGAACCGGTCCCTCAACTCCCTCTTGAGGATCTTCCCGCTGGCGTTGCGCGGGAGTTCGCCGACGAACAGGACTCTCTTCGGTGCCTTGAAATGGGCGAGCCGCTCGCGGGCGTGCTCGGTGAGTTCGGATTCCGACGCCTCGCCCCTGAGCACCACGACCGCCGTGACGGCCTCGATCCAGCGCGGGTCGGGCAGTCCCACGACGGCCACCTCGGCCACCGCGGGGTGGGTGTAGAGGACGTCCTCCACCTGCCGGGAGGCGACGAGCACCCCTCCGGAGTTGATGACGTCCTTCACCCTGTCGACGACCGTGAAGTAGCCCTCCTCGTCACGTACCGCCAGGTCACCGGAGTGGAACCAGCCGTCGCGGAACGCCTCGGCGCTCTCGTCGGGCTTGTCCCAGTAGCCCTGGCAGAGCTGCGGTGAGCGGTAGACGACTTCGCCCGCCGTCCCGTCGGGCACCTCCTCGCCGTGCTCGTCGACCACCTTGGCCTCGACGAAGAGCACCGGACGGCCGCAGGACTCCATCCGCCCCTCGTGTTCGTCAGGGCCGAGGACCGTGGCGAGGGGACCGATCTCGCTCTGCCCGAAGCAGTTGTAGAACGCCAGCCCCGGAAGCCGTTCGCGCAGGCGTTCCAGCACGGGTACGGGCATGATCGAGGCGCCGTAGTACGCCTTGCGCAGTGCCCCTAGCTCACGGGTGGCGAAGTCCGGATGGTTGGCGAGTCCGATCCAGACCGTGGGCGGCGCGAAGAGGCTGTCGGCCTGCCCGGCCTCGACCAGGTCGAAGATCCGGCCGGCGTCCGGGGCGTCGAGGATGGTGTTCTCGGCGCCGACCGCGAGGTACGGCAGCAGGAAGACGTGCATCTGCGCGGAGTGGTAGAGCGGCAGCGAGTGCACGGGCCGGTCGGTGGCCCGGAGGTCGAGGGCGGTGACGGCACTGACGTACTCGTGCACCAGCGCCCCGTGCGTCATCATCGCGCCCTTGGGCTGGGCGGTGGTGCCGGAGGTGTAGAGCAGTTGGACCAGATCGTCGGCGCCGGGCTCGCGCGCGGCGGTGAAGGGGCGCGGGGTGTCCAGTTCGCCGAGGAGCGAGTCCCGCGTGTCACGCAGCGCCCGCACTGGGTGGCCGGCGGGGACGCGTGGGGCGAGGGCGGGGTCGGTGAGCACGAGGGCGCTGCCGGACTGCCGGAGGATGTACTCCAGCTCGTCGCCGGTGAGGTTCTGGTTGACCGGCACATGGACCAGGCCGGCACGGGCGCAGGCCAGATAGGCGATCAGGTACGCGTCGGAGTTGTGGGCGTACGACGCCACCCGGTCGCCGGGACGCAGGCCGTGCTCGGCGGTCAGGACCGCGGCGGCCGTGCTCACCGCCTCGTCGAGTGCGGCGTAGGTCCATGCCCGCTCGGCGTACCTGAGGGCGGTGCGCCCGGGAGTGCGCCGTGCGCTGCGTGCCAGGACACCGTCCACCGTGCTGCCGCGTACACCTGTCATGACGCGATCCTGGGTGGCGGGGCGCCGCCGGTCAAGAGCCGTCGACGCGTCCGTCGTGCGTGGCCGCGAGGCCACGGGCTCCGTTCGCGGACGTGAAGCGTTCCCGGAGGCGCGGGACCGATTGCCCTGACGTTGCGTCAGATTCTTTTGTTCCGTCAGGCACCCACGAGCGGCGGCGGTGACAGTAATCTCTGCCTCGGCAGGAAGTTTCATCACCGTACGAAATTTCGAAAGTTACTTTCACGCTGGTGCTTTCGACGTGAGGGGAAGGGGTTCCGGATGGCCGGAGACGTGTCGGACCGGGGAATGAGCCGTCGGAGGCTGGGCGGCGGGATACTCGCACTGGGCGGGGCACTCGCCCTGGCTCCGATCCCCTTCGCGGGAGCCGCGGGGCCCGCGGCCGGAGCGGACCGGGGCGCCGCGGGCAGTGGTGCGCCGGGCGCGGCACCGGGAAGCGGGGCGGATATGGGATCGCGGAGGGGCCGGCCGACGCTGCGCCGCGGCTCGGCGGCACGCGCCGGTCTGCTGCCGGATCAGCTGGACCAGCTGGTCGCGGATGCCGAGACCTATCTGTCCGACTCCCCCGCGCACCCCTGGTACGCGGGCGCGGTCCTGCTCGCCGGCCGCGGCGGCACCGTGGCGCTGCACCGGCCGATCGGCAAGGCGGTGCGCTACTCGGCGTACGACGAGAAGACCGACACCGGGGTGGAGTTCCCCCCGGACCAGCAGATCGCGATGGCCGAGGACACGGTCTTCGACCTGGCCTCGGTGTCGAAGCTGTTCACCTCGATCCTGGCCGTGCAGCAGATCGAGCGCGGGGCGCTGGAACTGGAGGCGCGGGTCGCCTCGTACCTCCCCGACTTCGCCGGCGGTGGCAAGCAGGACGTGACCGTGCGGCAGCTCCTCACGCACACCTCGGGCTTCCGCGCCTGGATCCCGCTGTACAAGGAGCCGACCCGGGAGGGGCAGCTGCGACTGCTGTGGCAGGAGGTCCTGGCCTCCGCGCCCGGCACGAAGTACCTCTACTCCGACCTGAACCTGATCTCGCTCCAGCTGGTCGTGGAGAAGATCACCGGCCGCACACAGGACGCCCTGCTCCGCGAGGAGATCACCGCTCCGCTCGGGATGCACCGCACGCGGTACAACCCGCCGGCCTCCTGGAAGCCGAAGATCGCGGCCACCGAGGACGCCCGGCTGCCCTGGTCGGGGCTCGAGCGCGGGCTGATCTGGGGGGAGGTGCACGACGAGAACGCGTACGGCCTGGGCGGGGTCGCCGGTCACGCGGGCGTGTTCTCCTGCGCCTGGGACCTAGCGGTGCTGGCACGCACCCTGCTCAACGGGGGCGTCTACGGCAGGTCCCGGATCCTGTCCGAGGAATCCGTGGAGCTGTTGTTCACCGACTTCAACACGGCTTTCCCGGGCGACGAGCACGGCCTGGGCTTCGAGCTCTACCAGCACTGGTACATGGGCGCGATGGCCACACCGCGCACGGCGGGACACACCGGGTTCACCGGCACGAGCCTGGTCCTCGACCCGAGCACGGACTCGTTCCTGATCGTCCTGGGAAACTCCGTCCATCCGGTGCGCAACTGGCGTTCGGGAAGCGCGCCGCGCGTGGCCACGGCCAACCGGATGGCGCGCGCGGTGCCCGTCCGCCCTGCCCGGGGCGGCACCGCCTGGTTCTCCGGCATGGCGAGCGCGACCACAGCGACGCTGACGCTCCCCCCGTTGCGCCCGGCCTCCTCCCGTCCGGTACTGAGCTGCGGTCTGTGGTGGGACACGGAGCCGGCGTCGGACTCCCTCCGGCTGGAGGCCTCGTCGGACTCCGGAGCGACGTGGCAGCCCGTCCCCTTCGCCACGGTGCCGGTGGAGGGAGCACGCCCCCGGAACTCCAGCCCGCATCCGGACGGCTCGGTCTCCGGCTGGTCGGGGCGTGTATGGCATCACCTGGAAGCGGATCTGAGCGGCTGGCGGGGCACGGAGGTGCGGCTGCGCTGGCGCTACAGCACCGACCAGCTGTATGTCGGGCGCGGTGTGTACGTCGACGGGGTCCGGGTGCGGGACGGCCGCCGTACGCTCTTCGACGAGAAGAGGCCGGGTGACGCGGCCCGCGTCGAGGCGACGGGGTGGACCGTTTCCGCCGACTGAGCGTGCCGGGCTGGTTGGATGGCCGGCATGAACGGAAACCAGTCCATAGACGCCCCGTGGGGCGTGTCGGTGTTCGGAGCGGCGAGTGTGGACGCCGCTCCGGACCTGGCACGCCTGCGGGTGGCCATATCACAGACCAGGAACAAGCCGGGCGAGGCCTTCGCGGCCACCCGGAGCGGGGTGAACCGCATCCGGGAGGTCCTGCGCGGGCACCAGGTCCCGGATACCGCCGTATCGACGTCGAGGCTGAACCTCCACTCGCAGTGGACCTACGGCAGCGAGCGCACGTTCCAGGGTTACGAGTGCACCGCGTCGTTCGTGATCGAGCTACGGGACCTCGACACCCTGGAGGGCGTGCTCATCGATGTCGTCGAGGCGGGCGCCAACGAGGTCAACGGCGTCGAGTTCGATGTGCGCGCCAAGAAGGAACTGCGGGCCGGGGCGCGTTCCGCGGCCGTGGTCGCAGCGCGCGAGAAGGCCGCCCTGTACGCGGAGGCGGCCGGTGCGCAGCTGGGTCCCGTCGTACACATCAAGGACGTGGACGCCGAGCAGGTGCAGAACTACCGCGGCCACGGCGGCAACGACGGTGACGGCGGCGAAGGCGATCTGACTCCGGGCAGGGTGACGGTGTCGGCGGGGGTCATGGTCGGCTTCTCGCTCATCGGCGGCTGAGGACCGCAGTCACCCTGGCGGCCCGGTCACCCCAAGGGCCGCCCGCACGAGGCCGAAGTCGAGGATCTCCACGACGCCGGGCGGCGGGACGGTGACGCCGGACGGCTTGACGTACCGGTGCGCGATCCCGGCGTCGTGAAGAGGTCCGCGGCACCTCAGGCGCTTGCGCACCCGCACCGTCCCCGACACCGCTTCGCCGACGCGGCCGAACCTGAACGCGTGACCGCTGCCGGCCCTCTCGGACCGCGAGCCCCCGGCTCGCCGGTGGCGTCGTCCCGATGAGCCGCACGTCTGCGCGACGTCGGGGATCGGCTTCTCCGTGGCGGGGAAGGGCGCCGCCCGCCCAGCGGTCCGGCGGGAGTCGTCGATCGCGGCCTCAGGAGCCGGCCCGGAGGGTTACGAAAGTTTCGGATTTCCCGAGAGTCCCGTTCGGTGTGTCCGGCTTTCACGGAGGGCACCGACGGCCCCTGATGACGACCAGTCGGCGTGGAAGCGCTGTTCACGCAGGTGGACCGCCCAACTACCCTCACATGAGCGGCTGTTCGCTCGGAAATGTTTCGGAAATGATGCGTTGACGCAGTGTCGCACCGAGCGCATACTCTCCCACGTTCCCCTTGTTCCACCGCTCGCCCTCCCGTCGGCACACGCGCCCCGAGGGCGGTCGGCCGACGGCTGCACAGCACCTCGAACGGTCCGCACCCCCAGTCCGGGCGCCCCTGTTCGACCCGCCCGGCACCGGAAGAAGAGGCTGGAAACGTGATGGTCCAGATACCCCCGCAGACACCACCGGGCAGCACGCCGAGCCGCCCGCACCTGCCGGTCCGCGCCCGGCGGGCGCTGTCCCTCGTCACCGCCGGCGTCCTGGCCGCGGCCGGTGTCGTCGCACTCGCCGGAAACGCGCAGGCAGTCGGTGCGCTCGGCGACGCCGCGGCCGCGAAGGGCCGGTACTTCGGAACCGCGGTGGCGGCCAATCATCTCGGTGAATCGGCGTACGCGTCCACGCTGGACGCCCAGTTCGACTCCGTGACTCCGGAGAACGAGATGAAGTGGGACGCGGTCGAGGGCTCCCGCAACTCCTTCAGCTTCGCGGCCGCCGACCAGATCGTCGGCCACGCACAGAGCAAGGGGATGAAGGTCAGGGGGCACACGCTCGTGTGGCACTCGCAGCTCCCCGGCTGGGTGGGCGGCCTGGGTGCGGATGATCTCCGCTCGGCGATGAACAACCACATCATCCAGGTCATGACGCACTACAAGGGCAAGATCCATTCCTGGGACGTGGTGAACGAGGCCTACCAGGACGGCAGCAGCGGTGCGCGGCGCAGCTCGCCCTTCCAGGACAAGCTCGGGAACGGATTCATCGAGGAGGCGTTCCGCACCGCCCGCGCGGTCGATCCCGGCGCCAAGCTCTGCTACAACGACTACAACACCGACGGCCAGAACGCGAAGAGCAACGCCGTCTACGCCATGGTGAAGGACTTCAGGCAGCGCGGCGTCCCGATCGACTGCGTGGGCTTCCAGTCGCACTTCAACGCCAACTCCCCGGTGCCGTCCGACTACCGGGCGAATCTGCAGCGCTTCGCCGACCTCGGTGTCGATGTCCAGATCACCGAACTGGACATCGAGGGCTCGGGTTCGGCGCAGGCCGCGAACTACACCTCCGTGGTGAACGCGTGCCTGGCCGTGACACGTTGCACCGGTCTCACCGTCTGGGGGGTCACGGACAAGTACTCGTGGCGCAGCAGTGGCACCCCGCTGCTCTTCGACGGCGCCTACGCCAAGAAGCCCGCGTACGACGCGGTGCTCGCCGCACTGGGCGGGTCGGGCGGAGGCGGTGACGGCGGCGGCAGCGGTGCCTGCACCGTCACGTACACCCAGACCTCGGCCTGGAACGGCGGGTACAACGGGCAGGTGACCGTCAAGGCGGGCGGTTCGGGCATCACGTCCTGGTCGGTGCCGGTGACCGTGCCCGCACCCCAGAAGGTGTCGGCCGTCTGGAACGGCTCGCCCACCTGGGACGGCTCGGGCGCCGTGATGACGGTGAAGCCGTCGTGGAACGGGACACTGGCGGCCGGGGCCTCGACGAGCTTCGGGTTCACCGTCACGACGAACGGCAACTCCTCGGCGCCTGCCATGGGTACCTGCACCGCCTCCTGAACGGTCCGTACGGGCGGAGCGGACCGCACCGGCAGCACGACCGCCTTTCGGTGCGGTCGTCCGACGGTGCGGACGCGTCGCGCCCGTACGGTCAGCCGGCGGTTCGGCGCCCGGCCCCCGTCGCGGCGAGCGCCGGGGCACCGGACGCGTCCGGTGCCGACGCGGCCCGGGGAACCCGAGCCGGCTCCGGGGCCTCGGCCGTCGATTCACGTACCACCAGGCGCGGCCTGATCAGCAGGGAGCGCCCCGCCGAGGGTGCGGAGTCGATCCGGGCCCTGAGCTGCTGGAAGGTCTCGGCCGCCATCTCCGGAAGCGGCTGACGGACCGTGGTGAGCGGCGGCTCGAAGAGGTCCGCGAGCAGGATGTCGTCGAAGCCGACCACCGAGACGTCCCGCCCCGCGCTGCGCCCGGCGTCCTTGGCGCCCCGGCAGATCCCGATCGCGCACATGTCGTTGATGGCGACGAAACCCGTGGGCGGGTTCTGGCGGGAGAGCAGCTCCCTGGCCGCGTTGCGTCCCAGTTCAGCGGCGTTCCTGTCCCCGAACTCGGTGGTGTCCGCGCCGGGCCAGACGATCGCGTCGGCCGGGTCGAGGCCCGCCGTCTCCAGCGCGGCTCTGAAGCCGCGCAACCGCTCCCGGCGGTTCACGCTGTTGACGGACCCGGAGACGAAGGCCAGCCTGCGGTGGCCCAGTTCGATCAGGTGGCGCGTGGCGAGCTCCGCACCCATCGCGTTGTCCACGCTGATACTGGCCAGTGACGACGGATCCCCCGCCTGGGCGGTGCGGTCGAAGGCCACCATCTTCAGCCCTCGGCCCAGCAGCGGCGTCATGTGGTCGAGCGACGGCAGCGACGAGCAGAGGACCACACCGCTCACACCGTCGGCGAGCAGCTCCTCGCCGTACCTGAGCTCACGCGCGGGGTCGCGCTCGCTGTTGCAGAGCAGTACGTGGTAGCCCTCGGCCAGCGCGATGGCCTCCAGCTCCCTGGCGAGCGCCCCCCAGAAGGGGTTGGCGACGGACGGCACGATCAGCCCGATGACCTTGATCCGACCGGTGCGCAGCATGCGCGCCGCCCGGTTGGGCCGGTAGTTGAGCTGTTCGATCACCTGCTCGACGCGCGCGAGGGTGGCCGCCTGCATACGGTCGGTACGCCCGTTGAGGACGTTGGAGACCGTGCTCGCGGAGACCCCTGCGGCCTCCGCGACCTGATGGATCGTTACCCCGCTCATGCCACCTCCGGTTCGGAACGCACTGCCGAGGTTAGTGTACCGATTTACTGAACGCACTCCACCGGTACACCCGTTAACATCCCTGAAAATTATTGTGCATCAGCTGTTGACGCCGCTCTGGCGACGTTCCTAGCATCAGTGCATCGATTTACCAGCACTTCCCAGCCATGTCCGGGACGTCATAGCTGGATCGATCCACCGACTCCACCTCAAGTCTCCACCTCAAAAGGGGTGTCCCATGGAACTCAACAGAAGGTCCGTACTCGCCGCCATCGGCGCGAGTGGCGCCGCGGCCGCGCTCGCCGGCTGCGGCGGCGGCGCCGCGTCGTCCGCCGGCTCCGCCGACGGGCCCGCCGAGGGTGAGATCACCCTGCTCACGCCGATCTACGAAGGCGCGGACGGGAAGACGCTGTTGGAGCAGAAGATCCTCGGCGGGTTCCGGAAGAAGTACCCGGACGTCAAGGTGAACGTGGACTACACCACGTATGCGCAGCTCAACGAGAAGATCACCACCGGTCTCGCGGGCGGACTGCTGCCCGACGTGCTGATGATGGGCGTCGGCTGGATCCCTCCGTTCGCCGCCAAGCAGGCGATCGCCGAGCTGCCGGAGAGCCTCGCCTCGGCGCACGACTACGAGAAGCGGGTGCTGGAGCCCTCGCGCTACGAAGGCAAGCTCTACGCCCTGCCCGTCGTCCTCGACACCCGGATCGTCGTGTACCGCAAGGATCATTTTGCCGAGGCCGGGGTGAAGCGGACGCCGGCCGACTGGACCGAGCTGCGCGCCGTCGCGAAGCAGCTGACCACCGGCGGTCACGTGGGATTCGACCCCTTCTCGATCGACCTGCGCCAGTGCTGGGAGACCTTCCTCTTCGCCAACGGCGGCCAGTTGTTCAGCTCGGACGGCAAGAAGGTGCTCTTCACCGGTGCGCGCGGGGTCGAGGCCCTCCAGTTGTTCAAGGACCTGATCAAGGACGGTTCGGCCGACTACGCCAAGAAGACGGACATCGGCGCCCCCTCGAACGTACAGACCGGCAAGGCGTCGATGATGATGACGACCAGCGCCCTGTGGAACCAGGTCAAGGACCAGAACCCCGAACTCGTCGAGGGCGACAAGCTGGGCTCGTTCGTGCTTGCCAACCGCCGGCCGGCGATGCTCCAGGGCGGCACGCTCGTCACGCAGGCCGCGCGCTCGAAGCACCCGGCGGCCGCCCGTGCGCTGGTGGAGTACCTCGCGACTCCCGAGTCGATCCTCGGGGCGGCGCGGCAGCGCGGGTCGGTTCCGGGTCTGCGCGACCTGAACGACACGAGTTACGTCAAGGAGAACCAGTTCGTCGATCTCTCCCTGAAGAACCTCCAGCACTCCGTCTCCGAGGGCGGCACGGCGGCCTGGATGGAGATACGGGAGAAGATCAAGCCCACGCTGGAGCCCGCGATCGTGGGCGACCAGTCCGCGAAGGACGCCATCGCGGAGCTCGGCCGTCTCGCCGAGGCCGCCATCGGCCGGATGTGAGGGCGTCATCGTGGGAGCGACAACCGTACTGAAGGCGCGGCCCGCACGGCCGCCCTCTACTACCGGGACCCCGGCTCCGGCGCGGACCGGGCGAACACCCGTCGGCCCGGGGCGCCGCCGACGCCGGGCGGGCATGCTCATGGTGGCGCCCGCGCTGCTGCACGCCTCGCTGTGGATCGGTCTGCCGGTCGTGGTCTCGGTCTGCCTGGCCTTCACGAAGTACGACGTCCTGACGGCGCCGGAGTTCGTGGGACTGGCCAACTTCAGGGACATGCTGGACGACGCGGTCTTCGTCAAGTCCATCGTCAACACCCTGCTCTACACCTTCTTCACCGTGCCGTTCGGGATGGCGCTGGGCCTTCTGGTGGCCCTCGCCCTGCACACGGGGCTCAAGGCGCGCGGCATCTTCCGCACCGCGGTGTTCCTGCCCCAGGTCACCGCGACCGTCGCGATCGCGCTGGTGTGGCTGTGGATCTACAACCCGGGCAACGGCCTGCTCAACGCGCTGCTTTCGTTCCTCGGCATCGACGGCCCCGCGTGGCTGTCCTCGACGACCTGGGCGCTGCCCTCGGTGATCCTCGTCGGCGTCTGGCAGGGCATCGGGATGAAGATGCTCATCTACCTGGCCGCGCTGCAGTCCCTCCCGAAGGAGCTGTACGAGGCCGCGTCGGTGGACGGCGCCTCCCGGGCGAGGCAGTTCTTCTCGATCACCCTGCCGCTGCTGAAGCCCGCGACGTTCTTCGTGCTCATCACCTCGATGATCGCCGCGTTCCAGTCCTTCGACCAGATCTACATCCTGACCGACGGCGGCCCGGCCAACAGCACCACGATGATGACGTACGAGATCTACAAGTCCGCCTTCCGGGAGTTCCGCGTCGGCTACGCGAGCGCGCAGTCCCTGGTGCTCTTCGTGCTGCTGATGGGCTTCACCCTGGTCAACAAGCGGATCATGGGAGGCACCCGTGGCCACAACTGAGCTGCTGAAGCCCGCTCCCGCGCCGAGGGCACGGACGAAGGGCGGGCGGGTCCCCGTCGGCCGGGTCGCGCTCTACGTGACGCTGTCCGTGGTCTCGCTCCTGATGGTGGTGCCGTTCGCCTGGATGGTGCTGACCTCGCTGAAGACCCCGGTGGAGATCGCCTCGCAGGACGCCGGACTGCTCCCGGAACACTGGCAGTTCGGCAACTACGCCGACGCGCTCAAGGCGGCGCCGTTCGCCACGTACGCCCGCAACAGCTTCGTCATCGCCATCAGCCACACCGTGCTGAACGTGCTGATGGCGTCGATGGCGGGATACGCGCTGGCGCGCATCAGGTTCCGCGGCAGTGAGGTGATCTTCTACCTCTTCATCGCGGCCCTGATGATCCCCACGTACACCAAGGTGCTGCCCGAGTTCCTGATCGTCCGCTTCATGCCCCTGGCGGGCGGCAACGACATCCTCGGCCAGGGCGGCAGCGGCTGGCTGGACAGCTGGTGGGCCCTCATCATCCCGGGCGCGGTGACGCCGTTCGCCGTCTTCCTCTTCCGCCAGTTCTACCTCGACCTGCCGGTGGAGCTGGAGGAGGCCGCCCGGCTCGACGGTCTCGGCGAGTTCCGGATCTACTCGCGGATCATGTCGCCGCAGGTCAAGCCCGCGTTCATCACGGTGGCGCTGCTGACCTTCGAGTCCTCGTGGAACAACTTCCTCTGGCCGCTGCTGGTCACCCACACGGACAGTCTCCGGGTGATCCAGGTGGGGCTCTCCGTGTTCAAGACGGAGAACGGCACCCAGTGGCACTTCCTGATGGCCGGCACCACGCTCGCCACCCTCCCCATGGTCGTCCTCTTCCTCATCGGCCAGCGCTACTTCGTGCAGGGCTTCGCAACCGCCGGTCTCAAGTGACCGGTTCCGGTCCCTGGTGGGCCGGTCACCGAAAGGGCTTCACCCATGTCTGCTGATCTCAACGGCTCCCGCGCACTGGTGACGGGGGCGGGCCACGGCATCGGCCGTGCCATCGCCGTCGCCCTGGCCGAGGCCGGCGCCGACGTCGCCGTCCACTACCACTCCTCGGCCGACGAGGCGGCGAAGACCGTCTCCGCGATCGAGGCGCTGGGCCGCAGGGCCAAGGCGTTCCGGGCGGACGCGACGGTGTCCGCCGAGGTGGACCTGCTGGTCGAGGAGGCCACCGGGTTCCTCGGAGGGCTGGACGTCCTCGTCTGCAACGCGGGCCACCTCATCGGCCGCGAGAAGATCGCGGAGATGTCGGACGACCACTTCGAGCAGGTGATCTCCACCAACCTGACGTCGACGTTCCGGACCGTGCGGGCGGCTCTGCCGCACCTGAAGCGGTCGTCCGCCGGGCGCGTGATCACGATGTCCTCGCTGGCCGCGCACAACGGCGGCGGTCCCGGCTCGGTGGCGTACGCGGCGGCCAAGGCCGGGGTGCGGGGCTTCACCAAGGGCCTCGCGAAGGAACTCGCCGGTACGGGCATCACGGTCAACACGGTCGCGCCGGGCTTCATCAAGGGCACCGCCTTCCACGACACGTTCACCGCCCTCCCCGCGCAGGAGGCGATGGAGGCGGGCATTCCGGTCGGCCGGGCGGGAACGCCCGAGGACGTGGCCCACGCCGTCGTCCATCTCGCGTCGCCCGCGTCCGGCTTCCTCACCGCGACCACGGTGGACATCGACGGTGGCGTATGGCCGCGTTGAGGCGGATCCCCCGGGAGCGGGGCGGCTGGTGGCACGCGTACGTCTGCCCGGCGCACGGCGTGGAACTCGATCACGGCGACCTTCTCGGCGGGGCCTTCCCGGAGGGCGGTGCGCGGTGCGCGCACGGCTGCCGGGTGGACACCGAGGCGGTGCGCGGCGCGTGGGTCGTCCTGTCGCACCAGGCGTGGGCCAGGCACCTGCGGGTGCTGGCCCACCGGGGGGAGCGCGCGGAGGCGGTGACGCGGCTGGCCGAGTACGCCGGGCTGTACGCGTCCCTCGCGACGGACCGGCACGACGAGGCGCAGGGCTGGATGCTGCGCGGCCGGCTGTTCCACCAGGCGCTGACCGATGCCATCTGGGCGGTGAGCATCGGGCACGCCGTGACCACGCTGGCCGAGGTCGGCACGGAGGATCTGGCTCCGCTGCTGCCGCTGCTGGACGAGTTGGAGCGGGCGGCGCTGGAGGCCCGGGGTGTCCTGACCGGCCGGGGGCAGCTGGCGTCCAACTACACCGCTTGGCTGAACGCCGCCGGCGCGTCCGCGGGCAGGGCGGCCTCCGCGGCCCGCGGACTGCCGTGGGAGGGCGCGAAGCAGTGGCTGGAGGGTGAGCACGGGCTGTACGCGCACCTGCGGGTCGCGGTGGCGGAGGACGGCTGGGAGTGGGAGGGCAGCACGTACTACCACGGCTTCGTGCTGCGTGCCGCGCTGCTGGCACTGCGCGGCACGGACCCCGCCGCGATCCCGTCCGACGTGGCCGGGGCGCTGGCCGGGATGACGGACGCGCTGGCCGCGATCGCGACTCCCGGCGGCGTGCTGCCCGCGCTCCACGACGGCCCGTACCTGCGCCTCCCGCTCGCCCTGGAGTGGCTCGAACTCGTCGCACTGGCACAGCAGTCGGTTCCCTCGGATGCCCTGGACGCGGTGGCGTCCCGGGCCCGGGAGGAGCTCGGAGCGTACGACGACGGTCTGGACCGCGAGCTGGACGGCTGGTTCGCGGGTCCGCCGCTGCCACGCCGTCCTGCGCCGGAGACGGTCACCGTCTTCCGGGCGGCCGGCTACGGCGTGGTGCGCGCGGCGGGCATCCACGCCCTGCTGGACTTCGGCCCGCACGGCGGTTCGCACGGCCACCGGGACAAGCTGTCGCTCTACCTCTACGGCGACACCACCCCGTGGCAGCCGGACCCGGGCCAGGTGCCGTACGCGCACGCGGAGTTCCGGGACATGTACGCCTCGACCGAGGCCCATCCGGCGTTCCGGGTCGACGGCGCGGAGCAGGCCGAGTGCGCGGGCGCGCTCCTCGGTTCGGACGCGCGGTCGGTGACCGCAGAGGTCACGACGGCGTACGAGGGGGTACGCGGAGTGCGCAGAGTGGTGGCGGGCGGGTGCTACCTGGTGGACCTGCTGAGCGTGACGGGCTCGGAAGTCCGCAGCTTCACCGCCCAGTTGCGGCCCGGCACGTCCCTGGACGTCCAGCAGCAGGCCGCCGGACCTGTGCTCACCACCTGGTACGGCGACGAGACCCTGCACGGCTGGCACACGCACACCCGCGGGGCGGAGGTGCGTCCGGTCTCGCGGCCGGGCCCCGGTCCGGCGGACGATCCGCAGCGCACGCGCACCCGGGTCGACTTCACCGCCGAGGCGGAGCGGATCACCTTCGCGTCGGTGTACCAGGCGGCATCCGCGGGCCCCGCGGTGACCGGTGTGCGGCTCGACGGCGAGGAGCTGACGGTGGAACTGGCGGACGGCTCCACGGCTCGCTTCGGGACGGGGTGCTGATCCATGCTGCTCTCCGCCACCCCGCCGCCCGGACCTCGGCCCGCACAGGAGACACGGCTGCGGGAGGAGGCCGCGCGCCATCGCGGGCTGACCCCGCCCCGTACGCACCCCCTGGCCAGCATCACCTGGCTCGGCCCGGCCGCCTCCAATCCGGCGCTGGCCTACCGCACCACCGGCGACCGGGTGCACCTGGACGAGAGCCGGCGCTGGATCGAGGCGGCGGTGCGGCTGCCGCACTGGGGTAAGGCGCACATGCCGGACCACGATCTGGACGCGGGCTGGCTGCTGCACCACCTCTCGCTGGCCTACCGGTGGATCGGTGACGCCCTGCCGGACGGTGTGCGGGCGCTGCTGCGGTACAAACTGCTGCTGCAGGGCCGGCGGATGTTCGAGTTCGCGGTGGCGAGCGAGGGCCGCTGGTGGTCGTCGTCGTACTGGCAGAACCACAACTGGATCTGCTACGCGGGCCTGGCGACCGCCGGCTACGTCCTGGGCAAGGAGGAGTGGACCGAGCGTGCCAAGGACAACCTCGGCACGGTCCTGGACCTGATGCCCGAGGACGGTTCGCACGCCGAGGGCGTCGTGTACTGGCGTTACGGGGTGCCGTTCCTGGCGATCCACCTCGACCTGCTCCAGGAGGCCGAGGGCGTCGACTGGTGGGACCGCGGCGGCTTCCTCGGCGCCACGTTCCGCTACCGGCTCCATCAGACCGCGCCCGGCTTCGCGTTCAACGTCGACCACGGCGACTGCCACGACCGGCGCAGCGGGCACAGCGCGGGCCTGTACTACCGGCTCGCGGCGCAGTACGGGATTGCGGAGGCCCAGTGGATGGGCGACCTGGCGTCCGATGAGCTGCTGTGGCAGGAGGCGGCGGAGAGCGGGGTACGGCCGGGAATCCTGCCGGAGGCCTATCTGGAGTACCTCTGGTACGACCCGTCCGTACGGGCGGAGCGGCCGGCCGAGACGCACGCCTACTTCCCGGACCTGGGGCTGCTCGCGGCGCGGACCGGCTGGGACGACGACGCCACGCTGGTGTCGTTCAAGGCGAGCCCGGGCGGCGGCCGCACGGCGTGGGACACGTCGGCGAAGCACCGTGCCGAGCTGGGGTGGGAGACGCTGAACCAGGGTCACCACCATCCGGACTCAGGCTCGTTCGTGCTGATCTCGCAGGGCGCCTTCCTCGCCGTGGACGAGGGTTACAGCAACCGCAAGCGGGCGGCGCACCACAATCTGCTGCTGGTGGACGGGCACGGGTACGCCGACGAGGACCGGTACCACGTCTACGAGGGCATCCCGTACGAGCGGCAGGCCGGTCAGCGCGACGTGCTGGCGGACGGCGAGGGCGGCTGGGCGCACGCGACGGCGGAGATCGCCGCGATGTACGACCCCGGGCTCGGCATCGGGCGCCTGGACCGGACGCTGGTGTTCACCCCGTCGGGGCGGCTCGTCCTGCTGGACCTGGCCGAGGCCGCCCAGGAGCGGGAGTGGACGTTCCTGCTGCAGACCGACCGGCCGACCGAGCCGCGCCCCGACGGCGGCAGGCTGATCAGGTCGGGGACGGCCACGGCTCTGGTGCGGCAGTTCGCGCCGGGCGACGCCTCGTTCGTCTGCGAGGTCACCGAGGTCGAGGCCAATCCGACGTCCAGTACCCCGGAACTGCGCCTTACCCGCACTCTGCACACACTGCGCGCCACCACCCCGCGGTCCCGCGAGGCCCTCTTCCTCACCGCTCTGGCACCGGGAGGGACGCCGGGTGGTGAGAGCGTCGCGTGCCAGGAGGGGCAAGGCGTCGCCTTCGCCGAGGCCGGGGAGACCGTCCTGCTGTCCCCCGCGCTCCGGCGCATACGCACGGACCAGCTCGACGCCGACGCCGCAGCCGTGCTGCTCGGCGCCGACGGCACGGCGTACGTGGTGCGGTGCACGCGACTGGAGCTGGCCGGGCGCGTCCTCGTCGACGCCCCGGAGCCGTACACAGGAAAGGTCGGCTGACCATGCGGGCAATCCTCCCGTCCGGCGGGACGGCGCTGCTGCGCCGGCTGGAGTTCATCGCGTTCCCGGCCGCCGCCGGAGCGGCGTGCACCGTGCTGTCCCTGGGTGTGGTGACCTGGCTGCCCGCGCTCGCGGCGATGGGGTACGCCCTTCAGCTGTGGCGCACCGAGGGCGACAGCCGGGTGTTCGCCAACGCGTTCGCGGCGTTCCCCCGCTACTGGCGGGCCCTGTGGCGGCACGGGCTCCTGTCGACGGCGGCGGCGGTCGTCCTGTCCGCGAACATCGTGTATCTGCTGGGCCGTTCCGAACCGTGGACGTTCGTCGTGCTCGCCGCGCAGGTGGGCATCGCCGCGGCTCTGGTCGTCCACCACGTCGCTCTGGCCGCCGAGGCGGGCCGGGACCGGGAGGGCTCGCCGCGCGTCTGGTCGGCCGGAGCCCTGGCGCTCGGATTCGGATCCCCGGCCCGTGGCACGGCGCTGCTCGGCGCCGTCGTCTCGGCCGTACTGCTCTCGCTCTTCGTTCCGCTGGGACCGCTGCTGCTGGGTCCCAGTGTTCCCGTACTCCTCGCTCTGTCCTTCGCCGATCCCAGGAGGCACACCTCATGAGCCGTGTACTGCGTACCGCCCTGGTCGCCGCGCTCGCCGCCGGCGTCCCGCTGCTTCTCGCCCCGCCCTCACCCGCCGCGGAGGCGGCGACCGCGTACTACGTCTCGCCGTCCGGTGACGACAGTGCGGCGGGGACGTCGGCGGGGGCGCCGCTCGCCACGATCCAGCGGGCCCTGGACCTGGCGCCGTCGGGCTCGGTGGTGAACCTCGCGGCCGGCACGTACCGGCAGGACGTGGTCACCACGCGCGCCGGGGTCACCGTCACGGGTCCGTCGAACGCCGTGGTCAAGGGTGCGGGCGACAGCCGGATCATCCAGGTGCGGCACGACTCCACGACCCTGAGCGGCTTCACCGTCGACGGGCTGCACGGCTCGGCCGACGAGGTCGCGGGCTACCGCCTCAAGCTCATCTATGTCATGAGCACGACTCCAGGGAACGGTGTGGGCGCTCTGCGCATCACCGGAATGACCCTGCGGAACGCGGCCGACGAGTGCCTGCGGCTGCGCTACCTGGTCACCGGCGCGGAGGTGGACGGCAACACGATCTCCGACTGCGGGGTCGCCGACTTCAAGTTCGGCGGGGGCGGCAAGAACGGGGAGGGGATCTACCTCGGCACGGCCCCCGAGCAGCAGGGCGCCAACGGGGCGCCGGACGCGGCGGCCGACGTCAGCAGGAACAACCGCGTCCACCACAACACGATCGCCACCCGGGGCAACGAGTGTGTCGACGTGAAGGAGAACTCGACGAACAACTACGTGGAGTACAACGACTGCAGCGGCCAGAAGGACCCGAGCTCGGCCGGGCTCGACGCGCGCGGCAGCGGCAACATCTTCCGCTGGAACACCGTGCACGACAACCTGGGCGCGGGCGTCCGGCTCGGTGGCGACACAGCGACCGACGGCACGGGGACGAGCGTGTACGGCAACACCGTCACCGGCAACGCGGGCGGCGGCATCAAGTTCATGCGCACCCCGCAGGGCCCGGTGTGCTCCAACACCATGAGCGGCAACACCGGCGGCGACGCGGTCGGTACCTACGCGAGCGAGTACGACCCGACCGGCGCGTGCCCGCAGTGACCGCCCGGGGGCCCGCGAGACGCGGGGTGATCACGGCAGCGGCGGCGGGGGTGGCCTCGGTCGTGGCGGCGCCCGCCGCCGGCGCGGCGCAGCCCGACGGGTCCGGCCGGCCGGCACGGGCGGGGACCTGGACCACGTCCTGGGCCACGGCACAGACCTCGCCGACCGCGGCGGACACGGTGGCGGCGGCCGGCCTGACCGACGGGGTGGCCACCGCGACCCTGCGCCTCTCGGCCGGCGGCCGAGTGCGCCTCAGATACGGAAACGCGTTCGGGGCCGTGCCCCTCCTGGTCGGGCCCGTGAGGGCCGCTGGGCGGGCGGTGACGTTCGCCGGGCGGCGGCAGGCGTGGCTGGCGGCGGGCGCGTCCCTGACGAGCGATCCGGTCGACGGACTTTACGCACCCGAGGCGTCGGCGCTGACGGTGGAGACCCGGCTCCCGGGGCCCACCGGCCCTCTCTCGTTCCACCGCAACACCCATGCCTCGCACACCGTCGACGGGGTCCGTACCACCTCGGTGTTCCTGCTGACAGGCGTCGAGGTGACGGGGGCCCGCGGACCCGTCGTCGCCGTGCTCGGCGACTCCCTCGCGGAGGGGGTCGGCACCCCTGACGACGCCGATCTGCGCTGGCCCGACCAACTGGCCCGGCGGCTTCCGGGCTCGGCCGTCGCCAACCTCGGTGTCAGCGGGAACAGACTGCTGCTGGACGACGACCGGTTCGGCCCCGGCGGCCAGGCCCGGTTCGACCGCGATGTGCTCTCGCTGCCCGGCGTGCGCACGGTGCTGGTCCAGCTCGGTGTGAACGACCTCCAACAGCCGCCGGGCCTGACGGACGCCTCGCTGGTGCTCGACGGCTACCGCCAGTTGGTGCTGCGGGCCCGAAGCGCGGGGCTGCGGATCGTCGGGGCGACCATCACCCCGTTCGAGGGCTGGATCCGCTGGACGCCCGAGCTCGACGAGGTGCGCCGGCGGATCAACCACACGGTGCGCACCGGTCGGCTGTTCGACGCCGTCGCCGACTTCGACACCGCGCTCCGCGACCCCACGCGTCCGTCACGCCTGCTGCCCGCGTTCGACAGCGGCGACGGCCTGCACCCCGATCCCTCAGGTCACGCCGCGCTCGCCGCGGCCGTCGACCGCCGACACCTGCTGTGAGGACACCGAAGATGACCCCAGCCACCGGCACCACACGCCGCACCGTCCTGGCCGGAGCGGCGGCGCTCGGCGCGGCCGTGACCCTGCCCCTCGCACTTGGGCCCGTAAACGCGTACGCCGCTTCGGGAGAGGCGGGCGCCCTGCGGGAGCGCTGGCACACCCTGCTGACCGGGGGCCCCGCGCTCGACCTGTCCGACGAGCGGATCGCCGCCGCCGTGGCCCGGACCGGCCGGGCGGCCGACACCGCGGTCAAGGGCCTCGACCCGGCCCGTACCGACGGGCTGTTCCCTGACCTGACCAGCACCACGCTCTCCAACCACGTCACCACGTCCTTCAAACGGCTCGCCGTCGTCGCGACCGCGTGGGCCGTCCCCGGCACCCCGCAGCACGCCGACCCGGCCCTGCGCGACCTGCTGCTGGCCGGGATCGACTGGATGCTGACGAACCGCTACGGTCCCGGGCACACCAGGTTCGACAACGACTGGGACTGGGAGATCGGCTCGGCACTCGCGCTGAACGACAGCGCCGTCCTGCTGTACGACGTGCTCGGCGCGGAACGGCTGGAAAGGGTGACGGCCGCGGTGCGGCACTACACCCCGGACCCGAACCTCTGGCGGGCCGACCGCCAGATCGCCACCGGCGCCAACCGGGTCTGGGTCTCCACCGTCGTAGCCGTCAACGCGGTGCTCAGGGACGACGGCGACGGCCTGGCACGGGTGCGTGACGCTCTTTCGGACGTCGAGGGTTCGGGCGCGAACAGCGTCCTGGCGTTCAACGACAGCACGGACGGCACGGCGGGCACCGGTGAGGGCTTCTACGCCGACGGCTCGTTCCTTCAGCACTACAAGCACCCGTACAACGGCGGATACGGCAAGGAGCTCCTCAACAGCCTGTCCCGGCTGCTGAACCTGCTGGCCGGCACCGCCTGGACGGTCACCGACCCGGACCTCGACAACGTCCGGACCTGGGTCCACGAGGGCTTCGAGCCGCTCCTCGCCCGGGGCGATGTGATGGCGTCGGTCTGCGGGCGGGAGATCGCGCGTCCCAGCAAGCAGGGCCACGCGTCGGCGCAGACCGTGATCGAGGCCGTGCTGCGGCTGATCCCCGGCTTCCCCGGCGAGGCGGCGGACGGGTTCACCGCTCTGGTCAAGCAGTGGATGGCGGAGGACACCTACCGGGACTTCCTCGCGGTCACCGACCCGGCGTCGCTCGTCGCCGCGCTGGACGCCATCGGGTCCCCCGTCCCCGCACGCGGCCCGCTCACCGTCCACAAGCAGCACCCCAGGATGGACAAGGCGGCGCACCACCGGCCGTCGTTCGCGCTCGGCATCTCGGCGTACTCGAGCCGGATCTACAACTACGAGTCGATCCAGAACGAGAACCTGCACGGCTGGCACCTCTCCGACGGCATGGTGCTGCTGTACACCGACGACCTGGGGCACTACAGCGAGGACTACTGGCCCACGGTCGACCCGGCCCGGCTGCCCGGCACCACCGTCGTGGCCGGCAGGCCCGCGGACTCCGCGGGGCAGCGCACGACGAGCACGGCCGACTGGGCCGGCGGCACCGCCCTGCCGGGCACGACACTCGGCGCGTACGGCATGGAACTGCGCGCGTACGGAAGCACGCTGCGCGGTCTGAAGAGCTGGTTCTGCCTGGACGACGTGATCGCCTGTGTCGGCTCGGGCATCAGCGGCGGTGCCGGCACCGTGGAGACGGTCGTCGAGAACCGCAAGCTCGGCGACCCGAGCGCGGCACTCCTCGTCGACGGCGTCCCCGTGTCCGGGGAACCCGGCTGGTCCGCGCGGCTGGACGGCGCGCGGTGGCTGCACGTCGAGGGGACCGGGGGGTACGTCTTCCCGGAGCCGGCCACGCTGCACGGCCTGCGTGAGGAGCGGACCGCCACCTGGCGGGAGATCAACCTCAAGTACGGCACGGACGCACCGGTCACCCGCCCGTATCTGACGCTGTGGCAGGACCACGGCACCTCGCCCGAGGACGCCGGGTACTTCTGGCTGCAGGCCCCGGCGGCGTCCGCCGCGCGTACCCGGCAGTGGTCGGCGGCGCCCCCGGTGGAACTGCTGGCCCGCTCCGGCGCGGTGCACGCCGTACGCCGGGCCGCCGACGGACTGGTCGCCGCGAACTTCTGGGGCGCGGGAGCGGCTCAGGAGCTGAGCTGCGACGGCCCCGCCTCGGTGCTGGTGCGCCCGGAGGGCAGGACCCTCACGGTGGCCGTGTCGGACCCGACGCAGCTGCGGTCCTCGGTCGTCCTCGGCCTGGACAGCCCCGGCCTGAAGGTCGTCGCGGCTGATCCCGGGATCAGCGTGACCCCGTCGGGCCGGGGTCTGCGGATCACCGCCGACACGGCCGGCCTGCACGGCGCGACCCTCGGCCTCACCCTGAAGAGGAGCTAGACCCTTGCTGTTCGACATGCCCCTGGAGCGTCTGCGCGAGTACCGGCCGGAGCCGGAGGAGCCCGCGGACTTCGACGCGTTCTGGGAGAAGACACTGGGCGAGACGGCCCGCCACGGCCTGGACGCGGAGTTCGTGCCGTTCGACGCCGGGTTCGCCACCGTGGACGTGTTCGACGTGACGTTCCGCGGCTGGGGCGGGCAGCGGATCAAGGCCTGGCTGATGCTCCCGCGCGTCCGCTCGGGCCCGCTGCCGGCCGTGGTGCAGTACATCGGGTACAACGGCGGGCGCGGCATCCCCTACTCCTGGCTGACCTGGAGCGCCCTCGGCTACGCCCATCTGGTCATGGACAACCGGGGCCAGGGCGGCGGCGGGAAGAACACCGCGGACACACCCGACATCGGCCCGGACGGCCACGGCTCCTCCTCCCCCGGGTTCGTCACGCGCGGCATCGAGGACCCCTGGCGGCACTACTACCGCCGTCTCGTCACCGATGCCGTGCGCGCGGTGGACGCGGCGAAGGCGCACGCGGCCGTGGACCCCTCACGGGTCGCCGTCATCGGCGGCAGCCAGGGCGGCGGCCTCGCGCTGGCGGTGGCCGGGCTCCGCAACGACCTGGCGGCGGTCCTGGCCGACGTGCCGTTCATGTGCCACTTCCGGCGCGGCTCGCAGATCACGGATGCCGGCCCGTACGCGGAGATCGCCCGCTGGCTGTCCGGGCACCGCTTCCGGATCGAGGAGGCGATGGAGACCCTGTCCTACTTCGACGGGGTCAACTTCGCGGCGCGGGCGACCGCCCCCGCGTGGTTCTCGGTGGGGCTGATGGACCGGATCTGCCCGTCCTCGACGGTGTTCGCCGCGTACCACGCGTACGCCGGCCCGGCCGAGCTGGAGGTGTTCGCGTACAACGGCCACGAGGGCGGCGCGGAGTACGACCTGCCGCGCAAGATCGGGGCGCTGCGCGGGGTGTTCGCCGGGTAGGCGCTGTCACCGGCCCAGCGCCGCCATGGCGGCGTTGTGGCCGGGCACCCCGCTGACACCGCCACCGCGCACCGCGCCCGCGCCGCACAGCAGGACGTTGGCGTGCGCGGTCTCCACGCCCCAGCGGCCGGTGTCCCCGGTGGCGTACGGGAAGGAGAGGTCTCGGTGGAAGATGTGGCCGCCGGGCAGCCCCAGTTCCCGTTCCAGGTCGAGCGGAGTCTTCGCCTCGATGCACGGCTTCCCCGTGGCGTCGAGGGCCAGGCAGTCGGTGATCGGCTCCTCGAGATGGGCGTCGAGTTCGGCCAGCGTCGCGTCGAGCAGGGCCGCGCGCGCCGCGTCGTTGTCCGCCTCGAAGAGCCGGGCGGGGGTGTGCAGGCCGAAGAGGGTCAGGGTCTGGTAGCCGCGGGCCACGAGGTCGGGGCCCAGGATCGACGGGTCGGTCAGTGAGTGGCAGTAGATCTCGGAGGGCGGGGCGCCGGGCAGTCGTCCGGCCGCCGCCTCGCGGTAGGCCTCGGCCAGCTGTTCGTACCCCTCGGCGACGTGGAACGTTCCGGCGAAGGCCCGGCGCGGGTCGACGGAGCGGTCCCGCAGCCTCGGCAGCCGCGTGAGCAGCATGTTCACCTTGAGTTGGGAGCCCTCGGCGGCGGGCGGCGGCTTCTCCCCGAGCAGCCCGGCCAGAGCCTGCGGCGACGCGTTGACCAGGACCGTGCGTGCCGCGACCACGTGCTCGCCGTCAGGGGAACGGACGGTGACCTCGGCGCGGGTGCCGTCGGTCTCGATACGGGTCGCCTCGTGCAGGACACGGATCTCGGCTCCCGCGGCCGACGCGGCTTCGGCCAGTGCGTCGGTGAGCGCGCCCATGCCTCCGACGGGTACGTCCCAGTCGCCGGTGGAGTTGCCGATCACGTGGTAGAGGAAGCAGCGGTTCTGGAGCAGGGACGGGTCATGGGCGTCGGCGAAGGTGCCGATCAGTGCGTCGGTGAGCACGACGCCGCGTACCAGGCCGTCGGCGAAGTTGTCCTCGACGGCGGCGCCGATCGGCTCCTCGAACAGCATGCGCCAGGCTTCCGCGTCGTCGACGCGCGCACGGAGGGCGTCGCGGGTCACCAGGGGTTCGGTGAGTGTCGGGAAGACGCGCTCGGCGACCCGCTGTGTCGTTCCGTAGAAGCGCTGCCAGGCCTCGTACTCGCGGTCGTCGCCCGTGAGCGCGGCGAAGGAGCTCCGGGTCCCGTCGCCGCCGACGAGCAGCCCCGTGGCCCGGCCGCCGCGCACGGCCGGTGTGTACGAGGAGACGGTGCGCTTGCGTACGGCGAAGTCGAGGCCGAGCTCGCGCACGATCTTCCGCGGGAGGAGCGAGACGAGGTAGGAGTAGCGGGAGAGCCGGGCGTCGACGCCCGCGAAGGGGCGGGTCGAGACGGCGGCTCCGCCGGTGCCCGCGAGGCGCTCGAGGACGAGGACCGACTGCCCGGCGCGGGCGAGGTACGCGGCGGCCACCAGGCCGTTGTGGCCGCCGCCCACGACGACCGCGTCGTAGTCGGCGCGCGCGGGTGTGCCGGGCGGGGTCATCTGGTCTGCGGACATGCCCCTTCGTAACACGCGCCGATCGTCCGTGGACAGAGGGCGGATCCGCGCGGTGCGACACCGGGGCACCGGAAACCTGTGGGCGGCGAGGTGCCGGCTGTGACAGGGTGCTCGCCCGGAACGACCGCCACCCGCCACGTCCCGCTCCGCGGGACGCCCGAGGAGACGCATGGACACCCCCGCACGTCTGATCCCGCTGCTGGAACAGTTCGACTGGGCGCGCGAGCGGCTCACCCACCGGTTGACGGGCCCGACGGCCGACAGCGGCAGTGGTACGGAGGTGGAGGTCGCGGCGCTGACGGACGCGGAGTACCTGTGGGAGCCGGTGCCCGACTGCTGGTCGGTCCGGCGGCACAGCGCGGGCCCCGGTCCGGGCGCGACGGCCCTGACCGGCTCCGGCGACTGGGGGCGTGACACGGCTGCGTCCCCGCATCCGTCGCCGCCGCCCTTCACCACCATCGCGTGGCGTCTGAGCCATCTCAGCGAGCTGCTGGCGCTGCGCGCCGACCACACCACGGGCAGCCACGGCATGACCCGCGGCGACTACCGCGTGGCGGGCGACGCCGCGGGGGCGGTCGCGGACTTCGAGGCGTCGGCGGACGCGTGGCGTTCGGCGCTCGTCGGCGCCGACGACACCGCGCTGGACACCGTCGGCCACAGCACCTACCCGTACGGCAGCGACCCGGAGGACCCCTTCGTCGACATCGTCTGGTGGGTCAACCAGGAGCTCCTGCACCACGGGGCCGAGATCGCCCTGCTCCGCGACCTCCACCGTGCGCGGGGCGCCTGCGCCTGACGTCAGCGCGGGGGTGCACCGCGCCGCCGGCGCAGGTCGGCGACCCTTCGGTAGAGGTCGACGGCCTCCGTGCCGCGACCGAGCTGTTCGAGGCAGTGCGCCTCGTCGTTGCGGCCCGCGAGCGTGTCGGGATGGTCGGGGCCCAGGACCCGTTCACGGGCCTCGGCGACCGCCCGGTACTCGGTCAGGGCATCCGCCCAGCGGCCGAGCCAGCCCAGGCCGACGGCCGTCTCGCGCCGGCTGACGAGCGTGTCCGGGTGGTCCGGCCCCAGGGTGCGCGAGCGGATCGCGCACACCTCGCGCGACTCGGCGAGCGCCTCCTCCCAGCGCGCCGTCCGCCCGAGGTTGACGCCCAGGCCGTGGCGCGCGCGGAGGGTCTCGGGGTGGGACGGACCGCTGACCCGGGCGCGGTCGTCGGCCAGGGCGCGGTACAGCTCCAGTGCCTCGGCGGTGCGGCCCAGCCGGCCGAGGCCGATACCCACCTCGTAGCGCGCGGAGAGGGTGTCGGGATGATCGGCGCCCAGGACCCGTTCGCGGGCCTCGGCCACGTCGAGGTAGGTCTGCAGGGCCTCGGTCCAGCGGCCCAGGCGGCCCAGCGTGTAGGCCACTTCGTACAGGGTGACCAGGGTGTCCGGGTGCTCGGCGCCCAGGACCCGGGCGCGGCTGTCCGCCACCTCACGGGCCATGCGGTACGAGTCCTCGACGCGGCCGAGCCTGCTGAGGTTGAAGGCGAGGTTGTGACGGCAGCGCAGGGTGTCGGGGTGGTCGGGGCCCATCGAGCGCTCCCGGGAGGCGAGCACCGCGGCGTACACCTGGTGCGCCTCGAAGTGGCGTCCGAGGCGCCCGAGGACGTACGCGGTCTCCTGCCGTGCCGCGAGGGTTTCGGGGTGGTCGGGGCCCAGCGCCCGTTCCCGGCCGTCGGCGACCCTGCCGAACTCGCGCAGGGCGTCCTCGGCCCGTCCGGTGCGGCTGAGGGTGAGTCCCACCTCGTACCTGCTGGCGAGGGTGTCGGGGTGGTCGGGGCCGAGCGCGTGTTCGCGTTCGGTGGCGACCGAGCGGTGCACCTCTCCGGCCTCCTCCCAGTGGCCGAGCCGCCCGAGGTCCACACCCGCGCTGTGCCGGTTCGCCAGGGTGGCGAGCAGCTCGGGCGACGGGGTGGGGCGGCCGGTCCCCGCCCGGGGGAAGGCGCCGGTGAGGGCGGAGCCGGTGGCCACCGTCCAGGCGACGGTCAGTACGGTCGCGTGGTCGGCGGCCGCGGTCCCCGCGGGCGGCTCCGAACCCAGAGCCCTGTGCCCGGGGGTCATGTCGCGGGTCCAGGACGGCAGCCGGGCCGCGCCCGCGACGATCCGCCCCACCGGTGGGGCGGGCGGGCCCCCTACGACGGCGGGCTGCTCGCCGCTGCGGCCGACGGCGATGCGCTGCCTCAGGTCACCGGCGTCGGCGGGCCGCTCCCCGGGTGTCTTGGCCAGCAGGTCGAGGACGACACGGTCGAGGAACCGGGGCAGTTCGGCCCGGCGGGCGCGTGGCGGCTCGGGCACGGTGTCGCGATGTCCGACGAGGACGGCCCAGGCGTCCTCCATGTCGAACGGCGGCACGCCCGTGGCTATCTCGTACAGCACGCAGCCCAGGGAGTAGAGGTCGCTGCGGTGGTCGACCTCCCCGCCGCTGATCTGCTCGGGCGACATGTAGTGCGGGGTGCCCATGGCGATACCCGTGCCGGTGAGCCGGGAGCTGAAGCCGATGTCGTGGCCGAGCCTGGCTATCCCGAAGTCGCAGATCTTCACCGCCCCGTCGTCGAGCCGCATGATGTTGGCCGGCTTGAGGTCGCGGTGCACGATGCCCTGCTGGTGGGTGTATCCGAGCGCGTCGGCGACCTGGTCGGCGATGTCGACGACGTCCTCCACCGGCAACGGGTGCTGCCTGTTGTCCTCCAGGAGCTGACTGAGGTTGCGTCCTTCCAGAAGCTCCATGACCAGGTACAGGACGCCGTCCGACTCGCCGAAGTCGTGGACGACGGTGACACCGCGGTGCTGGAGCGCGGCGGCGACCCGCGCCTCACGGCGGAATCGCTCGCGCAGGATGCGGGTGAAGTCCTGGTCGTGCTGCGGCCCCATCGGCTTCAGGCACTTGACGGCCACCTGGCGGCCCAGCGCTTCGTCCCGCGCGCGCCACACCTCGCCCATGCCCCCTCGCCCGATCAGGTCGAGGAGCCGGTAGCGGCTCTGGAACAGTCTGGTGTCCGCCATCGCCTGTCGTCGCCCCCGTCTGCTTCACTGCCCGCTGCCTACCGCTGTGCCCTCCCCGGCCCGTCCAGTATGGCGCCCTGTCTGCGGAGTTCGTACGGTGCGGGACGGCTGCCGGGACCGAGGCGTGCCATCGCCTTCGCGACGTGACCGGGCGGCAGCCGCCTTCGGAGGCGTCCGGGGACCCGTCGCAGGAGGGACCCCGCCACGCGCAGGCGGCGGTCGACCGCGGCCGGCGGCGGTGCGGTCCTGCCGTACAGCTCATGGGCGTACGGGGGCAGGGAGTCGTAGGCGAGGGCGGCCACGTGCCGCCACAGGAGGGCCCGTGCCGGGATCAGCGGGGCCGGGACGGGTGGGCTGCGCAGGAAGTCGTCGACGTCCGAGGCATCGGTGCCGGCGGCCGGCCGGGGACGGATGCCGGCGAAGTAGGAGGCGAGCGCGGCGGTCGATCCGGGCACGGCGGGCGGGTCGAGGCCCGGCCCCTGACGCGGCTCAGCGCTTGACCGCCCGCAGGACCACGAACTTGGGGTCACCCGCCACGGTGACGCAGTTGCCGAAGATCCGGCGCAGCTGTGTGTGGTAGGCGAGGTGCCGGTTACCGACGACCCAGAGCTCGCCGCCCTGCCGGAGCGCGGTGCGTGCTCCGTGGAACATGTTCCGGGCCGTGGCGTCGGTGACCGCCTGGTGCGAGTGGAACGGCGGGTTGGTGAGGACCAGGTCGACGCTTCCCGGGGCCACGTCCGCCATCGCGTCACCGACCAGGAAGTCCGCCTCGGCATCGGTGTTCGCCCGGAAGGTCTCCTCGGCCGAGGCGACCGCCTGGTAGGACTCGTCGATGAAGGTGACGGACGCGGCCGGGTTGGCGAGCGCCGCGGCGGTACCCACCACACCGTTCCCGCAGCCGAGGTCGACGACGCGGTCGGGGCCGGTCCGTGTGGGGAGGTGCTTGAGGAAGAAGCGGGTGCCGATGTCGAGGCGCTCGGCGCAGAAGATCCCGGCGTGGTTGGTGACGGTCCGGCCGGAGACCGCACCGACGTCGTCGGGCAGGTCGTAGTGGTAAGGCCAGGGACTCGGCGTCCTGGGCAGGGCCGGGTCCGGGGTGCAGAAGATCAGCCGTGCCTTCTTCACCGCGAGGGAGGTACGGGTGGGCCCGATGATCCGCTCGAACAGCTTGAGGGTGGAGGTGTGGATCTCCTTCACCATGCCGGTGCCGATGACGACGGTCCCGGCGTGCACGGCGGGCGCGAGCCGGTGGAGCTGGTCCTCGAGCAGCGCGAGGTTCTTGGGCACCCGCACGAGCAGCAGGTCCACCCGCTCGGGCGGGGTGTCGCGCGCCGACAGCATGCGCACGGAGTCCGCGGCGGCGCCGTTGCGCTCCAGGTTGGCGAGGGTCGCACGCCGGGAGAGGTACGAATCGGAGATCTGTACGGGACCGTGCGCGGCCAGCACGGTGGCGAGGGCGCCCCAGCGGTCGCCGACGACGGCCACGGTGCCGGACGTACGGACCGGTTCGCTCCCCTCGTCGCCGTCCAGCCGCCGCAGCAGGTACTCGTCGGCGGCGTCCCAGGCGCGGAGCTGGTCGCGCGGGTCCTCGGGAAAGCGGGCCAGGTCGAACTCGCCCTGTGGTGTCGTCAAACGGTTCATATGCGGTTCAGGCTAACCGAGTGGCGGGGAGCACCCCGCACGCTCCCCGGCCCGCGAGGTGCGCCGCCGGGGCCTACGGGAGCCGCTCGTCCATGGCCGACCGCCCTTCCTCGGACAGCGTGCGCCTCGCCCACTCCAGGCTCTCGGGGCTCAGATCACGCCCGGAGACGAGAACCAGGTCCTCCGCGCCGGGGTGGTCCTCGCCGCCGGTGTGCAGCAGGCGGTCAAGGGTCACGCCCCGGACCTCCGGCGCGGATACGGGATCGGACTCATCGCTCATAACGCCTCCTCGTCCTGACGGTCGCTCTCCCGCCGGGGCGCCGTCCGCGCACCCGATGCCCCGGCGGCCACCGGCGATGTGTCACTTGACTTGCACATGATGAATACGCAACGTTCACACGACCGGCACCGTGCGTGTGGAAGGCTCCCGACGGAGCAGACAGAACCCGGCCACCACGACACCGTTCGCAGCCCCGGAGAGGACACCCCACATGTCCAGTCGTCGCCATTTCTACGCGCGTCCACTTCTCGCCACAGCCGCCTCGGTCGCCGTCCTCACCGGCGTCGCGGCCACCGCACCTGCGGCCACCCCCACGGCGGCCGCAGCCGGGACGTCGTCCCCGGCCACCACCCTGGACGACACCTACTACCAGGACGCCCTGGGCAAGACCGGAACCGCGCTCAAGGCCTCGCTGCACACGATCATCAGCGACCAGACCAAGCTCTCCTACGACCAGGTGTGGGACGCGCTCAAGGCCACCGACCAGGACCCCTCCAACTCCTCGAACGTGATCCTCCTCTACACCGGGCGTTCGCAGTCCAAGAGCGCGAACGGCGGTGACACAGGCGACTGGAACAGGGAGCACGTCTGGGCGAAGTCCCACGGCGACTTCGGCACCGCGACCGGCCCCGGCACCGACATCCACCACCTGCGCCCCGAGGACGTACAGGTCAACTCGATCCGCGGCAACAAGGACTTCGACAACGGCGGCAGCGCGGTCTCGGGAGCGGCCGGCAACTTCACGGACAGCGACTCCTTCGAACCGCGCGACGCGGTCAAGGGCGACGTCGCGCGCATGATCCTCTACATGGCGGTGCGGTACGAGGGCGACGACTCCTTCGCCGACCTCGAGCCCAACGACAGCGTGAGCAACGGCTCGGCCCCGAACATCGGCAAGCTCTCGGTGCTGAAGCAGTGGAGCCAGGAGGACCCGCCGGACAGCTTCGAGCAGAACCGCAACGAGGTCATATTCGACCAGTTCCAGCACAACCGGAACCCGTTCATCGACCACCCCGAGTGGGTCGAGGCCATCTGGTAGGGCGTCACACCGGTCCGGCCAGGGCCTGCGCGCAGCGCTCGACCGCCTCCTCGCGGGAGCCGTAGCGCGGCAGGTCCTGGCCGGTCCGCTCCCGCACGAGGTCCGGGGGGCCGAGCCGGTTCCCCGGATCCACCACGGCCGCGCGCCGGCCGTCGCGCGCGAGCCGGGCCAGGCCGGCGTGCAGCAGGGCGAGGGCGACGGAGTCCGCTCCCGTCACCTCGCGCAGATCGAGCACGACCGAACCGACCTGGCCGGGGCCCGACTCGTCCAGGGCGAACAGCACCCGCTCGGCGGCGGTGAAGTCGAGGGCGCCCTGCGCGGCGACGACTCCGACGCGTTCGCGCAGCGCCCTCTCCCGCCGGCCGGACGGGGCCGAGGGCAGCACGTCGGCGGTGGTGGCCAGGGTGACGGTCGAGCCCGGCAGCGCGGGGTTCCTCATCAGGTGGAGCCCCAGCCTTTCCGAGAGTGCGCCGAGCGCGGCCCGGCCGCGCACCGAGGTCCCCGCCGCGTCGAGCAACGGGCTGTAGGCGGCGAGCCCGAAGCGGGCGGGCCCGGCCGCGATCAGGCCTCCCGAGACGCCGCTCTTGGCCGGCAGGCCGACCCGGAGCAGCCAGTCACCGGAGGAGTTGTACATCCCGCAGGTGGCCATGACCGCGAGCACCTGCGCCGCGACGTCGGCGGAGACGACGGCCTCGCCGGTGACGGGGTTGACACCCCCGTGCGCGAGGGTGGCTGCCATCACCGCGAGGTCGACGGCGGTGACCCGCACCGCGCACTGCCTGAAGTAGGTGTCCACGGCGGCCACCGGATCGACGGGCAGGGTCCCCGTGCTGCGGATCAGGTAGGCGAGGGCCCGGTTGCGGTCACCGGTCGCGGCCTCGGACCCGTACACCTCCTCGTCGACGTCGAGCTTCCGCCCCGCGAAGCGGCTCAGGGCCGTCAGGACGCGGGTGAACGCCGGAGCGTCCGGGCGGTCGGGGACCAGCGCCGTGGTGACGATGGCGCCGGCGTTGACCATGGCGTTGGCGGGCCGGCCGGTGCGGGGTTCCAGGCTGATGGCGTTGAACGCCTCGCCGCTGGGCTCGGCGCCGACCCAACGGCCCACCTCGTCGAGGCCGAGCGAGGACAGGGCCAGGGCGTAGACGAAGGGCTTGGACACCGACTGCAGCGTGAAGGGGGTGCCGGCCGCACCGGCGCTGTACCGGTGCCCGTCCATGCTGACGAGCGCGAGCCCGAAGTCATCGGCATCGGATCGGGCCAACTCCGGGATGTAGTCGGCCCTCTCCCCCTCTCGCACACCGGCGAAGCGCGCGTGCAGATCACGCAGCGCGTCCGTCACCGCCTCGGAGGCACTCACGGGCGCTCCCGGGCCGTCCCGGCACCCTGCGCACCCTCGGGCGACCGGGACTTCCACACCGTGAGCGCGGCCATCGCACGTACCTCCCGAGGAGATGGGGCACAACTCGCTCATCCTAGGTTCAAAAGGTATGAATTGACTCGTCGAACCATCCGCTCCGAGTCAGGGGCGGCGACCCGGCACCGCGGACCCCGAACCCTCCGGGAGTAAACGATGGACACGGACGCCCTGACCCCCGGCCTCTTGCGGGAACTCCGCAGGACACGGCCGTACCCGGCCCTGTCCCTGACGATGCCGACCCACCGCAAGGCGCCGGACAACGCGCAGGACGCCGTGAGGCTGAGGAACCTGGTGACCGAGGCGGCCAACCGCCTGGAGGCCGACCCCCGCGTGAGCCGGGAGGCCGGGGCGGCCGTGAAGGCCCAGCTCGACCGCGCGGTGGAGGAGGTCGACCAGCGGCGCGCCCTGGACGCCCTGGTCATCCTGGCCGATGCCGACGAGTACCAGATCTGGCAGCTCCCCCGCACCGCGCCGGAACGCGTGGTCCTCAGCGACAGCTACCTCACCCGCAACCTGGTCTCGGCCAAGGCCCGGGCACGGCTCTTCTGGGTCCTCAGCCTCTCCGCCGAGCACGCGACCCTGTTCTCGGGCACGGACGACGGCCTGCGCGCCGAGCGGAAGGGCGGGTTCCCGCTCACCGCCCCGCACGAGGAGCCCAACCCGCAGCGCGAGGAGCGGATCGGCGACACCCCGAGCACCTACAGCAGCGAGGACGCCCGCAACTTCCTGCGCACCGTCGACACGAAGCTGCGCGGCGTCCTGGCGGCAGACCCCCGCCCCCTCTTCCTCGTCGGCCTCCCGCCCGCGCTGTCCCTGCTCGACGAGGTGGGCGAGAGCGCGGGGAACGCGGTCGGCCGGGCGACCAAGGGGACGACCGCGGACACGACGCCGCCCGAGCTGCTCAGGGAACTGGGTCCGGCCCTGGACGAATGGCGGAAGCGGACCGCGGCCGGGATCCGGGGCCGCCTCGACAAGGCCATGAGCGGCCGCGCCTTCGCCGGCGGACTCGACGAGGTGTGGGCTGCCGTCAGGGAGGGCCGAGCGGGCCTGGTCACGGTCGAGGAGCACTTCGAGCAGACCGCACGGGTCACCGACGGGCATCTGGAGCCGGTGGGCCCGGACGGCGCACCGGCCACGGACGGCCAGGTCCGCGAGGACGTGGTGGACGAACTCGTCGAAGCGGCGCTGGACAACGGCTGCGAGGTGGCGTTCGTCGCCGACGACTCCCTCGCGGACCACGGCCGGGTGGCGGCGGTCCTGAGATTCTGACGGCGTGTCCCGCGTGAGGATTATATGAAGTATGTCTAGGTTTGGCGCTCCGAAGTCGATCCCACAGAGTTGATCTCGTCGATCACGCTCTGCACGAAGGAGAGCCATTCATGGAGCGATTCAGGCGCGCATCGGCGGCAGCCCTGTTGACAGCGCTGGCACTGGCCGGCGCGGCGGGCGGGGCCGTCGCCTCGTCCGACGTCCCCGCACCGCCGTCGGGACAGAGCGCCGAGGACCTCATGGCCCGGCCGGCTCTCTCCGCGCACGCGACCGCGCGCACCGTCGCGGCCTGGGAGGAGTTCCGTGTCCACGGATACGCCCGGAACATCGGCTCCGGCACGCCGGTCACGCTCCAGCAGAAGCAGGGCAGGCGCTGGGTTGCCCTGCCGGCCACGATGAGGACGGCCGCCGGGGGCGGGTACAGCCTGCGGGTGAAGCTGGGCATCAAGGGCGAGAACTCCCTCAGGATCGTCGGCGGCGGCGCCGTGTCGCCCGTCGTCCTCACGACCGTGCACTGAACGACGGCGAACCGGGCCGGCCCGACGCCGGACCGAGCGGCTCGTCCCCGCACCTGACACGTGACGCGGCCGGCCCACCACTCGGAGGGCCGGCCGCATCACGTCGGCGCGGGGCACGCCTGGGGCACTCAGCCCTCCCAGGCCCAGTCGGCCACCTCGGGCAGGTCCGTGCCGTGCTTCCGGATCCAGGCGTGGTGCCGGGTCCTGGCATCCGCCATCGCCTGCCGCACGGCGACGGCCCGTACCCCCAGCCCGGGCACCCGGTCGATCACGTCCATGACCAGCCGGTAGCGGTCCAGGTCGTTGCGGACGACCATGTCGAACGGCGTGGTGGTGGTCCCCTCCTCCTTGTACCCCCGCACGTGCAGCTGATCGTGGCCCGACCGCCGGTAGGCGAGGCGGTGCACCAGCCACGGATAGCCGTGGTACGCGAAGATCACCGGCTTGTCCCGGGTGAACAGGGCGTCGTACTCCGCGTCGGGCATCCCGTGCGGGTGCTCGTCGTGCGGCAGCAGACGCGTCATGTCGACCACGTTGACGACGCGTACGGCCAGGTCGGGAAGGTGCGTCCGAAGGAGCTGCGCCGCCGCCATCGTCTCCAGGGTGGGCACGTCCCCGGCGCAGGCCAGCACGACGTCGGGCCCGCGGCTGCCGTCCTCGCTCCCGGCCCATTCCCACACCCCGGCCCCGCGGGCGCAGTGCGTGCGGGCCTCGTCGAGGGTGAGCCAGTCGAACGAGGGCTGCTTGCCCGCCACGATCACGTTGACGTAGTCCCGGCTGCGCAGCACGTGGTCCGCCGTGGACAGCAGCGTGTTGGCGTCCGGCGGGAGATAGACGCGGACGACCTCGGGGCTCTTGTTGAGGATGTGGTCGACGAAACCGGGGTCCTGGTGCGAGAAACCGTTGTGGTCCTGGCGCCAGACGTGCGAGGTGAGCAGGTAGTTCAGTGAGGCGATGGGCGCGCGCCAGTGCAGCCGCCGGGAGGTGCGCAGCCACTTGATGTGCTGGTTGACCATCGAGTCGACGATGTGGGCGAAGGCCTCGTACGAGGAGAAGAGACCGTGCCGCCCGGTGAGGAGGTAGCCCTCCAGCCACCCCTGGCACAGGTGCTCGGAGAGCACCTCCATCACACGGCCGTCGCGGACCAGGTGTTCGTCGGTCGGCAGGATCTCCGCCTGCCAGGCCTTGCCGGTGGCCTCGTAGAGCGCGCCCAGCCGGTTGGACTCGGTCTCGTCGGGGCCGACGACACGGAAGTCGCGGCGCCCCGCGGTGGCCGCCATGACGTCCGCGAGGAGTCCGCCCAGGACCCGGGTGGGCTCGTGGAGGGAGCCTCCGGGCCTGTCGACCCGTACCGCGTGGTCCTCCAGCGGCGGGATCGGGAGGTCGCGCAGCAGCAGCCCGCCGTTGGCGTACGGCGTCGCACCCAGCCGCGCCGTGCCCTCGGGGACGCAGTCCAGGACCTGGGGCGTGGGCCGGCCCTCGGAGTCGAAGAGCTCGTGCGGGCGGTAGGACCGCATCCACCGCTCCAGCTGGCGCAGATGCTCCGGATTCTCCCGGACACCGGGCAGGGGCACCTGGTGGGCGCGCCAGGTTCCCTCGACGGGCAGCCCGTCGACCTCCTCGGGCCCGGTCCAGCCCTTGGGGGTGCGCAGCACGATCATCGGCCAGCGGGGGCGCTCGGACGCACCCTCGTCCCGGGCAGCGCGCTGGTACTCCGCGATGCGGTCCAGTGCGAGGTCCATGGCAGCCGCCATCGCCCGGTGGACGGTGGCGGGGTCGTCACCTTCGACGTAGAGGGGGTCGTGGCCGTATCCGCGCAGGAGCGCGTCGAGTTCGTCCTCGGGCAGCCGGGCGAGGACCGTGGGGTTCGCGATCTTGTATCCGTTGAGGTGCAGGATCGGCAGGACGGCCCCGTCGTGCACGGGGTCGAGGAACTTGTCGGAGTGCCAGGACGCGGCCAGCGGCCCCGTCTCCGCCTCACCGTCCCCCACGACGCAGGCGACGAGCAGTTCCGGATGGTCGAAGGCGGCGCCGTAGGCGTGGGCGAGGGCGTAGCCGAGCTCCCCGCCCTCGTGGATGGAGCCCGGGGTCTCCGGGGCGACGTGGCTGGGCACACCGCCGGGGAAGGAGAACTGCTTGAACAGCAGCCCCATCCCCTCGCGGTCGCGGCCGACGTCGGGGTAGGTCTGCGAGTAGCTGCCCTCGAGCCAGGAGTTGGCGAGGACCGCGGGGCCGCCGTGGCCGGGCCCCCAGACGCAGAGGGCCTGAGTGCCGCGTGCCTTGACGACGCGGTTGAGGTGCGTGTGGACCAGGTTCAGGCCGGGTGAGGTGCCCCAGTGGCCGAGCAGTCTCGGCTTGATGTGCTCGGGGGCCAGCGGTTCGTCGAGGAGGGGATTGCCCATCAGGTAGATCTGGCCGACCGCCAGGTAGTTGGCGGCCCGCCAGTGCGCGTCGAGTGCCGCGAGTTCGGTGTCGGACAGGACGGGTACCGCGGGCGGGGTGCGTGCGTGGGTCATGAGGCGTGTCTCCTAGCGGGCGTCCGGTTCGGGGCCGTACCAGACGGTGGTCGCGTTGCAGAACTCGCGGATGCCGTGTCCCGCAAGCTCGCGGCCGTAGCCGGAACGCTTCACTCCGCCGAAGGGCAGTGCCGGGTGGGAGGCCGTCATGCCGTTGAAGAAGACGCCTCCCGCCTCCACGTCGCGGACACAGCGGCTCATCTCCGCCTCGTCCCGCGTCCAGACGTTGGAGCTGAGTCCGAAGGGGGTGTCGTTGGCGAGTTCCACGGCCTCGTCCAGGTCCGCCACACGGTAGAGCGTCGCGACGGGGCCGAAGGTCTCCTCGCGGTGGATGCGCATGGCGGGGGTGATCCCGGTGAGCACGGTCGGTTCGTAGAACCAGCCGCGGTCCAGGCCCTCCGGCCGGCCTCCCCCGCACAGCGCGGTGGCGCCCTTGCCGAGGGCGTCCTCGACGAGCTCCTCGAGGTCGGTGCGGCCCTGTTCGCTGGAGAGCGGTCCCACGTCGGTGGTCTCCTCCAGCGGGTCGCCGACGGTCAGGGCCCGCATCCCGGCCGTGAACCGCTCGGCGAAGGCGTCGTACACGTCGGTGTGGACGATGAAGCGCTTGGCCGCGATGCAGGACTGCCCGTTGTTCTGCACGCGGGCCGTCACGGCCGTGTCCGCGGCCTTCTCCACATCGGCCGACGGCAGCACGACGTACGGGTCGCTGCCGCCGAGCTCCAGCACCGTCCTCTTCACCTCGTCTCCCGCGACGGAGGCGACCGCCCGGCCGGCCGGTTCGCTGCCGGTCAGTGTCGCCGCGGCGACGCGGGGGTCGCGCAGGACGGCCTCGACTGCGCCCGAACCGATGAGCAGGGTCTGGAAGCAGCCCTCCGGGAACCCGGCCCTGCTGAACAGGTCCTCGATGTACAGGGCGGTCTGCGGAACGTTCGAGGCGTGCTTGAGCAGCCCGGTGTTGCCGGCCATGAGCGCGGGCGCGGCGAAGCGCATGACCTGCCAGAGCGGGAAGTTCCAGGGCATGACGGCGAGGACGGGCCCCAGCGGGCGGTAGTGCACCCTCGCCCGCGAGGCACCGGAGTCCTTGACGTCGGCCTCGTCGGGGTGCTCGTCGGCCAGCAGGCGTTCGGCGTTGGCCGCGTACCAGCGCATGGCCTTGGCGCACTTGGCGGCCTCGGCGCGCGCGGCCTTGACCGGCTTGCCCATCTCCGTGGTCATGGTGCGTGCGATGTCCCGCTGATCCTCGTCCAGGAGATCCGCGGCACGGTTCATCAGACGGGCGCGCTCGGCGAAGTCCGTGGTGCGGTAGCCGCGGAACGCCCGGTGCGCGGCATCGAGCCTGCGCTCGGTCTCCCGCTCGTCCAGTGCGTCGAATGTCCTGAGCGTCTCACCGCTCGCCGGATCGACCGTCGCGATGGGCATGGCAGCGCCTCCTTGCATCGTTCCTCGACCGTGCCGCGCCGAGCGGCGCGGCCCTCACACACACGTACCCGGCCGGGACGGATCATGCGTGCCGGGAGGCACACCGCCCGCACCGGCCGGGACCGAATGGTTCGTCACACGAGTTCGGAGGCCGGGAGACCGCGGAAGGCGCGGCCTTCGGGCAGGGGTGCGCGCGGCAGCAGTCCGGTGGTGCACGGGGCCTCGACGTAGCGGGTGAACCACACGACCTTGCCGCCGTCGGTCCGGCAGGTACCCCAGCTGTCGCTCAGGGCCATGACCCGGCCGAGCCCGCCGCCACCGCCGTCCAGCAGCCGGGGCATACGCGAATCGCCGTCGGCCACGGACACCGTCAGGTGCCGGCCGGTCCAGCGCAGTTCGAGGACGCAGGGGTGCTCCTCGCCGACGTGCAGACGGACGTTCGTGAGGAGTTCGTCCGCCGCCCGGCACACCGGCCGTACGTGCAGGTCGAGACTCCAGTGGCGAAGGTGTGCGGCGACTATGCGCCGCATCCGGGAAATGCGCTCTGCCGAAACGTGCAGTTCGACCGAACACTGCCGGTCGAGTGGAACGGTCATCGTCGAGGCTCCTCACCGCGAGGCCCACGCGCTTCACCCCGTCTGAACCAACAACCCCCCGGACACGAAGCGTGAGCACTGATCACTTCTGGGTCACTCCTCAGGGTGGGCCCAGGGGGCCGGTCGCGCAACCGAGGGGGCGTCACGGCAGGTAGGGCAGCAGTTTGTCCGGGGTGAGCGGGAGTCCGCGGAGCCGGGCGCCCGTGGCGTGCCGTACGGCGTTCCCGATCGCGGCCGCCGTTCCGACGATGCCGATCTCGCCGATGCCCTTGCTGCCCATGGGGTTCAGGTGCGGGTCGTCCTCGTCGATCCAGTGCGCCTGGATGTCGGGGACGTCCGCGCAGGACGGCACGTGGTACGAGGCCAGGTCCCTCTCCGTGAAGTCCCCGAAGACCGGATCCATGGTGCTGCCCTCGGTGAGGGCCATGCCCAGCCCCATGACCATGCCTCCGATGAACTGGGAGCGCGCCGTACGGGAGTTCAGGATGCGCCCGGCGGCGTACACGCCGAGCAGTCTGCGCACCCGCACCTCACCGGTGAGGGAGTCGACGGCCACCTCGGCGAAGTGGGCGCCGAAGGCGTGGCGTGCGTACGGGCTCTCCCGCTCCGTCTCCTCACCCGTGTCCGCGGTGACGGTGATGCCGTCGGGCGGGACGGGGCCGCTGTGGCCGGCGAGCCGTGCGGTCAGGGCGGTGGCGGCCTTGTGCACCGCCGACCCCCAGGACGCCGTCCCCGAGGAGCCGCCCGCCAGCGGCGCGGCAGGCAGGTCGCTGCTGCCGATGTCGATCCGGACGTTGTCCGGGGGCGTGTCCAGGACCGAGGCGGCGATCTGCGCGAGGACGGTGCGGGCTCCCGTTCCGATGTCGGTGGCGTTGACCCCGACCCGGTAGGAGCCGTCCGGTGCGGCATGGAGGGACGCGGCGCACTTGGACACGAGTACCGGGTACGTGGCCGACGCGACCCCGGTGCCGAGCAGCCACGGCCCCTCCTCGCGGGACGCGGGCTGCGGGTCACGGCCGGACCAGCCGAACCGCCGGGCGCCCTCGGTCAGACAGGCCGCGAGATTCCGGCTGCTGAAGGGCCGTCCGCTGTCGGGTTCGGTCTTCGGCTCGTTGCGCAGGCGCAGTTCGACCGGGTCCATCCCGAGGACGTTGGCCAGTTCGTCCATGGCCGATTCCAGCGCGTACATGCCCGAGGCCTCCCCCGGCGCGCGCATCCAGGAGGGGCTGGGCACGTCGAGCGCCACGACCCGGTGCTCGGTGCGGCTGTGGGGCGAGGCGTACATGACGCGTGCGGGCACGGCGGCCTGTTCGACGAACTCCTTGATCCGCGAGGTCTGCGTGACGACCTCGTGCGACACGCAGGAGAGCACGCCGTCGCGGTCGGCGCCGAGGCGCACGCGCTGCACCGTCGGTGCGCGGTGCCCGACGATCGCGGCCATGTACCTTCGCGGCAGGGCGAGCTGGACCGGCAGCCCGGTGTGCCGCGCCGCCATCGCGGCGAGCACGACCTGGGGGCGCGGGGTGCCCTTGGAACCGAACCCGCCGCCGACGTGTTCGGAGACGACGGTGACGGCGTCCCGGTCGATGCCCAGGACCTGCGCGAGGGTGTCGCACACCGTGGTGGACCCCTGGCTGGAGTCGTGGACGGTCAGGCGTCCGCCGGCCCACACGGCGGTGGACGCGTGCGGTTCCATCGGGTGGTTGTGCAGCCCGCCCAGGGTGTAGGTCGCGTCGATCCGCACCGGCGCGGCGTCGAACGCGGCGGTGGCGTTCCCCCGTTCGCGCAGACCGGGGAAGCCGCCGTTGGCCTCGTCCGGAATCCTCAGGCCCGGGTGGTCCTCGGTGAGGACGACGTCGTGCCCGGCGGTGTCGTACTCGACCTGCACGGCCGCCGCACCGGCCCTCGCCGCTTCCAGGCCTTCCGCGAGTACGAGGGCGACGGGCCACCCGCGGTGCGGCACCCGGTCGTCCTGGAGCACGGCCAGGATCGGGTCGTCGGGCTCGTTCAGCCGGGGCGCGTTGTCGTGGGTCAGGACGGTGTGCACCCCCGGCAGGGCGAGCGCGTCGGCGGTGCGGACGGCGGTGACGCGTCCGCTCGGGACCGTGGCGGGCACGATCCAGCCGTACAGACAGCCGGGCCGGGTGTGCTCCGCGGCGTAGCGGGCGGTGCCGGTGACCTTGTCCCGGCCCTCCCGGCGGACGACGGGGGCACCCAGCGGCTGGGGGGTGTGGCTCATGGCGTAGGACCTCGGTTCGGGTGTGGGCGGGCCGGCGGGTCAGGCGGATGCCGCCCGGGAGGTGAGTTCGGTCAGGGCGCCGACGGCCAGCCTGCGGGCCAGCTCCACCTTGAAACCGTTGTCGCGCAGGGGTACCGCGGCTTCGAGCTCGGCGTCGACCGCCCGGGCGAAGGTCTCCCCGGACGCCGGAGCGCCCACCAGCACGCTCTCGGCCGCCCGGGCGCGCCAGGGCCGGTGCGCGACGCCGCCGAAGGCGAGGGCGGCATGCTCCACCCGGCCCTCCCGCACGCTCAGTACGGCGGCGACGGAGACCAGCGCGAAGGCGTACGAGGCACGGTCCCGGACCTTGCGGTACAGGGAGCCGGCTCCGGCGGGAGGCGGCGGCAACAGTACTCCGGTGATCAGTTCGCCCGGCCGGATCACGGTGTCCTGGTCGGGATTGTCACCGGGCAACCGGTGGAAGTCGGTGACGGGTACGGTCCGCTCGCCCTCGGGCCCGTGGAGCCGGACGGCCGCGTCGAGTGCCGCGAGCGCGACGGCCATGTCGGAGGGGTGGGTGGCGACGCAGTCCTGCGAGTGGCCCAGCACCGCGAGGTCGCGGTGGGCGCCCTCGCGGGCCGGGCAGCCCGAGCCGGGGACCCTTTTGTTGCAGGGCTTGGAGACATCCTGGAAGTACGGGCACCGGGTGCGCTGGAGCAGGTTCCCGCCGGTGGTGGCCGTGTTGCGGAGCTGCCCGGAGGCACCGGCGAGCAGGGCCTGCGACAGGGCGGGATAGTCCTTCCGCACGTCGGGGTGGGCGGCCAGGTCGCTGTTGCGTACGGTCGCGCCGACCAGGAGGCCGCCTTCGTCCGTCCGGGTCACGTGGTCCAGGGGCAGCCGGCTGACGTCGACGAGCAGCCCGGGCGACTCCACCCCGAGTTTCATCAGGTCGACGAGGTTGGTCCCGCCGCCGAGAAACCGGGCGCCGGGATCGCCGGCGCCGGCCCGTACGGCTTCGGCGACGGTGGTGGGACGGCGGTAGGCGAAGGGCTTCACGGGGTCACGTCCTCGATCGCCTCGACGATGTGCGGGTAGGCGCCGCAGCGGCAGAGGTTGCCGCTCATCCGTTCGCGGACCTCCTCGGCGCCGAGCGGGGCCGGGCCGTCGGCCGCGAGGCGGTTCTGCGGGGTGACGTGGGAGGGGAAGCCGTCCTCGGCCTCGCCGAGCATGCCGACCGCGGAGCAGAGCTGTCCCGGGGTGCAGTAACCGCACTGCAGCGCGTCCCGTTCCAGGAAGGCGGACTGCAGCGGGTGCAGCCGGTCGCCGTCGGCCAGCCCCTCGACCGTCGTGATGCGGGCGTCCGCCTGGGCGACCGCGAGCAGGAGGCAGCTGTTGGCCCGCCGACCGTCGACGAGCACGGTGCAGGCACCGCACTGGCCGTGGTCGCAGCCCTTCTTCGCTCCGGTGAGTCCGAGGTGCTCGCGCAACGCGTCCAGCACGGTGGTGCGGTGATCGAGTGTCAGGGTGTGTGACGTGCCGTTGACGTTCAACGCGAAGGTGGAACGGTCGTCGGGATCCGGCACCTGTGCCGTGTCCGTGCCGACGGTCCCGGGGATGGCGTTCATGTGCGCGTACCTTCCGGGTTCGGGTGGTGCGGGGCGTCACGCGGGGCGGTGGCTGTCCAGGCGCAGCCGGATCTCCTGTTCCTGGTCTCCGGCCGCCGTCCCGACGACGCGGACGGCGAAGGCGTGCGCGAGGTGCTCGCGGAGCCGGTCGACCGCCCAGTAGCCGCCCTGGGCCTCGACCGTCACCGGCGCGGACAGCCGAGCCGGCCCGGCGCCCTCTTTCGTCTCGGACACGTCGACGGTCGCCGTCCACACGGTCGGACGCGTGTCCGACGCGTCCTCGGGAGCGTCACCTGCGGGGCGGTCGGAGGCGAACGAGCGGCGCAGCACCTCGAACACGGTGCGCGCGTCCTCCTTGGGGCATCCGGTCACCGCCACCACGACGTCGCCGCTGCCCTGGTGCTCCTGTGCCTGTTCCCGTGGGCTGTTCACACTGGTTCCTTCCACCGGGCGCGCCCGGAGCGCTGCCCGGATGCCGGGGGACTCACTCCAGGCTCACCCCGGGGCCGCCCGTCGGCGACACGAGCGGGCACCCGGCGGGGCGGGCGCGGGGCCCGTCCCGGGGGAAGCCGACCGGGGGGACGTGGCCGCCCGACCGCCACCGTGAAGCCGATGTGAACTGTACGAAACATATTTACCGCTACATCGCCATAAAACATGAATTCATGCCACTGGCTGTCTGTGATCGATTCACCGGGGTATGCGCCCTGCATGGACGTAACGAACGGAGCAGGCAATGCACTCGCCGCCACTCTCGCCGCGGGCGGCCCGGGCGCCGTGGGTGTGGTCGTCGGCGTCGTCGGACTCGCCGTGGTGGTTCTGCTGATCGGCGGCTTCTGGTGGGGCATGCGGCGCAGGGACAGGGAACTCCCTCCGCCGCGCCCGGAGGAGCAGCCGCAACGGCCTGAGCACCGCACGGAGATCCGGGAGAGCGGCCAGCACACCTCGGACCGCTTCCCGGACGACGGCACCGCCCTCTCGCCGTACGAACTCGGCGGCCACGGTAACGAGGTGATCCCGCCGGACCCCGAGCGCCCGCGCGACTGACAGAGCGGCCACCGGACCAGGGACACGGTCCGGTCCGGTGGCCGCCGGCCTCGTCGCAGCCACCGCGGAGGGTGGGGATTGCTGACGTCGCCCCCTCCGGATCGAGGGCTCGGCCGCCCGCCCGGGGCGGCGGCCGAGCACGTGCCCCCCGACGTCACGAACGCGCCTCAGGGGGCGGGGCATGAGCGCGGCCGCCGCGTGTTGCGGGAGTCGCCGCAGCGCATGAGGCTGGTCCTGGCCGCGCGGCACCGGAGGAGTGTCCGCCGCGCAATCGACGAGGCAGAGGGACCATGACCACTGGCGAATCGCGGACCGCCCCGGAACCGGCAGCGCTGACCGGTGCGGCCGCGCCGTGCTGGGTCCACCTGGTGACCCGCGACCTGGAGGACGCCCGGCGCTTCTACGGGGCCGTCCTCGGGTGGACTTTCCGCCCGGGTCCACTGGGCAGGGAGTTCCTGATGGCGCGCTCGGACGGCGTACCGGTGGCGGGGGTCGGCGCCGTCGCCTCGGCCTACCAGGTCGCCGTCGCCTGGACGCCCTACTTCTCCGTCCGCGACGCCGACGAGGCGTCGGCCCGCATCCGCGAACGCAGCGGCACCGTGGCCGTGGGCCCGTTGACCATCGGCACGGGCCGCGCGGTACTGGCCGCCGATCGGGACGGCGCGGCCTTCGGGGTGTGGGAGTGGACCGGACGGGCGGCCTCCCTCATCCCTTCCGGGCACCGGGCGCACGCCTGGCTGCGCCTGCGCACCCGGAACGCATTCGACGCCGCGATCTTCTACGGCGAGGTACTCGACTGGGCGAGCGGCGAGCCCGGCGGCTGCGAGGTGGCGTACGTGAAGGAAGAGGTCCTCGTGCGCTGCAACGGGCGGCCACTGGCCCGGATCAGCTCCGGTGCCGTCGAGTCCGCGCCGGACCCGATGGTGCGCCCGCACTGGCAGGTGCAGTTCCCGGTGGCCGACGTACAGGCCACGGTCCTCGCGGCGCAGGAGCACGGAGGCACTCTCATGGAGCGGCGCTCCGTGCCCCACGGCAGCGAGGCGACGCTGCGCGACCCGGACGGCGGGCTCTTCACCGTGACGGACGTACGCAGCCCCGCCGACGCCGACGACTGAGCCGCTCAGCCCCGGTGGCCGGGGTCCGAGGGCGGCGTCTCCCAGTCCCCCTGTTCCCGGTTGCCCCGGACGATGGCCCACAGCGGGAACACGAACCAGCAGACGAGGAACCACAGGCCCATCGCACCCACCAGCCACAGTGCCACGACGTTGTGCAGCGCCACCCTGAGGATCAGCAGCAGTGTGCTGCACATGGTGCAGAAGAGCAGGCCGAGCCCCAGTTTCGTCAGACGCGAGGCCCAGATGACCGTCTGCGGCTTCATTCGCCGGCCGGTGAGCAGCCGGTGGTACGACACCGGGCCTATCAGCGCCGCCGCCGTGGCGGACCCGAGCATGACCGTCACCACGTAGATGTTCCGGTCGACGGTCGAGAGGTCCGCGAACCGGGGCTGGAACACCACGGCGAGCAGGAAGCCGAAGAGGATCTGTACGCCTGTCTGGGCGACCCGGAGTTCCTGGAGCAGTTCGCCCCACTGCCGGTCCGCCCGTTCCTCCTCGCTCTCTCGCCGACCGCTCTCCGGGTTCGCCCCGGTGCCGTCTCTGCCGCTGTCACCCTCGGACGCGGGTATCCGTCCCATCAACGCCTCCCCCAGCTCGAACATATGAGCTGGACGGATTCCCCGAGAACTCCTTGCGAATCCTGGTTCACGCCCCCTCTCCACGGCGGCGGCAGACGGGGAAAGCACCATGCCATGGTCGGGAGCGGGCACCGGTCGGCAGGCCACGCCCTCGACGCACCGTGACGGCTCACCTAAAATCGTCGTACGGCATCGCGCGTCGGTCACCGGCCGGGTGAGGCGTGGAGGTAGCCCGTGAGATGCCCGTTGGAGGCATTCCACAGTGTCAGTCGAGTTGAACCACACCATCGTCCACTGCCGGGACAACCGGGAGTCAGCCGATTTCCTGGCGCACATCCTGGGTCTCAGCACCGGAACCGAGTGGGGACCGTTCATCCCGGTGGTCCTCGCGAACGGCGTGACGCTGGACTTCGCGACCATTCCCGCCGAGTCGATCACCGTGCAGCACTACGCGTTCCTGATCTCGGAGGCGGAGTTCGACGCGGCCTTCGGCCGCATCAAGGAGCGGGGCATCGAGTTCTACGCGGATCCCCACCGGAAGCACCCGGGCGAGATCAACCGCAACGACGGCGGGCACGGGGTGTACTTCCCCGATCCCAGCGGTCACGGGCTGGAGCTCATCACCCGTCCGTACGGCGGATGGTCTTAGCGGTCCCTGTCCCGCACGCGCGTGGGGCCCGGCGCCGGCGCATTCGGGGCTCCGGCATTCACAAGGGGCCCCGGTCCGACGCGCGTAGGAGCGGTCCGGCAGCGGGCCGGACCGCTCGGCTCAGGGCCCGCCGCCCGTCGTGAGGACCAGTTCGGGGCGGTCCCACATCACGGCGGGCGGACGGGCGGACACCGTGCCGGTGCGTTCGGCGCCCACGCTGCGGTAGAAGCCTTCCGCCGGGGGGTGCGCCACCACTCGCACGGCCGCCAGCCCCGCACGCCGCGCCTCGTCACGGAGGTGCGAGACGAGGAGGCGCCCGATGCCCTGCCCCTGCGCCTCGTCGGCCACGAACATCAGGTCGAGTTCGGGCGGCGACAGGATCAGCGAGTAGAAGCCGAGCACCCTCTCGTCCTCGTCGACGGCCACGTGCACGCCGTGCGCCTCGATGTAGTCGGGCCCGACCTTGTATCCCGCGACCATGGGCGCGTAAGGGCCCTCGTAGGCGCGCGACGAGGTGACCAGCCGGGTGAGCCGCCTGGCGTCCCGGGCCACCGCTCGCCTGACCCGGACCTCGCTCCGCCGGGCCGTAGGACGCGATCTCATGACGCGAGTATCGCGCATCACGGCGACCGGGTGCGCGTCCCCTCGGCCCTGGCGGCCTCCGGCCCGCCGTTCCTCGGCCATGGCGTCGGCGTCGAACAGCGTCAGGTCCAGCGGCGGCCGGGCCGGCGCCACGCGGATGCTCTCGTCGACCGCGGCCAGGACACGACGGACCTCCGCGTCGCGGACCTGCTTGTCCACCCGTGACTCGAAGCCGGCACCGGCGGGTTGGCGCTCGGTCACGGGATGCCCGTCTCGGAACTGGCGCCGGACGGGGCCGTGTCGGACCGCGGGCGCGCCCGGAATCGACGTATTCCAGGTTACCGGTGATTCGCACGCTTGAACGGCGCCAGGTGGGTAACACGGCTGGTGCACAGAGCCCGGGGGATTGCCGGCCGGGCCCGATCCGGAAGGGGTTGACGAGAGTGGAAGAGCACGACGCACCGACCGCGAACCGACGGGGGCACACGTCATGACGACCGTGGTGATCATTGTCGCCGTCGTCCTGGTGGCGGCGCTCGCCTTCTTCCTCGTCCGCGGCCGGCAGACCGGCGGGCGAGGTCTGCAGCGCCGTTTCGGACCCGAGTACGAGCGCACGGTGGCCCGTCACGACGGCGACACCAAGGCGGCCGAGCACGAGCTGGCCGAGCGGGTGAAGCTGCACGGCTCGCTGTCCGAGCGGCCCCTGGACCCCGAAGCGCGTGAGGCGTACACCCGCCGCTGGGCCGAAGTGCAGGAACAGTTCATCGACTCCCCCAGGGACGCGATCGTCGAGGCCGACGCACTTCTGGCGCGGCTGGCGCGCGACAGGGGTTTCCCCGACGGCGACAGCTTCGAGGAGCAGACGGCCGCCCTCTCGGTCCACCACGCCGAGCAGGTCGACGGCTACCGCAGGGTGCACACGGCGGTACGCGGACAGGGCGGAACGGAGGAGATGAGGCAGGCCCTGATCGACTCCAGGGCGCTCTTCGACGTACTCCTCGCGGACTCACCGGACACGCCGGCCCGGACGGACCGGCACGAATCGAAAGGCAGTGCAGCAGCGTGACCAACGACAACGACCCCAGGACAGAGCCCGTCTCCTCCACGGAGCCGCGCCACACCACTGCACCGCGCACCACGCGTGAGGCCGCGACCGGAGCGGACACCCCGCGCGAGTCCGTGACCGGGGCCCGGGCTACGCCCGGAATCACCGGCGAGCGTGAGCCCGTGACCGGGACCGGGGTCACGCCCGGAACCACGCGCGAGCCCGCGACGGCCGTCGGCACCACCACCGGGACCACCCGTGAATCCGCCCTCTCGGCCGATTCGCGGACCGCGCACGACACCTCCGCCGGAGTCACGGCGGGCGACGGCAGGAGCCGGCAGGCGAAGGCCGCCGGCACCGGCGACCACAGCGTCCCGCCCGCCCCCCGGAAGGACGCCGGCGCGTCGTCGCACGAGCGGACCGGCCACCACGCGGGCACCGGCAGCGACCAGCCGCTGGTCTCCCGCAACGACCAGGAGAAGCTGGCGCAGCGCATGCACCATGCGGTCGCCGACTTCGTCGAGAGCCCGCGCCGGGCGGTCGAGGAGGCGGACAGCACCTTCGAGCAGATCGTCTCGGGCCTGACCGAGGCCCTCACGGAGCGCAGGCGCGCCCTGCGGGCCAGCTGGCAGGAGCAGGACACCGAGGCCCAGACCGAGGAGCTTCGGATCGCGCTCCAGCGCTATCGCGACCTGGGCGAACAGCTGCTGAAGATCTGAGCGGTGCGGCAGCCGCGAACCGGCCCGGTGCTCGTCCGACAGGACGCCGCACCGGGCCGGTTCGCGTCCGGGGCGTTTCAGCCCGGTACGGCCAGGTCCGCGCGCAGCCGGTCCGCCACCGCCCGGGGCAGGCGGAGGGCGTTGTCCAGGTAGCCGTCGAGCCCGCCCCAGCGCTCGTCCATGGCGTCCAGGGCCGCCTCGAGGTACCGGGGCCTCGCCTCGACGACCGCGGATGCGATGTCCGGGTCCCCGCCGGCGTCGAGGAAGTTCCGCACCGCCGGGCCGAAGGCGGCCCGGACCGCCCGGTTCACCGCGAGGAACTCCGCGCGTACGACATCGCGCGAGGCGCCCGCCGTCATCAGCAGCAGCGCGGCGGCCCAGCCCGTGCGGTCCTTGCCCGTCGCGCAGTGGAAGAGCAGCGGCCTGGCCCTGGGGTCGGCGGCGGTGTCCAGGAAGGCACGGTAGGCGGCCGCCGCGCCCGGGGAGAGGACCATCCTGCGGTAGGTCTGCGCGAAGAGTTCCTCCGCCCTGCCCCCTCCGAGCAGGGCCGCTGCTCCGTCCGGGTCGCAGAGCAGCGCCCTGAGCCGCGCCGGAGCCACCCCCGGGTCGTCGCCGAGGACATCGGCGACGAACAGCCTGGCGCCGGGCGGCAGCCGGTCGGGCGCCCACCGGCGCTCCTCGGCGGTGCGCAGATCGACGACGGTACGGATGCCGAGCGCGGCCACGGCCATGTCGTGCTCCGGGTCGAAGTCGCTCAGCTGTCCCGAGCGCAGCAGGGCCCCCTGCCGCAGGCGGTGGTCGCGCCCCAGCGCGATACCACCGAGGTCACGGAGGTTGACGACGGTTGCCGAGGAGACGGCCCGGGCGGTCTGCACGATGAACTGCCTCTTTCCCGACAGACTGCAGGTCGGAATCAACGTCGCACGGCGTGCGCGTATCGACAAAAGCAACGCGGGGTGCCGGGGTGTCGGCCGGCCGGGTGTCAGTCGGCGAGAATCCGGGTCTTCTGGGCCACGAACTCCGCGTCGGTGAGAACGCCCTGCTTCCTGAGCTCGGCCAGCCTCTCGAGCAGCGTGATGACGTCGTCCCCGCCGTCGGCCGGAACCCGCTCGTGCGCCACGACACGGCCGTCGGCCGACTCGACCGCACGGGTGAGGGGGACGGACCAGAGGTCCTCCCACACGATCAGCGCGACCGAGCTCCCCTCGGGGAGGCCGGCGACGACCTCGAGGTCGTCGACAAGCGGCAGGCCGGCCGGGCCGTCGTCCGGGGGCCGGAACGACACGAGTCCCTGCGGGTCCATCTCCCGCAGCTCCACGAGCTGGAGCGTGCCGTCCCCGGTCCTGCGGGCGAAGGCCAGATCGAGGATGCGTACGGCTTCCGACGCGACGGCGTCGGCCAGTACGGGCGCGATCACTTCTGCGAAGCGGTCACCGGGAAAGGTGACGACGAGGTACTCAACGGGTCCCACGTCCACGGTGCGTCCTTCCCCTCAGGTGCTGGATCGCCAAAAGCATAACTTCGGGCAATAAGTGACGCACTGTGAAACTTGCGGAGCAAGAGAACTAATTCACTGATCAACTGAATGAATTGCACTCATTCCGGCGAGTGCAAGGTCACAGCCTGTGGCCCTGCTGGACGTCAGAGTGCTGACCTAGCATCTGACCATGACGGTCCTGCCTGCTGACGGGCTCTCTCTGGCCGCCGATTTCCACGACCCCTCCCACGACCAGTGGCAGAGCCTTGTCGAAGGCGTACTGCGCAGGTCCGGCAAGGAAGTCACGGGTACGGCCGCCGAGGAAGCACTGTCCACCGCGCTCGGGGACGGGCTCACAGCCCGCCCCCTGTACACCTCCGACGACACGTCGGCCGATCCCGGCCTGCCCGGCTTCGCGCCCTTCACCCGGGGCAGCAGGCCCACGGGGAACACCGCGGACGGCTGGGACGTGCGCCAGCGCCACGCCCTGGCCGATCCCGTGCGCCTGAACGAAGCGGTGCTCGGCGACCTGGAGAACGGCGTCACGTCCCTCTGGCTGGCCGTGGGCGGCCCCTCAGGGGTGCCGGTCGCGGGCCTCGCCCGCGCTCTGGAGGGCGTCTACCTCGACCTGGCGCCGGTCGCACTAGACGCGGGCGCCGATGCCGGGCCCGCCGCAAAGGAGTTGCTCGCGCTCTACGAGGCGCGGGGCGTCACCGGGGACGCGGCACGCGGCAGCCTCGGAATCGACCCGCTCGGGCAGGCAGCCCGGACGGGCGCCGAGCCGGACACGGACGAGGCCGCGCACTGGGCGCGGCTCTGCGGCCGCGCGTTCCCCGGACTGCGCGCGATGGTCGTGGACACGCTGCCGTACCACGAGGCGGGCGGTTCGGCCGCCGAGGAGCTGGGGCTGTCGCTGGCCACCGGCGTCGCCTATCTGCGGACGCTGACCACGGCGGGACTCACCGTGGAAGAGGCCTGCGCACAGCTGGAGTTCAGGTACTCGGCGACGGCCGACCAGTTCCTGACCATCGCGAAGCTGCGCGCGGCACGGCGGCTGTGGTCGCGCGTGGCCGAGGTCTGCGGGGCTCCCGGAGCCGGGGCGCAGCGGCAGCACGCCGTGACCTCGTCGGTGATGATGACCCGTCGGGACCCGTGGGTGAACATGCTGCGCACGACGCTGGCCTGTCTGGGCGCGGGCGTCGGCGGAGCCGAATCCGTCACCGTACTGCCGTTCGATCACGCGCTCGGTCTGCCGGACGCGTTCGCCCGGCGGATCGCCCGCAACACCTCGACGATCCTGATGGAGGAGTCCCATCTGGCCCGGGTGACGGACCCGGCGGGCGGCTCCTGGTACGTCGAGCGGCTCACCGATGAACTCGCCGCGGCTGCCTGGTCGTTCTTCCAGGACGTCGAGCGGGCCGGCGGCCAGGCCGCCGCGCTGCGCTCGGGCATGGTCGAGGAACGGCTCGCGGCCACCTGGGCCGCGCGCAGCAAGGACCTGGCGCGGCGCAAGGAACCCGTGACCGGGGTCAGTGAGTTCCCGAACCTGTCGGAGCGGCCCGTGGAGCGCGAGTCCGCGCCCGCCGCCCCCTCGGACGGCGGACTGCCGCGGGTGAGGCGGGACGAGGCGTTCGAGGCGCTGCGCGCCCGGTCGGACCGGCACCTGGCCGCGACGGGGAGCCGTCCCACGGTGTTCCTCGCCGCTCTGGGTCCCGCATCGGCCCACACCGCGCGGGCGTCCTTCGCCGCGAACCTCTTCGTGGCGGGCGGGATCGAGCCCGTCCACCGGCCCGTCCAGGTGGACGCGTCGAGCGCTGCCGCGGCCTTCGCCGCGAGCGGGGCCACGATCGCCTGTCTGTGCTCCACGGACGCCCTCTACGCCGAACAGGCCGACGAGGTCGCCACGGCCCTGAGGGCGGCCGGCGCCGAGCGGATCTTCCTGGCCGGACGTCCGGGTGAGTACCCGGGCGCAGATGTCCATGTGTTCGCCGGCTGCGACGTCGTCGCCGTCCTCTCCTGTGAACTCGACCGTATGGGAGTGGCGTGATGCAGACCCCAGAGACCACCGGGGCCGACGTGCCCGTGGTGCCGGACTTCTCCGAGGTCTCCCTGACCGGGGGGCCTCCCGCCGAGGTGTCCGAGGACAGGTGGCGGACCGCTGTCAAGGAGTCGGCGGGCCGTTCCGAGGACGAGCTGCTCTGGGAGACCCCGGAGGGCATCGAGGTCAAGCCGCTGTACACCGGACGGGACCTGGAGGGGCTCGACTTCCTGGGGACCTACCCGGGAATCGCGCCGTATCTGCGCGGCCCCTACCCGACGATGTACGTCAACCAGCCCTGGACGATCCGCCAGTACGCCGGATTCTCCACGGCCGAGGAGTCCAACGCCTTCTACCGGCGCAACCTCGCGGCCGGCCAGAAGGGCCTGTCCATCGCGTTCGACCTGCCCACCCACCGGGGCTACGACAGCGACCATCCGCGGGTGACGGGCGACGTCGGCATGGCGGGCGTCGCGATCGACTCGATCTACGACATGCGTCAGCTCTTCGACGGCATCCCGCTGGACAAGATGTCGGTGTCGATGACCATGAACGGCGCGGTGCTGCCGGTCCTCGCCCTGTACATCGTGGCGGCCGAGGAACAGGGCGTGCCCGCGGAGAAGCTCGCGGGGACGATCCAGAACGACATCCTCAAGGAGTTCATGGTCCGCAACACCTACATCTATCCGCCCGGCCCCTCGATGCGGATCATCTCCGACATCTTCGCGTTCACCTCGCGGAGGATGCCCCGCTACAACTCGATCTCCATCTCCGGCTACCACATCCAGGAAGCCGGCGCGACGGCCGACCTGGAGCTCGCCTACACGCTGGCCGACGGCGTGGAGTACCTGCGGGCGGGGCAGGCCGCGGGGCTGGACGTGGACGCGTTCGCCCCCCGCCTCTCGTTCTTCTGGGCGATCGGCATGAACTTCTTCATGGAGATCGCGAAGCTGCGGGCCGCGCGCCTGCTGTGGGCGAAGCTGGTCAAGGAGTTCGGCCCCCAGAACGCCAAGTCGCTCTCCCTGCGCACCCATTCGCAGACGTCCGGCTGGTCGCTGACGGCGCAGGACGTCTTCAACAACGTGACGCGCACCTGTGTCGAGGCGATGGCGGCGACCCAGGGACACACCCAGTCGCTGCACACCAACGCGCTGGACGAGGCGCTCGCCCTGCCGACCGACTTCTCCGCACGCATCGCCCGCAACACCCAGCTGCTGCTCCAGCAGGAATCCGGCACGACACGCGTGATCGACCCCTGGGGCGGCAGCGCATACGTCGAGAAGCTGACGCACGACCTCGCCCGCCGCGCCTGGCAGCACATCCAGGAGGTGGAGCAGGCGGGCGGCATGTCGAAGGCCATCGACGCGGGCATCCCGAAGCTCCGGATCGAGGAGGCCGCCGCCCGCACGCAGGCCCGCATCGACTCGGGGCGACAGCCCGTCATCGGGGTCAACAAGTACCGGGTGGAGACCGACGAGAAGATCGACGTCCTCAAGGTCGACAACTCCTCGGTACGCACCCAGCAGATCGAGAAGCTCCGGCGGCTGCGCGAGGAACGCGACGAGGCGGCCTGTCAGGACGCGCTGCGCGCCCTGACGGAGGCGGCCGGGCGGGACCCCGGGCCGGACCTCGAAGGCAACCTCCTGGCCCTGGCCGTCGACGCGGCCCGGGCGATGGCCACGGTCGGAGAGATCTCGGACGCGCTGGAGAAGGTGTACGGCAGGCACGCGGGCCAGATCCGTACGATCTCCGGTGTGTACCGCAAAGAGGCAGGAGACTCCCCCTCCGTGGACCGAACCCGAGCCCTGGTCGACGACTTCGAGGAGGCCGAGGGGCGGCGCCCGCGCATCCTCGTCGCCAAGATGGGCCAGGACGGCCACGACCGCGGCCAGAAGGTGATCGCGACCGCCTTCGCCGACCTGGGCTTCGACGTCGACGTCGGCCCGCTGTTCCAGACGCCGGGCGAGGTGGCCCGGCAGGCCGTGGAGGCGGACGTGCACATCGTGGGCGTGTCGTCCCTGGCGGCCGGGCACCTCACGCTCGTACCGGCGCTGCGCCGGGAGCTGTCCGCCGAGGGCCGGGAGGACATCATGATCGTGGTGGGCGGGGTGATCCCGCCGCAGGACATCGACGCGCTGCACGAGGCGGGCGCCGCCGCGGTGTTCCCGCCCGGCACGGTGATCCCGGACGCGGCCCACGACCTGGTCAGGCGGCTCGGCGCCGCGCTCGGCCACGAACTGTGAGCCGCTGACGGTGGCCGCGAACATCGAGATCGACGCGTACGTCAAGGGTGTGCTGGACGGGAAGCGGGCCTTCGTGGCCCGCGCGATCACCCTCGTGGAGTCGGCCCGCCCCGATCACCGGGTGCTGGCGCAGCGGATGCTGACCGAGCTCCTGCCGCACGCCGGACGGGCCCGGCGGATCGGGATCAGCGGGGTGCCGGGCGTGGGGAAGTCCACGTTCATCGACGCGCTCGGCACTCTGCTGACGGGCCTGGGACACCGGGTCGCGGTGCTGGCGGTGGACCCGTCGTCCAGCCGTACGGGGGGTTCGATCCTGGGCGACAAGACCCGGATGGAGCGTCTGGCGGTGGACGCGCGGGCGTTCGTACGCCCCTCCCCCACCGCGGGGACGCTCGGTGGTGTGGCCAAGGCGACCCGTGAGTCCATCGTCGTGATGGAGGCGGCGGGCTACGACGTCGTACTGGTGGAGACGGTCGGGGTGGGGCAGTCGGAGACGGCCGTCGCCGACATGGTGGACACCTTCCTGCTGCTGACCCTGGCCCGTACGGGCGACCAGCTGCAGGGCATCAAGAAGGGCGTCCTGGAGCTGGCCGACGCCATCGCGGTCAACAAGGCCGACGGCCCGCACGAGCGCGACGCCCGTTCCGCGGCGCGTGAACTGGCGGGCGCACTGCGGCTGATGCACCCGGCGGACGCGGCCTGGACTCCCCCGGTGCTGACGTGCAGTGCCCGCGAGGCGACCGGTCTCGACGAGCTGTGGGAGCGGCTCGAACAGCACCGCACGCTCCTGGAGTCCACCGGGCGGCTGACGGCCAAGCGCCGTGAGCAGCAGGTGGACTGGACGTGGAGCATGGTCCGTGACGAGCTCCTGGACAGTCTCCGGGGCCACCCGGCCGTGCGTGCCCTGACCCCGGAACTGGAACAGCGGGTCCGGGCGGGCGAGTTGACTGCCACTCTGGCGGCGGGGCAGATCCTCGAAGCGTTCCGCGGCCCCGGACCGGACGGGGCGCGGCCGGCCGGGGGCTGAGGCGCCCCGGGGACCGCAGGGCGGGCGGCGTTCAACGTTCAGGCGGGGCAGGGCGATCCCGGACGACGCCACCTTCCTGCGGCGGCTGCGGCACACCGTCCCCGGTGCGTGACCGCCGACCCGGCGGGCGGTCCTGGGCCGTGGCCCGCGAATCCCCGCCCGCCGGTCGCTCCCGCAGGGGAGGCGCGCGCCGGTCAGCCCGTGGAGCCCAGCGCGTCGGAGACCAGGGCACGGGCCTCCTCCTGGACCCTGGCCAGGTGGTCGGCCCCCTGGAAGCTCTCCGCGTACACCTTGTAGACGTCCTCCGTCCCCGAAGGCCGCGCCGCGAACCACGCGCTGTCGGTGCACACCTTGAGCCCTCCGATGGCCGCGCCGTTGCCCGGGGCCTCGGTGAGCACGGCGGTGATCGGCTCACCGGCGAGGGTGTCCGCGGTGACCTGCTCCGGGGACAGCCTGGCCAGCACCGCCTTCTGCTCGCGGGTCGCGGGGGCGTCGACCCGGGCGTAGGCGGGGTCGCCGAAACGGGCGGTGAGTTCGCCGTAGTGCTGGGAGGGGGTGGAACCGGTGACGGCCGTGATCTCCGAGGCCAGCAGGGCGAGCAGGATCCCGTCCTTGTCGGTGGTCCACACCCGGCCGTCGCGGCGCAGGAACGACGCTCCGGCGGACTCCTCGCCGCCGAAGCCCAGGGTGCCCCCGAAGAGCCCGTCGACGAACCACTTGAAGCCCACGGGGACCTCCACCAGCTGCCGCCCGAGGTCGGCGGCGACCCGGTCGATCATGGAGGAGGAGACCAGGGTCTTGCCGATGCCGGTACCGGCAGGCCACCCGTCGCGGTGCGAGTAGAGGTAGCGGATCGCGACGGCCAGGTAGTGGTTGGGGTTCATCAGCCCGCCGTCGGGCGTGACGATGCCGTGCCGGTCGGCGTCGGCGTCGTTGCCGGTGGCGATCGTGTAGGCGTCGCGCTGCTCGATCAGCGAGGCCATGGCGTACGGCGACGAGCAGTCCATCCGGATCTTCCCGTCCCAGTCCAGCGTCATGAACCGCCAGGTGGGGTCGGCGAGCGGGTTGACTACGGTGAGGTCGAGCCGGTGCCGCTCGGCGATGCGGCCCCAGTAGGCGACGGAGGCGCCGCCCAGCGGGTCGGCTCCGATCCGGATACCGGCATCGCGGACGGCGTCCAGGTCGAGCACGGCCGGGAGGTCGTCGACGTAAGCGGTGAGGAAGTCGTGGCGTCCGGTGGTGCCGGCGGCCAGCGCCCGGGCGTAGGGGATGCGCCGGACCTCCTTCAGCCCGCCCTCGATCAGGGCGTTGGCGCGGTCCTGGATCCAGGACGTGGCGTCCGAGCCCGCGGGGCCGCCGTTCGGCGGGTTGTACTTGAAGCCGCCGTCCGCGGGCGGATTGTGCGAGGGGGTGACCACGATGCCGTCGGCGAGGCCGCCGGTCCGGTCCCGGTTGTACGTCAGGATCGCGTGGGAGACGGCCGGGGTCGGGGTGTAGCCGTCGTCGGTGTCGATCAGGACGGTCGCACCGTTGGCGGCCAGGACCTCCACAGCCGTGATGCGGGCGGGTTCGGACAGCGCGTGGGTGTCGGCGCCGAGGAACAGCGGCCCGTCGGTGCCCTGCCGGGTGCGGTACTCGCAGATGGCCTGGGTGGTGGCGGCGATGTGGTCCTCGTTGAACGCCGCCGCCAGGGCCGAGCCGCGGTGCCCCGAGGTTCCGAACGCCACGCGCTGGGCGGGCTCGGCCGGATCGGGGTGGACGGTGTAATAAGCCGTCACCAGGCGTGCCACGTCCACCAGATCCCCGGGCTGTGCCGGCTTGCCGGCCCGTTCGTGAACCATCGCTTCTCCTCTGTCTTCGTCGGCCGTTCGCGGACCGCCACGGGACGGACGATCATCACGAGTTGTACCCGATACCGCCCCTTCGACCGCACCCCGGGTACGACGCGGGACCAGCAGTACATCCGGATCGGGCGGTCCCCCAGGGCCGGTTCGGCATCATTGGCCGGTTCGCAGGGAAAGCGCGCCGAAGGCCGGCGGGCGACCGAACAGCACCTCCGGGCATACTCCGGGCACAGGAGAAACACCGGACACCGGAATTGACGCACGCACCCGGGGGAATTGAAGAGCATTACCGCCGGGCTTATCGGACGTGCAGGTGGGCGAACTGAGGCACAGGGCATCACCATCATGCGACAGAGCCCGGCGAAATCCCGATGACGCTCCCCTGACACGCCGCAGAGTTTCGCGGCGATTCGGCCGACGGCCCGGGAGTGGCAATCCGTCAGGCAGCGAGCGCGAGTCGTACGTGTTTTCCCACGTAACGTCTGCCACAGTGCACTTCGGTTTTACATACTTGATCTCCGCCGCCATATTCCTTGCCGCCGGTGTTCACCCGAACCCGCTCTTCGGGGGGCATGTGAAAGAGAGCCGAGCGTGCTGCAGAAGCGTTGCACCGAGGAAAGTCGACTGACGGTCCTTCATCTGGTCCAGCCGGTGGAGGGAGGAGTCGCACGGGTCGTCACCGACCTCGTCGCGGCTCAGGTCCGCGCGGGAGTGCGCCCGGTCGTGGCATGCCCGCCGGACGGGGAACTGGCGGCCGGGGCGGCCGCCGCCGGGGCTCGCGTGTGCGTGTGGCCGGCCGAGCGCGCCCCGGGGCCCCGGCTGGCCCGGGAGGTCTCCGCGGCGAGCCGTCTGGTCCGCGCGTGCGCCCCTGACGTGATCCACGCCCACAGCGCGAAGGCGGGGCTCGCGGGCCGCCTGGCCGTACGGGGCCGGGTGCCGACCGTGTTCCAGCCGCACGCGTGGTCGTTCGAGGCCCTGGAGGGCAGGGCGGCCGGGCTGGCGAGGTCCTGGGAACGGTTCGGGGCGCGATGGAGCGACCGCATCCTCTGCGTCAGCGAGTCCGAGCGCCGGGCCGGTGAACACGCGGGCATCTCCGCGCACTGGTCGGTGATCCACAACGGGATCGACCTGGGCCGCTTCCGACCCGCCGGCCGCGATGACACGGGGCCGGGCCGGGCGGCCCTTCCGCTGCTCGCGGGCGTCCCGGCCGGTTCCCCGCTCGTCGTGTGCGTGGGGCGTCTGAGCCGGCAGAAGGGCCAGGACGTCCTGCTGCGGGCGTGGCGGACCGCACACACGGCCGGTGCCCGGCTCGTCCTGGTCGGCGACGGTCCCTGCGCCGAGGAACTGCGGCGCACCGCTCCCCCCGGGGTGCTGTTCGCGGGCGCGAGTCCGGACGTGCGGCCGTGGATCAGGGCGGCGGACCTGCTGGTGCTCCCCTCGCGGTGGGAGGGGATGGCGCTGGCCCCACTCGAAGCCATGGCCTGCGGCACGCCCGTCCTGTTGTCCGACGTCAACGGGGCCAGAGAGAGCCTGCCTCCCGGGCACCTGCCCTACTGCCTCGTACCGCCCGAGGACCCCGCGGCTCTCGCGGCGGCCCTGTCCGGCCTGCTGTCCGACCCCGTTCTGCGGGCGGCTTTGGGCCGGACCGCGCAGAGCCGCACACGGTCGGTCTTCGACGTGACGAAGACGGCCGGAGCGGTCCTGCGCCTGTACCACGAACTTGTCGGCCAGTCCCTCCCCACGACGAGGAAGCGCACCGAGCGATGACGACGGAGAGTGCACCTGTTCCCCGAGCCGCCCAGGCGACCGCAGTACGGAGCGCGGCCTCCGCTGTGGGCCCACCGCGCAGCGGAAGTGACGACACACCTTCCCGGCAGGCCGCGGGAGGCGTCCGGCGCCGCCGGGCACCGACCGCGCTGATGGCCTCCGACGGGCTCGCCCTCGGCCTGGCCGTGGCGCTGGTGGCCCCGGGGCCGTGGCCACCGGTCGTCCTCCTCCTGCAGATCGCCCTCCAGTTCCTGCTCAACGCCTACCGGGGTCTGTACCGCACCGGGCTGTCGCCCTCGGTCCTGGCGGAACTGCCGGCACTGACCGGTCTCGCCCTGGTGCAGTGGTACGTCACCGCCGAGGCGCTGACGGCGTACGACCCCCGCTACGCCGTCGGCTGGGCCGCGCCCGCCTGTGCCCTCGGAGTCCAGCTGCTGCTGAGCTGTTGCGCACGCGCCGGGGTCCACGGCTTCCGGCGGCGGTCGGCGGCCCGCAATCCGCAGTCCACCCTGGTGGTGGGCGACGGACCGCTCGCCGACCGGGTCGTCGCCGTGCTCCAGCAGCACAGCCGGTACGGGATGCGGCCCGTCGGCCGGGTGGTCGGTTCCGCGACGGCCGCCGAGGGCGCGGAGGGGGAGACCGCCGGTGAGGCGCCGCTGCCCCTCCTCGCGTCGGTGCAGGACGCCGGCCGGGCGGTCATCCAGAACTCCGTCCGCCACGCCGTGTTCACCGTCCCGCCCGAGTCGACCGCCGACGGCACGGAGCTCTTCGCGCTGTTCGCGCGCCACCACTGCCGGGTGTGGCTGATCACCGACCAGGGTGTGGTCGCCCGCTGCCGGACCGCGCCGCGGCCGGACCACGTGTGGGGTTTCGCCGCCCACTCGCTGCACACCGGACCGCACCGCCCGCCGGCCCACCGGGTGAAGCGGGCCATGGACGCCGTCCTGGCCGCGGTCGCGCTCGTCGTCGTGTCCCCGGTGATGGCCGGCTGCGCGCTCGCCGTACGCCTCTGCGACGGTCCGGGCGTCCTCTTCCACCAGGAGCGCATCGGCAGAAACGGTCAGCCTTTCGTCCTCCTGAAGTTCCGCACCCTGCGGCCGGCGGACGAGCACGAGTCCGCCACCCGATGGAACGTGTCCTCGGACCGGCGCGTGAGCCGGGTCGGCAGGACGCTGCGCAGGACGTCGCTCGACGAGCTGCCGCAGCTGTGGAACGTGGTGCGCGGCGACATGAGCCTGGTCGGTCCCCGGCCGGAACGCCCCTACTTCGTAAAGCAGTTCAGCCGGATGCATCCCGGTTACCGGACCCGGCACCGGATGCCCGTCGGGATCACCGGGCTGGCACAGGTGCACGGCCTGCGCGGCGACACCTCGATCGAGGACCGGGCCCGCTTCGACAACCGCTACATCGAGACATGGTCGCTGTGGCAGGACATGTGCGTGCTCGCGCGCACGGCCGGCTCGGTGTTCCGGCTCGGAGGCAGCTGACCCGTGGCACTCACCGCAACCGTGGCACCCGCCGTACCACCCGCGGGCCGGAGCGCGCTCCTCCGGGAATGGGGCAGGAGCTGGCCGCTGCTCCCGCTGATCGCGACCGTACTGCTGCTGGCGGTCCCGGACGACGGCACGGGTGCCGGGGCCGTGTACGGGGTGCCGGCCCCCGATCTCCTGTCCGGCGTGGCCGTCCTCGTCTGTGCCGGCCGTCTGCTGTTCCTGCGGCGGCGTCCGCTCACCGCGGCCGCGGCCGTCGTGCTGGGCCTGCCCGCCCTGGGCCTGGCACTGGCCACGGTCACCGCCGCGGATCCGGCGGCGGCCCTGCCGGGGTTCGTCCGGTACCTGCAGATCTTCGTCCTGGTCCCGGCCGCGGTCCTCCTGCTGGTCCGGGACACCCGGGGCTTCCGGATCGTCGCCGGCTCACTCGTCCTCCTGGCCGCTGTCCAGGGCGCGACGGGCGTGCACCAGTACGCCACCGGGTCAGGTGCCTCGTACATGGGCGAGGACATCCGCGCCGTGGGCACGTTCGGCCCCAGTGACGTGATGGGGATGGCCACGGTCGTCGGTTACGGGCTCGTCGCCGCCGCCGCGTACGCGCTGCGCACCCCGGCGGGGACGCCGGCGTGGCTGCGGCCGTGGGCTCCGGCGACCGCCGCGCTGCTGGTCGTCCCGCTCACCCTGTCCTTCAGCAGGGGCGCGTGGATCGCGACGGCGGCCGGAGCGCTGACCGTGATCACGCTGACCGGCCGACGGCAGGCGGTCCGCGCGCTGTCGGTCCTCGCCGCGGCCGGGGTCGTACTCGTCGGAGGCTTCGGCGTCGGATCCGAGATGATCTCGCAACGGCTCACCAGCATCACCGAGGTGACCAGCGCACCCGACCGGTCGGTCAACGACCGGTACGCCATGTGGGCCGCCGCGACGGGCATGTGGCGGGAGCATCCGGCGGCCGGTGTCGGCCTGAAGGGGTTCCCCGCGCACCGGGACGGACACGCCTCGATCGGCCTCTCGGCAGGCAGCGACACCGCCGGGGCGGGGCAGGACTTCCGCAAGCAGCCGCTCCTCTCACCGCACAACATGTACCTGCTGGTCCTGGCCGAGCAGGGGCTCATCGGCTTCGTGGCGCTGGCCGGCTCGTGGGCCGCGCTGCTGGTGGGCGGGGTACGCAGGCTCGTCCGCGCCAGGGCCCGGGGCTCCGCGGCCGTCGACTGCGGTCTCGCCGCCGTCGGTCTGATGACCTGGCAGACCGTCGACTTCCTGTACGCGGACATCGGCGGCCCGTCCACCGTGCTCACCGGGATCGTGCTGGGTCTCGCCGCGTGGTGGGCACTGGCCGAGCCGGAGAGGACGACCGCCGCGTGAGCGCGACCGCCACCGGGACGGCCGGGGAGTCGGCGCAGGCAGCGGGCACCGCGGCTCCCGCTCCCGGGGCCCCGCCCGGGCCCGGACGGTTCCTGGCCAGGACGGTGGGCGGCACCGCGGGACTGACGCTGATCGCGGCGCTGTTGGGGCTGGTACGGGACCAGGCCGTCGCCCGGCTCTTCGGCGCCAGCCACGCCAGCGACGCCTTCCTGATCGCGTGGACGGTCCCGGAGATGGCGGCCACGCTGTTGATCGAGGACGGCATGGCGCTGCTGCTCGTGCCCGCCTTCAGCCTGGCGCTGACCAGGCGCGCCGCCGGCGGACACGCGACGGACCCCGTGCGCGCCCTGGTGGCCGACACCCTGCCGCGGCTGTTCGTCTGCCTGGCCTGTGCCGGCGCGCTGCTGGTGTGGGGAGCTCCCTGGGCCGTCGGCGCCCTGGCGCCCGGACTGGACGATCCACGGCTCGCGGTGGACTGCACGCGGCTGACCGCGGTCACGGTGCTCACCTTCGGCGTCACCGGGTACTTCAGCGCCGCCCTGCGCGCCCACGGACGCTTCCTGGCGCCGGCCGGGGTCTACATCGCCTACAACGTCGGCATCATCGCCATGACCCTGGCGCTGCACTCCGCCTGGGGGGTGCGGGCCGCCGCCGCCGGAGTCGCCGTGGGCAGCCTCCTGATGATCCTGACCCTGCTGCCCACGTTCGTACGCCTGGTGCCGCGGCGGGCCGGGACCGGGCGCCGGGCCGTGCGCAAGGAGTCCGCCCTGCTCGGCGCTACGGTCCTGGCTCCGGTCGTGCTGTTCGTGGTGAGCCGTCAGTCGCAGGTCTTCGTGGAGCGGTTCCTGGCCTCGTCCCTGCCGGACGGGGCCATCTCGCACCTCAACTACGCGCAGAAGGTCGCGCAGCTCCCGATGGTGCTGTCCATGATGATCTGCACGGTGACCTTTCCCGTGGTCGCCCGCGCCATGGCGGCCGGGGACCGGGAGGGCGCGCGGCGGCGGGTCGAGCGCGACCTCGCGCTCGCCGGGACCGTGGTGCTGCTGGGCACCGCGATGGTGCTCGGCTGCGCGCCCCTGATCGTCGAAGTGCTCTTCCAGCGCGGCGCCTTCGACGCCGCGGACACCGCGGCCACCGCCGGGGTGATGCGTCTGTACGCGCTCGGCCTGCTCGGCCACACACTGGTCGGCGCCCTGTGCAGGCCGTTCTTCTCGGCGGGCCGCCCCACCTGGTACCCGCTCGGCGCGATGGGCGCGGGACTCGTGGTGACGACGGCGGCGGGACTGGCCCTGACCGGCCCGTTCGGCGTCCGGGGCATCGCGGCGGCGAACGCCGTGGGAATCAGCACGGCGGCGTTGCTGATGCTGGTGGGCCTCGGCTCGCGGGCGGTCGCCGTCCGGACGCGGGCCGTCGCCCTGTCCCTCGTCCGCCCGGCCGGCGCGGCGGCGGTCGCCGCCGTGGCGGGCCGTCTCGCCGCGGACCTGGTGCCCGGGCCGGCCCCGGCGGGTCTGGCCGCGGGCTGCCTCGCCGTACCCCTGGCGTTCCTGCTCACCGGACTCGCGCTCCGGGCGCCCGAAGCCGTCCACCTGCTGGCACTCGTCCGACGGAGGTTCCCTCATGGCCGCTGACACCTCGGTACCGCACTCCCGTTCGCTCGCCCTCCGCTCGCGGCCGTGGATCCTCACGTACCACTCGGTGAGCGACCCGACGGACGATCCGTACGGCATCACCGTCTCCGCCGACCGGCTCGACGAGCAGCTGACGTGGCTACGGCGCCGGGGCCTCACCGGGGTGGGGATGACCGCGCTGCTCCGCGCCAGGACCGCCGGGGAGCGCGGCCTGGTGGGCCTCACCTTCGACGACGGGTACGCCGACTTCCTCGACGAGGCGCTGCCCGTGCTGCTCGCCCACGGCTGCGGTGCCACGGTGTTCGTCCTTCCCGGGCGGCCCGGCGGCTCCAACGTCTGGGATCCCCTCGGCCCGCGCAGACCGCTGCTGACCGAGGACGGCATCCGCACCGCCGCGGCGGCGGGCATGGAGATCGGCTCGCACGGCATGTTCCACCGGGACCTGACGGCGCTGTCCGACGACGAACTGCGCCAGGAGACCCACGACAGCAGGGATGCGCTCCGGCGCCTCACCGGGCACGCGCCGGCCGGGTTCTGCTACCCGTACGGCACCGCCGACCCGCGGGTCGTCGAATCCGTGCGGGACGCGGGATACGTCTACGGATGCGCCCTCGCTCCCGGCTCGTTGTCGGGGCCGCTCGCCCTCCCCCGTACCCACGTCAGCCATGCCGACCGCCGTACCCGCCTGCGGGCCAAGGAGGTACGCCACCGGCTGCGGCACCGTCGTGCCGCGTCGGGGCCGGGTGACGCCAGGTGAGGGCGCTGCACGTCATCACGGGTCTGGGGGTCGGCGGCGCGGAGCAGCAGTTGCGGCTGATGCTGCGTCACCTGCCGGTGCGTTGCGACGTGGTGACGCTCACGAACCCGGGTGCGGTGGCCGAGGGGCTGCGCGCCGACGGCGTCCGCGTCCACCACCTGGGGATGCGGGGCAACCGTGACCTGGCCGCCCTGCCCCGGCTGGCCAGGCTCATCCGCCGCGGTGCTTACGACCTGGTGCACACCCACCTGTACCGGGCGTGCGTGTACGGCCGGATCGCGGCGCGCCTGGCGGGGACGACCGCGGTCTCCACGGAACACTCGCTGGGGGACGCCGAGATCGAGGGGCGTCCGCTCACCCGAGGCACCCGGGAGCTCTATCTGCGTACCGAGCGCATGGGGGCGGCGACGGTCGCCGTCTCCGACACCGTGGCCGGACGGCTGCGCGACTGGGGCGTACCGGCGGCCAGGATCCACACCGTGCCGAACGGCATCGACGCGGCGGCCTTCCGCTACGACGACGGCCGACGGCGTTCCACCCGTGCCCTGTTGCGCGTTCCCGACGGGGCCTTCGTGGTGGGCGGCGTGGGCAGGCTCGTCCCGGGCAAGCGCTTCGACCTGCTGATCCGCGCCGTCTCCGGCGTGCCCGGCGCCTGGCTCGTACTGGCCGGGGAGGGGCCCGAGGCCGCGTCGCTGCGCGCTCTGGCGGCACGCCTCGGAGTGGGCGGCCGTGTCCGCTTCCTCGGGGAGTGCGGCACGGCGGACGGGTCCCCCGGCATCCCGGCCGTCCTCAGCGCCGTCGACCTGTTCGTGTCCGCCTCCCGCGAGGAGTCGTTCGGGCTGGCCGCCGTCGAGGCCCTGGCGGCCGGGCTGCCCGTGCTGTACGCGGCCTGCCCCGCCATCGAGGACCTCCCGGCGGACCGGGCACCGGGGGCGGGCCGCATCGGGTCCCCGTCGGCCACCGCCGATCCCACGGCCGAACTCACCGCGGCGCTGAGGCTCCGCATGGCGCGCGGCGCCCACCGGCTGCCGCCGCCGCCGGCCGTGGACCACTACGACATCAGGCTCAGCAGCCGGCGCCTGATGGACGTCTACGCACACGCCATCGACACAGTCCCCTCGACCGAGAGAGCACACCCATGACCGAGTCTCCCGCGCAGTCGGCCGTCCCCGGACGGTTCCGCAGGCCCCGCCCCGCATCCGTACGGCCCAGTTGGTGGCCCCTGCCCGTCTGCGTCCTGCTCGGAGCCGCCTGCGGATTCTCGTACGGAACGCTCGCCACGCCCGAGTACACGGCCACCAGTTACGCGATGGTCACCGCCGGGAAGGACATCGATCCGGCCGCGGCACTGGGGTACGCGCAGTCGTACGGCCGTCTGGTCACCAGCGACGCGACCCTCTCGTACGCCAAGGGGGCCGCCGGCGAGCCGGTGCGCGAACTGCGCACGCACGTCCTGTCCGAGACCTCACCGGACTCCCCCATGATCGCGGTGACCGGCACGTCGGCCGATCCGGACCGCGCCGCCGACATCGCCAACGCGGTCACCGAGGCCGTGGTGGTCAGCAGCGGGCACGTCGCGAAGGACACCGGCGTGAAGCTCATCAAGTTCTCGCACGCCGTGCCGTCGGCCGACCCCGTGTCACCGTCGGTGCCGCTGGGGGCGGCCGTGGGCGCGAGCGCGGGCGGGCTGACGGGCGGACTGGTCCTGCTGGTCCGTCCGCGCCGCGGGCGACGGGACACCGGGGCCCAGGTGCCCGCTCCCGCCCAGGGCGGCGCGGCCACCCCGGCCGAGGAACGGGAGCTCGTGCGATGAACACCGACCACCGCCGGCTCACCGTCACCCTCTGCCGGGATCTGGCCGAGTTCACGGCGCTCGCCCCGGAGTGGGACGCCCTGCACCGGCGCTGCCCCACCTCCACCCCCTTCCAGAGCCATGCGTGGCTCCGGTCGTGGTGGCTCTCCTACGGAACGTCGGGGCGGCTGCGGGTCCTGCTGGCGCGGCGCGGCGGCCGGCTGATCGGCGCGGCGCCGCTGATGCTCGTGCACCGCCCGATGCCGCTCCTGGTGCCGATGGGCGGGGCGATCTCCGACTTCTTCGACATCCTGGTGGACGGCGACGACATCCGGGCGGCGGTCACCGCGCTGGAGCGCGGCCTGCACCGCGCCGCCTCCCACACGGTCGTCGACCTGCGGGAGGTACGGCCCGACGCATCGGCCCAGCTGCTGTTCGGAGCCTGGTCCGGCGCACGGACCAGCCTGGCCGACTCGACGTGCATGGAGCTGCCCGCCGAACCGATCGACGCCCTCATCGGGCGGATGAGCGGTTCACGCGCGCAGCGGTCCCGGGCCAAGCTGCGCAAGATCGACTCACTGGGCATCGAGTGCCGGGCGGCCCCCGTGCACCGGGTGGCGGGGGCCATCGGCAACCTGCTGCACCTGCACGAGCTCCAGTGGCTCGGCAGAGGGGTCAACCCGGAGCACCTGCGTTCCCGCTTCTGCGCGCACCTGGTGCGCTCGGCCCGCCGGATGGTGCGCGACGGCGAGGCCACGGTCAGGGAGTTCGTGCTCGACGGGAAGGTGGTGGCCGCCGACCTGTCGCTCGGGTCGGCACAGCTGACCGGCGCCTACCTGTACGGCGTCGACCCCCGGCTCAGGGAGCGGAAGGTGGACGTCTCCTCGTTGCTGCTGCGCGAGATCGCGCGGGAGGCCGCGGACTCGGGTCGCGGGGTGCTGAGTCTGCTGCGCGGCGCCGAGCAGTACAAGAACCACTGGGCACCCGTGCCGGTCGTCAATCAGCGCCTGCTGCTCGCGCGCTCCGCCCTGGAGCCGATGCTGCGTCTGCGTGAGACGCAGCTGGCCGTCCGGGACCGGGCGGCGGAGACGGTGAAGGCCCGCTTCCCGGCCGCGCGGGACTGGCGGGGCAGGCTGAACGAGCTTCCGGCGGCCGGTCTCGCGATCATCGGCCTGAGTTGATCGTAGATGATGACTTTTGAGGTGATCCGTTACCGTCTGTCGACTGCCGCGTTGTCAGGGCACACCGGTCGCACTCTCGGCAGCCGGTGCCGAATCCCTCAAGGAGAACTGATGTCGCGTATCTCGAAGGTGGCCGCTGTCATGGCAGGTACCGGTGCCCTGATCGCCGGCGGTGCCGGTCTGGCCACCGCCGACGCCGGAGCGGGCGCCGTCGCCGCTCACTCCCCGGGTGTCGGTTCGGGCAACGCCGTCCAGGTGCCCGTTCACGTCCCGGTCAACGTCTGCGGCAACACGGTCAACGTGATCGCGCTGCTGAACCCGGCGTTCGGCAACACCTGCGCGAACGTGTCGGACCACCACGAGGCCGAGGCCGAGGGTGACTACGGCTACGGCCACTGAATTCCCTGACGGGACCTGCCGGGCCCCTTCTCTCCGCGTCGGTGCGGAGGGAGGGGGCCCGGTCGCGTCGTGGACGCCGCCCGGCACGCGCCGTTTCAGACGTAACGGTAGAGGCGGGAGTGGTCCATGAGCTGTGAGGGCGGCACGTCCCACGGCGGCATGGGCCGGTCGAGCGGGAAGATCCTGTCCCGCTGCGGGTCGTCGGCGCCGAGCGGGCCGGCGGGCAGGTAGCGGGCGCGCGGATGCGCCTTCTGCCAGCGGGTCCAGAGCAGGTCGATGAAGGCGTGGTGCAGCCAGAAGACCGGGTCGTCGGGCGATGCCGCGCCCGCCATGGACCCGCCGATCCAGCGATGGACCCGGTTGTGGTTGGCGACTCCGCGGGATCCTCTGATTCCCCAGCCCTCGATCCGGTTGCGGAAGCCGGTGGTGCTGACGCTGTTCCAGGGCGCGGCGTCGTAGACGGGGTCGCCCAGCGCGCGGTCCACCTCCGCCGCACCGGGCAGGGTGACCGGCGCGGCGGGCCGGCCGAGGTTCCGCCGCAGGTAGGGGTCGTCGGTGACCCCGGCGCTGATGCGCCAGTTCCCCCGCCGGTAGGCGAAGGGCCCCGTCATGACCTGCCGGTCGCCCGGCCGGCCGTTGCCTCCGAGCAGGTCGTCCGCCCACAGGGAGGCACTCGGGGTGTTGTCCCGCGTCCAGTCCCAGTAGGGGATCGAGACCCGGGGGTCCACGGCCCGCAGCGCCTTCTCGAACTCCAGGAGGTATCTGCGGTGCCAGGGGAAGAAGGACGGGGTCATGTGGGCGGGCCGCGGCCTGCTGTCGGCATCGGTGACGTAGTACTGCCGGTGCAGGTCGACGAACTCGTCGTAGCGTCCGGAGCGTTTCAGCTCCAGGATCGCGTCGACGAGGCGCTTCTTCTCCGCGCGGGTGAGGTCTCGCTGATTCTTGCGGCTGTACACCAGGGCTCGTCCTCGGAGGTCAGATGGCGTGCGGGGGCGCGGCGGACAGCTGGGCGGTACCGATCTCGTCGACCGCCGCGCGGGCCGCCGCGAGCAGCGTCGGGTAGGACTCGTAGTGGTTCACGGCGCTGAGGTAGCTCCCGTCCGCGCGCCTCATCACGTGCAGCGGCCTGCCGTCGATCCGTACGTCGGCCTCGGGCGCGGCGAGGACGGTTCCCGGCGCGGCGGCGTGCGGCTGCGCTCCAGCAGGAACAACCGCGGTGACCGTGCCGCGGATGTCACGCCCCTTGTACAGCTCGGAGAAGCGCTCGGGCCCCACGGCGTCTCGCTCCTGGGTGCCGGCTCCTGTCCCGGTGCCCCGCAGCACGACGGGGGCGAGCACGCCGCCGGTGCCCGCGATCACGGCCACGGTGAAGGCGGTGCGCAGCACGGCGCGGCGGGCCGGGCGCGCCGGCTTCCCGCCGGCGGGGGTGTCGGGGTTCATGGTGGGTGTACCTGCCTCTCGTCCGCTTCCGCGAGGTGTCTCGCTCGAGTGGGCAACGAGACGGGGGGCGAACGGTTCTCCTCGGCCGGACCGGACGGCCTGACCTCGAAGGCCCCGAACACCTGGCGCCCGGCATCCGGCGGGTGGCCGGATTGGTCCATTACACCCCGCGTGGGGCGGGCCCACGTCCCACGACTCACCGCGCCCGCCGGCGTGTACCGGACCCGGTGTCCGGCCGGACGGCCCTCGGACATCCCGCGACCGTGGGAATTCTCCGACCGGTCCGGCCGCGTCGGCCGCGCCGTGCCGCCCGACGGGCCAGCATGGCGGTCCGAACTCCCGGAGGTTGTGCATGAACGCGCCGACGCAGGCACCCACCGACCGCGCGCGAGGGACCGACGGTGCCGATCTCGCCGACCCGGCGTTCTGGCGGCTGCCCAGGTCACAGCGGCTGGCGGCCTTCGCCCGGCTCAGGGAGCTCGACGCACCGGCCCGCTTCACTCCGGGCACGGGGTCACGCACACCGTTCTACGCCCTCGTCAGACACGCGGACGTACGGGCCGCCAGCCGGCAGCCCCTGGTATTCGCCAGCGCGCCCGGGGTCACCATCCCCGAACCGGCGTCCTGGGCCAAGGCGGTGTTCGGCAACTCCATGGTCAACATGGACGGCGCCGAGCACGCGGGCCTGCGCCGGACCATCTCCCGCGCCTTCACGCCGAGGCTGCTCGCCGCGGCGGAGGAGAACATCTCCGCCGTCGCCGCGCGGCTGGTCGACGAGATGTCGGCCGAGGGTCCGGGTGACTTCATGCGGTCGGCCGCGTCCCGTATGCCGTTCGAGGTGATCTGCGACCTGATGGGTGTCCCGGCCCGTCACCGCGAGGGGATCCTCGCGCGGATCGACCAAGCGTCGGAGTACGTCGGGGTCCAGCGCCGGGGCCGGGCGAGGCTTCGCGTGCCCGGGCGAGGCCTGCGCTCCCTGGCCCGTATGCAGCTGGAGATGGCCGGCATCGCCCGGGAGCGCCGCCGCGTCCCGGCGGACGACGTGATCTCGGCCCTGGTGCGCGCCGATGTCGGCGGGCAGGCGCTGTCGTCGCGTCAGCTCGGCGCGTTCTTCTCGCTGCTGCTCGTGGCCGGTGTGGAGACCACCCGGAACGCGGTCGCCCACGGGCTGGTCCTGCTGAGCGGGCATCCCGACCAGCGGGCCCTCCTGGAGTCGGACTTCGACCGCTACGCCGACGGCGCGGTCGACGAGATCGTCCGCCACTCGACGCCGATCATCCAGTTCCGCCGCACGGTGGCGGCCGGGTGCGAGGTCGGCGGTCGCACCTTCCTGCCCGGTGAGAAGGTCGTACTCCTCTATGCCTCGGCCAACCGGGACGCCTCGGTCTTCGACGACCCCGACACGTTCGACATCACGCGATCGCCGAATCCGCACCTGGGGTACGGCGGCGGTGGACCCCACCACTGCCTGGGCGCGCATCTGGCCAAGTTGGAGATGAAAGCGCTCTTCCGCGAGATGTTCGAACGGCTGGGAGGGATCCGGTCGGTGGGAGAACCAGGTCTAGTCGACTCGAATTTCGACAACCGCGTCGGTTCCCTTCCTTTCACCTTCTGATGTGTCACCCGAACGGTCCCCCAATAGTCGGTGCGCGTCGCGAATGGTCTATTCCCGGGTGGTCCCGCGGCCCATTGTTGAATCTTTCTCCTTAGGGTCGGCAGGGTCGGATACAGGCCATAGTCCCAGGAGGATCCGTGCCCGCACAGCGCCGCTTCATCAATTTCGGCATCGGGGCGACCGCATTCGGCGTCCTTGTCGGCGGCGCGGTCCTCGTGGACCACGACGGCACGGACACCCAGGCCGGCAAGGGCCCCGCGCAGAGCGCCCCGGAACCGGTCGGAACGACCGCGATCGGCGCGTACCTGGACTACGGGCCGAAGGGTGTGCGGCGGATGGAGGAGCTCTCGCAGTGGCTCGGCGGTACGGAACTGCGGGTCGGGCACAGCTACCTGCCGGGCGACCTGTGGGAGAACATCGAGGGCCGCCCCGGCTTCCTCGCCTCGTGGGCGGCCTGGCGGCGTGCGGCGGACGACCGGATGTTCGTGCTCAACACGCCCATGCTCGAACGCAACGAGGAGCGCGTCTCCGACAGCGAGGTACGGAGTCTGCTGCGGGCGGGTGCCGACGGGCGGTTCGACGAGCACTTCCGCAAGCTGGCCGAGCGTCTGGTCCTGCTGGGGGTCCCGGACACGGTGATCGTCCTGGGCTGGGAGATGAACGGCACGACGTACACGCACCGCTGCGGCCCCGACCCGGTCGCGTGGAAGGCGTACTGGAACCGCATCGTCACCGCGATGCGGTCCGTCCCCGGCCAGAAGCTGCGCTTCGACTTCGCGCCGAGCAGGGGACGCGACGCCGTGCCCTGGACGGAGTGCTACCCGGGTGACGACGTGGTGGACATCATCGGCATGGACTCCTACGACCAGCCGCCGGCCCGGACGTTCGACGAGCAGGTGAACGAACCGTACGGCCTCCAGAAGCAGGTCGACTTCGCGGCGGAGCACGGCAAGCCGATCTCGTTCCCGGAGTGGGGTCTCTTCCGCAACGGCGACAATCCCGAGTACATGCGCCGCATGCTGGAGTGGTTCGACCTGCACAAGCCGCTCTACCAGACCGTCACGGACTACTGCCCGCACGGGGTGTGGCAGTGCTCCGAGAACCCGGAGTCCTCGGCGCTGTTCCGCGAGAAGCTGAGCGGGCTGCCGAACGCCGAACCGTCGGTACCCGCGCCGGACCCGAGCGCGACGCCCACGGCCCCGAAGCCCGACAAGCCCACGCCGACGGTGCCCGTGCCGGACACCAACGCGGACGAGTGGTGCTTCAGCATTCCGTTGAGCGAGTGGTTCGGCCAGTGGCTGACCGACCGCGAGTTCTGCGTACGCCGCTGAGACGCGGCCGGGGACGGCCCCTCCCCGCCGTCGCTCACCATCCGGTCCACAGCAGGTGGTTGACCAGGAGTGCGACGGCCGCCTGGGCGGCCAGCCAGCGGCGCCGGCCGAGGTCCGGGAGCAGCGCGGCGGCGGGCATCAGCCAGACCACGAAGGGCTGCCAGATGCGTTCCGTCTCCGCCTTGCTCATCCCGGACAGATCCGCGACGGCGATCGCCAGGAGCGCGGCCAGGGTGAGCACAGCCAGCCGCTGGGCTGCGGTCGCCGTGCCGGACCACACTCCGCGCACGGCGGCGGGGGCCGAGGCCGCTGCACGGCGCAGACCCGCGACGGTGGCGAGTCCTGCGGCCAGGGTGGTGCAGGCGAGGTTCCCCCAGACCCAGTAGGAGTAGGGGCGGGTCCCGCCCGCGCCCTGGTAGTAGCGCTCGACGAGCAGGTGGTAGGCCTCCCACCAGTTGAAGCCCGCCAGGGTGAAGGCGACGGGGGCGACCAGCGCGCCGAGGACGAGGGGCAGGAGCGGGCGTACGGAGCGGGCGGACACGAGGACGGCGGCCAGGAGGCCCGCGACGAGCGTCAGGCCGTAACTGAGGTAGCAGGTCAGTCCGAACAGCAGTCCGGATCCCAGCGCCGCGGCTGCCGGGTACCGGGCCGTGCGGGTGGCTGCGAGGGCCAGCAGCGCGACGGACCAGGCCGCGACGGCGGCGAAGTAGCCGTCCGCGGACGTGCCGGTCCAGACGGCGAAGGGGGCCAGGACGAGGAACGGGGCGGCGCGCCGGGCGAGGTGTTCACCCGTCAGCGCGCGCAGCGCGACCATGACGGCCACCGCCGCGGAGCCGCCGAGCACGATACACCACATGCCGGCCCAGGCGCCGCCCCCCAGTCCGACCCGGTCCAGGCCGACGAAGGTGAGCGTGGCGCCCGGCGGGTGCCCGGCGACGTGGGCGGGCCAGTTGCCCGGTGGCCCGATCACGATGTGGTCGGTGAAACCGCGCAGGGCGGAGCCGATGTCGTCGAAGCGGTCGATCACCCGCAGGTACTCGTGCTTGGTGGTCAGCCGGCGCGCGATCCCCCGGTACCAGCCCTCGACGAGGGCGAGCGAGAGGATCCAGGCGACCGAACCGGTCCAGCAGGTGAGGAGCAGGGCCCGCCAGGGAAGCCTGGCCGCGAGCCGTGGTCCGTACGCGACGACCGCCACCGCCACGGCGACCGCGGCGGGAGTACCCGGGCCGAGGTGCGGGTCCCAGGAGGCCAGCAGGGGCGGCCACTGGACCTGGAGGCTGCCGTCGCCCTCCTGGATGAACCATCCGACCACCACGGCCAGGGCCACCAGCAACACCCCCGCCCCGGCGGCAGCCAGGTCCAGGCGACAGCCGGCGGGACCGGCGGGTCGGGCCGGCGCGGTGGGTTCGGGAGTTCGGATGCGGTCGCTGCGTTCCTCGGTCGTCACGCGGGCACGTTACGCACCGGCGGGGCCCGGTGGGCGGTGCGACGCAGCCGCGTCACACAACCGTCAGATCCGCGGTCGGGGTGGCGCGTCCGGGCGGGGCCGACGTCAGACTTTCGTCAGGTGTCCTATCCGGCCCGGAGCGGTGGGCCGGGCATAACGTCGGCGCATGGGCGACACACGTCAGCGAACTCGTGCACACCTCCCCTCTCCTCCTTTCCCCCTTCCCACCGAGCGCGCCTTCTGGCGCAGTCCGGTGCGCGGGGTCTGGTTCACGGCCGTACTCGGGGTGGTGCTCCTCGCCGGTATCACCCTGATGTTCGTGACCGGTCTGCTGTCGTACGCGGCGTACAACCCGGACCTCGCCGCCGTGAACGACAAGACGCCGGACAAGGGATGGCTGGGTTTCTACCTGTTCGACTGGCCCACCGGCCCCCACTGGCTGTACCGGCTGACCCAGGGGATCCACGTCACCCTCGGCATCGTTCTCGTACCCGTCCTGCTGGCCAAGCTGTGGTCGGTGGTCCCGAAGCTCTTCACGCTGCCGCCCGCACGGTCGGCCGGACACGCCCTGGAGCGTCTGTCGCTGCTGCTGCTCGTGGGCGGGGCGCTCTTCGAGTTCGTCACGGGTCTGCTCAACATCCAGTTGGAGTACCTGTTCCCGGGGTCCTTCTACCCGCTGCACTTCTACGGGGCGTGGGTCTTCTTCGCCGCGTTCCTCGCCCACACCTTCCTGAAACTCCCCATGGCGCTGCGGGCGCTGCGCCACGGGCTCCCCACGGCGGAGAAGGACGAGTCGGCCTCACCCCGTCCCACTACGCCGACCGTCTCGCGTCGGGGCGCCCTGGCCGTCGTGGGAGCGGGATCGCTGCTCCTGCTGGTCACCTCCGCGGGTCGGAGCTTCGACGGGCTGCGACGAACCGCTCTGCTGACCCCGCGTGGCGGCGCGGAGCCGGGGTCGGGCCCCAACGGCTTCCAGATCAACAAGACCGCCGCGAAGGCCGGAATCGTCCCCGCCGAGACCGGCGAACGGTGGCGGCTCACCGTCGTCGGCCCGGCCGGGGAGTTCAGGCTGTCGCGGACGGAGCTCCTGGCCATGGCGCAGCACAGCGCGGCGCTGCCGATCGCCTGTGTGGAGGGCTGGTCGACGTCCGACCAGTGGTGGCGCGGGGTCCGCCTGGGCGACCTCGCCGCGCTCGCCGGCTTCCGGGACGGGCCGCCGGGAGTGCTGGTGGAGTCCCTGCAGCTCAGCGGACCGTTCCGTACGGTGGCGCTCAGGGACAACCAGGTGCGGGACGCGCGTTCGCTGCTGGCACTGGGCGTCAACGGTGAGGACCTGTCGCCGGATCACGGATACCCGGCGCGCGTCATCGTGCCGGCCGCGCCCGGCGTGATGAACACCAAATGGGTGAGCCGCCTGACGTTCGGAGAGCTGTGATGAGGGTGCTGCGCCGCTGGTACGGGGAGGGGCCGCTGCACCTGCTGCTGATGGCCGCCTCGTTCGCCCTCGCGGCCTATGCGGGGGTGCGGCTGCTCGACGGGGACACCTTCATGATCGTGGTGTGGTTCGTGGGGGCCGCGTTCGTGCACGACCTGGTGCTGGTGCCGCTGTACTCGGCGGCGGACCGGGCCCTGCGGGTGCCCCTCGCGGGGCGGCCCGGACTGGTCAACTTCGTACGCGTGCCGCTGCTCCTGTCCGGGCTGCTCCTGTTGATGTGGTTTCCCCTGATCACTCGTCATACGGAGCGCTACGAGCCGGCGAGCGGGATGTCCCCCGACAGGTTCCTGGGGAACTGGCTGTTGATCACCGCCGCGCTCTTCGGCGTGTCGGCGCTCTGGCTGGCGGCGCGGACCGTCCGGTCGCGGCGCAGGGCGAGGAACGGGCGGCCGTCGGCCTCCCACTGATCGACGGGCTCCCAGCCCTCCGACCGCGCGTGTCCGAGGAGGGCCGGCACCCCGACGCGGGCCCACGGGAAGTGCGGGGCGGCACCGAGTTGCTCACTGCCGTCGTCCAGGCGCACCTGGACCCGCTCGTCCACGTCGTGGGGCGCGGCCTCCGTGATGAGCAGTCCGCCGGGGGCCACCACGGCGGCGACCCGGCGGAGCAGGGCCCTCGGGTCACCGCCGATCCCGATGTTGCCGTCGATGAGCAGGGCGGTCCCCCAGCGGCCTTCGCCCGGCAGCGGCTCGAACACGCTGCGGCGGAGCGCCGAGCCGCCGATCCGCTGGGTCCGTCCGATGGCGGCCTCGCTGACGTCGATGCCCAGCGCGTGGTGTCCGCGCCCGGCGAGCGCGGCGACCAGCCGTCCGGGCCCGCAGCCGATGTCGATGACCGTCCCCTCGCTGCGGCCGAGTGCCGACAGGTCCGCGGCGTCGGCGTCGGCGCACCAGCGTTCGACGTCCAGCGGCAGCAGCCACCCGTCCTTCCGGCGGAGGAAGAGCGGGCCGCGGCCCTGGTCCAGAGCATGTGCGTAGGGGTCGGTCGCCCACGCGGCGGGGACGGCGCCTGCCGGCGGCAGCACGGTGCTCATCGGGCCACCGCCCGGCTCAGCCGGCTGTGGGCCTCGGCGAACCGTCCGCGCGGCGCGGCGGCGGCGACGTACCGCGCGTCCTCGGCCGTGTCCACGTCGCGCAGCGGCGGCAGGTCCCGCACCGTGAGGCCCGCGTCCGTCAGCCGTGCGCGCTGGAGTGCGCCCGTGTCGGGACGGGACATCGGCACGCCCCGTACGAGGCCGGGGGCGGGCGCGGCCAGGCCCAGGGCCCAGAAGCCGCCGTCCTCGGCCGGTCCGAACCAGGCGTCGCACCCGTCCCAGCCGCCCGGGGAGAGCACGGGGGCCAGCAGGGCCGGGGTGATCTGCGGGGTGTCCATCCCGATGAGCAGGGCCGGCCCCGTACAGGTACCGAACGCCGCCGCGATGCGTTCGTCCAGGGTGCCCGCACTCTGCGGGAGTACGTCGAGGCCCTCCGGCGTCCAGGGCCCGGGACGCCCGTCGAGGACCAGGACACGCCGCCGGGCGGGCAGGGTGAGCAGGGTCCGCAGCGTGTCCTCCAGGGCGGCGGCGGCGAGTTCCGCGGCCTCGGCCGGGCTGAAGGGCGGTGTGAGCCGGGTCTTGACCCGGCCCGGGACCGGCTCCTTGGCGATGACCAGCAGGGTGGTCGGCCCGTCGTGCGGCGTCCGTGTGCTCATCGGGTCGCCTCCGCCCGGACGCCGCGCGCGGTCCGCGTCTCCGGCTGCCGCAGCACCGCGCGCATGTCGCGCACCGCGTGCCAGGTGCCCAGCCAGGTGCCGGTGACCTTGGACCTGCCCGTACGGGGCAGATACGGCACGTCCGTCTCGGTGACGCGCAGTCCGGCGTCCGAGGCGCGCACCACCATCTGCAGCGGGTAGCCGCTGCGACGGTCCGTCAGGTCGAGCGCGAGGAGCGCATCCCGGCGTACGGCCCGCATCGGCCCGAGGTCGTGGAGCCGCAGGCCGGTGCGGCGGCGGAGCATCCTGGACAGGGCGAGGTTGCCCGCTCTCGCGTGCGGTGGCCACGCGCCGCGGGTCGTGGGGCGGCGCCGGCCGAGGACCAGGTCGCTCTCCCCCTCGGCGATCCGCCGGACGAACCCGGGGAGCAGCGCGGGGTCGAGCGAGCCGTCGCAGTCGCAGAAGCAGACGTACTCCGCCTCGGCCGCGAGCAGCCCCGCGTGGCAGGCGGAGCCGAAGCCGCGGCGCGGTTCGTGCACGACGGTCGCGCCGAGGGAGCGGGCGATGTCCGCCGACCCGTCGGTGGAGCCGTTGTCGACGACGATGGCCCGCCACCCTTCCGGGACGCGGGCCAGCACCCGGGGCAGGGCCTCGGCCTCGTCGAGGCAGGGCAGAACGATGTCGGCGCGGACGGGGCCGGCTGGATCAGTCGGTGAATAGTCGGTCACGCCGATCACCCTACGGAGCAAAAACCGGCATTCCGGTCATCAGGTTCTTACGAAATGTGGACGTCGGCCCCGCGGCGGCCGGAGACCGGTCGGCCGAACGGCTGGTGGTGCCACAGTGTCGCCATGCAGAACACCTCTTGCCCCCCGCACTCCCGGGCCGACTCTCCGACCGGTCACGGTGACGGCGTGTCGCTCGGCCGCGTCCTCGTCGTGGACGACGATCCGACCGTATCCGAGGTCGCCGCCGGATACCTGGAACGCGCGGGCTACCACGTCGAGCAGGCGGGCGACGGACCCGCGGCCCTGGAGAGCTTCGCGGCGCTGCGGCCCGACCTGGTGGTACTCGACCTGATGCTGCCGGGCATGGACGGCTTCGAGGTGTGCCGCCGGATGCGCGCGCACGGGCCGGTGCCCGTCATCATGCTGACCGCGAGAGGGGACGAGGAGGACCGGATCCTCGGCCTCGAGACCGGCGCGGACGACTACGTGACCAAGCCCTTCAGCCCGCGCGAACTGGTGCTGCGGGTGGAGGCGGTGCTGCGCCGGGGCCTGCGCACCGGCCCCGCCTCCCCGGCCCGGCTCGGCGGCGCCGGGATCGGTCTGGAGCCTCTGGCCCGGCGTGCGACCCGTGACGGCAGGGACCTGTGCCTCACGCTCCGCGAGTTCGATCTGCTCGCGTTCTTCCTGAGCCACCCCGGACGCGCGTTCACCCGTGAGGAGTTGATGCGGGAGGTCTGGGGCTGGGACTTCGGCGATCTGTCGACGGTGACGGTCCATGTGCGGCGGCTGCGCGGCAAGGTCGAGACCGACCCCGCCCGTCCCGGTCTGATCCAGACGGTCTGGGGCGTGGGCTACCGCTTGGACCTGCCGGGCGACGCCACCGCTCGGGGGATCTGAGCACATGGCCGACATCCTGCTGATCGCCCTGCTCGCCTTCCTCGGTGCCGCCGCGGCGGGGCTGTTGGGCGCCCTGGCCCTGCGGCTGCTGCGGCACCGTCCTCTCGCGGTATCCCTGACCGTCGTCGCCGCGGTGGCGGTGACGGCGATGCTGGCCGGGACCCTGACCGTGGCCTGGGCCATGTTCCTCTCCCCGCACGATCTGACGGTGGTGACGACCGTCGTCGCCATGGCCGCCGCGGTGTCCCTCGCGACCGCGATGCTGCTGGGGCGCTGGGTGGCGGCGAGGAGCCGGGAACTCACCCTTGCCGCGCGCTCCTTCGGCGACGGGGGCACGTTCGCCGCCCCGGCGGCGCAGGCCACCGCCGAACTGGCCGCGCTCACCCGTGAGCTGGCGGCCACCAGCGCGAAGCTGGAGAGCTCCAGGGAGCGCGAGCGTGCCCTGGAGAGGTCGCGCCGGGAACTCGTCGCCTGGATCTCCCACGACCTGCGGACCCCGCTGACCGGGCTGCGCGCCATGTCCGAGGCGCTGGAGGACGGTATGGCGGCGGACTCCGGGCGCTATCTGCGGCAGATACGCAGGGAGGTGGAGCGCATGAACGACATGGTCGGTGACCTCTTCGAGCTCTCCCGCATCCATGCCGGCTCACTCACTCTGGCCCCCACGCGGGTGTCCGCCCACGACCTGGTCGGGGACGCGCTGGCCGGGGCCCATCCGCTGGCCCGTGAGCACGGGGTGCGCCTCGTCGGCGACCGGGTCGACGCGGTGCCGGTGGAGGTCGACAGCAAGGAGATGAGCCGGGTCATGGGCAATCTCCTGATCAACGCGATCAGGCGCACCCCCGCCGACGGAACGGTCGCGGTGGCCGCGCAGCGCTCGCCCGACGGCCTCGTGCTCTCGGTGACCGACGGGTGCGGCGGAATTCCCGAGGAGGATCTCGCGCGGGTGTTCGACACAGGGTGGCGGGGCAGCCCGGCCCGTACCCCTCCATCCGGGGCGGGCCTCGGGCTGGCCATCGTCCGCGGGATCGTCGAGGCCCACTCGGGCCGCACCGAAGTGCGGAACGTGGCCGGCGGCTGCTGCTTCGAGGTGACCCTTCCGGCCGCGCCGGCCTGAGGCCGGGGACCCGGGTGCCGGGGTCCTACGTGTCCTGCCCTCCGACGCTCCGCAGGGGTGCCGTGGCGAACTCCCGCATCCCGGCGCCGAAGTCCGTCTCCGGCTTCCAGCCGAGTTCCTCGCGGAGGCGGCGCGAATCCGCGGTCACGTGGCGGACGTCCCCGAGCCGGTACTCGCCGGTGACGACGGGCGCCGGACCGCCGTGGGCCGAGGACAGGGCGTGGGCCATCTCGCCGATGGTGTGCGGGGTGCCGCTTCCGGTGTTGTAGGCGTCGAAGGTGCCCGGCTCCCGCTCGTCCAGTGCCGCGAGTGCCACCGCGTTGGCCGCCGCCACGTCCCGGACGTGCACGAAGTCGCGCCGCTGGCCGCCGTCCTCGAACACCCGGGGCGCCTCGCCCCGTGCCAGGGCCGAGCGGAAGAAGGACGCGACGCCGGCGTACGGGGTGTCTCGGGGCATCCCCGGGCCGTACACGTTGTGGTAGCGCAGTGCGACGGCCCGGCCGCCCGTCGCGCGGGTCCAGGCGGCGGCGAGGTGCTCCTGCGCGAGCTTGGTCGCCGCGTACACGTTGCGCGGGTCGCCGGCCGCCTCCTCGGTGACCAGCCCGGGCACCAGTTCCGCTCCGCAGACGGGGCAGCGCGGCTCGAAGCGGCCCGCGTCGAGGTCCGCCGCCGCTCTGGGGCCGGGCCTGACGGAGCCGTGCCGGGGACAGTCGTAACGCCCCTCGCCGTAGACCACCATCGAACCGGCGAGCACCAGGTTGCGGACCCCGGCCGCCGCCATCTCCGCGAGCAGCACCGCGGTGCCCAGGTCGTTGCACCCGACGTACTCCGGCGCGTCGGCGAAGTCCTTGCCGAGACCGACCATCGCCGCCTGATGGCACACGGCGTCGATCCCGGCCAGCGCTCCGGCGACCGCCTCCCGGTCCCGTACGTCCGCGACGATTCCCCGGACCCCGGGCGGCAGACCGGCCATCTCCGGCGCGGCGGAGGCGGCTGGTCCGTGCGCGGAGGGCAGCAGTGCGTCGAGGACCACCGGTTCGTGCCCGCCTGAGGCGAGCGTGCTGACGATGTGAGACCCGATGAACCCGGCTCCGCCGGTGACCAGTACGCGCATGGCCGCCACGCTAGGCCGCGGGACGACGCGGCGGCAGGTGCGGCGCGCCCACGTCACGGGACCGTAAGAACCTCCCGGGGCTGTCCCCCGGACGGCCGGGGCGCGCAGACGGCCGTCCGCGCGTCCCTCCGACGGTTGGGATACGGGTCCTTCCGACGCGTCGCTTCCCGATCACCCCGGTCTCTTCGATACTGGGTGCCGTAACCGGGTGCCGTACGCACCTGCGACAAGAGAACCGGAATCGCGCCGACGGCCGGTGGCACCACCGGCCGCCGTTGCTCTCCCCAGGAGGAACCGTTGCGCATGCTCATCAACGTGCCGGAGACAGTCGTCGCGGACGGGCTCCGCGGCATGGCCGCCGCCCACCCCGAGCTCGTCGTGGACGTGGAGAACCGCCTCGTCGTCCGGCGCGACGCGCCGGTGGCGGGAAAGGTGGGGCTCGTGTCAGGCGGCGGGTCGGGGCACGAACCGCTGCACGCGGGGTTCGTCGGTCCCGGAATGCTCTCCGCCGCGTGTCCCGGGGAGGTCTTCACCTCACCCGTGCCCGACCAGATGGTGCGGGCGGCGGCGGCCGTGGACAGCGGCGCCGGTGTGCTGTTCGTCGTGAAGAACTACACCGGTGACGTGCTGAACTTCGACATGGCGGCCGAACTCGCCGAGGAGGAGGGGGTCCAGGTCGCCCGGGTGCTGGTCGACGACGACGTGGCGGTGGCCGACAGCACCTTCACGGCGGGGCGTCGCGGCACCGGCGCCACCCTGTTCGTGGAGAAGATCGCCGGCGCCCTCGCCGACGAGGGTGCGCCGCTGGACCGGGTGGAGGCGGTGGCGCGCAGGGTGAACGAGTCCTCGCGGAGCTTCGGGGTCGCGCTGAGCTCCGTCACCACTCCCGCGAAGGGCACGCCGACGTTCGACCTGCCTCCGGGGGAACTGGAGCTGGGCATCGGTATCCACGGCGAGCCCGGACGCGAGCGCCGCCCGATGATGACGTCGAGGGAGATCGCCGACTTCTCGGTCCACGCGGTGCTGGAGGACCTGCGGCCGAGCGGCCCGGTGCTCGTGCTGGTCAACGGCCTCGGCTCGACGCCGCTGCTGGAGCTCTACGGGTTCGCCGCCGAGGTGCGGCGGGTGCTGTCGGAGCGGGGCGTGACGGTGGCTCGTACCCTGGTGGGGAACTACGTGACATCGCTCGACATGGCGGGCTGCTCGGTGACGCTCTGCCAGGTGGACGAGGAGCTCGTGCGGCTCTGGGACGCGCCCGTGCAGACGCCCGCGCTCCGCTGGGGCCGGTGAGCGGGCTCGCGTCCGGCCGTGCGTGCGATCCGCCCGTGAGTGAGGAACCGTCCGTGTGTGAGGAACAGGAGACCCAGTGCTCGACACCGATTTCTTCCGTCGCTGGATGGCCGCCACCGCGGCCGCCGTCGACCGCGAGGCGGACAGGCTGACCGAGCTCGACGCCGCGATCGGGGACGCCGATCACGGGAGCAACATGCGGCGCGGCTTCACCGCGGTGCGCGACGTGCTGGAGAAGGAGCCCCCCGCGACGCCGGGCGCCGTACTCACCCTGGCCGGGCGTCAGCTGATCTCGACGGTGGGCGGGGCGTCCGGACCGCTGTACGGGACCCTGCTGCGCCGCACCGGGAAGGCGCTCGGCGACGCCCCGGAGGTGACGCCGGCCGAACTGGCGGAGGCCCTCGGGGCGGGTGTCGCGGCGGTGGCTCAGCTCGGCGGTGCGCAGGCCGGGGACAAGACGATGCTCGACGCGCTGCTGCCGGCCGTCGAGGTGCTGGGCGACTCGTTCGGAGAGGCCGCGGACGCGGCGCTGGCCGGTGCCTCGGCGACGGTTCCGTTGCTGGCGCGCAAGGGCAGGGCCAGCTATCTGGGTGAGCGCAGCATCGGGCACCGGGATCCGGGGGCCGCCTCGGCCGCACTTCTGGTCGGGGCGCTCGTGGAGGCCGCCGGACCGGGCGAGGGAGCCGGCGCGTGAGCGAGGAGAACCAGGTCGGGATCGTGCTGGTCTCGCACAGCGGCCCGGTGGCGGAGGCCGTGGCCGAACTGGCCAGAGGGCTGGCGGCCGGTGGCGCGACGGCTCCGGTGGCGGCGGCGGGGGGCACGTCCGCCGGGGGCCTGGGGACGAGTTCGGAGCTCATCGCCGAGGCCGCCAGGGAGGTGGACAGGGGCGCCGGAGTGGCGCTGCTGGTCGACCTCGGGAGTGCGGTACTGACCGTGAAGGCGATGCTGGCCGAGGGCGACGAACTGCCCGACGGGGCACGGCTGGTGGACGCCCCGTTCGTCGAGGGCGCGGTCGCCGCGCTGGTCACCGCGTCCGCCGGCGGCGATCTGGACACGGTGGAGGCGGCGGCCTCGGACGCCTACGGGTACCGGAAGGCGTGAGATCCGAGGTGCTGACGGCGTGAAGCGCTGACTGCGCGGCCTGCCCGGCGGACACCGTGTGGCTCCCGGGCAGGTCCGGGAGCCACACGGCAGCAATTCGCGTGATGGAGCGTCAGGCAGCTGGTGCCACCGCCTCGGCCGCGATCGTGATCCGGACCTGGCTGGTGGTGCCGTTGACGGTCACGGCGAGCGTGATACCGCCCGGGCGGAGCGCGGTGAGCGTGCCCGTGGCCGGGTCCAGCGTCGCGATGTGCCGTCGGCCGGCGCCGTCCGCACCGCCGACGCGGACGTTGGGCGAGCCGGTCCAGTCCGCGCTGAGCGGGAAGGCGACCGGCACGCCGCGCGCGCCCTGGGTGACACTCGCTCCGACGTGCGCGCGCTCGCCCGCCACGAGTTCCGACGGCGCGTCCAGGGACAGCGCGTCGACGTGGGCGCGGGTCTGCACGGACACCCAGTCGGGCCCGCCGAGCCAGGGCCGCTCGCGCGCCTCGGCCTGTTCGCTCCGCGGAACGCGGTCGGCCCCGATCAGCGACCACCCGGTGAAGCCCCCCTCGTCCGGGGGACCGGCGGGCGCCTTGCCGGAGTTCCCGTTGACCAGGTAGGGGACTCCGTCGACGTGCGAGGCGTGGAAGACCCCGACGTGGCTGCCGACCATGGCCGCGCCCTTGCCCGTCGTACGGCGGAAGGCGGCCAGCCACTGTTCGAGGAGTGCGGCTTCCTTGCGGTCGCTGAGCTGGCTGCCCTTCTGCACGGTCGGGTCGCGTGGCGGCACGTGCTCGATCACCATCACGGAGCCGACGGACCGGTCCTTCGCCGCGGCGTCCAGCTGGGCCCGGAGCTCCTTGATCTGGGCGAAGCCGCCACCGCGCAGGCCGAGACTCGAGGTGTCGAGGGTGATGACCCGGGTTCCCTCGTGGTCGAACGTCCTCTGCGCGGGGCCGAACCGGGCGACGAAGTCGTCGATCCTCCCGCCCATCACCTCGTGGTTGCCCGGTACGTAGTACCAGGGCAGGGCGCCGCCGAGCTCCTCGTCGAGGACCTGCCGGGCGAAGTCGAGGTCGGCGGGCGACCCCTCGTCGACCAGATCACCGTTGACGACGAGGAAGTCCGGCCGCGCCGCCCTGATCTCGCGCAGGGTGCGGCGGGCCTGCCGGACGATCTCGCTGTCCGGCTCGCGGGCGACGAACTGGGCGTCGGACATCACCGCGAACTGCCAGTCCCTGCGCCCGGTCACGGCGGCGCTGTCGATCAACGGATCGGCGGGCACGACCTGTTCGGGGACATCCACGTCGGGCGGCACCTGCGCGGACAGGTCGTCGACGACGACCTCACCGGTGTACTGCCGTGCCGCGGCGGTCTCGGCCAGGTAGAAGCGGTACACGGACAGCGGCGTGGCGGCACCCGGCGGCACGGCGAAGGTGATCTGCCGCCAGCCGGTCCAGGTGACGTACGGCCCGCGCAGCAGTTGGTCCGAGCCCGCCGCGTCCTTGAGGTGCAGGGTGGGCCAGGCGCCGTTGCCGTCGCCCTTGATCCAGAGCGTGTACGACTGAGGGCGGCCCGGCACGGGTACCGGCCGGGGCGGAGCCGCGTAGGCCGCGCGCGTGGCCGTCGACCGGCTGAAGTCGTAGGTGAGCCGCAGTCCCGTGCCGGTGTGCCCCTCGGGCGTCGCGGCGACCGCGCCGTCCGCGCGGGCCTGGCTGAACTTCCAGGAGCCCGCGTCGTCGAAGGTGGACACCGCCTGCTCGGTGAGGCCGACACCGACCGCGAGGGCGGTCTCGGCTCCGGCCACGGTGGCCCTGACCAGTCCCGCTCCGTCGCCGGTGCGGGACCGCACGGTGAAGGATCCCCGCCCGTCGTCGGCGATGTCGAACAGGGCGTGGTCGTAGTCGAGGGTGACATCGCCCGGCTCGACGGGTGCGCTCGCACCGTGGGCGTCGAGACCGACGATGCCGAAGCCGCCGGTGGCCCGCGCGTCCGCGAGGCCGACGCGCTGGGTGGTCGGCCGGATGCGGGCCAGCCGGTCGAGGACCGTCAGCCGGGTCCCGCCGTGGGCACCGGCGCGTTCGGCCCGTACGTCGGTCGTCCCGCTGCGGTGGGCGGTGAAGGTGCCCTCCCGGTCCACACGGCCGACGGCGGGGCTCATGGCGCGCCAGCGCGGCGAGCCCGCGGCGGGACCGTACGTCTCGTCGAATCCGGCCGCGGTGAGCCGCCGGGTGAGGCCCGGGAAGACCCGCTCGGGGTGTCCTCCGGCGACCGGGTCGTCCCCGGGGGCGGCGCCCGGCGGCGTCCGGGTCTCCACCCAGAAGCCGTCGAGCCTGCCGCTGCCGTCGGGTGCCGTCAGGGCGAGGCCGTTGGGGACGGTGCGCTCACTGCCGTCGGACGGACTGTTCTCGGTCATGAGCGCGTCACTGCCCGGCTCCCGGGCGACGAGCGTCGAGGAGCCGCCGCCGTCGAGGTTCAGCGCGCTGAAGGAGCCGGCGCGGCGCATCATCTCGCCCAGTTCGGTGAGGGTGACGCCGCCGCTGTCGGCCTGGCGGCCGTCGACGGTGAGGATCTGCATGGTGCGGCCGTCCCTGGAGAAGCCGACGGCGGTCCGGGGCGCCGCGGTGTTGTTGCCCTCGCCGTCGTGGTTCTGCGCGACGCCGTCGGCGACGAGCAGCTCCCGCCCCCCGACGGCGGTGCGCGGGACCTCCCCGGCGTCGGTACGAGCGCGGTACTCGATGCCGACCGGGTCACCGGGCTCCAGGTCCGACAACGGGCCGGCACCGGCCTCACGGCCGACGAGCACGACGGTGTCCTCGGGTACGGCTCCCGACCCCGGGGTGGCGGAGACGGAGACCACCTTTCCACCGCGTACGGCGACTTCGGCGACGGGCTGCGCGTCGTCGACGGTCAGCGCGCGGTCGGCACTGCCCCAGGCCGAGGTGTAGGCGCCCACTCCCTGGGCCGGAACGTTCGCCGCGTTGTAGGCGGCGAGCGGGCGCGCGCCCGAGGGGAGGGTGAGGGTGCCCTCGAAGTAGAGCTCCAGGACACGTCCGGCGTCCCGCGGCCCGATGCCCACCGCGCGGTTGGTCCCGGGGGCCGGGGAATGGACCGTCCGGCCGTCCTTGACGCCGGGGCCCTGCGGCGCCCCGGTCTGGTTGATGTCGAAGAAGTCCGCGTTGACCGCGGCGACCGTATGGCGGCCGGGCCCCGGATCGTGCCCGGCCGCGAGTTCGGAGACGGTGCGCCGGTCCGTGACCTTGCCGGTGGAGAGGTAGTCGGCACGCACACCGGCGGCCAGGTCCACGGAGAGGGAGTCGACCCTCAGCCACTTGTCGGACTCCAGGCGGTCGTACGAGTCCAGTCGGACGCCGGGGGCGACGGGCCGTGAGGCGCGGGCCGTTTCGATGCCGTCCCCGTCCACGACGGATCTCGGGTCGCCTGACGGGCCGCCGGCGGGAGGGGGAGCGACGGGTCTGAGGATCTCGGCGGCGGTGTGCGGGCGGGGGTCCGGATCCTGGTCGGCGGCCGCGGGTGCGACGGCCCCGGCCGCCATCGCCGACACGGTCGCCAGCAGCACGAGTGGCCGAAGGGCGCCGCGGAGTCTGCCAAGGCCCACAAATCCTCCTGGTGCGGAGCGGATCGCGCGCGGAAAGCGCTGTCGGCGGACAGCATGACCGGGCGCGGGGGCACACACCAGAGGACAACAGGGACATCAGGAGGAACGGCGGGCGGCGATGGAGTGACTCCCCGGCGGCGCGGCAGCGGGTGGCCGTCGCCCTGTCCGACCGGCAGACTGACGACATGTCGACAGCCAAGCGCAGTGCGGGAATTCTGCTCTACCGCGTCGTCGGCGAGGGCGGCGACCGGGACGCCGAAGTGCTGATCGGCCACATGGGCGGCCCGTTCTGGGCCGGCCGCGAGGACGCCGCGTGGTCCGTCCCCAAGGGCGAGCCCGAACCCGGTGAGGAGTCCGCCGCCGCCGCCCGCCGGGAGTTCGAGGAGGAGCTCGGACTGCCCCTGCCGGACGGGGTGTGGGTGCCGCTGGGCGAGGCCCGTCAGTCCGGCGGGAAGACCGTGGCCGTCTGGGCCGTGGAAGCAGACCTGGACCCCGCCCGCGCGGTGCCCGGGACCTTCACCATGGAATGGCCGAGGGGGTCCGGTGTGCAGCGGGACTTCCCCGAGATGGACCGGTTCGCCTGGTGCACGGCGGACGAGGCCCGTGATCGCCTGGTGAAGGGCCAGCGGGTCTTCGTCGAGCGGCTTCGTGCCCATGTCCGGGACGGGAGGACGCCGGGGGCGGCATAGACCTCGCGGGGGCCACCTCGGCGCCCCGACGACCGGGGGACGTACCGCCAGGGACCCCGCCGGCCGTCAGTCCACGCACTCCCGCCGCTCCGGCCCGCCGGGCACGGCCCCGGCGTCCGCCGGCCTGCTCAGGGCCAGTGCGGCGACGTCGTCGCGCGGTACGCCGCCGGAGAACTCCTGGAGGTCCGTGTGGAGTGCGTCGAGGATCTCGGGCGGCTTCCGCCCCGCCCACGCGGCGAGCCGCTCGTCGAACGGGTAGAAGGCACCGGTCGCGTCCCGCGCCTCGGTCACCCCGTCGGTGTAGACCAGCAGGGCCGAGCCGGGCGGGAACCGGACCCACTCCGCGACGCGCGCCTCCCCGCCGAGATCGGCCATGCCCAGGGGTACGGACGTGTGGTCCAGCGTGACGGCCGACGCGGTTCCGTCGCACAGCAGCCTCGGGAGGAGGTGCCCGCAGTTGACGGCCCGCACCCGGTCGCCTCCGTCGAAGCCGAGCAGCAGCGCGGTGACGAAGCGTTCCGTCTCGCCGGTCTCCGCGGAGAAGTCGTTGTGCCGCACGACGGCGTCCTCGACCGCCTCGGCCACCGCGGTGAGTTCCGGTTCCCGGACGGCGGCCTCACGGAACGCGCCGAGGGCGGCGAAACCGACGCCGATCGCGGGCAGCCCCTTGCCCTGCACGTCGCCGATGATGACCCGGGTCCCGTGGGGCGACTGCACGACCTCGTAGATGTCCCCGCCGACGAACCGGTCCTCCTCGATCGGCTCGTAGAACCCGTGGGCGCAGATCTGGCGGGTGGCGACGGGGAGGGGGCGCAGGATCTGGCGCTGGAGCGCCACGGCCGCCGTGCGGAGCCGTGCCACCTCGGTGGCGTGCCGGATGCGTGCGGCGCAGGCGACCACCCCCAGGGCGCTGGCGAGGACCGTGAAGCCGATGAGGAACACCACGTCCCAGAACGCCCCGGCCAGGGTGATGCGGGATCCGACGACCACCAGCGTGACCCATGCCGCGACGGCGGTGGTCTGCCGGACCGTGCAGAAGACCGAGGCCAGCGCCGGCAGCACGACCATCAGCGGGATGACGGGCAGGTCGGTTCCCGTGAGGGCGTCGAGGGAGACGATCACGGCTGTCAGCACGAGGAGCCAGAGCGCGAGCGCCCAGTTCCCGATGCGGGCGGCGCCCGCGGCGGTCTCTTCCGGGTCCGTCCCCGGCAGTGGCGGCCTGCCCGCCTCCGGGAGGCGCCGGAGCCCTCTGACCACGGCACGCCTCCCAGCTTTTCGTCGCTATCGCCCCACTTGTTCCAAGCTACCCGTCCTCCGGTCAGCGGTCCTGGCGTCGGTCCGCGGCTCGGCGTCCGCCGGGACGACAGCGGAGAGGAAGGAGGTCGTACGGCGCAGGGTGAAGCCCAGCTTCTCGTACAGCCGTACGGCTGAGGTGTTGGCGGCGGCCGCGTGCAGGAAGGGTGTCTCGCCGCGCTCCCGGATGCCGTGGGCGACGGCACGGACCAAGCGGCCGGCGAGCCCCTGGCCCCGGACGGACTCGTCGGTGCACACGCCGCTGATCTCCGTCCAGCCGGGCGGGTGCAGCCGCTCCCCCGCCATCGCGACCAGGACCCCGGCGCGGCGGATCCCCAGGTAGGTGCCGAGCTCCACGGTGCGGGGCAGGAAGGGACCCGGGCGGGTGCGCGCGACCAGGTCGAGCATCTCCGGCACGTCCGCGGGGCCGAGGAGCAGGGCCTCCGGCTCGGGTTCGGCGGCCACGGAGTCGTCCACCAGCTGCACGCCCTCGGCCCGGAAGACGATCTCCCAGTCGGCGGGGGGCGGCTCGCGGAAGGCGGTGAGGGTGACGGACTTCCCGGGTCCCGCGAGGAGGGCGACGTCGGCCCAGTCCCGGGGTTCGGGGTCGTCGGGCAGGGCGAGCCACGGAGTGACGTCGGGGTGGTAGCGCAGGACCCTGCCACGCCGTTCGGCGAAGCGGGCGTGCGGCCCGGTCAGTGAGGCGCGGACGGGATTGTCCAGCGGATGCCCCTGAGGCACGGGGGCCGCGGCCCCGGGATCAGCCGGCTTCCCGGGTACGGAAGGATTCGCGGGCGCGGGCCCGTCCACGGGCGCGTGCGGGTTCGCGGACTCGTTCACGGGCAGGGGTGTGGCCTCGGACATGGGTTCTCTCGCTCCGGTGGTTTCGGCGACCGACGACAGGGGTGGAATGCCGATTCACCCTGCACCTATTCCCCGGGGCCGAGCTGTTCACGAGAGCGCAACCAACGCGGCCGGCACTCCCGGGGCTGACCGGGTCGGGGGGCGGGTACGGGTACCGATACGCGGAGGTTCGGTGAATCGTGCACCGGCGCCCCGGATCCGCCCCCAACAGGCTTCCGCCTGTGGCACCCTGGATACGGCCGCCCCACCGGGCTCCCCCGTACCGGTGGGGCGGTTTCGTGCGCTCCCGCCCGCCCGGGGCCCGGACGCGACGGCCCCGGAGAGCGATCGCGGCGCCTTCCGGTCGGCATCGCCACCGGCGTGACTCCGACGGACTTCTCCACCACACGAGTCGATGCCTTCCGGCACGCGCCCGAACGCGGGACGCGCCGGCTCCGGGCGCTTCTGTTGCGGCGGCGTTTCAGCTTCGTGGCCACGTGCGCGACCTGCTTCCGTCCCCGCACCGGTGGCCTCTACGGTCCGTGAACAGTACGCCGCCGCGCGTCGCCTCTCGTGCTCGCGCGGGCACCCTCCGAACCACCGTGCGAGGTATGACATGAGCCAGCCCGTCGACTCCGTCACCGCGGGGCACACGCCTGAGGACCACGACCGGCAGGACGCCGGGGCCGCCTGGTCCTTCGAGACGAAACAGATCCACTCCGGTGCGGTCCCCGACCCGACGACGGGCGCCCGGGCGGTGCCGATCTACCAGTCGACGTCGTTCGTCTTCCGCGACACCCAGCACGCGGCAGACCTGTTCTCGCTGGCCGAGCCCGGCAACATCTACACCCGGATCCACAACCCCACCCAGGACGTCCTGGAGCAGCGGGTCGCCGCGCTGGAGGGCGGGGTCGCCGCCGTCGCACTCGCCTCCGGCCAGGCCGCCGAGACGCTCGCGCTGCTGACGCTGGCCGGCGCGGGGGACCACATCGTCTCCTCCGCCTCCCTCTACGGGGGTACGTACAACCTGTTCCGGCACACCCTCCCCCGGTTCGGCATCGAGGTGTCGTTCGTGGAGGACCCCGACGACATCGAGGCATGGCGTGCCGCGATCCGGCCGGGCACCAAGGCGCTGTTCGCGGAGACGCTCGGGAACCCGCGCGGCGACGTGCTCGACATCCGGGCCGTGTCGGACGTGGCGCACGGGGCGGGGCTACCGCTGATCGTCGACAACACGGTGCCCACCCCCTACCTCCTGGGGCCGCTGGAACACGGCGCGGACATCGTGGTGCACTCCGCGACGAAGTTCCTCGGCGGGCACGGCACGACGATCGGGGGTGTCGCCGTGGACGGCGGCACCTTCGACTTCGGTGCGCACGCCGAGCGGTTCCCGAACTTCCACGCACCCGACCCGAGCTATCACGGACTGCGCTACTGGCCGGACCTCGGGCCCGGCGCCTTCGCGGCGAAGCTTCGGGTACAACTGCTGCGCGACCTCGGCCCCGCCCTCTCGCCGCACTCGGCGTTCCTGCTGCTCCAGGGTGTGGAGACGCTGAGCCTGCGTCTGGAGCGGCACACCTCGAACGCGCTGGCACTGGCCCGCTGGCTGGAGGCACGCGACGAGGTGTCGGCGGTCCACTACGCGGGCCTGGAGTCCAGCCGCTGGTACGAGGCCGGGCAGCGCTATCTGCCGCGCGGCGCGGGTGCAGTGCTCGCCTTCGAGCTACGGGACGGGGTGGAGGCGGGCAAGCGGTTCGTGGACGCGGTCGAGCTGTTCAGCCACCTCGCCAACATCGGTGACGTGCGGAGCCTGATCATCCACCCGGCCTCCACCACGCACAGTCAGCTGACCGAGGAGGAGCTCACGGCTACGGGGGCGACCGCGGGGCTGGTGCGGCTCTCGGTCGGTCTGGAGAACGTGGACGACCTCAAGGCCGACCTGGAGGCAGGGTTCCGCGCCGCCGAGGCGGCGTCCTGAACCGGATCGCCGCGCCCCCGGCGCTCCCCCTCCCGCCGGCCTCCGGAGGCCGGCGGGAGGGGGATCCGCCCGGCCGCCGTTCGTGGGTGACGCTCGACGGGCCGCTCGGACTCGAGTCCGGGGCCACGCTGCCGGGCGTACGGCTCGCCTACGAGACCTGGGGTCGCCTCGCCGCGGACGGCGCGAACGCGGTGCTGGTCCTGCACGCGCTGACCGGTGACAGCCACGCCGCGGGTCCCGCCGGCCCCGGACACCCCTCGGCCGGATGGTGGGACGAGCTGATCGGGCCCGGCCGCGCGCTGGACACCGACCGCTGGTACGTCGTCGCGCCGAACGTGCTGGGCGGCTGCCAGGGCAGCACCGGGCCCTCGTCCGTGCGCCCCGGCGCCGTCCGGGGCTCCGCCTTCCCGTCTCTGACCATCCGTGACCAGGTGTCCGCGGAGGCGAGGCTCGCCGACGCACTGGGAATCGGCAGGTGGGCCTCGGTGGTCGGCGGTTCGATGGGGGGCATGAGGGCGCTCGAATGGGCGGTGAGCCGCCCGGACCGTACGGGGTCCCTGCTGGTGCTCGCCGCCCCCACCGCGTCCTCGGCCGAACAGATCGCCTGGGGCGGTCTGCAGATCTCGGCGATCCGGGCCGACCCGGGCTGGCGCGGCGGCGACTACCACGACGCGCCGCCCGGCTCGGGTCCGCACCGGGGACTCGGGCTGGCCCGGCAGATCGCCCATGTCACCTACCGCAGCGAGCCGGAGCTGGCGGCCAGGTTCGGGAGGCGGGCACAGGCCGGTGAGGTGCCCTCGCGGGGCGGGCGCTACCAGGTGGAGTCGTACCTCGACCACCACGCGGCCAAGTTGGTGCGCCGTTTCGACGCGGGCAGTTACGTCACGCTCACCGAGGCCATGAACGGTCACGACGTGGGTCGGGGCCGCGGCGGCGTCGCACGGGCCCTGCGCCGGGCGGACATGCCCGCCCTGGTGGCGGGCATCGACTCCGACCGGCTGTACCCGCTCGCCCAACAGGCGGAGGCGGCGGCCCTGCTGCCGGGCGCCGACCGCCTCAGGACCATCGAATCCCCCTGCGGTCACGACGGGTTCCTCATCGAGACCGGCCAGGTCGGTTCCCTCGTGCGGGAGTTGCTGGCAGCCGCCCACTGACCCCTCCGACGGACCGCACAGCCCGCCCTCCCCTCCGGCCCCCTCCCCCAGGAGCACCCATGAGTTCCGAACCGCAGTCCGAAGCCGCCTACGACCGGATGCGGTTGCGGCAGTGGTCCCGCGGCAGCGCGCGAGCGGCGGGTATCGACCGCCGTGATCTGCTGCGGCTGGTCGCCGCGGCCTCACTCGCCGCTCCACTGGTCCCGGCCGCCGCCGCCCCGGCCCGTGCGGCGGTCACGTCGCCGGGGGTGGTGAAGCCGCTGCCACCGGAACTGTTCACCGTGCGCGGCACCAACGCGGAGACGAACTTCGCGGCGCTGCGGGACACCGGGCTGCTCACTCCCGCGGACCGCTTCTTCGTACGCAACCACACGGCGACCCCTCTCATCGACCCGGCCGAATGGAAGCTCACGGTGTGGGGCAGCGGGCTGAGGGGCGGGCCGGTGGACTTCTCGTACGAGGCGCTGCGGGCCCTTCCGGCGGTCTGCCGCACCGCGTTCGTCGAGTGCGCGGGCAACGGCCGGAGCCTCTTCACCTCGCAGCAGGGCCGGCAGGTCAGCGGCACCGCCTGGACCCTCGGCGCGATCGGGACGGCTCGCTGGCGCGGGGTGCGGCTCGGCGATGTGCTGCGCCGGGCGGGCATCGGCCCGAACGCCGTGGACGTGCTGCCGCGCGGCCTGGACGCCGAGGTCGTCAGCGACGGCACGAACCTGGGCCGGGTCCGCAGGCCGCTGCCGGTGGCGAAAGCGCTGGACGACGTGCTCCTCGCGTACGAGATGAACGGCGAGCCCCTGCCTCCCGACCACGGCGCCCCGGTCCGCCTGATCGTGCCGTCCTGGGTGGGCATCGCCAACATCAAGTGGGTGGGCGACATCGAGGTGAGCGCCGAACCGCTGCTGACTCCGTGGAACACAGGCCTGTACCGGCTGTTCGGACCGGGGTACCCGCCCGAGGGCAGTGCGCCGCTGACCCGCCAGACGCTCAAGAGCGCGTTCGAACTCCCGCCCGGTGCCTCGTTCGACGCCGGCCGCAGGCACCTGCTGACCGGCCGGTCCTGGTCGGGTGGCGCCCCGGTGCGGCGGGTGGAGGTCAGCACCGACGGAGGCACCGTGTGGCGCGCGGCCCGGCTGCGCGACGAGCCCCGCGCGGGGAGCTGGGTGCGGTGGACGGCCGACTGGGTGCCCCGGACCGCGGGCCCCGGCGTGCTGCTCGCCCGGGCGACGGACCGGTCGGGGCGTACCCAGCCCGCGACGGCGGCCCACAACACGCAGGGCTATCTCTTCGACGCGGTGGTGAGGCATCCGGTGACCGTCGTCTGACGCGCTATTCGGCGCGGCCCGCGTAGTACGTGGCGATCATGTCCTGGTCCCCGTGTCCGGCCGCCTCCGCACGGGTGAACCGCTCGGCGGAGGCGGCGACCAGGTCCAGCCTGACCCCGGACGCCTCGGCGGCGTCCAGGATCAGCCGGGTGTCCTTGAGCGCCGTGGAGAGTGCGAAGCTCGGGCCGAGGTCGCCCGAGAGCACGGCGGCCGACTTGCCCTGCAGATACGGCGTGTCGAGCGGTCCCCCCTTCATCGCGTCCAGGAAGAGCCGCGGGTCGAGCCCGAGGCCCTCGGCGAGGTTGAGGCACTCCGCCACGCTGTTGACCATGTTGATCACCCAGGTGTTGGCGACGAGTTTGAGCCGGGTGGCCGCGCCCGGTTCGTCGCCGACCCACAGGGTGCGCTGTCCGATGGCCTCCAGCACGGGCAGTGCCGTCGCGCGGGCACCGGACGGGCCGGCGACGAAGACGGTGAGCGCGCCCTGCTCGGCGGGCTGCTTGGTGCCGGACACCGGGGCGTCGAGGTAGACCAGGCCCAGGCCGGAGGCCCGGTGCGCGAGGTCGGCCGTGGCGTCGATGCCGACGGTGGAGCACTGCAGCCAGATCTGCCCGGGGCGCAGCCCGGGTGTCGCGGCGGTGAGCGTCTCCGTCACGGACCGGCCGTCGTTCAGCACGGTGAGGACGACGTCGGCGCCGCGCACCGCTTCCTCGGCGGTGCCGGCCACCGTGGCGCCGTGCGCGGCCAGAGGCTCCGCCTTGGCCCGCGTGCGGTTCCAGACCCGGACGGGGAGCCGGGCCCTGAGCAGGCTCAGGGCCATCCCGGATCCCATGATCCCGGTGCCCAGGACCGCGACGGTCGGCGTGCCCGGGGCTGCGTCCGCGGAGTGCGGGGTGGTCATGGGAGGTTCCCTTCGTCGATGCGGACCGGTCACGGGACCGGCGGGTCTCAAGCCTGCCGCAGCGCGGTGTCAAGTACGGCGCCGTGTACGGCTCTGGCGAGTCGCGCGCCCCAGCGCGAGCGCGGCCCCGCGAACGGTTCGCCGGGCCGGTCCCCGGGGTCGGGCGCGGCGACGCACACCGCGTCGGTCGGTGTGCCGGAGCAGTCGAGTCCGGCGTCCAGGAGCGCCTGGACCTTCGCCTCGGTGGCGGTCGCCACCGCGTTGACGAGAGCGGCGTCGCAGAGGGCGACGGGAAACGTGACGACGATGTTCACGGTGCCCGGCGGCAGCGGTCCGACGGAGCCCTCGGCAGGCACCGCCGCCCACCCCCGTACTCCGAGCCCCCCGGTGACCGTGGCCCTCACCCCGCCGTCGTCCGCGGTGGTGTACGCGGTCACGTCGGCGGCCGTCATCAGCCCGGCGCCGGGACCGGTGAGCCCCTCGGCCGCCGCGATCTCCGCCAGGTGGCGGTCGGGGTCGAGCCGGGGATAGCCACCGGGCACCTGGGCGTTCAGGATCCAGCCGCGTGGTCCGATCCCACCGCCGAGCACGGCGCTGCTGCACACCCGCCAGCCGGTTCCCAGCCGCCAGACGAGGTGGTGGAGGCCGACGCCGTCCTCCTGCCGGGCCAGCAGTTCGCCGCGCTGCCTCGGCAGGTCGATACGTGCGGAACCGATGGCGCACCCCCGGTGCAATGGCCCGCCGACGGTCGGCGAATGCGCGTCAATCATACGGTCGGGCCGGGGCGCGGGAAGCGGCGCACCCAGGAGGGCGCTCACCCGAATGGCGTAACCCGGGCCGTGGGCCGCGAGCCGCGTGGAGCGGGGCCACCGCCCATCCCGGGTGTCCCGGACCGCTCGCCGACCGGGCCGGGAAGTTGCAGCGTCCAACCGGGTGAGGCGCGATGGAATCCGGACGCGCCTCCCCTGCTGGACCCACCTACAGGACGCGCCCGGGCGAGGAGGAATCGGCATGGGAGCCGCTGACGGTTTCACGGATTCCGGAGAACTCGACGGTCTGACCGTCTACGACAGTGACGGCGAGAAGGTCGGCACGGTCGGGCGGGTGTACGTCGACGACGACACCGGCAAGCCGGACTGGATCACGGTCAAGACCGGCATGTTCGGCATGAAGGAGAGCTTCGTTCCGCTCGCCGGAGCCCGGCGTGTGGGGTCCGACCTGCACATCTCGCATCCGAAGGAGCGCGTCAAGGAGGCCCCCCGGGTCGACGCGGACGCGCACCTGTCCGTCGCGGAGGAGGAGGAGCTCTACCGGCACTACGGGCTGAGCAGGAAGGGCACCGGGACCGGCGGTGACGGGCGCACGGCCTCCGGGACCGGCACGGCGGCCATGGGCGCCGCCGGAGCGGCCGGGGCCGCCGGCGCGGCGAAGGGCGGCCGGACGAAGCCCACCGACACCACAGCCGGCATGGGCACCACCGGTGCCGGCGCGGGTGGGCACCGCGACATGGACACGTCCTCCACGTCGCGCCCGCTCGCGGGAGCCGGAGCCGAGCGGTCCGCCGGGGGCGCCGGTGGCCAGGAGGAGATGATCCGGTCCGAGGAGCAGCTCCAGGTCGGTACGGAGGAGTACGAGAGCGGCCGGGCCCGCCTGCACAAGTACGTCGTCACCGAGAACGTCACCAGGACGGTGCCCGTGTCGCACGAGGAGGTACGCGTGGTGCGCGAGCCTTTCCAGCCGGACGAGAAGGCGACGGGTACCGCGGGCCGGACCGACCTCGGTGAACAGGACGTCGAGGTCACCCTGCACGCAGAACGAGCCACCGTCCGCAAGGAGGCTGTCCCGGTGGAGCGGGTCCGTCTCGAGACCAGCAAGGTCACCGAACAGAAGGAAGTCTCCGCCGAGATCCGCAAGGAGAAGATCGACTACGCGGACGGCAAGGACATGGGCAGCGGCAAGGACATGGGCGGCGAGTTCGGCCAGGGACGTCGTCGCTGACCCCTCACACAGCGGCCACGCGCCGCACGACCACAGCGAGGGGCGGACCCGGGAGGTTCACGGGGCCGTCCCTTCGTCGCGTCGCCGTGCTCCGGGGACGGCGCGGCCCGGCAGGAAGCGTACGGCGGGCCGGCCGTCCGGTCCTTCCGGTGTGACGACGGCGCGCACCCGGTAGACGTCGGCGATGAGTTCCTCGGTGATGACCTCCGAGGGCGTTCCGCCGGCCACCACCCGGCCTTCCCTCATCACGGTGATCCGGTCGCAGAACATGGCGGCCAGGTTGAGGTCGTGGAGCGCGACGACCGCGGTCACGGGGAGCGCGGCGACCAGGGACAGCAGCTCCAGCTGGTGCTGGATGTCCAGATGGTTGGTCGGCTCGTCCAGCAGGAGTTCGCGCGGCTCCTGGGCGAGTGCCCGGGCGATCTGGACGCGCTGCCGCTCGCCTCCTGACAGGGTGTGCCAGGACTGCCCGGCGCGGTCGGCGAGTCCGGTGCGCGCCAGCGCATCGCGTACGGCGGCCTCGTCCTCGGGCCCCGGCGCGGACCAGGCGCGCCGGTGCGGGATGCGGCCGAGGCGTACGACGTCCAGGACGTTCAGGTCGACCTGGGTGACCGCGTGCTGGTCGACCACGGCCACACGACGGGCCACGGCTCTGCGGCCGGTGTCGGCGAGGGTGCGGCCGTCGAGGGTGACCACGCCCGCGCCGGGGGTGAGTACGCCCGCCATCACCCGCAGCAGGGTGGTCTTGCCCGAGCCGTTGGGACCCAGGAGGCCGACGGTGGCGCCGGGCGCCGGCGAGACGCTCACCCCGTCCAGCACGATCCTTCCGCCGGCCTCCCTGCTGACCCGTGCCGCCCGCAGGCCCTCGCCCGGAGACACGGCCGCGGGCTTCTCCCGCGTCACGCGCTCCTCCGGGTGCGGTAGAGGACCAGGACGAAGGCGGGCACCCCGATCAGCGAGGTGACCACCCCCACCGGCACCTCCTGCGGGTCGAGGACGGTCCTGGCCAGGGTGTCGACCCAGACCAGGAACACGGCCCCGGCCAGTGCGGTCACCGGCAGCAGCCTGCGGTGCCCCGAGCCGGTCAGCGCCCGGGCCGCGTGCGGCAGCACGAGACCGACGAAGCCGATGGCGCCCGCCGAGCTGACGAGGGCCGCGGTCAGCAGCGCGGTCGTGCAGAGCAGCACGATCCGGGTGCGGGCGACGTGGACCCCGAGTGCGGCGGCCGCGTCCTGGCCGAAGGCGAAGGCGTCGAGGGTGCGGGCATGGCCGAGGCAGATCAGCAGCGTGACGGCCAGGACGGCGGAACACAGCCACACGTCGCTCCAGCCGACCCCGCTCAGGGAGCCGAGCAGCCAGAACAGGACGCCGCGTGTCTGCTCCGCGTCGGCGGCGGTCATCACGACGAAGGAGGTCAGGGCGGAGAAGAGCTGCATGGCCGCGACGCCGGACAGGACGACACGGTCGGTGGAGCCGCCGAGGGTGTGGCTGAGCAGCAGCACGAGGGCGAAGGAGAACAGGGCCCCGACGAACGCGCCCGCCGAGACGGGCACCGCTCCCCCGCCGACGCCCAGGACCACGACCACGACCGCCCCGGTGGACGCGCCGGAGGAGACGCCGAGGACGAACGGATCGGCCAGCGGGTTGCGCAGCAGGGACTGCATCACGGTGCCGCACACCGCGAGCCCGGCCCCGCACACCGCGGCGAGCAGGGTGCGGGGCATGCGCAGGTTCCAGATGATGCCGTCCCGGATGGGGGTCAGCCGGGCCTCTCCGACGCCGAGGTGGGAGGCCACCGCGGACCACACGTCCGGGACGGAGATGCGCGCGGGGCCGATCGTGACGGCGACCGCGACGGACAGGAGGAGCAGGGCCGCACCGGCGGTCCACACCAGGCCGTCGCGCAGGACACCGGATCCGGCCGCCCGGCCGGTGGGCGCCGACTCGGGGGCGACGGTCGGCGCGGGTCGGGTGTCCGTCACTCCGCGAGTCCGAACGAGCGCAGCCCGGCCGCGACGCGTTCCACGCCCTCCACGGTCCGGATGCCGGGGTTCATGGCCTGGCCGCTGAGCAGGACGTACCGCTTGTGCCGCACGGCGTCCATGTTCCTGGTGGCGGGGTTGGACTCCAGGAACGCGATCTTCTTGCGGGCGCTCTCGGCGGTCTGCGACTTTCGGGTCAGGTCGCCGATGACCAGCACGTCGGGGTTGCGGTCCGCGACGGTCTCCCAGTTGATCTGGGGCCACTCCTCGTGCGTGTCGTCGAAGACGTTCTCCGCCCCGAGTTCCCCGGTGATGATGCCCGGAGCCCCGCAGCATCCCGCCAGGTAGGGGGATTCGGAGTTGGCGAACCAGTAGAGCAGCGTGGCGTCGGACGCGTCGGTCCGGGTGGTGGCCGCCGTGATCCGGGCCCTCAGCTCGGAGACGAGCGCGTCGCCCCGTTCCGGGACCCCGAACAGCCTTGCCAGGTCCCGCACTTCCGTGTAGACGCTGTCCATGGTCAGGGGCTCGGTGCGGGAACCGTCGCCGCTGCCGCTGTTGTCCTTGGCCGTGCAGTCGGCGGGCGAGACGTAGGTGGGCACTCCGAGGTCCTCGAACTGCTCGCGGGGCGCCACACCGCCCTTGCCGAGGGTCGACTCGAACGAGGCGCTGACGAAATCGGGTTCCAGGCCGAGGACCTTCTCCGACGAGGGGCGGTTCTCCGCGATGCGGGGGACCTTCGCGTTGGCCTTCTCCAGCCCCTCCATCACCGGGTCGGTCCAGGTGGAGGTGCCCGCCAGCCTGTCCTGGAGGCCGAGCGAGAGCAGGATCTCCGTCGATCCCTGGTCCAGGGAGACCGCGTGGTGCGGGGCGGCGGCGACGGTCACGGTGCGTCCGCAGTTCCTGAGCGTCACCGGGTAGCCGTCGGCGCCCGCGCCGTCTGCGGAGCGGGAGGAGCCGCCGCCGTTGCCGCCGCAGGCGGCCAGCAGGACAAGTCCCGCGATGAGCAGGGTGGTTCGGCGTACGGCGGTGGCTATGGGCGGCACGGAGTCCCTCGGCGTCTCTGGGCTCTTGCGCGAAGCCCGGTACGGAGTTCCGCTCCCGGTGCGGAAGCGGGTGCCAGCAGGTCTTCGGACTCGGGTTCGTCCGGGCGGAGCGCCTTCCCGGGGCACCCGAGGGTGTCCCAGTGGCCGTGGCCCCGCCCGTCCCCCTCACCGCTGCGCGTCAGCTCCGGATTCGCACCGGATTCCCTGACTCCACGTGGAGTACGACTGGCTTCTGCAAGTTATCACGCGGTGTTCCGACGGATTCCGGGACCGTGCCAGGAACGGCGGCGGGTGCGGCGGAGTCCGTCCCCGCGCACCCGCCGCCGGACGTCTCAGGGGTGGGGGCGAACCGATTCGCCGCCGGTCGCGGACGACTTCCCGCACCGGCGCGAGAGCACCGACACGGTTCCCCAGTAGGCCAGCAGGACGGCACGGAGGACCAGGATCTCCAGGCTCTCGCCCACCAGGCCGCGTGCCGTGCGGAGGCCGCTCATCGGGCCTCTCCCCCACCGGCGTGCCAGGATGCCCGGGGATCGTCGTACGCGTCGGCGTAACCGGGTCCCGCGATCGGCCAGTCGGCCAGCAGCTCGGCGGGCAGGGCGAAGGAGCCGGCCAGTTCCTGTGCGTGCGCGGCGACGGTCGCGACCAGTTCCTCGGCGGTCTCCGCGAGGGACTCGACCTGATCGCGGCTCAGGAACCCGGCGGCCAGCAGGTCGCCGCTGTTGCGGGCCACCCACTCGACGGCGAACAGCCGCTCCAGCTCCCCCAGCCGCTCCTTGGCCGCCCCTTCCGGCAGAGCGGAGCGCGCGTCGGAGAACGCCTCGGCGGCCTGGAGGTACGCGAAGGCCTCGACACCGCGCAGGGCCGGCCCCGAGGCCGCGTTCCACCGCCCGAGGGCGTCGGCGTCGGGCACCCGCAGCGCCCGGGCCCTGGCCCGGGCGAACCAGGTGTCCCGCACCGCGGCGAGGAGGGTGCGCAGGAAGCGCGGGTCGCTCAGGTCGCCGGGCCCAGGGACGGCGGTGGACTCCCGACCGGGGTCGGCGGCGAAGAGCATGTCGGCGGCCGCCTTGGCGTACAGGGCGATGTTGTCTCCCTCCGCGGTGATGGCGCCCTCCACCCCGGTGACCAGCTCGGTCATGCCGTTGTTCTCCAGCAGGGCCTGAGCACCGCAGCGTTCGCGGCTCTGCACGATGACCTCTCGGGCGCGCCAGGTGATCCAGGCCTTCGCCACGTCGACGAGCGTGCCGGCCTCCGTACGGCCGCTCTCGTCCGTACAGCTCTCCCACCGGTCCTGCGCTCTGAGGTGCAGGAGGCTCATGGCGAAGACCGTGGCCATGGCCGAGGCGAGCGGCCCGTGGTGGGTCCGGTAGGCGTTGACCGGCACCTTCGGTGTGCCCCGGGAACCGGAGACGAGCCGGTGGCCGCCGTACCGCACCGCGACCGCCAGGGTCGCGCGGGCCGAGCCCGCGGCGCAGGCGCTCATGGAGATCCGGCCGGGGGTGACCCGCCCGATGGTCGTCAGGAAGCGCCGCCGCCTGTCCCCGGGCCCGGTCCTGAACTCGCCCTGCGCGCCCGCTCCTTCGCCGTCGCCGAGCAGGGCGTCCCGCGCGAGGAACAGCTGGTCGAACGAGGTGAGGCAGTGGTCGACGGGGCTGCCCATCCGCGCCGGCAGCTGCCGGACCCGTACGCCCGGCAAGGGCCGCACGTCGTCGGTGAGCCGCACCAGGAAGAGGCGTACGCCGTGGTCCGTGCCGTCGGCCAGCAGGCGGGCGGCGACCAGACCGGACTTGGCACCGCCCGCGGGGCCGGTGTTGGGCATGAACTTCTGCGCGCCCGCGTTGGGGGTGTGCAGGACGAATCCGTCCCGTTCGCCGTCGTAGGTCGCGGTGGTCTCCATGGCCGCAGCGTTGTTGCCGTGGGCCACCTCCGTGCAGAGGTAGGTGCCGATGCGCCGCATGGAGAGGTAGTCGGAGAGGTCGCGGCGGCCGGCTCGGTCGTGGTCGAGGAGACTGCCGAGGAACAGGTTGTAGTGGATGCCCGCGACGGTGGTGAGCGCGGGGTCCACCGGGCCGAGCCAGGCGTGCAGGGCGGCCAGCGCCCGGAGGTCGGCGGCGAGGCGTGCTCCGCTGTCGAGCGACCGGTTGAGGATGCGCAGCCGGTCGTAGGCGAGTTCCAGTCGCTCCTCGGGTGTTCCCCCCGCGGGGCGGCGGAACGGTTCTGTGCTGATCAGCCGCTGCCAGAAGCCGTGCTCACGACGGAATTCGGGACCGAGGAGGACGCCGGTCAGCAGATCGGCGGTGGAGGGTGGGGCGGAGTCGGTAAGGGTCACGGTCATACCGAGTTGAACGACCGGGGTGGGGCGAGGACACCCTCGTCACCCGGGGGCAGGGACGCTGGTCAGAGCCGCTGCCAGCTCCGCCCGGTCGGGAGGCAGGGCGCCGGACCGCCCCACCGTGACGGCGGCGGACGCCACCGCGTGGCGCAGCACGTCTCCCAGCACGGCCGTGTCCATGGACCGCAGCCGGGTGCGGCCCCGCTCTCCGAGCAGCCCGCGCGAGGCGAGGGCGTGCAGCGTGCCGGACATGAAGGCGTCGCCGGCCCCCACCGTGTCCGCGACCCGGACGGACGGCGCGCCGACGCGCACCACCGTGTCGCGCAGGAACGCCAGCGCGCCGCCGGCACCCGTGGTGAGGAGGACCACGGCCGGCCCGGCGCGCAGCCAGCGGGCGGCGGCGTCTTCGGGTTCCTCGTCCGGGTACAGCCGGCGCAGGTCCTCGTCGCTGGCCTTGGCGATGTCGCAGACCGCGACGAAGCGCTCGGCCCGGCGTACCGCTCGGGCGCGGTCTCCCGTCAGCCCGGCACGCACGTTGGGGTCGTAGCTGACGGTCGCGTCCGTCCGCAGCGTCTCCACCAGGTCCAGGACGGTGGCCGCGCCCGGTTCGAGTCCGGTGGCGAGGGAGCCGGTGTGGACGTGCCGCGGCGGCTCCCCCGGCCGCTCCACCGCGCCCAGGGTCCAGGTGATGTCGAAGCTGTACGTGGCCCGGCCCTCGTCGTCCAGTTCGACCGTGGCGGCCGGGGTGGGCGCCGGGCTCCCGTCCGTCAGCACCCGCACCCCCGCGGCGGCGAGGTGGTCCCGGATCAGCCGCCCGTGGGCGTCGGGGCCGAGCTGGGTGACCAGCGTGGTGGCGCGGCCGAGCCTGGCCAGTCCGTACGCGACGTTCGCGGGGCTCCCGCCGGGGTGGGTCCGCTCCGGCGCGCCGGGAAGCCGGACGACGTCGGCGACGCATTCACCGATGACCAGCAGGGCGGGGCTGTCGGGCATGGGCGGTGGTTCTCCTGGGGGCGCGGGCGGCGGTGCGCGGTGGGGCACGGCGGTCGCGGGACGCGCCGCCGCCGATCTGCCCGGTGCGTACGGGCCCGCGGGGACCCGGGGTCCGGCGGGCCGCGGGGACGCGTCGCTCAGGAGGCGCCCTCGCGTCCCTCGTCCCCGTACCGGCGTTCGAACTTCGCGACCTGGCCCTCGGTGTCGACCACCCGCGCCCTGCCCGTGAAGAAGGGGTGGCTCTCGGCGGAGATCTCGACGTCGACGACGGGGTAGCTGTTGCCGTCGTCCCAGTCGATGGTCTGCTCGCTCGACGCGGTGGACCGGGTCAGGAAGGCGTACCCGGCGGATCGGTCGCGGAAGACCACGGGACGGTACGACGGGTGCTTGTCCTGCTGCATGGCTGCTCCTGGGGGGTACGGGGATCTCGCGTCCCGGCTCCGGGCCAGCCTGGCCAACGGCGGGGGCCGGCGCGATCCGGGGCGTCCGTACGGAGCATCGGGCGGGCCACCGGGCGGCTCAGGGGTGCGAGCCGCCGGGTGCGACCTGCCCGATCCTGATCAGCCCGCCTGCTCCAGGGCGTCGGCCACGAGCCCGAGGAAGCGCGCGTGGGCCCTGGGGCTGCACACGGGCTCCGGATTCCACGGCACGGTACGCACCCGGCCGGCGGCCGCGAGCCACGCGGGCACGGCGATCTCGGCGAGGGGGACCGCGTTGGTGCGGACGTCCGCCAGGACGATGCCGGGCTCCAGCGCCGCGACCCCGTCCCAGTCGAGGGTGGCCCAGTTGACACCGGCGCCTTCGGGCGGCGCCGCGAGGGCGGCCCCGAGCTCGGCCAGGACCCGCAGCTCGGGCCACATCCGGGGCCGGGCGGCGTACGCCTGCTCCTGGCCCGCGGGTGACAGCGCCAGGACACGCGGCCCCTCGGGAAGGGCACGTGCCGCGGCACGCAGGCGCGCGCGGGCCGCTTCCAGGTCACGCACCGCGTCCGGCGGCGTCGAGCCGCCGAGCGCACGCGCGAGGCCGGCGAACCGCTCGGTGACGTGGTCCAGGGTGCGCGCCTGGCCCACGTCGATCACGACGACGGGGACGCTCTCCTCCAGGTGCTCGGCGGTGTCCGGGTCCAGTCCGTAGAGCTGGCCGTGGCCGTAGCTCACGGCGACGACCAGATCGGGTCGGCCGCGCAGCAGCGTGTCCGTGTCGAGGTCGTCCCCCGCGCCGCGGTAGTCGACGCCGTCCAGCGGCAGATCACCGGTCTTCGCGCGGTCGGGAGCCGCGCCGTCGTGTCCGGAGCCGAAGATCCCCTCGCACCGGACGCCGTGGTCCCACAGCGTCGCTCCCGCCTGGGTGTACGCCAGCACCCGGGACGGCCGTCGGTCCGCCACGGCCACCCGGCCCCGGTCGTCCTCGAAGCTCCACCCGCTCTGCTCCGCCATACCGCCTCACCCCTCCGGAACCGCGGCCTCGGCCCTCTCCGGGGCTCGCCGGTCGTTTCCTGCCCGGCCCACCGGCTCCTCACGCTCCGTGGACCGCCCCAGACAGGTGAGCGGCCCCGGGTCGGGGACGTCGATCGCCTGGAAGCCGAGCCGCCCCCTTCCGCTTCGGGAGCGCTCCCACAACGCCCTCGGGCCGCTCAGGGCACCTCGCTCCCACGCCGGGCCTCCGTACGGGCCAGTTCCACGTTGAACTGGGCACCGGTCAGCAGCGCCAGGTTGGTGAACCAGATCCAGATCAGGAAGACGACGAGGCCGGCGAGTGAGCCGTAGAGGCGGCTGTAGCTGCCGACCTGGGTCGCGTACAGGGCGAAGCCGGCCGAGGCGACCAGCCACAGGAACGCGGCGAGCACGCCGCCCGGCAGCCCCTTTCGCACACCGCGCGCGGAACTCGGCCCGGTACTGAAGAGGACCACGATGAGGCAGGCGACCAGGCAGAGCAGCACGGGCCACTTGAGGCCGGCCCAGAGCGTCTCGCCGACCTGCGCGAGGCCCAGCAGCCGGCCGAGCCAGCGCGCCAGGGGCCCGGAGAGCACGAGGGCGAAGGCGCTGGCCATCAGCAGGACGAGCAGGCCGATGGCCGAGGCCACGATGATGTGCACCTGGCGCAGCGGCGGCCTGGTGTCCTTCACGTCGTGCATGGCGTGCAGGGCCCGCCGGAAGACGGCCAGGTAGCTGGAGGCGGACCACACGGCGCTCACGCTCCCGGTGGCGACGAAGAGCCAGACCGCGGTGCGCTCCTGGGTCGCCGCCTCAAGGGGCCGCCGCAGGGCGGAGCCGGACTCGGCGGGCGCGATGGCCGTGATGTCGGCGATCAGGGCGTTGGTCGCGTCGGGATTGGCCAGGCCGATGACGGAGACGGTGACCAGGAGCGCCGGGAGCAGCGCGAGGATGGCGTAGTAGGTGAGGGCCGCGGCCCAGTCGGAGACGTCGTCGTTCCACAACGAGACGGGGGTCCGGCCCAGGGCTCTGCGCCATCGCCTCGTCGTCTCGGTGCGCCCGCCCGTGCGCGGTGGGTGTTCCGCGAGGGGGGTGTCGGTCCTGCTGGGCACGCGGGTTCTCCGGGGACGTAGGAGGAGCGGAAAAGCGGATGGGCCGGGCGCCGTCCCGCGTGCTCGGACGTCCGGCCACCTACCTTTCTCTCATGCCTCGATCCCGCGGTTGTACTCCAGGTCCGGTCAGTCGTTGACGGCGGTCAGCAGGACCACCGCGTCCTCCAGGGCCAGCAGCCCGTGCCGCTCACGCGGAACGGGGTGCAGCCGGCCCGCCGCCAGCTCCACGTCCCCTGATCCCGCGGTGATCCGGACGGCACCGCGCAGCACTTGGAACGATGCCGCCGGCGGCGCGTTGTGCTCGTCGAGCGCGGAGCCGGCGGTGAGCGCGATCACCGTCTGCCGCAGTGGCTCCTGGCGCAGCAGCAGGTGCGCGCTGCGCCCGTGCGCGTTGGCACGGGCTGCGGCCAGGTGCTCGTCGGCGAGAGCGTTGAGATCGTCCATAGGACCACTGTGCCGCAGCCTCCGCTCCCCCGCTATCCCTCCTTGCGCAGCCAGGCCGCGGTGTCGACGGGCAGCAGGCCGGCGGCGTCGAGGGGGGCGCTGGTCAGCAGGACCTCGTCGTGGTCGGGCAGGGGGACCGGGTCCTTCGACAGGTTGACGACGCAGACCAGACCGTGGGTGCGTGTGAACGCGAGGACGCCGGGCGGCGACGGCAGCCAGCCAAGCCGGCCGTCCGCCGTCTCACCGGGGCCGGCGGCGAAGCCGGGTTCGGCGCGGCGCAGTCCCAGCGCCCGGCGGTAGAGGGTGAGCATGGACGCGGGGTCGGTGCTCTGCACGTCGGCGGCGTAGGAGGGCCAGGACTCCGGCTGCGGCAGCCAGGGTTCGACCGAGGATCCGAAGCCCGCGTAGGGCTCGCCGGCGGACCACGGCAGGGGCACGCGGCAGCCGTCGCGGCCCGGGTCGACGCCGCCGGAGCGCAGGTGCATCGGGTCCTGGACGCGCGTGAGCGGGATGTCGGCCTCCGGGAGGCCCAGCTCCTCGCCCTGGTAGAGGTAGACGGCTCCCGGCAGCGCCAGCGAGAGCAGGGCTGCGGCCCGTGCCCTGCGGGTGCCCAGCTCGAGGTCGGTCGGGGTGCCGAACACCTTGGCGGCGAAGTCGAAGCCGGTCTCCTCGCGCCCGTAGCGGGTGACCGTTCGCGTCACGTCGTGGTTGCAGAGCACCCAGGTGGCGGGGGCGCCGACCGGGGCGTGCTCGGCGAGCGTGTCGTCGATCGAGGTGCGTAGGAGTCCGGCGTCCCAGGGGCAGGCGAGGAAGGTGAAGTTGAAGGCGGTGTGCAGTTCGTCGGGGCGCAGGTAGCGGGCGAAGCGCTCGGAGTCCGGGAGCCAGACCTCGCCGACGAAGATGCCGTCGTACCGGTCTGCGATGGTGCGCCAGGAGCGGTAGATGTCGTGCAGCTCGTCCCGGTCGACGTAGGGGTGCGGGTCGACGCCCTCGGTGAAGTCGGGCAGCGCCGGGTCCTTGGCGAGCAGGGCCGCCGAGTCGATCCGTACGCCGGCCACTCCCCGCTCGAACCAGAAGCGCAGGACGTCCTCGTGCTCACGGCGGACCGCGGGGTGCGCCCAGTTGAGGTCCGGCTGGCCGGGGGCGAAGAGGTGCAGGTACCACTGGCCGTCGTCGATCCGGGTCCAGGGTGTGCCGCCGAATTCGGAGACCCAGTCGTTGGGCGGGATCTCACCGTGGTCGCCGCGCCCCTCGCGGAAGTGGAAGAGCTCGCGCTCGGGGCTGCCGGGTGCGGCGGCCAGCGCCGCCCGGAACCAGCTGTGCCGGTCGGAGACGTGGTTGGGAACGATGTCGATGACGGTGCGGATACCCAGGCCGCGGGCCTCGGCGATGAGCTTCTCGGCCTCGGCGAGATTGCCGAAGGCGGGGTCGATGGCACGGTAGTCGGCCACGTCGTAGCCGCCGTCGGCCAGCGGGGAGAGGTACCAGGGGGTGAACCACAGCGCGTCCACGCCCAGTTCCACCAGGTAGGGCAGCCTCGCTCGCACTCCCGCGAGATCGCCGGTGCCGTCTCCGTCGCCGTCGGCGAAGCTGCGTACGTAGACCTGGTAGATGGCGGCGTCGCGCCACCACGGTGCGGTGGCCTCGGTCGGACGGATGGCTGCCACGTGACGTTCCTTTCGGGCAGGAGGTACTCCGCCCCCGGCCCGGAGACGGGGCGTCGGATGGTGGGCCGGAGGCGGAGTGCTGGTGGGAGGCGGTGGTTCCGAGGCGGGTCAGCCCTTGAGGCCGCCCGCGGTGAGACCGCTCATGATGTTGCGCTGGAAGATCAGGAAGATGAGCAGCGTGGGGACGGACGCGATGGTGAGCGCGGCGATCAGGACGTTCTGCGGCACCCCGTTGGAGAGCGAGTAGATGCCCACGTTGAGGGTCTGCTTGCCCGGGTCGGGGAGGGTGAGCATGGGCCAGAGGAAGTCCTTCCAGACTCCGACGACCGCGAAGATGGACACGACGCCGAGGATCGGCCGGGAGATCGGCAGCACGATGCTGCGCAGGGTGCGCAGGGGCGAGGCGCCGTCGATGGCCGCCGCGTCGAGGAGTTCGCCCGGTATGGAGTCGAAGAACCTCTTCAGCAGGAAGATGTTGAAGGCGTTGGTGACCGAGGGCAGCCAGATCGCCCAGGGCGAGTTGAGCAGGTTGCGCTCGAAGACGGGAACGTCCAGGACCGTGAGGTACTGCGGGACCACGAGCACGGTCGCCGGGATCATCAGGGTGGCGAGCATCATGCCGAGGATGACTTTGCCGAACACCGGCCGCAGCTTGGACAGCGAGTAGGCGGCCGCCACGTCGAGGACCAGCTGGAAGGCCAGCGCCCCGAACGCGTAGTACAGGGTGTTGAAGAGCAGCTTGGACAGGTCCATCACGGTCCACGCCTGGGAGTAGTTCTCCGTGTGGACCGATGACGGGAAGGCGGTGGGCGGGCTCTGCACGACCTCCTGGGTGGTCTTCAGACCGCCGGTGACCATCCAGTAGAGGGGGCCCAGGAAAGCCAGGGTGAAGGCCGCCGTCACCAGGGCGAGGACGATCCAGTAGACGGCCCGCCCCCGGGGGCGGCCGAGCTGGGCGGGTGAGACCAGGGTCCGCTGGCGGCCCTGGTCCGCGTCCGGGCGGCGGGCCTTGCGTCCGCCGGCCGCGCGCCGGGAGACAAGCGTGTTCGATGCCATCGTCGTGCTCCCGTCCTAGTCTTCGCTGCTGCGGCTGAGGCGTACGTACACCGCGGAGAAGCCCGCGAGCACCACCAGCAGGACGAGCCCGAGGGCCGCCGCGCCGCCGTAGTTGTTGAAGTTGAAGGCGTACTGGTAGATGAGGTAGACCACGGTCGTGGTGGAGCCCTCGGGGCCGGCGCCGTTGGTGAGCAGGAACGGCTCGGTGAAGACCTGCATCGTCGCGATGACCTGCATGAGCAGCAGCAGCGACAGGATGAGCCGGGTCTGCGGGATGGTGACGTGCCAGATCTTGCGGAGCAGCCCGGCACCGTCGAGCTCGGCCGCCTCGTAGAGCTCACCGGGGATGCCCTGGAGCGCGGCGAGGTAGATGAGTGTGGCTCCGCCCATGTTCATCCATGTCGACGCGATGACGACGGACAGCATGGAGGTGTCGGGGTCCTGGAGCCATTGCTGGGCCGGCAGGTGCAGGAACTCCAGGATGCGGTTGAAGAGTCCGTAACCGGGGTCGTAGAAGTACTTGAAGAGCAGTACGGAGGCGACCGGCGGCAGCATGACGGGCAGGTAGACCAGCAGGCGCAGATAACCCTGCGCGTGCCGGAACTCGTTGAGTACGACGGCGACGACGAACGGGACCGCGAAGCCCAGCAGGAGCGCCAGCACCGTGAAGAGCAGCGTGTTGCGCCAGGCCTGCCAGAACGCGGGGTCGTTGAAGACGTAGCTCAGGTTGGACCAGCCGGCCCAGGTCGTCTCGCCGTCCTCCGTCTTCTGGAAGGCCAGGAAGAACTCCCTGACCATCGGGTACCAGGAGAAGAAGGAGAAGCAGAGGACCGCTCCGATCAGGAAGCCGTGCGCCGAGATGTTGCGGCGCACGGCGCGCACGAACTCCTCTCGGGCGGAGTCCGGCCCGGTGGGGCGTTGGTGCTGCCCGGGTGGCGGTGCGCTCGCCTTCCCGGTGGACAGGGTGGGGGCCGACATGGTCTCTCCTCGGTGCCGGTGCGGTCGCTCGCGGACGGATGGCCGGATGCGGGGCCGGGCCCGCCCGGCCCGGCCTCCGCACGTCCGTTACTGGTTCGCCAGGACCTGGTCGACCTGCTGCTCGGCGGTGTCGAGGAGCTTGTCGATGTCGGCGTCCTCGTTGGTCAGTACCGCGGACATCGCGTTGTCGAGGATCTTGTAGATCTCCTGGGCCTTCGGCGGCTCGGCCTTGCCCTGGACCGGGTTGTCCGTGAAGGCCTTGAAGTTCTCCACGGGCATGGTGGCGTTGGCGGCGCGGTCGGCGTCGTCCTTCGCCTTGCTCTCGCCGGTGAAGAAGTTCGGCTGCGGCAGTCCGACGGGCAGTGCGTCGGCCTTGGTGCGGGCCCACTCGAACTGGCCCTTGCCGGGCGTGAGGTTCTTGAAGTTCAGCCAGGCGACGGCGGCCTTGATCCTGTCGGGCGAGCTGCCCTTCTTGATCATGTAGTTGTTGCCCCCGAACAGGGTGCCCTGGGCTCCGGGTATCGGGCCCAGTCCGAAGTTCTCGTACTCGGCGCCGAGCTGCTGCACCATGTAGGCGATGTCGTCGGGTGCCGCCAGGAACATGCCCAGCTTGTCGGTGGATATCTGCTTCTGCAGATCGCCCCACTTCAGCAGCTGGGTCTTGCCCATGCTGTCGTCCTCCCAGCGCATGTCGTGCAGCTGCTGGAGGACCTGCTTGCCCTTGTCGTCGTTGAACGCTGCCTTCTTCCCGCTCGCGTCCACGACCTCCCCGCCCAGGCCGTACTGCGTGGCGGTGAAGTGCCAGCCGCCGTTGTTGCCGGCGCTGTACTCGCCGAAGCCGGCGGTGCCCTTGCCGAGTGCCGCGATCTTCCTGCTCGCCGCACGGACCTCGTCCCAGGTCGCCGGCGGGGTGTCAGGATCCAGACCGGCCTGGGTGAACAGCTTCCGGTTGATCATGAGGCCCATGGTGTAGTTGCTGGTCGGCAGCGCGTAGAGCTTGCCGTCCTTGCGTGCGACGTCGAGCACCTGGGGCTGGATGTCCTTCAGCGCCGGCACGGACGTGTCGTCGACGTACGCGGAGATGTCCTCGGCGCCGTCGTTGTCCAGTACCTGCTGGAGATCGGTGAAGTACGCGTAGAACACGTCCGGTTGGGACTTTCCCTTGAGCATGGCCGTGAACCGCGGCGGCTCCAGGCACTGGCCGGGTGTCGACTTCCCGTCGATCTTGACGTTCGGGTACTTCTTGTTGAACGTCTTGACGTCCTCGTTCCACTCGCGCAGCTCCGCGGCCTTCGCGGCCGGCGGCATGCAGTCGATCGACAGCGTCACCTTCGCCTTCGGATCGAGCGGCGCCGACGGATCGGACGACCCGCTGCCGGATTCGTCGTTCCCCCCACCGCTGCTGCTCGTGCCGCAGGAGGCAAGGGCGGTCAGGGCGAGCGCGGTGACGACAGCGGCGGCGGAGGCACGGCGGGTACGGCGAAACCCAGCACTTCTCATCGGTGGTCCCCTTCGGGCATGAGCACGGAAGGCCTCGGCCGACTGTCTGCCGGGGCGCGGCACACTCAACCACTGGCGACATGCGAGCGCAATATCCCGCGCAGTTTTCGTAAATGTTTGACAGCGCTCCGCATGTGAGGACGTGTCAGGCAGCACGAGCCGCGCCATGACCGAAGCCGCCCTGCGGCCCGTACGGGGAGTTCCAGGCGTGGTTGGCGGCCCGCACGGCCCACAGGGGCCCGGACGGCCCATGGAGGCCATCCACCGATCTCTGGGGCTCATTCACGCAAGAGGCGGACTTCAGGATGCAAGCGGTTACACGCAGCGGGGTGTCGCCCGGGCCCCTTTCGGAACCCCGGCGACACCCCGCCCTACCGACTCCGGACTGCCTTACGGATTGATATTGATCTTGAAGGTGGAGGTGGTGTTCTTCACGTCCTGGGCGTTGCCGCTGAGCTTCAGCCCGTTGAACGTGACCTCACCGACGGCAGGGCCCTGGCCCGCCTCCGGCATCTCGTTGGCCCACAGCCCGAAGCCCGACCTGGCGTCGAAGGCGTCACCGCTCTTGCGCGCCCCCGTGATCGAGATGTCGGTGAGCACCGTGTCCTTGATCGGGAACTGCGGCTGCCCTCCCACGTAGTTGGTCTGGAACATGATTCCGCTGTAGGTGGGGTCGACGATGTCCACGTGCGAGATCCTGATGCCCTGGAAGACCTTGGAGGCCGAGAACAGCCAGATCCCGGGGAAGGTCTGCGTCCCCCAGAAGTGCCCGCCCGACCGCACGACCGACACGTTCTCGATCGCCGTGGGACCGGTCCCGAATCCGTTCATCGGGTAGCCGAAGTCCAGCGAGCTCACCGTGATCCCGGCGTACACCAGGGTGTCGGCGATGAGGATGTTGCGGAAGGTGTTGTCGTAGCCGCCGTACACGGCCACCCCCGCGGCCCGCCAGGTGAGGATGGACGTGAGGTTCTCGTACACGTTGTTCTTCATGTCCGAGCCGCCGGAGTCGATCGCCGAGAACAGCGCGAAGCTGTCGTCGCCCGTGGCCCGCGCCTCGTTGTTGGTCACGTGGTTGTCCGTGGAGCCGTTGGTCATGTTGACGCCGTCGGCGAACATGTTCCGGATCCGTGAGTTCTTGATCGTGACGTTGTCGGTGTTCGCGCCCCAGTAGAGGCACACCATGTGCTCGTTCCAGATGTTGTCGATCACGATGTCGGAGACGTTGGAGAAGTCGAACACCTTGCCCGGTCCGTCGATACGGGACGTGTAGTTGCCGAAGTACGCGAAGTTCGAGAACGACGAACCCTTCGCACCGGCCTCCGCACGGAACCCGATGTCGGTGTTGTCCTGCGTGGACGGGGCACGGAACCGGGTGAACCAGGGTCCGGCGCCGACGACCTTCACGGCCTTGCCGTAGACCTGGAACTTGGATGAGGTGGAGTAGTCGCCGGCCGGAAGGTAGACACCCACGAGGGTGCCCGTGGTGTCCATCCGGACCTTGTCCAGGGCGTTCTGCACGTCCTGGTGGGTGAAGCCGGCGGGCACGGTGTAGGTGGCCGGGTCCGGGTTCGCGACCTGGGAGACCTGCTCCAGGCTGACGAAGTCGATCGCGTAGGTGCTGGTGTTGGCCGCGTCCTTCTGAAGGCGGATGCGGCTGCCCGCCGGGACGGTCCTGCCCAGCATGACGTTCGCCTCGTCGTAGATGTGCCGGGGCGCGCCGGAGCCGGGGTCGTTGCCCGGCCCGGTCTCGTTCCCGTACAGCCAGGCGTACTTCGAGGTGAGGTCGATCGCCTTCAGGAAGGTTCCGTCCACGTAGACGTTCAGCTTGGAGTCGATGCCTCCGCCGCCCGCCGAGTCCGGGATGGAGAACCGGGTGACCAGGGTGTTGGCGGTCGCCCGGGTGGTGAACTCGACGTATTGACCGGTGCTGTCGAGGGTGACCGCCTTACGCCCGGAGGCTTCGCCCGCGACGTCGCCGACGGTCCGGTTGGGGCCGACGGCCTTCGCTCCGCCGCCCGCGACGCCGTCCTCCGCCTCGTACATGTCGTAGGGCATGTCGGCGCCCCGTCCGACGAAGAAGGACTCCGTGCTGGTGTTGTTCGCGCGCTTCACCGGGAGTTCGTTGGCGTCGTCGGCGAGGACCACCTTCACCGTGTACGAGCCGTTCACGGCCGTCCAGGAGCCGAGGGAGACAGGTGCCGTCGTCGCACCGGCCGCTATGGCCCCGCTGTGCGCGCCGGTGAGCGTCTTCACCGTGGCGCCCTTGGAGTCGAGCAGGCTCAGGGTGACGCCGTGGCTGCCGCTCGCGGAGGCCACGGAGCCCTGGTTCCTGACGGCGACGGAGAACGTGACCGTGTTTCCGCTCGAAGGGGCCGACGGCGAGGTCGTGACCGCGCTCGCCACCAGGTCCGAGCTGGAGACCGGCTTCACGACCAGCGGGGAAGCGGCGGTGAAGCGGTTGTCGGTCTCGTTCTGCTCGATGATCTCACCGGCCGGGTCGACGACCGCGCCCAGCGTGTAGCTGCCCGCGTCGCGGGCCCCGAGGGACGCGGAGACCTGGGTGGAGGCGCCCGCGGCGAGAGCGCCCACCGAGGCGGTGGCCACCTTGGAACCGCCGAGCTCGAAGTCCAGCTTGCCGGCGGGAGAGCCGACCGCGCCCGAGTTCCGGACGGTGGCCGACAGGGTGATGGGATCGGATTCGACGGGTGCCGCGGGCGAGGCGCCGACCGCCGTGACCTGGAGGTCCGGGTTCGGAGCGGGAGCACCCAGCACCTGGAACTCGGCGACCTGGCCCGCGCCGGATCCGGTGTTGGAGGTGAACTTCAGCTGGACGTCGGCCACCCGGGCGGTGACCGGGATCGTCACCGTGTTGCCCGTGGCGGGATCGAACGCGTAGTCCTTGGCGGCGGCCAGGCTGGTGAACGCCGTGGCGTCCTGCTCCCTTCCGAGCACCTGGATGTTCTGGGTGCGCGCGCCCCAGCCGCTGTCGGGGTTGAGCTTGACGACGACCCTCTCGGTGTCGGCGTTGGCGCCCAGCTTGACGGTCAGGGTGTTCGGGTAGCTGCCGCCGGCCCCTTCCCAGTAGGTGGTGGGGGAGTTGTCGTTGGCGTTGGCCGCGACGAAGGTGTGGACCACCGAGGACGCGGTGATCGGCTTGGAGACGGCGAGGTTCGAGGCGGCGCCGACCGAACCGTTGCGCGTCACGGTGTTGCTGGCGCCCGACGTGTTGCCCGCCGCGTCCTTGGCCCGCACCACGTAGCTCACGGTGGTGGCCGCGGGCTGGGTGTCGGTGTAGGTGGTGACGTCTCCGGCCACACTCTTGCGCAGCACGTTGTCGGCGTAGACGTCGTAGCCGGTGACGCCCTTGTCGTCCGATGACGCCTGCCAGGTCAGCCTGATCTGCCCGCCGGCCGGCTCGGTGAAGGCCAGGCCGGAGGGAGCGGTGGGCGCCTGTGTGTCACCGGAGTCGCCCTTGCGGGTCACCGTGTTGCTGTTGCCGGACACGTTGCCCGCCGCGTCCTTGGCTCGCACGTAGTAGGAGACGCTCCGGCCCGCGGGGCGGGTGTCGGTGTACGTGGTGACTCCGCCGGCCACGGTGGTCAGCAGCGCGTTGTCCGCGTAGACGTCGTAGCCGGTGACCCCGGTGTCGTCCGATGACGCCTGCCAGGTCAGCCTGACCTGGCCGGTGGCCGGCTCGGTGAAGGCCAGGCCGGAGGGAGCGGTCGGCGCCTGCGTGTCACCGGTGGTGGGGCCGTAGACCTCCAGCTCCGACAGCTGTGCGGCCGACTGGACGGAGTTGGCGGTGACGAGTACGCGCAGGTGGCGCGTGGTGGTCGGGTCGAAGGAGATCGTCGCCGACTGGCCGCCCGCGGCACCGAAGGTGTACGCCTTGGAGGCCGTCAGATCCTGGAAGTCCGAGCCGTTGGCGCTGCCCTGGATCTTCAGCGTCTGGGTCCGCTGCTCCCAGCCGTCCGGCAGCCGGAGCACGACCCTGTCGACCCGCACCGAGGAGCCGAGATCCGCCTGGATCCACTGCGGGAGCGCGTTGTTCCTGCTCTCCCAGTAGCTGGCGCGGTTGCCGTCGTTGCCGTTGGCCGCGGCGTACGTCTCGGTGTAGCTGCTCGCCGTGAGCGTCCTGCCCGCGGCCAGGTCGGCGGACGACTCCCCGGCGGCGCGCACTTCGAGCTCGGAGAGCTGTGCATTCTGCCAGCCCGTGTTGGCCGTGATGTTCACCCGCACGAAGCGGGTCTGCGTGGCCGGGAAGGGGATGCGCACCTCGTTGGACGCACCGGGGCCGAAGGTGTACGCGGCGGAGGTCTTGAGGGTCGCGAAACTCGTGCCGTCGGCGCTGCCCTGGAGCGAGAGGGTCTGCTGCCTGCTCTCCCAGCCCGCGGGGAGCTTCAGCCTCACCTCGTCGACGCGGGCGGTGGTGCCGAGGTCGGTCTGCACCCACTGCGGCAGCGAGCCGCCCGTCCCCTCCCAGTACGTCGCCTGGTTGCCGTCCGTGACGTTGCGGGCGACGTACTCGCCGGCGCTGCTCGCCGCCGCGGACCGGCCCGCGGCGATGTTGGGTCCGTCGGCTGCCGAGGCGCTGAGCGCCGGCCATCCGATCATCAGGAGACTCGTGGTGACCACTGCGGACAGGGCCCGCCATCTCCAGCGTTGGGCTCTCATAACTCCCCGATCTTCGGCCCCGGCGCGGGACGCGCCGGGAGTGCGGCTCTGTCTGTACGGTTCCGTGGCGCCTGTTTCTGCACTCACTGAGCCGTGTTTTGCGTTGAGCGGTCAGAGAATTACAGAGAACTGCGAGAGCGTCCACCGTTCCGGCAGAAACCGAAACACAGAAGAACGCCGACGGCTGCCGACAAAGCCCTGTCAGAACAAGGCACTTGCTGGGCCGAACATCAGGATCTGATGCGTGAAAGGCGCCCGAAAGCAACGCAAGCCAGTTGCGCGAAATCGCAAGGCGCCGGAAAGTGGCAGCTCCACGGCGCGGCGAGAAGCGGGGCCCGCACAGCGAGAAGCGGGGCCCGCATGCCGCGGGCCCCGCTCTGCTCGTACCTGCCGGAGGTCAGAGGCCGCCGGTGTACAGGAGCCGGTCGGGCGAGCCGGAGCCCAGACCGGTCAGGACGTCCGGGGTCGCCTCCGCGGCGAGCCAGTCGGTGACCTCCTGCGGGGTCGCGTCCGGGTTCTGCCCCTTGTACAGGGCGGCGACACCGGCGACGTGCGGACTGGCCATGGACGTACCGCTCAGCGTCGTGGACCCGCCGCCGAGCTTCGCGGACAGGATGTCGACGCCGGGGGCGTACATCCACACGCAGGTGCCCCAGTTGCTGAAGGTCGCCTGCCTGTCCCGGCCGTCGCTCGCACCCACGGCGAGCACGCCGTCGGCGCGCGCCGGGGAGACGTCGCAGGCGTCCTGGTTCTCGTTGCCCGCCGCGACGACGGGCAGGGTGCCCTCCGCCGCCAGCGCGTCGAACGCGTCGTCGACCGCGGAGGACGCGGGCCCGCCGAGGGAGGCGTTCACCACGGCCGGCTGCTCGGCGTTCTGCGCGATCCAGTCGAGGCCGGCGATGATCCCGGCCCAGGTGCCCGAGCCCTCGCAGTCGAGGACACGCACGGGCACCAGGGAGGCGTCCGGGGCGAGACCGTAGGTCGCGCCGGCCACCGTCCCGGCCACGTGGGTGCCGTGGCCATTGCAGTCGCCACCGTTGCGGCCGTCGCCCACGGCGTCGTAGCCGGAGGCGACCCTGCTGCCGAACTCGGTGTGGTCGGCCTCGATCCCGGTGTCGAGGATGTACGCGGTCACGCCCTCGCCCCGGCCGGCAGCGGTGTACGTACCGTCCAGCGGGAGCTTCCGCTGGTCGACGCGGTCCTGCCCCCAGCTCCCGGCCGCGACGAGGCCCCCGGTCGCGGACGCGGCCCCGGGCGGCGGAACGGATGCCTCGCTGTTCTCCTCGACGGCCGAGACGCCCGCCGCGCCTCGCACCTGCTCGAGCTGCGCGGGCGTGAGGGAGGCCGCGAAACCGTGCAGCACCTTGCTGTACGTGAACAGGGTGCTGAGGCCGAACTGCTCGGCCATGGCGTCCGGTGCCTGCTCGGCGGAGAGGGTGACGATGTACTGGCCGGGCACGGCCCGGGCCGACTTCTGCACCGGCACGAGAGCCTCGCCGGTGTCGGCCGTGGCCGTGGTGGTGCCGATCAGGGGGGCGATCAGCAGTAGAGCGGCTGGTGCCCAGCGGGCGCGCAGGCGCATGCGGTCTCCCTTGGGTGGAGGCGGATCGCGGACCGCGTCGGGCCCGCGACGTGCGAACACCTGACCTTTCGTCAGCATCTCGGGCGGGCCTTGAGCCACGTCAGCCGGACAGCGCAACGATCGGTACGGGGCAGACCCATTCGGCCGATGGGATGAAAGGTTTCAACCTGGCGCCGCGACCGAAGATAGACCCGCCACGGCGAGGGCGTCAATGCCGCACACAGCGGTGTTTCAACAGGGCGTCCCGAAAGAGCTCCATCACGACAGAAGCCTTGACAGGGATAGGACAGGGCCCTAACTTCTCATGACTGAAACGATTCATTGTCGCGTCGTTACGGAGCCCCCCTCGTGATCAGCAGAAGACGACTGCTCAGCACCACCGCCGCCACGGCCGCGCTCGCCGCGGTGTCCGCCCCCGCCGCGGGTGCGTCGGAGCTCACGGCGCGGGCCGCGGCCGGCCGGGCTCGCGTCACCGTGCCCACCGTCGAGTACGTGAGCCGGCCGCTCGGCCTCGGGACCCGGCGTCCACGAATGAGCTGGCCCGTGGCCTCGGACGGCACCGACCGGAGCCAGACCGCCTACCAGGTGCGCGTCGCCACCTCCCCCGACCGCCTCGGGAAGCCGGACGTCTGGGACAGCGGCAAGGTCGGGTCCAACCGCTCGGTCCTGGTCCCGTACGACGGCCCGGCGCTCGCCTCCCGCACCCGCTACCACTGGTCCGTCCGGGTCTGGGACTCCGACGGCCGGGTGTCCGGGTGGAGCGAGGCCTCCTGGTGGGAGACCGGTCTCCTGGAGGCCTCGGACTGGTCGGCGGACTGGATCGGCGCACCCGCCGCGCTGACGGGTACGCCCGCCCTGGACACGGCTTCGTGGATCTGGTTCCCCGAGGGGGATCCAGCCGTCGAGGCGCCCGCCGCCACCCGGTGGTTCCGCGGCCGGGTGGAGATTCCGGAGGGTGTCACCCGTGCCCGCCTCGTCATGAGCGCCGACGACGGTTTCACCGCCCGGGTGAACGGCGTGCGGGTGGCGCACACGGAGGCGGACGGCCCCGCCGAGAACTGGAAGCGCCCGGTCCTCGTGGACGTGACGGAGCACCTCTCCCCCGGCGTCTCGGTGATCGCCGTGTCGGCGACGAACGCGGTCGCCGGACCCGCCGGACTGTTCGGGGTGCTGGAACTGACCACGGCGGACGGTGTGAGCGCCGCCGTCACCGGCGCCGACTGGCGGGCCTCCGACGAGGAACCCGCGCAGGACTGGGACTCGGGCTCCTTCGACGACTCCGCCTGGGCCGCCGCGAAGGTCCTCGCCCCGCTGGGCTCCGGCCCGTGGGGCAAGGTGGCGGTCGCGTACTCCCCCGCGACCCAGTTGCGCCGGGAGTTCCGGCTCGGCCGCAAGCGCGTCGCACGGGCCAGGCTCTACTCGACGGCGCTCGGCCTGTACGAGGTGTCGCTCAACGGCAGGACCGTCGGGGAGGACCGGCTCGCTCCCGGCTGGACCGACTACGACAAGCGGGTCCAGTACCAGACGTACGACGTCACGGGCCTGCTCGCAGCCGGCGGCAACGCACTCGGGATCACCCTGGCCGCCGGGTGGTACGCGGGCAACATCGCGTGGTTCGGGCCTCACCAGTACGGCGAACAGCCTTCGGCTCTGGCCCAGTTGGAGGTGACCTTCACCGACGGGACGACCCAGCGCGTGGTGTCCGGGGCGGACTGGCACGCCGCGGCCGGGCCCGTGACCGGGGCGGACCTCATGGCGGGCGAGGAGTACGACGCCCGGCTGGAGACCGACGGATGGGACCGGGCCGGGTTCGACGCCTCCGGCTGGCTCGCGGCCGACCGGGTCGACGGGGTCACCGCCACGCTCGTCGCCGAGGTGGACGGCGCCTGCCGGGTCGAACGCGAGCTGACCACCCGTGAGGTGACCGAGCCGAAGCCCGGAGTGTTCGTCTTCGACCTCGGCCAGAACATGGTCGGCACCCCCCGCCTCACCGTGTCCGGCCCGGCCGGGACCGCGGTGCGGCTGCGGCACGCCGAGGTGCTGAACCCGGACGGGACGGTCTACACGACCAACCTCCGCACCGCGCGCGCCACGGACACGTACACGCTCAAGGGGGGCGGCCGGGAGACCTACGAGCCCCGCTTCACCTTCCACGGCTTCCGCTACGTCGAGGTGACGGGGTATCCGGGCAGGCCCGGGCCTGAGGCGATCGTGGGCCGCGTCATCCACACCTCGGCGCCGTTCACCATGGACTTCACCACCGATGTGCCCATGCTGAACCAGCTCCACAGCAACATCACCTGGGGGCAGCGCGGCAACTTCCTCTCCATTCCGACGGACACCCCGGCACGCGACGAGCGGCTCGGCTGGACCGGTGACATCAACGTCTTCGCGCCCACCGCCGCGTACACGATGGAGTCGGCGCGCTTCCTGACCAAGTGGCTGTACGACCTGCGCGACGCGCAGACCTCCGAGGGCTCCTTCACCCACGTCGCGCCCGACCTGCCGAACGTCGGCGACGGGGCGGCGGGCTGGGGGGACGCCGGGGTCACCGTGCCCTGGGCCCTCTACCAGGCCTACGGCGACGTCCGGGTGCTGGAGCAGTCCTGGACGTCGATGGTCCGGTGGCTGGAGTACCTTCAGGCGCACAGCACCGGACTGCTGCGCCCGGCCGACGGGTTCGGTGACTGGCTCAACATCGAGGACGAGACGCCGAAGGACGTCATCGCCACGGCCTACTTCGCCCACAGCGCCGACCTCGTCGCCCGGATCGCGAAGGTCCTGGGCAAGGACCCGGCACCGTACACCTCCCTCTTCGGCCGGGTACGTGACGCGTTCCGGACCGCGTACGTGTCGGCCGGCGCACGGGTCAAGGGCGACACCCAGACGGCGTACGTGCTGGCCCTGTCCATGGACCTGCTGGCGGAGACCGACCGCGGACCGGCGGCCGACCGGCTGGTCGCGCTCATCGAGGCGAAGGACTGGCACCTGTCCACGGGCTTCCTCGGCACCCCGAGGCTGCTTCCGGTGCTCACGGACACCGGCCACACGGATGTCGCGTACCGGTTGCTGACCCAGCGGACCTTCCCGAGCTGGGGGTACCAGATCGACCGGGGCGCCACCACGATGTGGGAGCGCTGGGACTCCATCCGTCCGGACGGGAGCTTCCAGGACGCGGGGATGAACTCGTTCAACCACTACGCCTACGGCTCGGTCGGGGAGTGGATGTACGCGAACATCGCGGGCATCGCACCCGGTGCCCCCGGCTTCCGGGAGATCCTCGTACGGCCGCGTCCCGGCGGCGGGGTGACACAGGCCGAAGGCAGGTTCGACTCGCGGTACGGGCCGGTGACCACCCGCTGGAGCAAGGACTCGGCGGGCTTCGCGCTCAGGGTCGTGCTGCCACCCAACACGACCGCCGAGGTGTGGGTCCCGGGCGGCGACGAGCGGAGCGCCGGGCAGGGCACCGCGGGCTTCCTCCGGCTGGACGACGGGTGCGCCGTGTTCTCCGTCGGGTCGGGGACCCACCGGTTCACCGCCGCCGCCTGACGGATGCCGTGGGGCTCCCCGGGGACGGATCTCCGTCCCCGGGGAGCCCCACGGCGTGAGGACCGCTCCTACTCGACGGGAGCCGTGCCCGGGACGCGCGGACCGAAGGGCGAGGCTCCGGCCGCCACCCGCAGCACCGCGACCCCGCGCGGGGGCAGCACCAGACCTTCTTCCGCGGCCTCCTGGTGGCCCGTCATGAGCTGTCCGGCCACCGTGCCGAACGCGACGGGGCCGTCCGTGCGGTTGACGAGGAACCAGTACGCGTGGACTCCGTCGGTCCGCACGGTGAGCTCCACCCGCCCGCGCACCTCGGCAGGCAGCTCGCTGAGCACGCCCGCGCCGGACAGCAGGGAGCCGAGCACCTCGGAGAGGCCCTCACCGCCCAGCCGGGTGGAGACGTAGGCCGCTGAACCGCCGCCCGCAGGGACGCGCCGGGTGATGGCGGGCCGCCCTGCCTGGTCCCCGCTCCCGTAGCGTGCGAGCACCGTGACCTCGGGGTCGGTGACCTCGACCCGGTCGGTCCAGAGGCCGCCGGTCAGGCCGTTGTCGAGTCGTACCTCCACGCCTTCCAGCAGGGGGCCGAACTCCTCGACGCGGATACCGAGCAGCTCGCGCAGCGCTCCCGGGTACCCGCCGAGGTGGACGTGGTCGTTCTCGTCGACGACACCCGAGTAGTAGGTGGTGGCGAGATGGCCTCCGCCGCGCACGAAGGCTTCCAGCCGGCCGGCGAGGGCCCGCGGGACGACGTGCAGGAGGGGCGCGGCGACGAAGTCGTACCCGGTGAGGTCGGCCGAGGTGGTGACGACGTCGACCCGCACGCCCAGGGAGAGGAAGGCCGAGTACCAGTCCAGCGCCTCCTGCCGGTAGTCCAGCAGGGACGAGGGCTGGGAGTCGCGCTCGACGGCCCACCAGGACTCCCAGTCGTACACCAGGGCCGCACGGGCGGGTTCACGCACGGAGCCGACGACCGGGGTGAGCGCCTCCAGTGTCCGGCCGAGGGCGGTCACCGCCCGGAACACCTCGCTGTCGGGACCGGCGTGGGGCACCATCGCCGAGTGGTACTTCTCCGCGCCCGCGGCGGACTGGCGCCACTGGAAGAAGCAGACCGCGTCGGCGCCGTGGGCGACGTGGACCAGGGAGTCGCGGGCCAGTTCACCCTCCCGCTTGGCGAGGTTGACGGTCTGCCAGTTGACCGCGCTGGTCGAGTGCTCCATGAGGAACCAGGGCCTGCCCCCCGCGATGGAGTGGGTGAGGCCGGCGGAGAAGGAGAGCTCGTCGAGGCGCTGCGGACCGGGGTGGGCGTAGTGGTCGTTGGAGACGAAGTCGATCTCCTCGGCCCAGTCCGGGTAGCTCATCCCCTTGGTCCCGCCCATCACCATGAAGTTGGTGGTGACGGGGATTGCGGGGGTGAGCCGGCGCAGGACGTCGCGCTCGGCGCGCAGGTAGTCCTTCAGCGCGTCGGAGGAGAAGCGCTTGAAGTCGAGCTGCTGGGTGGGGTTGGCGTGGCTGGCGGCCAGCCGCGGCGGCTGGATCTCGTCCCAGTCGCCGTACCGCTGCGACCAGAAGGAGGTCGCCCAGGCGTGGTTGAGCCCGTCGAGGGTGCCGTAGCGGGTGCGCAGCCAGTCGCGGAAGGATCGCGCGGCGTCGTCGGAGTAGTCGTAGATGTTGTGGCAGCCGAGCTCGTTGGAGATGTGCCAGGCGACCAGGGCCGGATGGTCCGCGTAGCGGGTTGCCATGGCCTCGACCAGCCGCAGGGCGTACTCGCGGAAGACCGGAGAGGTCGGCCGCCAGTGCTGGCGCGCCCCCTGGGCGAGGGTCTCACCGGTCCGGGTCACCGGCAGGATCTCCGGGTGCAGGGTGGTGAGCCAGGGCGGCGGCGAGGCGGTGGCGGTCGCGAGGTCGACCGTGATCCCGTTGCTGTGGAGGAGGTCGAGCACCTCGTCCAGCCACTCGAAGTCCCATCGGTCCTCGGCCGGTTGCAGCCGGGCCCAGGAGAAGATCGCGACGGAGACGATGGTCACCCCGGCCTCGCGCATCAGCCGGACGTCCTCCTTCCACACCTCGCGCGGCCACTGCTCCGGGTTGTAGTCGGCCCCGTAGGCGAATCGCGCGGGGCTGCCGTCGGCGGGCGGGCGCAGCCAGTGGTGCGCGGGGGCGGGGGTCATGATGATCCTTTCGGACACGGGGTGCGAGTACGGCACAGGGGCGGCCGCCCGTCGGACGGGCGACCGCCCCTGTGCCGGTTCAGCGGCTGGACGTCACTTGTTGACGGTGAAGCCCTGGTCGTTGCCGTAGGTGACGGCGGCCTCCTGCCACTGCTTCAGCCCGTCGGCCAGCTTGGTGTCGGAGACGTACGCCTTGCCCACCGAGTCGTTGAAGACGGAGTTCGCGTACACCTGGAAGGGGAGGTAGGACCAGTTCTCGGGCACCTGGGTGGCGGAGCGGGCGAAGATCTCGTTCGCCTTCTGGCCGCCGAAGTACGGGAAGGGCGTGTCCAGGAACGACGGCGAGGACAGGTCCGCCGTAGTGGCGGGGAAGGCACCGGCCTCGATGCGCGCCTGGACGCCCTCGGCGTGGTTGGCGTACTGGTTGAACGCGTAGGCCAGGTCCTTCTTCTTGCCGGCCTTCATGAGGGCGAGGGAGCTGCCGCCGTTCTCGGAGCTGACCTCGGCGCCCTTCTTCCACTGCGGGAGCGCGGCGGCGCGCCAGTCGCCCGCGGCGGACTCGACGCCGGAGGCGAAGTTGGCGGGCATCCACGCGCCGATCGGGAGGGTGGCGATGGTGCCGTCAGCCAGTCCCTTGTACCACTCGTCGCTCCAGGGGCTGATCGGCGCGAGGAGCTTCTCGTCGATGAGCTTCTGCCAGATGTTCGTGAAGGCGGCGACTCCCTTGTCACCGGTGAGGTCGACCGTCACCTCGGTCTCACGGGTCTTGAACGGAGTCCCGCCGGCCTGCCAGATCATGCTGGTCGTGAAACCCGCGTCACCGGTGTCGTTGGTGATGTACGCCTTCGGGTCCGCGGCGTGCAGGGCGCGGGCCGCCTCCAGGTACTCGTCCCAGGTGGTCGGCGTGGCTATCGAGTGCTTGTCGAGCACCTTCTTGTTGTAGAAGAGCGCCATCGGGCCGGAGTCCATGGGCAGTGCGTACACGGCGTCACCGACGGAGACCGAGCTCCACGGTCCGGGCGAGTAGTCGTTCTTCAGCGCCGCGGCGCCGTACCGGCCGAGGTCCTCGAGGGACTTGCCGAGGGCGAACTGGCCGAGGGCGTAGTACTCGATCTGCGCGACGTCCGGCACCCCGGAACCGGCCTGCACGGCGTTCTGCAGGGCGGTGTACTGGTCGTTGCCGGTGCCGGCGTTGACCAGCTTGACCTTGACCTTCGGGTACTCCTTCTCGAAGTCGCTGACCACCTGCTTCAGCGTCGGTTCCCATGCCCACACCGTGATCGAGCCGCCCTCCTTGAGGGCCGCCCTGAGGTCACCACCCGTGACGGTCGTGTCCGAACCGGCGTCGTCGGACGACCCGCACGCCGTGAGGCTCAGCGCCGCCGCACACAGCAGGCCGAGACCGCGCATCGTGCGCCTGGTCATGGTTCTCATATCGCTTCACTCCGTTGTGGTGATGGTGGTTCACGAACCGTCGAGCGCCCGCACTCGGGGTGGTGCGGGAGATGGAGAGGGTGGTGCGCCGCGCGGGCCGGGGGCCGGGTGGACCGGTTCCGGGGCACGGGGATCGAGGGGCCGGCCGGGGCCGGGGTGCGGTCAGCCCTTGACGCTGCCCGCCGCCAGTCCGGACTGCCAGTAGCGCTGGAGCAGCAGGAACGCGACGATGAGCGGCACGATGGTCATCAGCGAGCCCGTGATGACCAGGTTGAAGACAGGCGTGCCGCCCGCGGTCGACGCCTGCGCGTTCCAGGCGTCGAGGCCGAGCGTCAGCGGGTACCAGTCCGGGTTCTTGATCATGATCAGGGGCAGGAAGTAGTTGTTCCAGGTCTGCACCATCGTGAAGAGGAGGACCGTCACGATGCCGGGGCTCAGCAGCGGGAGGGCGACCTGGAAGAAGGTCCGCAGCTCGCCGGATCCGTCCATCCTGGCCGCTTCGAGCAGTTCGGTGGGAACGGCCTCCGCGGCGAACACCCACATGAGGTAGAGGCCGAACGGCGAGATCAGGGACGGGATGATCACGGCCCACGGAGTGTCGGTGAGACCCATCTTGCTGAACATGAGGAAGGTGGGGACCGCCAGCGCCGTGGCCGGGACGGCCACCGCGCCGATGACCGTGGCGAACACGGCGCGCTTGCCGGTGAAGTCGAACTTGGCCAGGCCGTAGCCGCCGAGGACCGCGAGGAAGGTGGCTCCGCCCGCGCCCACGACCACGTAGAGCAGGGTGTTGAGGAACCAGCGGACGAAGATGCCGTCGTCATAGGTGAGCGTCTGCGTGATGTTGTCCCAGAGCGCGAAGTCGCCGCTGAACCAGAGGCCGAAGGAGTCGAGGAGGCTCTTCTGGGTCTTGGTCGCGTTGACGAAGAGCCAGGCGAGCGGCATGAGCGCGTAGAGGGAGGTGAGCCCGAGGAGCGCGGTGAGCAGGATGCTGCGTCGCGGTCGGCCCGGCGAGTGGTGTCTGCGCGCGGCACGGCGGGGCGCCGGGGCCCGGTGGGTGGTTCGGCGGGGCTTCGGTTCGGCGGTGAAGGAAGGTGCGCTCATCGCTCACGCCTCCTTTCGCATGCCGCGCAGCTGGACCGCGTACGCGATGATCATCGTGACGACACCCATGACGAGGGAGACGGTGGCGGCGTAGTTCTGCTGCCGGCCGGAGAAGGACAGCGTGAAGGTGTAGAGGTTGGGCGTGAAGTAGGTGGTGATGGCGTTGGGCGCAAGCTTCTGCAGGATGCTCGGCTCGTTGAACAGCTGGAAACTGCCGATCACCGAGAAGATCGTGGCGATCACCAGGGCCCCGCGGATCGCGGGGATCTTGACCGCGGTGACGATTCGCCACGGTCCCGCGCCGTCGATCTCGGCCGCCTCGTAGAGGGACTTGGGGACGACGCGCAGGGCCGAGTAGAAGATCAGCATGTTGTAGCCGATGAACTCCCAGGTGACGATGTTGCCGATGCTCGCCAGTACCAGGGACGGCGAGAGCGGGTCGGGCAGCGTGACCCCGAAGGTGTCGTTGATGTTCGCGACCAGCCCGAACCGGGTGCCGTAGATGAAGCCCCACATCAGGGTGGCGACGACGGCGGGCACGGCGTAGGGCAGGAAGACGGAGATCCGGAAGAAGCTCTTCCCGTAGATCCTGCCGCTGTCCAGCGCCAGGGCTATGAGCAGGGCGAGGCCGAGCATGACAGGCACCTGCACCGCGAGGAAGAGCGTGACCCGGCCCACCGCCGCCCAGAACTGGTCGTCCGCGAAGGCGCGTTGGAAGTTGTCCAGGCCGACGAACGACGTCCCGCCCACCAACTGGTCGCGGAAGAAGCTCAGGTAGAGCGAGTAGGCGATCGGGGCGAGGAACACCAAGGCGAAGACGGCCATGAACGGCCCTACGAAGACCCAGCCGACCTGCCCGCGCCGCGCGCGGGAGCCTCGCGCTGGTGGGCGGCGTCCGGTCGTGAGCGGCGTGACGGCCGTCATGGGTACTCCTACTGGTCCGGCGTCGAGCATGGCCCCGGCCGGATGGGACACCGGACTTCGTGGAGGCGCTGTGCTCGGGAGGGTCGATGTTCACGTAAACACCCAGCTGCGATGTTTACGTAAACATTTATCGGTGAGGTGATGTCTACACGCCTGCTCCCTCATGGTCAAGGCCTGGATTCAGGCCGTCCCCGCGCCGGGTGGCGCAACGGCGCCCGCACACCGGGCCCGAGTGTCGGCAACGCGTGTCCGCAAGTGGTAAAAATGCCGGTGGCCCGGCCCCTCGGCCCGCACACGGTACGACCCGCAGACCGAGCGGAGCCAGGGCGCGTCCCCGCCCGGCATCCCTTCGGGGCACCTGCGGGAAAGCGCCCCCGCGGCCGGAAGAACGCCTCCCGCACGGCGAAAGGCGCACGGGAGACCACGACGGAGGCAGACGCAGTGCAGGGAAAGGAACAAGCCACGGACCGGCCTCCTCACAAGGAGGCCTCCATGGCCGACGTCGCGCGTCTGGCCGGAGTCTCCTCGCAGACCGTCTCCCGCGTGTCCAACGGGCACTCCATGGTGTCGGAGGAGACCCGGACACGCGTCCTCAGCGCCATGAAGGAGCTGAACTACCGGCCCAACAGTGCGGCGCGCGCCCTCAAGAGCGGGAGGTTCCGCACCCTCGGCGTCATCCTGTTCACCCTGGCCACCACGGGCAACGTCCGTACCCTGGAGGCCATTTCCGCCTCAGCGGCCGACGAGGGCTACGCCATCACGCTGCTCCCCGTCGCGACACCCACGAGCACCGGGGTCAGGGGAGCCGTCGCCGTGCTGGGCGAGCAGGTCGTGGACGGCATCATCGTGATCATGGAAGTCCGGCTCCTGGACGCCGCCATATCGCTGCCGCCGCACACCCACGTGGTGGTGGCCGACTCCGACGCCGGCGACCGCTACAGCGTCGTGGACACCGACCAGTCCGGGGGTGCCAGGGCGGCCGTACAGCACCTGCTCGACCTCGGGCACCGCAGCGTGGTGCACGTCGCCGGGCCCGCGGAGTCGTTCGCCGCCCAACGCCGCGCCCATGCCTGGCGGCAGACGCTTCGGGACGCCGGACGCCCGGTTCCGCCCCCGGTGGGTGGCGACTGGTCGGCCGCCTCGGGGTACGAGGCCGGGCTCGTCCTCGCGGCGGACCCCTCCTGCACCGCGATCTTCGCGGCCAACGACCAGATGGCGCTCGGCGTGCTCCGGGCCCTGCAGGAACACGGCAGACGGGTGCCGGACGACGTGAGTGTGGTGGGGTTCGACGACATCGCCGACTCCTCGTCGTTCCTTCCGCCGCTGACCACCGTCCACCAGGACTTCGCCGAGATCGGCCGGCTGTGCGTGGACGGTGTCCTGCGGCAGATCCGCGACGAGACGACGGAGCGCGGCACCACCCTGGTCCCGACGCGGCTCGTCGTCAGGGCCAGCACGGCTCCGCCGCCGCCCGCCTGAACGTACTCCCGTCGTCCCTGGCGGCGGGACACGTCGCCGGGCGACCCGAGCCGCGGCTCAGCCGCCGTAGCGGGGCACCTCGGCACCGGGCGTGGCCTCGTGGGTGATGAGGTCCACCAGGTAGCGGACCATCGGCTCGGCGGCGTGCTGCCAGCTCGTGTCCTCGCGCCAGCGCAGTGTCAGGGTCACCCGGTCCTGCCGCAGGACGACCATGAACATACGCGCGGCGGCGGTCGCACGGGGCGGCATCGGTTCCAGGACGTCGAACGGGGCGAGCCGGGCGATGTCCGGTACGCGGTCGCCCCGCAGGGCGGCCTCCGGCATGAAGTTGAAGACCGCGCTGGTGACGGCGCTGTCCCGCAGGTCCCCGAGCACCTCGTCGGCGATACCCCCGGTCAGCCGGTGATCCGCGTTGGCGTACCGGAAGGCCTGGGTCTGCTGGGCGGCGGCCCGCACCACGGTCTCGGCGAATCCTCCGGGCCGTGACACGGCCAGGACGACCGGCGCGCTCATGACGGCGTTGCGGACCGAGCGCATGGCCGCCGGCGTGAGCCTGTTGGCCGAGAGCATCAACGTACCGACGACACCCACTCGTTCGGCGGCACCGACGGCGCTGCTGAAGGCGGCGAGGTACACCGCCGCGACCGGCACCTGCAGCCGTTCGGCGACCGCGTTCGCCGCTTCGGCGAGCCGGACGGAGGTCATCGTGCAGCCCGGGAAGCACAGCGGGGCCCGGCCGGGCGGTGGCTCCTCCACGGGCGCGGGCCGGTAGTCGGCGAGGTCCCGTGCCAGCCGCTCGAACTGCTGCCGCCAGTAGGTCCTGGCCCGTCCGAGGTGCGCGGCCCCCGCGGGTGTCGCCGACTCCCAGAGGGCGAGGTCGATCGGCTGCTCCACCGGTCCCGCCGTCACCCAGTCGGCGCCCCGCGCACGGGCGTCGAGCGCCGACGCGAGGTCGTCGAGCAGCGCGAGAACGCCCAGGCCGTCGGATGCCCAGTGATCGACCACCACGGCGACCCGGCGGACCTTCCCCTCCCGGGTCCCCGTCAGCACCTTGAGCGGCCATTGCGAGGCGAGCCGGAAGGACGTGCGCCGGGCCTCGGACACGGCCTCCTCCCACCCGTCGAGGTCGACGCTCCGCAGCACCTGTTCGTACCCGGGTTCGACGGCGTCCACGGCCTGGAGGGCCTCGGCTCCGAGGCCGACGATGCGGCTCCGCAGGACCTCGTGACGGGCGAGGACCTCGCGCACCGCCCGGCGCGCGCTGCCCGGTTCCAGGGGGACGGCGAGGGACAGCTCGCGGAACTGGTTGTCCTCGTGCGAGGCGATCTGGCGGTCCGGGGCGTCGGGCAGCCACAGCCGCTGGACCCAGGTGAGCGGTCCGGTCCGCTCGGGCGGTGCCTGGGCCGCCCGGCCGGCCCGGTCCGTGGTCACGGGAGGATCACCACCTGGGCGCAGTGGCCGAGTCCCGAGCCGAATCCGAGCAGCAGTGCCGGGCGCCCCGACATCTGCCCTTGTGCCAGGAGCGATTCGAGGGCCAGCGGGATCGACGCGGCGGAGGTGTTGCCTGCCTCGACCACATCGCGCGCCACGCGTACGTGCTCGGGCAGGGCGAGCGCTCTCACCAGGGTCTCGATGATCCGCAGGTTGGCCTGATGCGGTACGAACGCGGCGAGGTCCTGGACGCCCAGGCCCGCACGCTCCAGTGCGCCTGTCGCGACTGCGGGGACGGAGTCGGTGACCCAGCGGAACACCTCCTGTCCGTGCATCCTCAGGTGGCGGTCGGCGGATTCCGGCTGCCCGGGTCCGCAGTGCCAGGCATCGGGCTGGGCGATGGCGTCGGCGCCCGCCGGTTCGCTTCCCCACTCCGGGGGGAAGATGCCGGTCTCCCGCGACGGTGCGACCACCACGGCCCCCGCACCGTCGCCGAAGAGGAAGGCGGTGGACCGGTCGGCAGGATCGATGATGTCGGACATCCGCTCGGCACCGACCACAACGACGTGGTCCACGCTGCCGGAGACGACCAGGGTGCGGGCGAGTTCAAGTGCGTGACCGAACCCCGCGCAGGCCCCCGACACGTCGAACGCCGCGCCGTGGAACCCGTCGAGCAGGGCGCCGATGCGGGTGGCCAGCGGAGGCGCCTGGTAGAGGTAGGACATGGTGGCCGCGATGACCACCCCGACCTGGGACGGGGCCACTCCTGCCTCGGCGAGCGCCTTGTCGACGGCGGCCGCCGCCATCGCCTCCAGCGTCTCGTCGGGCCCGGCGAAGCGCCTGGTCTCGATCCCGGTCCTGCGCCGGATCCACTGGTCGGTGGAGTCGAGGTCGCGGCAGACCTCCTCGTTGGCGACGACGCGGCGCGGCCGGTATCCGCCGACCGCGGCGATCCTCGCCTGCCGGGGGCGTTCCCCCGCATGTGTGTACTGCGGCATCAGTCTGCCTTTCGTTGCGAGTGTGCTGCTTCCCGGTGCCGCCGGGGGGATCGCGGGCCGACGGAGTCATGGTCCGGCTGCCCGTACCTCGGCGGGAGTCACTGCCCGGCGAGTCTTCGGTACCGGCTGCCGTGGAAGACCAGGGGCGGAACCCGCGGATCGACGCCCATGGAGTGCACCCGCAGGATGACGATCCGGTGGTCCCCGGCGGCGATCTCCCGCTCTGCCGAGCAGTCGAACCACGCGCCGGCGCCGCTGAGCAGGACGGCGGTCCCGGCGGTCCGGTACCACGCGAGTCCGGCGAAGCGTTCGGGACCGGGGGCGGCGAGCTGTCTGCTGGCCGCTTCCTGGCTTCCGCCCAGGACGCTGATCCCGAGGCGTGCGGCGCCGCGCAGTCTCGGCCACGTGGTCGAGGTGAGCGCGGTGCAGAAGGAGACCAGCGGCGGGTCGAGCGACACGGGGACGAAGGAGGACGCGGTCATGCCGACCGGTTCCCCGTCGACCAGCGCCGCCAGCGCCGTCACCCCCGTCGGGAAGGCCGCGAAGACCCGGCGCAGGGCGACCGGATCGGCTGCGCCGACGGCGAGGCCCGCATCGGCGCTCACCGCTTCAGCGCGCGGTCGAAGACCGCCGCGATCACGGCGTAGTCGTCGTCCGCGCGCGCCGTGTCCAGGATGAACGTCCCGCATCCGGCGTCCAGGTAGCCGCTGATCTCCTTCTCCACCTTTTCGTGGCTGCCCACCAGGTAGGGGCAGTACGTCGCGTAGTTCAGGAAGGGCCCCATCCAGTACGGGCTGTCGGGCCCGCCGGGGAACTCGTCCGCGACGGAAAGGCGCGCCACCCACTGGGAGTCCGAGACCCCGCGTGCCGCCCGCTGTGCGAGGCGCCCCGCCCGGCTCGCAGGGAAGCGCTCGTGCGCCACGGCCCAGGCCTCCTGGTCGGTGTCGCGGGCGATGACGCCGATCCGGACACCCGTGCCCCTTCGGTCACCGTCGGCTTCCGGATCCGCGACGCCCGGCGGTTCCGGATAGCGCACCGGTACCGCTCCCAGCGTCTGCCCGGCCCGGCGTCCCGCCTCGGAGGAACCGGAGATGAACAGCTCGGGCGCCAGACTCCGGGGCAGCGCCGGTGACAGGGGCAGAGCACGCACCCGGTAGTAGTCGCCCTCGAAGGTCACCGGGCCGGGGCCGGTCAGCAGCAGCCCGATCAGCTGTGCGTACTCCGTCAGGCGCCGGTACCGGTCGTCGTGTGCGCTGTTGGCGTCGCAGAGCGCCGCGATGTCACCGACGGAGCCTCCCGCAACCAGGTTGAGGGCGATGCGGCGTCCGTAGAGGGACGCGTAGGTGGCTATCCTCTTCGCCACCGTGTACGGGTGCATGTAGAGGGGTTGCAGGGCCACCAGCGGTACGAAGCCCTCCGTGGCCGCGAGCACCTCCTGCGCGACGACCCACGGATCGACGGTGTTGTTGTCGGAGTAGACGAGAGCGCCCGTGAAGCCCGCCGACTCCGCGTACCGCGCGGCCTGCCTGACGGTCCGCACATACCCGCCGGGACCCGTGGGGGGTGGGATCGTCGCGAACAGCCGGAGGCCCGGCGCTTCGTCGGCCACAAAGCCACCTCTCGTCATCTTCTCCGCCCCGCCGTCCGGGACCGGGGCACCCACGATGGGCGGGGCGGACGCGATGCGTCCAGGTAGCCCGCAGGCAACTTTGCTGCCTGTCGTCCGGAGCGCCGAAGCTGCCGCCCGCTTGCCTGTTCCCGCGCCGGGCGGCCCTCCTAGGCTGACGCGACGTCACCGGTACCGGCGACAGCGTCGTGCGAACGAACGGAGCCGTCCGTGAATGAGCCCGCCCCCCTTTCCTACGGCCAGCTCTCCGTCTGGCGCGACGTCCGGGAGCTGAGCAGGGGCCGATGGCACGAGGCCAACACCCAGTCGCTCTGGCGGCTGCCCGAGGACGAGGACCACAGCGCGCGGGAGGTCGAGAACGCCGTGCTCACGCTCGTCGGCCGGCACGAGTCGCTGCGTACCGCCTACGACCTGACGGACACGTTCGCACCGGCACAGCGGGTGCTGCCCTTCCTCGACCGGGTGGACTCCGGTGTGGTCGAGTGCCGTCCGGAGGAGTTCGACGCTCTCGTCGACGGACTGGCGTCCGAGCCCTTCGACCTGCGTGTGGCGCCGAGTTGGCGGTTCCGTGTCGTCACCCGGCACGGCCGTCCCAGGGTGGTCGTGATGATCCAGCACCACATCACGGCGGACGGCTGGAGCAACGGGGTGCTGGAGGCCGACTTCCGGGCCGCGCTGGCAGGGGCGGCGCCGGCCGGCGCCGCCCCGGCCACCACTCCGCGGGGGCTGGCCGCGTGGCAGCGCTCCGAGGGCCGGAGCGCCCGCCGCGCCGCGCTGACGGCGTACTGGGAGCGGATCTTCGGGCTCTCCGCCGCGTCGCTCTCGGCGACCGGCCCCCCGGCGCCGCCCGGCTCGGCGTTCCAGTACTCCGTCCGCTCCCGGCAGGTGTACCGGCGGGCGCGGGAGTTCGCGGACGGGCTGTCGGTCCCGGTGTCCAGCGTGGTGCTCGCCGCCTTCGCCTGGAACGTGGCGCGTACGGCCGGACCGGGCGCCGCGGTCGTGCAGCTGATGTCCTCCAACCGCTTCGTCCCCCCGTGGAACACCGTGGTCAGCTCGATGAACCAGTGGACGGCGGCATCGGTGGACCCCGCCCCGGACGACTTCGCGGCGTACGTGGGCCACGTCCACACCCAGAGCCTGCTGGCCTACCGGCACGGGATGTACGACGTGGACGAGATGGACGCCCTGCGTGACAAGGTCCGCGCCGGACGCGAGCCGTACGAGGCGTCCCTCGGTTTCAACTTCCTCACCGGTGCCGCGCCACCGCCGGGCTCCGCGCACGGGGCGGAGACGGTCAGGGAGTCGCCCTTCTCCCGCATCGGGCACCCCTGCTACCTGCGGGCCACCGCCGAGGGGGGCGAGTCGCTCCAGTTGCGGCTCCGCACCATGGGGCTCGCGGACTCGCTCACCCGGGAGCTGCTGGAGGGAACAGTGGCCCGCCTGACGGACGCCACCTGATACGGGCCGCCCGAGCGGCCGGGCCGGCTCCGCCGTCGGGTCCGTCTCCTGATCCGGCTCACCTCCCGATCCAGACCACGACCTTCCGTTCATGGAGTCTCCTGTGCCTGCCCATGTGATCGTCCTCCACCGTTGGACCGACTCCTACGCCGACTACGCCTCCTACCTCGACCACCGCGCGCTCCGGGTCAGCTACGTGACCACGGCGCGCGCCAGGCCGGTGCTGCCCGACGCGGCGGCCGGCGTCGCGGTCGTGCGGAGCACCGAGGACCGGGGAGCGGTCCGCGCCGCGGTCGACGGGCTGATCGAGGAACACGGCCGGCCCGAGCGCGTCATCGCCCTGCACGAGGTGGACCTGGACGTGGCCGCCGAGCTGCGCGAGGAACTCGGGGTGCCCGGCGAGACCCGGGCCGGCCTGCACCCCTTCCGCGACAAGCTGGCCATGACGCGGAGGCTGGCCGCGCGGGACGTCCCGGTGCCCGCCGCCGAAGCGGCCCCCGACCACGCGGCGGTCGCCGGGTTCGCGCGGCGGCACGGCTGGCCGGTGATCCTCAAGCCGGTACGCGGTACCGCGAGTTCGCACGTGTCGAGGCTCGACGGCCCCGCGGAACTCGACGCGTACGTCTTCCCCGCGGGCGTCCCGCTCATGGCGCAGTCCTACCTCCCGCACGAGATCCTGCACGTCGACGGCGTGGTCGACGGTGGTGACCTGCGGGTCTGGCGTGCGTCGCGGTACGTCAACACCTGCCTGGACTTCACCCGGGGCGAGGCACTCGGCTCGGCCGAGATCGACGACCCGATGCTGCTCAAGAACATCGAGGAGTTCACCCGGCGGGCCGTGCTGGCGATGTCGTCCGACCCCTGGGTCTTCCATCTGGAGCTCTTCGCCTCCGACAACAGCCCCGACCCGGTGCTCCACGTCCTGGAGGTGGGCGCCCGCCCGGGCGGCGCAGAGGTCCCGTTCGTCTGGCGCGAGGTGCACGGCGTGGACCTCATGGCGGCCGCCGTCGACGTGCAGATGGGCAGGCCGCTGCCGGCGTACTCGCCCTGGAGGGAGCCGGGCGGGGACGAGGGGGCGTACGCCGGCTGGCTGCTCGTTCCGACGCCCGCCGCACGCCCGTGCCGGGTCACGGCCGCGACATCGCAGACACCCCTGGCGGACGGGCCGTACGCGGAGCGTCTTCCCGCTCCCGGGGGCTATCTGGCCGACCTTCCGGGATACGAGCACTCGGGCGCGCGCTTCCGCTTCCGGGGCCGTTCCTCCGCGGAGGTGGAGCGCGCGATCAACCGCACGCTCGAACGTCTCGACTTCCGCTGCGAGCCGGTGGACCCCGCCCGCCCGGCGCGTGTCGTCGTCGTCGGCACCGGTGGCCGGGCGTACCGGGAGTACGCGCTCCAGGACGCGGCGGCGCACAGCCGGGTGATGACGGTCGACGGCACCTCCGCGGAATGGGAGTTGCCGTACCTCACCGACCATCGGGTCGTGGACACCGGCGACGTCGGCGCCCTGACCGACGCGGTGACCGAGCTGCTGGCCGGGGACAGCGGGCCGGCCGGTGTGCTGACCTGGAGCGAGGTGCTTCTGGAGCGGACCGCCGAGGCGGCCGAGCGTCTGGGGCTGCCCCACATGACACCGGAGGCGGTCGGCAACTGCCGGGACAAGCTGCGCACCCGGCGGCTGCTGGAGCGGGCCGGACTGCCGTCCGCCCGCTACGCGGTGGTGCACTCCCTGGAGGAGGCCCACGAGGCGGCGGGCCGGATCGGCTATCCGGTGGTCGTCAAGCCGCGTGCCCTGGCGGGCAGCAGCGGCGTGGTGCTGGCCCGCTCCCCCGACGCTCTCGACGAGGTCCACCGGCACGCGGAGGGGGCCGCGTTCGTCGGCCTCGACGCACTGGAGGGTCTGATGATCGAGGAGTATCTGGACGGCCCGGAGATCAGTGTGGACAGCGTGGTGCTCGCGGGTGAGGTGCACTGCGTCAACGTGGCACGGAAACGGATCGGTTATCCGCCCTTCTTCGAAGAGGTGGGGCACCTGGTGTCACCGTGGCGCCAGGAGCCGTGGGCCGATGAGCTGATCGACACCGTCACCCGTGTCCACGCGGCACTCGGGGTCACGTCCGGGGTGACGCACGCCGAACTCCGGCTCACCCCGAGCGGACCGCGCGTGGTGGAGCTGAACGGACGGCTGGGCGGCGACTTCATCCCGCTGCTCGGCCGGCTGGCCACCGGCGTCGATCTGACCGCGGCCGCCCTGGACGCCGCGCTCGGCACCGTCCCCGATCTGCGGCCGACCCGGGACCGCTGCGCCGCCGTCCGCTTCCTCTACCCCGAGCAGGACGGCACGGTCGAACAACTGGACGTGTCCGCCGCGCGCGGGGTGCCGGGCGTCGAGCGGGCGGTCGCCCTGGCGGAACCCGGGCAGCCGCTGCTGCTCCCGCCGCGCGGGGTCGTACCGCGGCTCGCCGCCGTCATCGCGACCGGCGACGACGCCGCCTCGTGCGACCGCGCCCTGGACGAGGCGGTCAGCCGGATCCACGTCCGTGTCAACCCTGCCGAGGAGCGATGAGCGCTTTCATGGAGTCCCCCGGAATCTCCCATGTCGTCCTGGGGTTCAGCGTCGGCCTGCTGAACCAGTTGGAGCGGGTGCTGCCACCGGGTTCGGTGCTGGTGGTCGAGGAACCCGCGATGTGCGCGGCCAGGGACGTGGCCGCGCAGCTCAAGCGGTTCCGCTGCGCCGTGGGCATGGTCGAGGCCCCGGTGCAGGACGAGGCGAACGCGGCGCGCCTCGCCGGCCACGTCGATCGGCCGGCCGCGGTCCGCGCCGTACTGCCGGGCCTGGAGTACACGGTGGTGGCGGCGGCGGAACTGGCCGAGGCGTGGGGGCTGCCCAACGGCAGCCCCCGGGCCGTCCGCGCGTTCCGTGACAAGTCCCTGCTGCGCGAACGGGTGGAGCGGCAGGGCATCGCCCAGCCGGACTGGGTGCGGGTCGACGGCCCGCAGGACGTGGCGCGCTTCCGCGACGCGCACGGCGGTGAGTGCGTGCTCAAGCCGACGCACCTCCAGGGCAGCGTCGGCATCCAGCTCCTCGGCTCCGGGGACGACACCGCCGAGGCGTGGCGGCGGACGGCGTCCGCGGACGAGGCGCACCTGCGCACGGAACGCGCCGGGGCCGCCCGGTACGTGGCCGAGGAGTGGCTGCACGGCGACGAGCTCAGCGTCGAGGCGTTGGTGCACGAAGGCCGGGTGGTCTTCCTCAACACGACCGAGACACAGCTCTACCCGGGAGCCCATCCGGTCGAGCGCGGGCATGTCGTACCCGCCGCGGCCGAGGGCGTTCCGGCCGCCGAGAAGGCCATGCACACCCTCGTCGCCGCCACGGGCTTCCGCAGCGGCATCCTGCACGCCGAGTGGATCCTGCGCGACGGCACGCCGCATCTGCTGGAGTGCGCCGCCCGGCTGCCCGGGGACTACATCCCGCTGCTGATCGCGCTCGCCTACGACAGCGACCTCGTCCGCGGCCTCCTCGACGTGCTGGAGGGACGGCCGCCCACGATGGCCGCCACCCCCGTCCGGGGGGCGGCGGTCCGCTTCCTCGACGCGGTGCCCGGCACCGTGCGGGAGATCCGCGGCCTCGACGCCGCTCGCGCCCTCCCGGGGGTCGTCGACATCTGGATGTCCGTCGAACCGGGCGGGTCCGTGGTGCCCCTGACCAGCTCCTGGTCCCGCGCCGGCGAGGCCGTGGCACTCGGTTCCGACCGGGCGGAGGCCGCCGCCAACGCCTTGGCGGCGGCCTCCGCCGTGGAGATCGTGACCACCGCGTCCGCGTAGCGCGCACACGCCAGGGGGCCGGTGCCGACGTACATGTCGGCACCGGCCCCCGTGCGTCGCGGGACCGTACGGTCAGGCCTGCGCGGCGCGGAACTCGCGGATCTGCTCCCACAGCATCCGCGGGGTACGGAACATGTCGACGATCTGGAAGTCGTCGGGGATGACGAGGTCGTAGTGCTGCTCGATGGCCACGATCAGGCCCACGGTCGCCATCGAGCTGAGCCCCGCGTCGGCCAGGGGTACGTCGGGATCGAGTCCGCGGCCCTGGGGACCGTCGGTCAGTACACCCCGCAGCAGGTCGTCGAAGTCGTCGTCCCACGGCTTCGCGGGCTGCTCCGCGGGCAGTTCGGTGCCGGGCGGCTCGGGGAGCAGGTCCAGGTCGACCGTGCCGGCCGCGGTCAGCGGCCAGTCCTCCAGGGGCACCAGGACGTCCGGGATCAGATGGCGGGGCAGTCTGCGCCCGGCCAGCGCCCGGCGGATCTCGTCCGGGGAGAACTCCTCGGCGGGCGCCGGCCTGACGTATCCCACAAGTTGCCGCCCGCCCCCGTCGGCGTGCGGGTGCTCGACCACCCGGCAGTCCAGGACAGAGGGGTGCAGGCCGAGCAGCTCGCGGGTCCGGTGGGTAGTGGCCGGGCCCATGGGCTCCAGCCGTCCTGATGTGCCGACCCGGGCCGGCAGGCCCGTGCGGCGGGGGCCTGCGGCGTCGCAGGCGGGGTGGACCGTCCGGTCGTCGTGTGCGCTGTCGACCCGCAGTTCCCCGACCACGCCGACGGGCACGCGGCGTCGCCGGGTGTCGACCACGTCGAGACCCGTGCCGCGCGGCGGTACGCCGTCGTAGGCCACCGGCGCGATCAGGCCGTCGGCCATGAGCGTCTCGATCACCCGGCCCCGGGTGCGCAGGGCCTCGGGCAGGGCCGGTCCGGCCTCGTCGTCACCGCTGAGGACCGCCGTGAACGTCCGGGGCGGGCCGACGACCACGCGCTCGGCCACCAGCGGTGTCGTGACCAGGTGTGTCACCTCGCCGGCGGCGATCAGGCGGCGCATCTCGGGAACGGCATCGGGCAGCGGGACGGACGTCATGACGACGGTGGCGCCGGTCGTCAGCGCCGTCAGGATCCCGATCACGTGCGCGGTGGTGACCGGCGGACCGGCGCACAGCCAGGACGATCCCGGCGCCGAGACGGCGCCGCGCACCGCGAGTTCGCTGTGGTACTCCCCCAGCGCCTGGGCCAGTGCTCGGTGCGACACATGTGTCCCGGATGTGCCGGGTCCGGTGGCCGCTCCCGGTGTGCCGGGCAGGACGCAGGCCACGTCGGGGGCCAACGCCTCCGGGCGGGCGAGGGCCGGCGGACCTTCGCCGGGAGAGTCCGCCGTGGCGAGGGTGAACGCGGCGCCGGTCCTCATCACGGCCAGCAGCGCGGCGACCGTGTCGGGGCCGCGCCCGGGCGAGAGGGCGGAGATCCCCACCAGGGCGCCGGGACCGGCCCCCCGCTCCTCCAGTCGCCGGGCCGTCCGGTCGGCCAGGGCGTCGAGTTGCCGGTAGCTGAGCTCGTCGGAGCCGTACCGCACCGCGATCGCGTCCGGTCGCTCGGACAGCACCCGGGCGAAGCCCTCGGCGACGGAGCGGCTCTCGGGCACGGGTTCGGCGGTGCGGTCCAGGCGGACCAGGCCTTCCCGTTCGGCCGCGGGGAGGCAGGCCGCACGGGCGTCCCCCTCCGGACCGAACGACATCCGCTCCAGCACCTCGCGGTAGAGGGCCGTGAGCCGGACCGCGGCCTCGCGGCTGAGGCGGTGGCTGGTCGTGTTGAGCTTGAGGACGCCGGAGATCGTGAAGACGTGCAGCGCGAACTCGTTGTCGTTGTCGTTGTACGTCACGTCCTCGTCGATCAGCGACTTGTCGACCTGGCGGAAGTCGAGGTAGTTGAAGAACACGTCCAGCAGACGGCCGCCGGGGCCGAACTCCTGCTGGATGACCTGCATGGGGAAGACCCGGTGCGGCCACATGGCCGTCAGGCCGTCGTAGACCGCCTTGACGAGGTCGCCCCAGGTCTCCGCCTCGGCCGGCATGGCGAACGGCAGCGTGTTCAGGTACATGCCGAGCACCTGGTCCGCACCCTGGACCTCGGGGCGTGCGTCGCACACCAGCCCGGTGTAGAAGTCCTCCGTGGCCGCGACCATGCTCATGACCTTCATGTGCGCGGTCAGCAGCACCGCCTTCATCGAGGTGCCCGTCCCGGTGGCCAGCCGGCGCAGGTCGACCTCCAGGTCCCGGAAGTCCAGCGTGTGCTGGTACCTCTCGCGGGCGAGAGCCCGGTCGCCCTGCCAGGCCGAGGGCAGCGCGGTCCCGGTGCGGCCCTCGACGACACCGCGCCAGAAGTCGCGGTCTTCCTGGGACTCCCGGGCAGCGGCCTCGGCGGCGACGTAGTCCGCGTACCGGAAGGGCACCGGCTCGGGCCGCGCGGGCGCCCGGCCCGCCCGGATCTCGCCGTAGCCGGTGAGGATCTCCATCAGCATCGTGTGGAAGCTGAACCCCTCCAGGATGGGATGGCACTCCGTGATGGTGATCCACCACTCCTCGGTGTCCCGGGCGGTGTGTGCGTGCACCCGGATCAGCGGATAGCTCGTGATGGCCATCGGGGAGCTGCGCTCCCCCGCCGCGTACTCCTCCAGCGCCGGTCGCCAGCCCTCCGGGCCGAGCACTCCGTGCTCGGTCGACCCGACGTCGATCCGCGCGCTCCGGTGCACCAGTTGGAGGGGTTCGGAGTAGCGGTTGAGTTCGAAGCTGGTGCGCAGCACCTCGTGCCGGTCGACGACCGTCTGGGCCGCGCGCCGCAGCGCCTCGACGTCCGGCCTCCGGCCGTCGCGGATCAGGTACGAGGTGGTGTCCTGGTAGGTGTTGACGTCGGGCCGGGCCCGCAGCTCGATGATCATGCCGAGCTGGGTCGCGGTGAGCGGGTAGGCGTCCACCACGTCCGTCGGCAGGGCGGCCCGGTCCTCCGGACCCAACAGCGCGAACGGTGCCACCGCTTCGGGGAGGCCGGCGCCGCCGGGGCCCGCCTCGGACAGCTGGCGCGCACACCACTCGGCCAGTTCCTCGACGGTCTGGTGGGCGAAGATGTCGGTGGCCGACACCTCCAGGCCCTCCGCGCGCAGGCGGCCGGCCAGGGCGACGGCACGAAGCGAGTCCCCACCGAGGTCGAAGAAGTTGTCCTGGCCGCCGATCCGGTCCGTCTCCAGGACCTCTGTCCAGATCCGGTGCATCATCCCGGTCGGCACGGCGGTGGCCGGTACGTGGTCGGGCGCGGACTCCGTCCCGGCCGGCTCGGGAGGAGCGGGCCGGGCGGTACCGGGCGCGATCGGCTCGTGCGGGCGGCCGACCAGGGTGGCCAGCAGTGCCTCCCACTCCGCGGCCCACGCCCGTACGGTCTTCTCGTCGATGACCGCGGCGGCGAATTCGATTCGCGCGTAGAGGCGGCCGTCCGCGGCGACGGCCGTGTGCAGGGTCAGATCGAACTTGGCGTCCGGCGCGACGTCCGTCGCGATCCTCTCGACCAGCAGGCCGGGGAGCCGGAAGCCACCCTCCTCGCCGGCGTCCTCCATGTCGAAGGCCACCTGGAAGAGGGGGTTCCCGTCGAGCCCGCGGGCCGGGTTCACCGCGTCGACCACCCGCTTGAACGGGACGAACCGGTGGTCGAAGGCGTCCAGCACGCCTTCCCTGACCCGCGCCAGCACGTCGGTGAACGGCAGGCCCGCGGTGCCACGCGAGCGGACGGCGACCGTGTTCACCGTGTAGCCGAGGAGCCCGTCCAGGTCCGGGGTCCGGGTCGAGACGGGTATGCCCACCGTCACGTCATCGCTGCCGGTGGTCCGGCCGAGCATCACGTGGTACGCCGCGAGCAGCACCATGTACGGGGTGGCGCGGTGCGCCGACGCCAGTGCGTGGACGGCCTCGGCGGTCTCCGCTCCCACGGTCAGTTCGACGAGGCCGCCGCGGCGGTCGGGGCGCGCGGGGCGGGGCCGGTCGAGCGGCAGCGCCAGGTCGGTCACCCCGTCGAGCGCGCCACGCCAGTAGTCCAGGTGCGGGCGGAGCGCGGCGTCCGTGGTCCGGGCCCTCTCCCGCACGGCGAAGTCGGCGTACTGGGCGGGCGGTTCCCCGAGTGCCGCCGGAACCCCTGACGTCTGCGCCGCGTAGAGCGCTTCCAGCTCCGCGGCGATGATCCGGTAGGAGTCCTCGTCGCAGGCGATGTGGTGGATGTTGACGACCATGAGGTGCAGCTCCGGCCGGATCCTGACCAGGGTGACGCGCAGCGGCTGTTCCAGGGTCAGGTCGAAGGGCCGGCTCCGCTCCCAGTCGGCGATCTGTCCGGCCCGCGTCTCACGGCGACCGGCGGGTTCGTCCGCCAGGTCGACGACGCGGAGGGCGAACGGCCGGGGCGGGTCGACGATCTGGTGGGGTACGTCGTCGGTCTGCCGGTACCGGGTGCGGAGGATCTCGTGGCGTTCGACCAGTGCTCCCCAGGCGCCGCGCAGGGCGTCCGTGTCCAGCCGTCCGGAGATCCGGAGCGTCCAGGTCATCAGATAGGCCCGCCCGGCGGGGGCGAGTTGGTGCAGCAGCCACATCTGCTGCTGGCCGGAGGACAGCGGCAGCGGTCCGGTACGGTCCGCCCGCTCGATCGTCCGTGTCTCCTGGGTCCGGGCGGCCGGCATCAGGCGTCCCTCTCTGTCGAATCTCCGTACGGGACCGGGTTGTCCGGCCGCGGCTGAACCAGCTTCCCGACCTCCTGGGCGAGGGCGCTCGCCGTCGGGCGGTCGAAGAACACGCGCATGGAGACCTCCACGCCGAAGGCGCTCTGGATGTTCCACAACAGGCGGGCGGCGAGCAGCGAGGTGCCGCCGCGGGCCATGAAGTCGTCGTCAGGACCCACGTCCGTCTGCGCGAGCAGTTCGCGGACGAGGCCGAGGACGGTGTCCAGGTGCGTGGCCGGGTCGTCGGCCGGCAGCAGTGCGGTCCCCGCCTCGTCGTCGGTGCTGTTGTCGTGCACGACCTCACCCTCGTCCTCGTCCTGATGGGCCGCGCCGATCGCCAGGTCGGGATCGGCGGCGAACTGTTCGGCCAGGTCGCGCATGCGCCGGGCGAGGCCTGTCGCGACCTTCTCGTCGTAGAGCGCCGAGGAGTACTCCAGAGCTCCCCCGTACCCCCCGTCGGGGCGGGGCCACATGGTGAGCGCCAGATCGGTTCTGGCCACCGTCCACGCCCGGCCGAGCAGTTCGAGATCGCGGTCCCGGGGGACCTGTCCGATGGTGTCGTCACCGGTCAGCGCGAACAGGTTCTGGAACAGTGCTGTGCGGGAGAGCTCGCGCGCCGGGGCGACCGCGTCGACGACCGCCTCGAAGGGCACCGCGTGCCGGGCGAAGGCCTCCCGGCACGTGTGCTCGACGGCGGTGACCGCCTCGGCGAAGCTCAGGTCCGGTTCGAGGCCGGGCCGCAGGACGAGCGTGTTGAGGAACAGCCCTACCAGGCCGTGCAGTTCAGGGCGGGTACGGCCGGCGTGCGGGGAACCGACGCCGAAGTCCCACTGGCCGGCGGCCCGGGCGAGGGTGATCGTCCAGAGGGTCAGCAGGACGACGTAGGGGGTGGCTCCGGCCCGGCGGCCCAGCACGAGCAGTGCCTCGGCCGACCGTGCGGGCAGGTCCACGACGACCGCGGCACCGTCGATGCCCCGCCGGCCGGCGCGTTCGCGGATCTGCGGGAGTTCGAGTGCGGGCAGGTCGGCGAGTTGCCCGCGCCAGTAGGCGATCTGCTCGGCCGACTGCTCCTCGGTCACCTGCATCCTGAGCCACGCCACGGCGTCGACGTAGCGCAGTGCGGCTTCCGGGACGGCCGGTTCGCGGTCCTCCCGGATCGCCGCGACCGTCTCGTGCAGCTCCTGTTCGAGCAGCCTGGACGACCAGCCGTCGCCGATGATGTGGTGGCACACCAGGAGCAGCAGCTGCTCGGGCCCGCCGTCCCGTACCAGGGCCGCCCGGAACATCGGCGCGGCCGCGAGGTCGAAGCCTTCGGCCAGCTCCTCGGCGAGGGCCTCGGCCGCCCGCTGGGGCGTGGTCTCGGCGACCCGCAGGACGACCGGGACCCGGTCGGCGGGCTCGACGACGGCGGCCAGGCCCTGCGCGTCCATCTCGTAGCGGGTGCGCAGCACCTCGTGCCGTTCGACGAGTCGGGCGACCGCGTCCCGTACCACCGGAGTGGGTACCTCGGAGGGGAGCCAGACGAGGATGGGCAGCAGGTACTCGCGGCTGCCCGGGTTGATCCGGTCCAGTACCCAGAAGCGTTCCTGGGCGTGGGAGAGCGGGAGCCGGGCGCCGGGCGGCAGCGGCACGATCGGCTGCGCCTTCGAGGCCGTGCTCAGCAGTTCGGCCTGCTGGCGCACGGTCGACGCGTAGTGCAGGTCGCGCAGCGGCACGGCGAGCCCCGATGCGCGGGTGAGCTGGGCGGAGAGGCGGGTGAGCATCAGCGAGTGGCCGCCGAGCCGGAAGAAGTCGTCGTCGGGGCCGATCTCCTCGGCGTCGAGCAGCTGCCGCCAGGCCGCCATGACGATGCGCTCCTCGGGGGTGCGCGGCGCCCCGGTGGTGGCGGTGCCGGCCGCGCGGGACCAGTCGGGGTCCGGCAACCGTGCGCGGTCGGTCTTGCCGCTGCTGGTCCGGGGCAGCGTGTCGACCTCGATCACGACGGCCGGGACGAGCGCGGGGGGCAGCCGGTCACGCAGGTAGGCGGTCAGGCTGCCGGCCGCGCCGGGGCGTGTGGTGACCGCCCAGGCGGCCAGCCGCCTGGCGCCTTCGGGGCCTTCGGGCCCGTCGACGGCCCGCACGACGGCCTCGACGACCTCGGGGTGGGCCTCCAGGGCCGCCTCGACCTCGCCCGGCTCGACGCGTACGCCGTTGACCTTCACCTGGGCGTCGGCCCGGCCGACGAACTCCAGGGCTCCGTCGGGGCGGTGGCGTACGAGATCCCCGGTGCGGAACATCCGGGAGCCGGGCGGGCCGGCGGCGTCGGGGACGAAGCGCTCGGCGGTCCGCGCGGCGTCTCCGTGGTAGCCGCGGGCTACTCCCGGCCCGCACAGGTAGAGCTCCAGCGGGTCGTGTTCGCCAGGCCCGTCGCCACCGCCCTCCTGGCCGGTTCCGTCGTCGGCGGGGAGTGCCAGGACGCGGGCGTTGTCGATGGGCCTGCCTATCGGGACGGCTCCGGTGAGCTGCGCCGGGTCGAAGCGCTGCGCCAGCACGTCGATCGAGCACTCGGTGGGACCGTAGGTGTTCCAGATCTCCACCTCGACCTGGCTCAGCACGCGTTGGCAGAGTTCGGCGTGCAGCGGCTCGCCGGCGGAGCAGATCGTCCGGAGGCTCTTGCACGAGGCCAGGTCGGGTTCGGCGGCCAGCAGGCGCAGCATCGTGGGCACGACCTGCACCACGGTGGCCTCCTGCTCGCGCAGCGAAGCGAGCAGTTCGGCCGGGTCGCGCCCCGCGTCGGGCCGGCCGAAGGTCACCGGCGCCCCGCAGACGAGCGGGCCGAAGACCTCCCAGCCGGCCGCGTCGAAGGTGAGCGGGGTCTTCTGCAGCACCCGGTCGTCGGGGGTCAGTCCCAGGGCCCGCACGCCCCACCGCACCCGGTTGGCGATGCCCGCGTGTTCGACTACGACGCCCTTGGGGACCCCCGTGGAACCCGAGGTGAAGATCATGTAGGCGGCCTGGCGGGCGCCGGTGGCGCGTGGCGCGGTGTCCGGGTCCCCCGCCTCTACGAGCCGGTCCACCCGGTGGGCGGTGGTCAGCGGGGAGAGTTCGGCCCCCCGCGTGGACCACTGCTCGTCCACCACGGCCAGGCGCGCGCCCGCCGCTTCGACCGTCAGCCGCGACCGGGCGGGCGGGGCGTGGGGGTCGAGGGGGAGGTAGCAGCCCCCGGCCAGCCAGATGCCGAGGAGTGCCGCGACCAGGTCGGGGCCCGGTGTCATCAGCACGGCGACGACCGACTCGCGTTCGACCCCGAGCCCGGTGAGGGCGTCCGCCACCCGGCGGGCCGAGCGCTCGAGCTCGCGGTAGGAGACCTGGTCGGGGCCCGAGACGACCGCCGGCGCGTCGGGGTGTTCGCGGGCCCGGTCCAGAAAGAGTTCCGGCAGCAACGCGGTCATGGGCTACCTCGCTCCGGTCTGCGCGGGACGCTGTGCGCCGCGGACGCTGAGCGGACGCATGTCCGACCAGACCGTGGCGATGTGGTCCAGGCACTGCTGCCGGTCGCCGGTGAACCCGTGGGCGCGCCAGCCGGCCGGCGGCTCACGGTGCGTGTCCCAGATCGAGTACTGCTCCTCGTGGTTGACGACCACCTGGTACGTCCTGTCCGCGGCCGTATCACTCACCGGGTCCTGCTTTCCTGAGGTCTTCGGATGCGTGGGGTCTCATGGCGGCGGCCGGTCACAACCGGGTCCGCAGCGCACGGGTGTCGACCTTGCCGTTGGCGGTCAACGGGATCTCGTCGACGGTGCGGAAGTCGGCGGGGACCATGTACTCGGGCAGGTCCCCGGCCAGTTCGGCCCGTACCCGGAGGGGATCCAGGGCGGTGCCGGGGGCCGGGACGACGAACGCGGCCAGCCGCTGCGCCCCGGACGGGGACGGGTAGGCGATCACGACGGCCTCGGCGACCTCGGGGTACCGCAGCAGCGCGGCCCGGATCTCGCCCGGCTCGACGCGGTAGCCGCGGATCTTCACCTGATGGTCGGTGCGGCCCATGAACTCCAGGTGGCCCTGGCGCCACCGCCCGCGGTCGCCGGTGCGGTACAGCCGGGCCCCCGAGGCCCCGTAGGGGTCGGGCACGAAGCGCTCCGCGGTGAGCGCGGGGGCGCCGAGGTAGCCGCGGGCCACTCCCGCGCCGCCCACGTACACCTCTCCGGGGACACCGTCGGGAACCGGTTCGAGGTGGTCGTCCAGGACGTACATCGCGGTGTTCGGGATGGGCAGGCCGAGCGGGACGAGGCCGTCGGCCGGCAGCCGGGTGATCACCTGGCCGGAGTTGCCGACCGTGATCTCCGTCGGGCCGTACTCGGTGGCGACCGGGGTGCCGCCCGGACCGGTCAGCTCGCCCCAGCGCTGGGCCAGCTCCACCGGGAAGGCGTCCCCGGCGGCGATGACCAGCCCGGCGAGGCCGTGCGCCTCCTCCGGTTCGAGGTCCGTGCTGAGCAGGTTCAGGTGACCGGGCGTCATCTTGATGAAGCTGTACGGTGCGCCGTCCACCAGGTGCGCGCCGAGATCGGCCGCGTCGAGCGGGTCGGGCAGCAGGTCCACCCGCTGCCCGACCACCAGGGGGGCGAACAGGCTCGGGACGCCCAGGTCGAAGCCGATCGAGCTGAAGTGCGGCGAGCCGCCGGTGCCGCGGGCCGCGTACTCCAGGGCGGTCCAGAGCACGTAGTTGGCCAGGCCGCCGTGGTGGACCATGACTCCCTTGGGCGCGCCGGTGGACCCGGAGGTGTAGATGACGTAGGCCAGGTGCGTCGGGCCGACCGGGACGTCGACGGGGGTGAGGCCGGCCGCGTCGATCTCGGCACGGTCCCGGTCCATCAGGACGTACTCGCCCTGGTCGAAGGGGCCGAGCAGGGGCAGGTGCTCGGACCGGGTGACGACCAGGGTGCAGCCCGCGGCGGCCATCATGAGGCGGAGCCTCGGTACGGGGAGGTCGGCGTCGAGCGGCAGGTAGGGCGCGCCGCACTTCCACACGCCCAGCAGCGTCGGCAGCAGTTCCGGGCCCCGCCTCAGACTGACGCCGACGGGTACTTCGGGGCGCGCGCCGCGCGCGAGCAGGTGGTGCGCGAGGCGCGTCGAGGCCTCGTCGAGTTCGCGGTAGCTGAGCGTCCGCCCGGCCGCGCGGACGGCGGGCGCTTCCGGGGTCCTGGCGGCCTGGTTCCTGAAGAGTTCGAGCACGTCGGCGGGTTCACGGGTGACGGTGCGCCCGACCGCCCACCGGCGCAGTACGGCGTCACGTTCGCCGTCGGGGAGGACTGCGGTCACCGCGTCGCCGTCCGGCGCGGCGGCCATGGCCTCCAGCACACGGCGGTACATCGCCGCCAGCCGGTCCAGACCGGCGGCTCCGAGGCCATCGGCGGCGTGCAGGGTCAGGGTGTGTTCTCCTGCCCCGACGCACAGCCCGTACCGGCTCGCGGCGGGCGAGGCGCCGAGTGCGGCGGCGTCCGCGGCGAAGAGCGCGAGGTCGGCTCGCGGCGACGAGCCGTCCCGCGGGGCGGACGCGGGCGGCATGGCGCTCATCGCGTGTCCGACCTGGGCGACCAGTTCCCGCCAGGTGCCCGCGGCGCCCGGCCGTACCGCCATGCTGCGTACGTCGCGGCCGTCGCCGGCCGGCAGGACGTCGGTGCGGAACGCCGACTCCTCGACCAGTGTGTTCAGCACCTTGACGTGGGCCGCGGCCGGTACGGCGAGCGGTCCGGTGCCCGCGGCGGCGGCCAGCCGGTCCAGTCCGCGGGTGAGATCGGCGTACTCGACCTCGACCGGGCGGCAGGCCCCCTCCCGGGGGTCCGCGCACCGCCAGGCGCCGGGCAGTCGGAAGTCTCCCGTGCTCACCCGCCACCCCCTCGTTCGAGCAGCCGTCGTGCGATCTGTCCCATCCGTGCCCCCGCCTCGTTGAGGATGTAGTGGCCTGCGTCCAGCAGGTGCAGGGAGAACTCCCTGGTCGTCACGGCGCTCCACGCGGCCATCGCCGGGGCGCTCACGAACTCGTCCCGACGGCCGCCGATGACGGTGACGGGCAGCTCCAGTGGCGCGCCGGTGGAGTATTCGAGGGTTTCGACGACCTGGTAGTCCGCCCGCAGAATGCGTTCGAACATGGCCATCAGATCGGGATCCTCCAGGACTTGTTCCGCCATGCCGCCGTACCCGACGACCCGGGTGATCAGCTCACCGTCGGGCAGCCGGTGCAACGGCGGGTCCTCCACGACGCGCACCGACGGCCCCTCGGAGGAGGAGACCACCAGCTCGACCGGTTCGGGACCTCCCTCGGTGCGGAGCCGCCGCGCGAACTCGTAGGCCAGCACGCTGCCGGAGCAGTGGCCGACCACGGCGAACGGCACGTCGAGCAGGGGTGCCACGTGCGGACCGGCCTCGTCCAGCAGGGTCCGCCCGTCGGTGAGCAGGGCTTCGCCGATCCGGTTCTCGCGGCCGGGCGGCCGGACCACGCAGAGGTCGACCTCGGGCGGCAGGTGTTCCAGCCAGGTCCTGAAGACGCCCGCGCCCGCGCCGACGTGCGGGAAGCACAGGATCCGCAGCCGGGCGTCGTCGGTGGGCCGCAGCCGGGCGATCCACCGGCTGGTGACCGGGCGGGCGGCGGGCGGGGTGGTGGCGGCGTTCATGCTTCGAGCACCTTCCTCATCAGGTCGCCCACGCGCGGGTCGCCGATGACGGGCAGGGAGGAGGCGAGCCCGAGGTCGAGCCGGTGGACGGTCAGCCGTTCCGGGGCCTCGCTCCAGGCGCGCTCGGCCGGGTGGGGCGTGGGTCCGTCGGCGACCAGCACGGCCGTGCCGTCGTACGGCGGGTAGTCGTACTCCCGGACGGCGCGGTCGATCCGCGCCCAGGCGCGTTGGAGTCCGGGAAGGTCCTGGGGCCGGTCCACCTCCTCGTACCAGCCGGCGTCGTGGAACCTGGCGTGGATGTCATCGATGTCCTCGTCGCCGGTGAGCGCGAACCGTCCGGCGAGCGTCGCCAGCCTTCCGGTCAGCAGCTCGTCCAGGCCGGCGGCCGTCTCGCCGGGCGCCGGACCGGCCGGTGGGGCGATCAGGGCCAGCAGAGCGACGTCGGCGCCGAGGCGGCGCAGGCGGTGGGCCATCTCGAAGGCGACCACCGCGCCGTGGCCGAATCCGGCCAGCCGGTAGGGGCCCGTGGGCCGGTGTGCCAGCAGGGCCGCCAGACAGCGCTCCGCCGCCTCCGCCACAGTCGGCTCCCCGTCGGTCACGCCGGTCCCGTCGGTCGAGACGGGGCCGCCCGCGCCGGGCAGTGACAGCCCCACGACCGCGCGCCCTTGCGCCCAGGAGGCGACGGCGTTCCGTTCGGCCAGGACATGGCTCTGCGAGTGCACCACACAGAGGAGCCCGTCCTCGCGGCCGTCGGCGACGGGGAGCACGCGGACCCCGTCCACGGCCGGCGGCGGCGCCGCGTCCGGGTCCAGGGCGTGTGGCCGCACCCTCGGCGCGGTGCTTCGCGGCAGGGTCAGGTGCTCGGCGAGCCGGGCAGGCACGGGGAACCGCAGGACCTCGGAGCTGCGGACCGGCAGGCCGCGCTCACGGGCGGCGGTGGCGATGCCGATGATGGAGAGCGAGTCGCCGCCCAGCTCGAAGAAGTCGTCGTACGGCGAGACCGCACGCCCGAGACGCGCGCCGCCGATCTCGCACAGCAGCCGCTCGACTGCCTGACAGGTGAACGGAATTCGGTTCCGCGGGTTCGAGTGCACGGCGGGGCTCCGTCTCATGAATCGAGCTTCCCGGAAAGCTTCGTTTCCGGGCCCCGCCCCGGTACAGGCATCCGGCAGGCAAGTTGTCGGAAGCCAATTGCCGGTTCGCTGCCTGGAGATGACACCCGGCCGCCGTAAAGACTCGCCAAGGGTCGCCGAGACGGCGATGTGTGCAATCGCCTCATGGATACATGGATATTCGCAGGAGGAGAGGCAAGCGTGACCTCAACGACGGCGAGCGCGAACGCCGGGTACAGCAAGGAAACCTCAACTCTCGAACTCACCGGTGAGGAGCGGACCACGCTGGAGGCGCTGGCCCAGCGGCTGGCGCGCGTCGAACCCGCGCTGGTGGACGATCAGGGATGGCGGACCCGGGTCCGGCGGGAGAGCTGCCGGGTGCCCTCCCGGCTGAGCAGCGCCCTGCGGGACTTCGGTCACGACGCGGGCACCGACGGGACCCTGACGATCAGCAACCTGCCGCTTTCGGCCGGGGAACTGCCTCCCACCCCTGCCGTACGGGACTCGGTGGAGCGCGCCGCCACCGTCCCGGCGACGCTGGCGATGCTGCTGGGCAGCGAACTCGGGGCGGTCGTCGCGTACCGCGAGGAGAAGCAGGGCGCGCTCGTGCAGAACGTCGTCCCCGTTCCGGCGCTCGCGGAGTCGCAGAGCAACGGCGGTTCGGTGCGCCTGGAGTTCCACACCGAGAACGCCTTCCACCCGCACCGTCCGGACTTCGTCGGGCTGTTGTGCCTGCGGCCCGCGCACGAGGACCAGGTCGGCACCCAGGTGGCGTCGGTCCGCCGGGCCCTACCGCTGATCGACGAGCAGACCCGCGCGGTGCTGCACGAACCGCGCTTCCTCACCGAGGCACCGCCCTCCTTCGGCTCGAACGGTCTGTCGGACCCGAAGCCGGTGCTCGACGGCGCCCCCGAGGACCCGGACATCTGCGTCGACTTCCACGCCACCAGCGGGCTCGACGAGGGGGCCGAGAAGGCCCTGGTGCAGTTGCGGGAGGCGCTGTGGGCCGTCCGCTCCGACGTGGTGCTCCGGCCCGGTGACATGATCTTCGTGGACAACCGGCTCGTGGTGCACGGGCGGGTCGCCTTCTCGCCCCGCTACGACGGCAACGACCGCTGGCTGCACCGCGTCTTCGTCCATCTGGACCACCGCCGCAGCCGCGGATACCGGCCGGGCAACGGAGCCGTCCTGCTCTGACCCGGCCCACGGGGGCCGGCCGGGGCGTGCCCGCTTCCGTGCTCCGGCCCGCGTCGGTCACCCCGCGCACACGCCCGGCATCCGGCCGGCGGTGTGGTGGGAGCACATCGAATCCATACCGCCGGCGAACCGTCCTCGAACCGGGCCTCCATAGCTTGGGGGCTGTCGGCGCCCCCTCCCACCACGGCATCACCTCGACCGGACAGGAAGTGTGCCCCTCCCATGCCCCTTCTGCGCATCCCCCTGAGCCGAAGGCCCAAGATCCCTCCCACGGTCCACGGGATTCTCACCCTGCTGCGCCTGCTCCCCCAGGTCAGCCGCACCAAGGCCGTGCTCGGCCTGTTCGGTGTGCTGGTGGCCGCGTTGCTCCCGATGGCGGGTGCGGTGGTGACCGGCCTGCTCATCGGCTCGATCAAGGACGCGCTCGACGCCGGGCTGTCCTCCCCGGCCGGCCGGCACACCTTCCTGCTGCTCGGCACGGCCGGGGTGCTGGTGCTGGTGCAGCAGACCGTCGCGCCGTTCCTGACGGCGCTCGGCGAGACCCTGGGGCGTGAGGTCGACCGGGATCTGCAGCAGCGGGTCATGTCGGCCGCGGGCCGCCCGGAGGGCACAGCTCACCTGACGGACCCTCACGTGCTGGACGCCCTGAGGGTGGTTCGCGGACTGGGCACCACGGAGACCGACCGGCCGAGCCACGCCGTGGCAGCCCTGTCGGTGGTACTTCCGGCCTGGCTGCGGGCACTGGCCGCGGCGGCCCTGCTGCTGGCCTTCCACTGGTGGGTGGGGCTGCTCTGGCTGCTGGCCTGGCCGGTGATCGTGCACTTCATGCAGCGCGAGTACTTCCGGGTCGGCCAGGTGGGCGGCGGGCGCAGCACCGCGCTGCGCCGGGCCGAGTACCTGCGCGACCTGGTGCTCACCCGTTCCGCGGCCAAGGAGGTGCGGATCTGGGGCCTGCTGGACTGGCTCGTCGAGCGGTTCGGCCGTTCCTGGCAGGAGGCGACGGAGCCCGTCTGGCGGGAGCGCAGACCGCGCACCCGCGTCGTGCTGGGCGCCACCGGATCGGTCGCACTCATCAACCTGGTCTCGTACGGCGTGCTCGTCTGGGCGGCCGTCCACCAGGAGATCGGGCTGGGAGCCGTCGCCGTGTACACACAGGCGCTGGTGCTGGCCAACAACTACACGGCCTTCGACGACAACAACGCCTACCTGTCGTTCGCCGGCGCCGCTGTTCCCCGCGTCCTGAGCCTGGACGAGCGGCTGTCCGCCGCGGAACCGCCCCGGCAACGGCTGCGGGAGCTGCCCGCCGGTTTCCCCGAGGCGCGGATCGAGCTCGCCGGGGTCCGGTTCCGCTACCCCGGGACCGAACGGGAGGCGCTGAGCGGTATCGACCTCGAGATAGCCGCCGGCCGCTCGCTGGCCGTCGTAGGGGACAACGGCGCCGGGAAGAGTTCGCTGGTGAAGCTGTTGTGCGGTCTGCACACCCCGACCTCGGGCGTCATCCGCGTCGACGGGCACGATCTGCGGGACCTCGACCCGGCGGCCTGGCGTGAGCGGATCGGCGTGCTGTTCCAGGACTTCACGCGCTACCACCTGACCGCCGCCGAGAACATCGCCATGGGAGCACCGCAGTGGACCGGTGACCGGGACCGGCTGCGGGAGGCGGCCCACCGGGCGGGCGCGTTGCCGCTGATCGAGGGACTGGCCGACGGCTGGGACACCGTGCTCTCGCCGGAGTACACCGGGGGCACGGACCTGTCCGGCGGGCAGTGGCAGCGCATCGCCCTCGCGCGCGCCCTGTTCGCGGTGGACGCGGGCGCCCGGGTCCTCATCCTCGACGAGCCGACCGCGGCGCTCGACGTACGGGCGGAGGCGGAGATCTACGAACGCTTCCTGGAACTGACGGCCGGACTGACCACGATCCTGATCTCGCACCGCTTCTCCACCGTACGGCGCGCCGAGCGCATCGTCGTACTCGAAGGGGGCGTGGTCGTGGAGGACGGCGCTCACGAGGAACTGCTGGCCGGGCGGGGACGGTACGCGGCGATGTTCGACCTCCAGGCGGCTCGTTTCGTCGAGCCCGGACGGGGCGGGGAAGCCGCCCACGGACTGCGGACCGCGGCGGAGGCGGGACATGCGTAGGACACTGCGGGGCTACCGGGAGCTGATGCGGATCGGTGTCGGGGCGGCCCCCTGGCACGCGGCGATGCAGTTCCTGACCGGCATTCTCTTCGAGGTCTCCGTGCCCCTCGGCGGGCTCGGCGCGAAGATGATCGTGGACGCGGCGGTCTCCGGCGACACCGGGCTCGGCATCGGCGCCGCGGTCCTGCTCGCCCTCGCCACCGGTGTCGCGCTGGCCTCGGTCTTCTACTACGTGCACTGCCTGTTCACGGTCCAGGAACGCGCGACGGCGGCGGCCAGCAGGCGGCTGATGCGGCTGATCGGCGGCGCCGACGGGCTGAAGCACTACGAGTTCCCCGAGTACCTCGACCAGGTGCAGCGCATCCGCGAGCAGCAGGGCCAGCTCTCCGGCATGGTGAACGCGACGGCCGGCGTGCTGCGGGTCGGGGCCACCCTGATCGTCAGCGCCGTTCTGCTGGCCGGGGTGGACCCGCTGCTGCTCTGCCTGCCGGTTCTCGCCGTCGTGTCCTTCTGGCTCGGCAAGCTGAGCCGCGATCTGACGGTGCGGGCGCAGGAGGCGACGAGCGAACAGGAGCGGCTCCGGCAGCACCTGTTCGAACTGGGTACGTCCACCACCGCTGCGGGCGAGCTGCGCGTCTACGGTCTGACGGGGCTGCTCGGCGACCGCCACCGGAAGGTGTCGGGCGGTGTGATCGGGGAGCGCAACCGGGCGAGCTGGCGCGGCGCGAGCCTGGCGGCGGTGGACGCGCTGGTCACCACCCTCGGGTACATCGCCGCGATCACGCTCGTCGTGGTGCGGGCCGTGCACGGCGAGGCCACGGCCGGCGACGTCGTACTGGTGCTGGGCCTGGCGGCCCAGCTCACCATGACGGTCAGCACGGCCGTGCGCTACGGCACCTATTTCCTGGTGGTCCTGCGGGTGGGCCTGCACCTGGTGTGGCTCCAGGAGTACGTGGCCGGCGAGCGGCGCGCCCGGACCGGTTCGGCTTCCCTGCCGGACACTCTCGGCCAGGGCATCGAGCTGCGGGACGTCGGGTTCGCCTATCCGGGAGCGGAGGACGGGCGGGGAGTCCTCGACGGGGTGGACCTGCACCTGCCGCCGGGCGCGGTCGTCGCCCTGGTCGGGGACAACGGGGCGGGCAAGACGACGCTGGTCAAGCTGCTCTGCGGCTTCTACCGGCCGGACTCCGGGGCGATCCTGGTGGACGGGGTGGACCTGGCGGACTGCGACACCGCCGAATGGCGGGAGAGGTGTTCCGCGACCTTCCAGGACCACGCCCGGCTGGAGTTCCCCGTCGTGGAGACGGTGGGGGTCGGCGACCTTCCGAGGATCGAGGACCGGGCCGCCGTGGGCGCCGCCCTGGAGCGGGCCGACGCCACGGGTCTCGTGGAACGGCTGCCGCAGGGCCTTGACACCCAGCTCGGCACGCGCTGGGACGAGGGTGCCGAACTCTCCGGCGGCCAGTGGCAACGTCTCGCGCTGAGCCGCGGGCTCATGCGGAGCGCCCCGCTGATCTCCGTGTTCGACGAACCCACCGCCGCGCTGGACGCCCACACCGAGAACGCGCTGTTCGAGCGTTTCGCCGCGGCGGCACGTGCCGGGCGGCAGCGCAGCACCGTCACCCTGCTGGTGTCGCACCGCTTCTCCACCGTGGGCATGGCCGACCTGATCGTCGTGCTGGATGGCGGCAAGGTCCGGGAACAGGGCAGTCACGAGGAACTGATGACCCGGGGCGGCCTCTACGCCGAGCTGTTCGAACTTCAATCCCAGGGGTACCGATGACGCTCGACTACACCGACGGACTGGCCCTGCTGGGCGGACACCTGCCGGTCTGGAACTCCCGGCGGATAGCGGCGCTGAGAATGCAGCGCGGCTGGACCCAGGAGGAACTCGCGGAGTACTCCGGCCTGAGCGTGCGCACCATCAGGAATCTGGAGCTCGGCCGGGTGCAGAACCCGCGCCGCTCCTCGGTGGACCTGCTGGTGAACGCGCTCGGGGTGAGCGGCGAGCAGCAGCAGAGCAACGAGAGCCCCGAGCCCGCGCGGTGGCGCGGGCTCCAGGCCCCCGACTCGGCCCTGGTCGGCAACCCCTCGGCGAACCAGCAGCTCGTGCACACCGTCCGCACCAACCGGCTGACGATGTTCCTGGGCCCTGGCGGGGTCGGCAAGACCCGGATGGCGCTGGACGTGGCCGCCCAGGTCAGCCACCTGTTCCGGGACGGCGTGGAGGCGGTGGAGCTGGGTGACCTCGACCCCGAGGACGGCACGCGCGGGGAGCAGACCGCGGCGGTCCTGGACCGGGTACGCCGGCAGATGGCCCGGGGGCGTACGCCCGGGCGGCCCGGGGCTCCGGAGATCGGCCCCGAGACCAACATGCTGCTGGTGCTGGACAACGCGGAACACGTCCCCGCCGGTGTGATGGCGGCGGCCCGGGAGCTGCAGGCCACCTTCCCCGCCGTCCACATCCTCATCACCACGCGCCGGCGGCTGACCGAACGGATGGGCGCCAACCGGGAGATCCAGCCGCTGACCCTGGAGCATCCGCCCGGCGAACCGCTGTCGCACGCACCGGCCGTGGAGCTGTTCCTGCGGCATGTCGGCAGCGGTTCCCCAGCGGCGGCGGAGCTGGAGAAGGACCTTCCGCTGGTCGCCGAGCTGTGCCGGCGGCTGGGCTGCCTGCCGCGCTACATCGAGTTCGCCGCGGAGTGCCTGCGGGCGATACCGATCCGGCTGATGCTCTCCTACGGGCCCACACCGGAGATGCTCTGGTCCAACGACCACGCGCTGCTGCGCCACCAGCGGTCGGTGACGGACAGCATCCTGTGGAGCGTCGACCTGCTCAGCGACGACCACCGGCTGCTGCTGGAGCGCATCGCCGCGCTGCCCGCACGCCGTTTCGTGCTCGACGAGATCAGCACGCCGTACGACCGGTCGGGGCGCGCCACGGGGCCGAATCCGCTGACCCTCGTCTCGGATCTGCTGGACACGTCGCTGCTGCTTCCCGACCCGGCCCACCCCTATCACTACCGGCTGGCGCCCTTCGGCGCCGAGGTGCTGCTGCGCGCGGGCCGTCCGACACCGGAGCCCGGCGGTCCAGCGCTCGGCTGAACCACCGGGCCCGGCCGGCCCGCGGACCGGCTCAGCCGATCTCGGGCCAGTCGTCCAGGTTGTCGCCGTGTGCGTGGATCAGGGCGGAGACGGTCCGTTCGAGGCCGAAGGCCATGCAGGAGCTGTGCGCCGGGCCCTCGTCCGCGAAGCCGATGGCGAAGTGCTCGCCCAGGTGGTCCTTGTGGCAGTTGGCCGAGGCGATCGCGGTGCCGGGGTCGCCGTCGTAGACCTCGGTGTGGAACTCGTACTTGAGGTCCTGCTGGATCTGGCTGGTGCGCATGAAGCGGTCCCCGGGCCCGAAGAAGGGGTCGCTGGCCTGCTGGACCGAGATCTTCAGCCCGAGCCTGGTGAACAGTTCCTCGGTCCGCGCGATCCAGGCGTCCCGCCACTGCCAGGCCTCCTCCTGCCCGGCGACCACGACGAACTCGCGCATCCGGAAGGACCGGAAGCGGCCGTACTCGCTGGTCGCCTCGTGGCGGTAGCAGTGTCCGACCGCGTCGAAGAAGCGGGCCTCGGTGACGGTGCTGTCCGCTATCTGCGGATAGACGCTGTAGCAGATAGCGGGGGCGAGTACGACGTCGGTCTCCGCCCGGGCGGCGGCGGGGTCCTGGGGATCAGGAGTGCCGCCGGTGCGCAGCGCGTGGACCGAGCCGAGCAGTTGGGGGAAGGACTCGGCGTACTGGGCGCGGTCGATGTTCGCTCGCGGAACGACCGGCGCGTAGAAGGTCGGGCCGGGCGATGCCGAGGGGTCCGTGGCGGTGAGCGCGGCCTGGAGGTTCGTCAGGACCTTCTCGAACTTCGGGGTGAAGCTGAGCAGCCCGGGTACCCCGGTGGGCAGCACCCAGCCGGCCTTCGTCGTTGTCATCGGGACAGTCACGCTCCTTGGGAGAACGGGTGGGCGGGGATGAACGGGGAGTGCGTGGGGAGCCGGTCAGGCACCGGCCGCCCGGGAGGAGCGGACGGCTACCAGCCGGCGCTCTCGGCGACCGTCTCGTAGGCGCTGTCCAGGCCCGCCATGAGCCTGGGGATCTGGTCGACGTGCAGGGGGACGCCGAACACCCTCTCCAGCTCGACGACGAACTCGACGGCGAGCAGGGAGTCTGTGTCCAGGTCCTTCTCGAAGTCCTCGGCCGCCTCGACCGCGGCGGGCTCGGCGGAGAACACCTCGGCCGCGACGTCCCGGATGCGGGCGAGTCGGGCGGCGCGGTCGGTGTCGGTTCTCGTACTGTCCATCGATCCACTCTCACTTCTGGGGATCAGCTCGCGCAGAGCAGGGGGAAGGGTGTCGCCGACTGCCGAGCGCAGCAACTCCAGGTACTCCTGGGCCAGTTGTCGGGCGGTGCGCTCGGTGAACAGGGAGGTGTTGTACTTGAGCTTCGCCTGCACGCTGCGGGCGCGCCGGGTCATCTGGAGGGCCAGCTCGAACTGGCCCTGCTGCTGGGGCAGGTAGTACTCCGAGGTGCGCAGTCCGGCGTGTTCCACCGTGCGGCCGGGTTCCATCGCCGCCGCGATGGGGTCGTCCTCGTCGAGATCGTTGAGCGCGAACAGGACGGTCACCGGTCCGGGCCGGCCGGGGTCGCGTGGCAGGTCGACGAGCCCGGAGAGCAGGGCGAACGGGAAGTCGCGGTGCATCAGGCTCCGCCACAGTCCGGCCGCCGTCCCGCGGAGGAGCGCGTCGAACCCCTCCTCCGGGTCGATCTCCACCCGCAGCGCCAGGGTGTTGACGAAGTAGCCGATGGCGTCGCGCGTGCCCACGCCCTGCCGCTGTGTCACCGGGTAGCCCACGACGAAGGCGGTCTGACCACTGAACCGGTGGACGAGCAGTTCGAAGACCGTGAGGAGGTAGGCGAACACGGTCACGTTGCGCGCGGCGACCGCGTCGTCGAGTGCCGCCACCAGGTCGGGTGGCAGGACGAGGTCGATCTCCGCGCCCTGCGGGCGGTAGACGGCCGGCCTCGGCAGGTCGGCCGGCAGCGCGGTGTACTCCGACACGCCCTGGAGTTCGCGCTGCCAGTGCCGCCGGGCCCGGTCCGCCCGCGGTGAGTCCAGATACGCGCGCTGCCGCCGTACGAACCGGTCGAACACCGCGCCCGCGTCCTGGGGGACGTGTTCGCTCCCCGCCCGGAGCGCCGCGTACCTGGAGAGGATCTCCTGGCAGATCAGCAACTGCGAGATGTTGTCGGCCACGATGTGGTGGGCCGTGATCAGCAGGATGTCCGAACCGCCGCGCGGCCGCAGCAGTGCCACCCGTACCGGCGGCTCGCGGTCGAGGCCGAACGGGCGACGCGTCAGACCGAGTGCGAAGGCGCGCAGTCCGTCCTCGTCGAGGTCCGGCTCGTACCGTTCGAAGAGTCCGGCAGCCGCCGCGGCCGACGCCGGGTGGCGGCGGACGCGGCCGGCGTCGTCGCAGCCGAACACCGAACCGAGCAGGGTGTGTTCCAGGACCGTGCTCCGGACGGCCGACTCCATCGACGCGACGTCCACCGGGAAATGCAGGCTGAGCGCGGCGGTGACGTTGTACGCGACGCAGTCGGGGTCGAGATTCTGGATAAGCCAGAGAGCTTCCTGACCAAGGGTCAGCTCGCCGCCGACCACGGGCACGGAATTCCTCTTCGTCATGGGTCAAGTACGGCACGGCCCGTCGGGCCGCGACAAGGAATCGGAACGGCAACTTTCCTGCCTGTCGAAAACTGCCGGGCACTTGCCTGTCCCCCGTCCGGAGCGACTCCTAATCTGAGCTCGTGATAATCGTCCTTGAATTCTCCGATGCGGGGTTGACGAGAATTGATATATGAGAACGCGTACGAGATGGTCCAGGACGATGTCTTCCTTCATCTCGACGGCGCGGCCGCGAATATCGACCTCTATCTGAAGATAGAAGGTCTCAACCCTGCTGGGTCGATCAAGATGAAGACGGCGCGGAGCATGGTGGAGGATGCCGAGCGCCGGGGCGTCATGCGCCGGGGCTCCCGGCTCATCGAGTCCTCGTCCGGCAGCCTGGGCATCGCCCTGGCGGTGGTCTCCGCCGCCAAGGGGTACCGCTTCCTGTGCGTCACCGACCCCAGCACCTCGGCACTGAGCGTCGAGATCATCAGAGCCCTGGGGGCCGAGGTGGTCACGGTGAACCGGCTGGACGACAGCGGCGGTTATCTGGGCACCCGGATCGCCTACATCCACGACCGGTTGGCCGAGGACCGTGATCTGGTCTGGCTCAACCAGTACGCGAACCCTGCGAACTGGGCCGTGCACGACCGGTGCACGGCGGCGTCGATCAGCGCCGCGATCCCCGACCTGGACTACCTGTTCGTCGGCACCGGCACCTCCGGGACCCTGATGGGCTGCATCCACCACTTCCGCCGGCACTCGCCGGACACCCGGATCATCGCGGTGGACGCGGTCGGCTCGGTCAACTTCGGCCATCCCGCCGCGCGGCGGTTCATCCCGGGCATCGGGACGAGCAGGCGCCCGGAGATCCTCCGTACCGAGCTGGTCGACGACACCGAGCTGGTCGCCGAGACCGACACCGTACGGACCTGCCGCTGGCTCGCCCGGCGCTACGGGCTCTTCGCCGGCGGTTCGACCGGCTCCGTGGTGCAGGCGGTGCTGCGGCGTGCCCCCGAACTCCCGCCCGGCTCCCGGGTGGTGGCCATCTCACCCGACCTGGGTGAGCGCTATGTCCACACGATCTACAACGACGACTGGGTCGCCGACACCTTCGGCCCCGAATGCCTCAAAGAGTCCGACGACGAGCTGTTCGAGCTGACGAGGGCGAGGAACTGACCCATGTTCTCTTTCCAGGTGATGGGCGGAAAGAGCGTCCGCGCCATCATCGAGACCTCCCGACCGGAGATCTTCGCGCAGGTCAGGGAGACCTACCTGGCGCACCACCGCGGCGCGACGATCAATCCCAACAGCTACTTCCTGCGCTTCCCCGACAGGCCCGACGCACGGATCATCGCCCTGCCCGCGGCCCTGCCCGAAGAGGCGCAGGGGGACGGGGACGCGGCCGGGGCGGGGGGCGTCGCCGGCATCAAGTGGATCGGCAGCTTCCCGGGCAACCTCGCCCGCAACGTCCCGCGCGCATCGGCCGTGCTCCTGCTCAACGACCTGGAGACCGGCTACCCCTTCGCCTGCCTCGAAGCCGCCCAGATCAGCGCGGCTCGCACGGCGGCCTCGGCGGTGCTCGGGGCCGAGCAACTGCACGGGTCCCGCCGGGCGGCGAAGCTCGCTGTCGTCGGCGCGGGCGTCATCTCCCGCAACATCCTCGAGTTCTTCCACGCCCTCGACTGGTCCTTCACCGAGACGGTGGTCCACGACACGGTGGAGGAGTACGCGAAGAAGTCGGCCGGACATGCCGACGCCCTCGGGTTCCGGGCCCGCACCTCCACCGGCCTCGACGACGCGGTGGACGGTGCCGACCTGGTGGTGCTGGCGACGACCGCCGGCGCGCCGTACATCCTGGACCCCGGTGCGCTGGCCGCCGGCCAGAGCGTCCTCAACATCTCGCTGCGCGACATCGGGCCCGAGTTGATCGCCGCCTCCCACAACGTCCTCGACGACGTCGAGCACTGCCTCAACGCAGGAACCTCGCCCCATCTGGCGGTGCAGAAGTTCGGGCACCGCGACTTCATCGACGGGACGGTCGCGCAACTCGTCCTCGGCGAGCTGCGCCTGGGGCGGGACCGGCCGCGGATCTTCTCGCCGTTCGGTCTGGGGGTGCTCGATCTCGCGGTCGGCCGGGAGATCCTGCGGATCGGCCGGGAGCACGGCCGGGTCCAGGACGTGCCGGACTTCTTCGCCGAGGTCGAACGATGGTGAGGCCCGGCACCCACTGGAGCGAAAGGAGGTTGGTCTCATGACGAAGCACACCAGCAGGCACCTGATCTCCCTCGACGACCTCGCCGACTCGGAGGTACGGGACATCGTCGGGCACGGCGCGGCTCTGGCCCGACGGGCGGCCGACGGGGACGGCGTCACCGGCACCGCACTGGCCGGCGACGTGGTCGGCGTCTACTTCCGCAGGACCTCGACGCGTACCCGTACGGCTTTCTCCGCCGGCGCGCTGCGGCTCGGGGCGGGGCTGGTCACCTACGGCCCCGACGACCTGCAGCTCAACACCGGGGAGACCACCGAGGACACCGGCCGGGTGATGTCGCGGATGCTCGACGTCCTGGTGGCCCGCACCGCGGGGGACATGCGGGAGATGCGCGCCTGGGCCGCCCAGCAGCGGATGGCCGTCGTCAACGCGATGAGCGCCGAGGAGCACCCGACCCAGGGACTGACCGATCTGACCACCCTGACCGGGCGGTTCGGCACGGTGGACGGGCTGACCGTGGTGTACGTCGGTGAGGGGAACAACTCGGCCGCGGCGCTCGCCCTCGGCCTGAGCCGCTACCGCGGGGTCCGGCTGGAGCTGCGTACGCCGCCCGGCTACGGGCTGTCCGGCACCGTGCTCGCCCGGGCCCGGAAGTCGGCGGCCGAGCACGGCTCGGCCGTGAGCGAACGGCACGACCTGCACGATCTGCCGGCCGACATCGACGCCGTCTACACCACGCGCTGGCAGACCACCGGGACCAGCAAACCGGACCCGCGATGGCGCACCGTGTTCGCCCCCTTCCAGGTGACCGCGCGGTTGATGGAGGGGTCGCCCAAGGCCGTGTTCATGCACGATCTTCCGGCCCACCGCGGCGAAGAGGTCACCGCCGAGGTGCTGGACGGACCCGCGAGCATCGCCTTCGAGCAGGCGGAGAACAAGCTCTACAGCGCCATGGCCGTCCTGGAGTGGTCCCGTGCTCTATCTGCGTAAGGTCGTGCCCTTCGTACCGGAGCACAGCGCGGCCATCCCGGACCTGCGCGAGCAGCTGGAGATCTCCCGGTCCGAGGTCAGGCTGCTGACCCGGTTCCTGGGGCTCGACCGGATCGTCGTCGCCGAGGGACTCTCCACGCTGGACATGCTGCTGGCCATCGGCCAGGAGGCGCTGGCGGAGACCGACCGGTCCCAGGTGCGCTACCTGATCCACGCCCATACGGTGCAGCACCTCGCACTGCCGGGCCTGCGCTGGATGGATGTGCTGCGCGCGAAGTTCGGTCTGGACGGTGCCACCGCGTTCTCGATGTCCCATCAGGGCTGCGCGATCGGACTGTCCGCGCTGAAGGTGGCCGAGAGCCTGCTCGCGGGGGAGCCCGCGGGGAGTACGGCGCTGGTCCTCATCGGCGAGAAGGCCCTGTCCTCGGTGATGCAGCACCTGCCGGGGACCTCGGTCCTCGGGGACGCGACAGCCGGCGTGGTGGTCGGCCTGGACGGGCCGGGAGACGCGCTGCTGAGCGTCGCGCACCGCACGTGCGGCGAGTTCCACCAGGCCATGAACATGCCCCCGGACCTGCAGCACCGCTACCGCCTGGCCTACTCCCCGGAACTGGCGGCCGTGATGCTCGACGCGATCGACGCCGCGGGCCTCGGACTCGACGAGATCGACCTGGTCCTGCCGCACAACGTGAACCGCTACTCGTGGACCACCACCGCACGGAGGCTGGGTCTCCCGCTCGACCGGATCTATCTGGAGAACGTTCCGAAGACGGGTCACTGCTTCTGCGCGGACCCGTTCATGAACCTCTCGACCGCGCGCGCCGAGGGCGTGGTGCGGCCGGGAGCCAACGTGCTGATGGTCTCCGCGGGTCAGGGCGGGACCTTCGCCGCCGCTGTGGCCAGAACCTCTACCGGACAGGAGTGAGATGTCTCCCCCACCCGAGTCTCCCGCGCACGGCGCCACGGCGGCCGAAGGGTTCACCGCACGGCTGAAGTCCGCCCTGGTCGGAGATCCGACCGCCCGATTCGTCTACGTCAACAACTTCGAGGTCGAGCGTGTCTGGGGCCGGGACGAGCCGGGGCTGCCGGGCGCGGGCCTCTCCTTCTCCTCGGCCACGGTGAACCGGATCGAGGAGGTCGGCGTCCTGCTCGCGGACGAGCACGACGCCGTGGTCCTCAAGGAGGCGGTCGATCCCGGCTACGCCGCCTACCTCGACGCTCTCGGCGCGGCCGACGGCGCGCGACTGACGGTCGACCGCAACGTGCCGGACCGGTCGGTCACCGCGGACGCGCTGGACTCACCCGCGCTGCTCGGTGCCCTGCGCGCGCTCGCCGACGGCCGTACGTACCTGATGCCGCTCGGGATCTCCCCGGACGAGGAGCGCCTGGCCGAGGCCGCGGGGCTGCCGCTGGCCGGTCCTTCCGCGGCCGTCTGCAAGGAGGTGAACGGGAAGATCTTCAGCCGGGAGCTGGTGGACGCCGCCGGCCTGACCGCCGTTCCCGGTGCCGTGTGCAGGACGGTGGAGGAGCTGGCGGAGGCGCTCGACGTCCATCTGGTGCAGACGGGCTCCCCCGTCGTCGTCAAGGAGTCGCTGGGCGTGTCGGGGCGCGGCATGGTCGTGATCGAGGACGCGAAGCGGGGCGAGCGGCTGCTGCGGATGATCGAGCGGCGGGCCGGGGCGGACCGGCGTGTGTCGGTCGTCGTCGAACGCTGGATCGACAAGCAGGCCGACCTCAACTACCAGTTCGTGGTGGGCCGTGACGGTCAGGTCGGGTTCGAGACGGTGAAGACCGCGCTGACGGAGAACGGCGTGCACCGCGGTCACCTGTTCCCTCCGGCGCTGCGGCCGGACCAGGTCGAGGAGCTGCGGGTGGCGGCCGACGTCATCGGCAAGGAGCTCGCCGCGGCCGGCTACTTCGGGCTGGCCGGCGTCGACGCGCTGCTCGCCGCGGACGGCACGCTCTACCCCTGCCTGGAGATCAACGCGCGGTTCAACATGGCGACCTACCAGAACCGGATCGCCGAGCGGCTGATCGGGGAAGGACGGTACGCGCTCGCCACGACCTTCGACCTCCGCCCGAGCCGCGTGCACGGCTTCGACGAGGTGCGTGCGGCGCTCGGCGAACTGCTCCTGGACGGCACACCACGGGCCGGGGCGGATACGGGCAGGCCGAACGGCGTACTGATCAACAACTTCGCGACCCTGAACGCCATGCTCCGGGCCGAAGGAAAGCCTTACGGCCGCCTCTACGCGATCTGTGTCGGCGACGACGAACAGGACGTACGGCGGACGAGAGAACGGGCCGAGACCCTGCTGAACGAAATGGTGGCCAAGCCGTGAGTGAAGCCGTGCGGGAAGACGTCGACTGGAACGGCATCGCCGCCCGGTACGGAACCCCGACCTATGTGTACGACGGCGACTGGCTCGCCGCGAACCTCCAGGCCCTGCGCTCCACCCTGCACCCCTCGCTGGAGGTCTTCTACTCGCTCAAGTCGAACCCGAACAGGGGCGTCTACGACGTCCTGCACGCCGCGGGGGCGCGCGCCGAGGTCTCGTCCCTCGCCGAACTGCGGCTGGTCCTCGACGCGGGGACCGATCCGGCCGACATCGTCTTCCTCGGCCCCGGCAAGAGCGGGGAGGAGATCGAAGCCTGCGTGGAGGCGGGCATCTACGCGATCGTCTGCGAGTCGTTCGCCGAACTCGAGCTGATCGACGCGGCGGCCCACGCGCGCGAGGTGCGCCAACGGGTGATGCTGCGGGTCAACCCGGCCCTTTCCATCGCGGGTTCGCGTCTGACCATGGGCGGCAAACCGCGCCAGTTCGGCATCGACGAGGCCGAGATCCTCGCGGCGGGCCCGGCCCTGACCGCGTTCCGGCACGCCGACGTGGCCGGAGTCCAGGTGTACCTGGGCACGCGCATCCTCGACGCCGGAGTGATCGTCAAGAACACCACCTACATCCTGGACCTCGCCGAACGGATCGCGCAGGCGACCGGAATCCGCCTGGAGGCGGTGGACATCGGCGGAGGACTGGGTGCGGCCTACTTCGACGGAGAGGAGGAGCTGGACACGGCCGTGCTGGCCAAGGACCTCAACCCGCTGCTGGACCGGTTCGCCTCGGCACACCCGGAGACCCGGCTCATCATGGAGGCCGGCCGGTACCTGACGGCGCTCGGCGGCACCTACCTGATGCGGGTGCGGTACACCAAGAAGTCCATGGGCGAGAACTTCGCCGTCGCGGACGGCGGCACCCACCACCACATGGCCGCGGTGGGCATCGGGTCCTTCGTCAAGCGCAACTTCCCGATCGGCCTGCTCTCGCGGACGGCCGAGCCGTCCGAGGAAGCCGGCCGCTGGAACATCGCCGGTCCGCTGTGCACCCCGAACGACACCGTCGCCAAGGGGGTGGCCCTGCCCGAACTCAGGCCGGGAGACCTCATCGGTGTGCTGCGGTCGGGGGCCTACGGGCCCTCGGCCTCGCCGGTGTACTTCCTCAGCCACGGCTACCCGGCCGAGGTCGTGCTGCGGGGCGGCCGGTCGTTCCTGGTGCGCCGCCGGGACACGGTCGACGACGTCCTCGGCAAGCAGAGCACCTACCCCGAACTGCGCGACGCCGACCACCTCGGCTGATCCGCCCACTCCCCCTCGTAACGGAGCTGAGACCATGGTGAACACCGACAACGCCACGACAGCCGACGCGCTCCATGAAGCGCTCGCCGCGGTGCTGAACAAGGAACTGCCCGAGCTGACGCCGCAGACAAGGCTGTTCAGCGATCTGGCGCTGGACTCCACGAGTGTGATCGAGCTGCTGATGGAGCTGGAGGACACCCTGGGGCTGCAGATCGACCCGGACGAGCTGACGCCGGAGGTCTTCGAGACGGTCGGCAGCCTGACCGCGTACGTCGAGGCGTGCACGTCCGGGCAGGAACAGGCCTCCTGACCGATGCGGCAGACTACGCAGGCGCCGCCGCGTGACGCCGCGCGCCCGGACGGCAGCAGGACTCTGCGGCTGGGCCGCCCGGCCGCCCGGGACTTTCCCGGGCGGCCGGCCACGCTGGCAGGGGTCGACCTCAGGTTCATGACGCAGTTCCTCGCCTCGTTCGGCGAGGAACCCGACCACCAGCGCTACTCGGGCGGGGGCGGCAACTCCTTCATAGGCATGGCGCGGGAGCTGCTCGACGGCCTGGACCGGCCGCTGCCCCCGCTGGACAAGGTCGTGCTCGCCTATCACGTACCCGACATGAGCATCGTCGAGGTGGCGGGCTGCTACCTGGCCGAGCGGTGCCCCGGGAATCCTCAGGTGTTCTCGGTGGCGGGGCAGGGGGTGGGCGCCCCGTTCACGGCGCTGCGCGTCCTGTCCCGCATGTACGCGGCTGACGAGCTGGCCGAGGGCGCCGTGCTGGTGCTCGACCAGTCCACCCTCCCCTACTTCGACGCGGACACGCACACCGGGCCCAGCACCGACTGCGCCGTGCTGCTGAGCACCGACAGCGGGGGCGGGCAGCCGGCCGTGGAGGTCGACTTCGTGGACGAGCGGGTCGCCGGCCCGGACGCGGTGGCCCGGCTGCTCTCGGGACACGGGCCGCGGGCCAGGGTCGTGGTGGGCAGGATGCTCGCCGACCTGCTCGATCCGCGGCTGCGCACGGGGCTCGACCTGGTCGAGGGGGCACGCGACCGGCTGTGCACCAGCGCCTGGGCGGCGCTCGCCGCGCACTGGGCACCGGACCGGTACACGGTGGTGGCCGACTACGATCCGCACTCCGGCCGGCTGTTCAGGGCCGGGCTGCGTCCGGGAGCGGCCTCGTGAACGGAGCCGCCGCGGACGACCTGCGGCGCTGCCGGGACCTAGGGCGCGACGGCGGCCTGGCCGCCGGCCTCGCAGCGGTGCTGGAAGGACTCGACCCGGCCGCCGAGGCACCGGGCGGCGCGGCGGTCCTGCCCGCGGCCGCGGTGGGCGCGGGTGGGGCCGGAAGTGCGGAGGTGCTGCCGCACCCGTTCGCGGCTCTCGAAGGACTGGCCGTGGTCCGCTTCGGCGGCTCGGGCGCCGGCCCGGGGCTCACCGGGCGGCGCGCGGCCCGCCTGGCCGCCGTACGGGCCGGTCTGCTCTCCCGCATGCTGGACACGGCGGTGGAGCGGCTGACGGACCGCCGCTTCGGCGGCATCCCGCTGATCGACCATCAGCTGGTGGGCGGATCGGTGGCCGACGTGGTCACCGAGATCGCCGTCACCTCGGCCGCGCCCGAGAGCGACTCCGCCGAGGCCGTGTGGGACCGGCACGAGCGGCTGACCGAGGCGGGCTGGGTGACGACCCGGCTGTTCGGCGCCGAGGGGTACATCACCGACCATCCGGTGCGCGCGCTGTACATGTCCGCGCTCGCCGCGGACCTGTGGCTGGCCCGGCCGGACGTCCCGGAAGGAGCACGATGACCGTGGCCGAACTCGGCGAACGACTCCTGGCGCTGCGCGGCGCCGCCGCCGAGAGCGCGGGTGAACTCCGCGACCACGCGGCGGCGCTCGACACGGCTCCCGGCGACATGAAACCGCACCTGGGTGTCAGCGGTTTCGACCTGATACGCCGCTGCACGACTCCGGAGCGCTACGGCGACCCGCTGCGTGTCGGGCGCTTCACGTACTCGGCGGGTTCGTGTCTGGACACACTGGTGTGGATGCTCGAACTGGCCTACGGGGACGCGGGGATGGTGCTTGCCGCACCGGGCCCGAGCCTGGCCGGGATACTCCTGGAACGGTTCGGCGACGAGACGCAGCGGGAGCACTTCTACCGTGCGGTCGCCGGAGAGGCCGTCTGGACGTTCTTCGCGGTCACCGAACCCGGCCGGGGCAGTGACGCAAGCGGTCTGGAATGCGCTCTGCGCCGCGAGGCTCCGGGGTCGTACCGGCTGGACGGGACGAAGAAGTACATCGGCAACGGGGCCCGCGGTGACATCGGCGTCGTCTTCGCCCGGACGGGCGGCGGACCGCTGTCGATCCGGGCCGCGCTCGTCGGGGCCGACGACCCCGGCTTCCACGCACGGGAGCTGGACATGGTGGGCCTGCGCGGCACGGCCCTCGGCGAGATCAGGCTCGAAGGCGTCGCCGTACCGGAGGAACGGCTGCTGGCCCGGCATCTGCCGCCCACCCGTCGCGGCCTGTGGGGTGCCGTGCACGTGTTCAACACCGTACGGCCCCAGGTCGCCGCGCTCGCGGTCGGCACCGGGCTCGCCTGTGTGGACCTGGTGCGCGCCGAGCGTCCGCACGCACCGGGCCTGGAGGCCGTCGCGGCCCGGCTGGAGAGCTGCCGTCACCTCGTCTACGAGGCCGGGGCCGCCCTGGACCACGACCGGGACGCGGGTTCACTCTCCAGTACGGCCAAGATCGCGGCGGTGGCCGCGGCGCGGGAGGCATCGCGCTGGGCGGTGCGGTCACTCGGCCCTTCGGCGCTCATCGACCACCCGCTGCTCGAGAAGTGGACACGCGACGTGGGCTCCTTCGAGTTCATGGAGGGCACCAGCGACATCCAGCGCCTGCACGTCTCGCGTGCGTGGGTGAGGGGGCAGGTACGGAAAGGCGGGGCGTCATGAGAGTGGGCATCGACCTGCTGGAGATCGCCCGGTTCGCGAAGATCGCCGCGCATCCGGGCGGACGGCGGATCGTGTTCTCCGCCGCGGAGCTCGCGCACGCCGAGACCCTGGGCGCGCCGCGGCGTGAGGAGTACCTGGCGGGACGGTTCTGCGCCAAGGAGGCCAGCGCGAAGGCGCTCGGCCGGGGACTGGGCCAGGGCCTGGTCTGGCGGGAGATCGAGGTGCTGGCCGACGCGCACGGGGCACCACGGGTCCGGCTCGGCGGCGGGGCCCTGGCCGTCGCGGAGCTGGCCGGAGTCGAACGGATCGACCTGTCGCTCAGTCACCACGGCGGCCTGGTGGTCTGCGTGGCCGTAGCAACCTGAATCCGAGGGATGGACCGATGGACCTGAGCCTCTTCTTCTTCGCCGACACCGCGGCCGACAGCTCCGTGGAGAGCGACGGGGACCTGTACCGCCTCCTGCTGGAGAGCGCCCGTTTCGCGGACACCCACGGCTTCCGTGCGGTGTGGACCCCCGAACGGCACTTCCACAACTTCGGAGGGCAGTATCCGAATCCCTCGCTGACCGGAGCGGCCCTGGCCGCGGTGACCGAGCGAGTGGCGATCCGGGCCGGCAGTGTGGTCGCCCCGCTGCACCATCCGGTCCGGATAGCTGAGGAGTGGTCCGTCGTCGACAACCTCTCCGGGGGCCGCGCGGGTGTCTCCTTCGCCTCCGGCTGGCACGCCGGGGACTTCCTGCTCCAGCCGGAGAACTACAAGGACCGCAAGAACATCATGGTGGAGGCGATCAGTACCGTACAGCGGCTCTGGCGCGGCGAGGAGGCCGAGTTCGACGGTCCTGAGGGCGAGCAGCGGCGCGTCCGGCTCTTTCCCCGCCCGGTCCAGGCGGAGCTGCCGGTGTGGATCACGGCCGCCGGCTCGCCGCAGAGCTTCCGGATCGCGGGCACACTCGGCACGGGCATCCTGACCCACCAGCTCGGCCAGGCGGACGACGCCCTGGAGCGCAACATCGCCACCTACCGGGAAGCGCTGGCGGAGGAGCACGGGCCGGAGGCCCGCGGGCACGTCGTACTGATGCTGCACGCCATGCTCGGCGAGGACCGCGAGCAGGTGCGCGAGCTGGTGCGCGCGCCGCTCACGGGGTATCTGCGCAGCTCGATGGAGCTGATCGCCGCGTCCCCGGCGGCTCCCGGATCCGACGGCTTCGATCTGAACCGGATCTCCGCCCAGGACAGGGAGTTCATGCTCGCCAGGCAGTTCGACCGGCTCTTCACCAGTGCGGGCATGTTCGGCACCGTCGAGGACGGTGTCGAGGTGGTCCGCAGGGTCGCGGCGATGGGCGTGGACGAGATCGCGTGCCTGGTCGACTTCGGCGTGGACCGGGACGAGGTGCTGCGTTCGCTGCACCATCTCGACGCGGTGCGCGCCCGGGTCGCCGCGACCGCCGGGGATCCGGCCCCCGGCGGTTGAGGCCGGGCGCCGGACGGCACGGTCCGCGGCGTCGTGCGCGGCCGGGGCGACCGGCTCGCGCCTGCCGGCGGAAGAGGCGGTGGTGGTGGGGGGTCAGTTCCAGCGGTCCTGGTTGATGAAGTGGCTGAAGGCGCGCCAGGAGTTGGGTCCCATCACGCCGTCGATGGGGCCGGTGTAGCCGTTCGCGGCGGCCAGGCGTTGGACGGCGGCCCAGGTGTTGGGTCCGGGTACGCCGTCGGTGGGTCCGGTGTAGCCCCAGTTGCGCATGTTCCGCTGGAGCGCGGTGTAGGTGCCGGGTCCTGGTACGCCGTCGATGGGGCCGGTGTAGCCCGACTCGATCCGCAGCCAGTTCTGTGTGCGCTGCCACATCACGGGGCCGGGAACACCGTCCTGCTCCGTCGACGTCTTCGGCA
>NZ_JBFALP010000013.1:0-175459 GCF_040660235.1 Streptomyces sp. NPDC049970 | reverse complement strand
TGCGGTGTCCGCGGACACCGCACCCCTCGCGGGGAGTGCTCGGCGGGGCGGTCAGCCCCGGGCGCGCCTGCGAGCGGCGACCGTGGCCCCCGCCCCGGCCGCCAGGAGCAGGGCGGCACCCCCCGCGATGTACGGCGTGGAGGAGCTGGAGCCGGTCTCCGCGAGGTCTCCGGTGCCGGAGGCGCGGACCGGCTCGGAACCGGTCTGCGGCTTCACCTCGACGGGGTGCTCCTCGCCGCCGGTGCCGCTTCCGCCCGTACCGCCGGTCTCACCGGATCCTCCCGTGCCGCCGGAGCCCCCCGTGTCACCGGACCCGTCGTCGCCGCCCGTCGGGCCGCCGGTGCCGGCGGAGCCCCCGTCGTCCGAGCCGCCGTTCCCCGAGCCCCCGTCCTCGGATCCGCCGTCGCCCGAACCGCCGTTGTGCGAGCCTCCGTTCCCTGAGCCACCGCCCTTCGGCGTCTCGCACGTCGCCTCGGCCAGTGTGATCTCGCCCTCCACCTCGGCGACGTTCAGATTCAGCGGGTTCACCGACACCCCGAGCCGGAGCGCCGTCGCGGCCGCCGTCCGCGTGGTGGTCGCGGTCTTCGACAGGTCGAGGGCCACCTCACCGACCCCGGGCACCCGGACCTCGGTGGTGCCGCCCGAGGTGAGCCGGACCCGCTTGCCGAGCACCGTCACGTGCCCGAGCACCTGGGACTCCGCCACGGGCTTCCTGCCCACCTGGCAGCGTGCCTCGGATGTGACCTTCCGGACCTCGATCAGCGAGAGCAGCGGCAGTCCGGGCAGGTGGACGCGGGCCTCGGCGAGGTTGGCGTACCCCCGTGCCCGGTGCCCGTCCACCGTGGCGTCCGCCCTGGCCGCCTCCGCCTTCAGCAGGTGGACGGGACGGCCCTTGTCGACGCTGTCGAGCTCGACGGTGAGCGCCGTTTTCTCCGCGCTCGCGGGCGCGTGCACCTCGTTGAGCGTGGTGGTGAGCGGCACCCGGACCGACTTGTTCAGGAGTGAGACGTCCAGCCCGGCGCGGAGCACGACCGCGCTCGCCTTTCCGTGGCCGCGTCCCGGGGTGGCCGGGGCCGTCGCGTCGGCTGCGTGCGCGGGGACGGCGACGAGCAGGGCGACGGGAGCGGCTGCGACCGCCAGGGCGGCCAGGCGGAAGGTGTTGCTGTTCAAGATGGTGGAACCCCCACAAGAGACATGGAGCCGCCGGCGCCGTCCAATGGGGGACATCGCGGGCACCGGCGGCCTCGACTCCGTGAATCTTTACGCACGGAGAGTGAACTGACGGACACCCGAAGTCAGTTCACTCCAAAGAGGGGTTTCCGCGCGGGTATTCGAATCCGGTAGCGCAGGAGTTCCTCGGGGTCACCCCTTTCACCCCGGGAGGGCGCCTGTCAGGCCCGTAGAACGGGAGGAGGAGGCGCCCTCAACGAGGAACCGGCCCAGGAGTCACCGCCGGTCAACACGGCACCCGCGCGAGGGTCAACCCGCGTCAGCCGGTCACCCGTCCGTTGAGCACCACCCTGCGCGGGGACGAGAGCACCCTCACGTCCGCCCTCGGGTCCTCGTCGTAGAGCACCAGGTCCGCCGGAGCGCCCTCCTCCAGCACCGGACGGCCCAGCCAGCGCCGTGCGCCCCAGGCCGTGGCGGAGAGCGCGTCCAGCGGCGGGATGCCCGCCTCGACCAGCTCGGCGACCTCGTCCGCGATCAGCCCGTGGGCCAGCGAACCGCCGGCGTCCGTACCGGCGAAGACCGGGATGCCCGCGTCGTACGCCGCGCGCACGGTGTCGTAGCGGTTCGCGTGGAGCCGTCGCATATGGGCGGACCAGCGCGGGAACCTGGACTCCCCGGCCTCCGCGAGGTCGGGGAACGTGGCGATGTTGACCAGCGTGGGGACGATCGCCACCCCCCGCTCCGCGAAGAGCGGGATCGTGTCCTCGGTCAGCCCCGTCGCGTGCTCGACGCAGTCGATGCCGGCCTCCACCAGGTCACGGAGCGCCGCCTCGGCGAAGCAGTGGGCCGTGACCCGGGCGCCGAGCCGGTGCGCCTCGGCGATGGCGGCCTCGACCTCACCGCGGGGCCAGCACGCGGTCAGGTCCCCGGCGTCCCGGTCGATCCAGTCACCCACGAGCTTCACCCAGCCGTCGCCGCGGCGGGCCTCCCGCGCGACGTAGGCGACGAGGTCGCCGGGCTCGATCTCATGGGCGTAGTTGCGGATGTAGCGCCGGGTCCTGGCGATGTGCCGGCCGGCCCTGATGATCTTCGGCAGGTCCTCGCGCTCGTCCGTCCACCGGGTGTCGGAGGGCGATCCCGCGTCCCGGATGAGCAACGTGCCCGCCTCCCGGTCGGTGAGTGCCTGCTTCTCGCTGGTCGCCGCGTCCACGGGCCCCTGGTGGTCGAGGCCGACGTGGCAGTGCGCGTCGACCAGACCGGGGAGCGCCCATCCGGTGAGCGTCACGGCGTCGTCGGCGCCGGGCGGCCGCTCGTAGGTGACGCGCCCGCCGACGGCCCAGAGCCCGTCCCTCACCTCGTCGGGTCCGACGAGCACCCGCCCCTTGATCCGCAGCACCGGCGCCACCTCGTGATCGCTCATGCACAGCACTGTACGAGGCCGTCCCGGCAGGGCTCCAGGAGGTGCTGGGTACCCTCGACGCAGGCGCTGACAGCGCACCGGCCGACCCGAAGAGAGCACCACAGTGACGCACCCGTTCCTCGACCTCGCCCCGCTCACCGCCGCTCGTTTCGCGGCGATCGAGAGGCGGGTGGCCGACCTCCTCGCCACCGGGCAGGACGTCGTCATCACGCAGGGCGAGGCGCTGCTGCCCCTGGAAGGCTGCATCCGGGGCGGCGCGCGCCCCGGCTCGACCGCGCTGAACATCGTCACCGGACCGTACGGCCAGACCTTCGGCAACTGGCTGCGCGACTGCGGCGCCGAGGTCGTCGACCTGGCGGTGCCGTTCCACTCGGCGGTCACGGCCGAGCAGGTCGAGCGGGCGCTGGCCGAGCACCCGGAGATCGACTTCGTGTCGCTGGTGCACGCCGAGGCGGCCACCGGGAACACCAACCCGGTCGCCGCGATCGGTGAGGTCGTGCGGGCGCACGGGGCGCTGTTCATGCTGGACGCCGTCGCGTCGGTGGGTGCGGAGCCACTGCTGCCGGACGTCTGGGGCGTGGACCTGTGCGTCATCGGCGCGCAGAAGGCTATGGGCGGGCCGGCCGGGGTCTCGGCGGTGTCCGTGAGCCCGCGGGCGTGGGAGCGGATGGCCGCCAACCCGCGGGCCCCGCGTCAGTCGTACCTCTCGCTGCTCGACTGGAAGGCACGCTGGATCGACGGCGGCCGGGCGGCGCTGCCGCACGCTCCCGCGCAACTGGAGATGCTGGCCCTGGAGGCGTGCCTGGAGCGGATCGAGGCGGACGGCCTGGACACCGTGACGGCACGGCACGCGTCGGCCGCGGCGGCGACCCGGGCGGGTGCCACGGCGCTCGGCGGCGGGCTGGAGCCGTACGTCCACGACGCCCGTGACGCGGCGCCGGTCGCGACGACGCTGCGCGTACCCGCGGGGGTGGACGCCGCGGCCGTGGTCGCCCGCGCCCTCGCGGCCGACCCGTCGCTGCCGCTGATCGCGGGTGGCGGGGCGCTGTCCAAGGAGATGATCCGGGTCAACCACTACGGCGGGGACGCGACGCGTGAGGCGGTGCTCTCCTCGCTGGCCGCCCTCGGCACCGCACTGGCGGACGCCGGCCGGGAGACCGATCCCCATGCTGCCCACGAGGCCGTGCGGGAAACCTGGCCGAACAGCTGAATTGAATTCCGGCGCATATTCGGCCGGTTCGGCACACATAAAAGGGGAGCTACTTTATCCGGCGTAGCTCCCCACATTCTTCTTCCCGCTTCTCGCATCCCTAAACACGGGACTTCCCGCAAGTCGGCTCCACACAATCCGAACGCGTGTCACAGGAGTTACAACTATGTGACCGACTCAACAGAGGTTCCGTTATGACCGATAAATTCAGGACAAATACTCTCGAATCTCCACCGGATCGCGGTCGGCCCGCGCCCGCGTGATAACACAGCAGACCCCTTGACCCAACCCCTTGCGACGATGCAATTTTCCTTTTTGCTGGGTAAATTCAATTCGCATGACCGCCGCACCAGCAGATTTTGCCCGTGCCCGAAGCGAATTCCTCAGAATCGACACCCCGCGAGTGGAGGACGGAGCCGCGCTCTGGCGCATCGCCCGCGACTCCGAGGTGCTGGACCTCAACTCCTCGTACAGCTACCTGCTGTGGTGCCGTGACTTCGCGGAGACCTCAGTGGTCGCCCGCGACGAGAACGGCGACCCGATCGCCTTCGTGACCGGGTACATCCGCCCCGACCGCCCCGAGACGCTCGTCGTCTGGCAGGTCGCAGTCGACAGTGCCCACCGCGGCAAGGGACTGGCCGCCGAGCTGCTGGACGCGCTGACCGCCCGCGTGGCCTCCGAGCAGGGTCTTGCCTCGGTCGAGACGACCATCACCCCGGACAACACGGCCTCCGACCGGCTGTTCACCTCCTTCGCGCAGCGGCACGACGTGCCGCTGGAGCACGAGGTGCTCTTCGAGGGCGCGCTGTTCCCCGAGGACACGCACCTGCCGGAAGTGCTGTACCGCATCGGTCCGTTCTAGGGCCTCCAGCGCCCCTCCGCGCCCCGCCCGGGCGCGGCCTTCCCCGGGGCATGCCTGACCCGCCGCCCGTCACACCCCCCTCGAGCAGGAGATTCGCTGTGACCATCACCCCGCCCGCCCTGAGTGTCTTCGAAAGCCTTGAGTCGGAAGTACGCAGCTACTGCCGCAGCTGGCCCGCGGTCTTCGACCGTGCGCAGGGCGCCCGGCTCACGGACGAGGACGGCCACTCGTACCTCGACTTCTTCGCCGGTGCCGGATCGCTCAACTACGGCCACAACAACCCGGTGCTGAAACGCGCGCTGATCGACTACATCGAGCGCGACGGCATCACCCACGGACTGGACATGGCCACGACCGCCAAGCGGGCCTTCCTCGAGACGTTCGAGAACGTCATCCTGCGCCCCCGCGACCTGCCCTACAAGGTGATGTTCCCCGGCCCGACCGGCACGAACGCCGTCGAGTCGGCGCTGAAGCTCGCCCGCAAGGTCAAGGGCCGCGAGTCGGTCGTCTCGTTCACCAACGCCTTCCACGGCATGTCGCTCGGCTCGCTCGCCGTGACCGGCAACGCCTTCAAGCGGGCCGGCGCCGGCATCCCGCTGGTGCACGGCACCCCGATGCCGTTCGACAACTACTTCGAGGGCAAGATCCCCGACTTCCTCTGGTTCGAGCGGCTCCTGGAGGACCAGGGTTCCGGCCTCAACAAGCCGGCCGCCGTGATCGTGGAGACCGTGCAGGGAGAGGGCGGCATCAACGTCGCCCGTGCCGAGTGGCTGCGGGCGCTGCAGGACCTGTGCCACCGCCAGGACATGCTCCTGATCGTCGACGACATCCAGATGGGCTGCGGCCGGACCGGCGGCTTCTTCTCCTTCGAGGAGTCCGGCATCGTCCCGGACATCGTCACGCTGTCGAAGTCGATCAGCGGCTACGGCCTGCCGATGTCGCTCTGCCTCTTCAAGGGCGAGCTCGACGTCTGGGAGCCGGGCGAGCACAACGGCACCTTCCGCGGCAACAACCCGGCCTTCGTCACCGCCGCCGCCACGCTCGACGCCTACTGGGCGGACGGCCAGATGGAGAAGCAGACCCTGGCCCGCGGCGAGCAGGTCGAGCAGACGCTGCTGGCGATCTGCGCCGAGGACGCGACCGCGCAGTTCCGTGGCCGCGGTCTGGTCTGGGGCCTGGAGTTCACCGACCCCGCGCGCGCCTCCGCGGTCTGCGCCCGCGCCTTCGAGCTGGGCATGCTGCTGGAGACCTCCGGCCCGCAGTCCGAGGTCGTGAAGCTGCTGCCGCCGCTGACCATCACCCCCGAAGAGCTGGACGAGGGCCTGCGCACGCTGGCCCGCTCCGTCCGCGAGACCGCCTGAGCGGGGTACTCCCCCGCGCAGGCACCAATGAGCAGGACAGAAGAGAAAGGCACCATCGCACCGTGATCGTCCGATCTTTCAGTGACATCGAGAACACCGACCGGCACATCAAGTCCGCTTCAGGTACCTGGGAGAGCAAGCGCATCGTGCTCGCCAAGGAGAAGGTGGGCTTCTCGCTCCACGAGACCGTGCTGTACGCCGGCACGGAGACGTCGATGTGGTACGCGAACCACATCGAGGCCGTGCTGTGCACCGAGGGCGAGGCCGAGCTCACCAACGACGAGACCGGCGAGAAGCACTGGATCTCCCCCGGAACGATGTACCTGCTGAACGGGCACGAGCACCACACCCTGCGGCCGAAGACCGACTTCCGCTGCGTGTGCGTCTTCAACCCCCCCGTCACCGGACGGGAGGACCATGACGAGAACGGTGTGTACCCGCTTTTGACAGAGGAGGGCTGAACCATGACCACCGATGTACGCGCCGACCTGTACCCCTCGCGCGGCGCCGCCGAGATGACCACTCCCCGCCAGGACCCGGTCATCTGGTCCGCGCCGGGCGCGCCGGGTCCGGTCACCGCGAAGGACCTCCAGGGCTTCGAGGAGAACGGCTTCCTCACCGTCGACCAGCTCGTCACCCCCGACGAGGTGGCCGTTTACCAGGCGGAGCTGGCACGGCTGATCTCCGACCCCGGTGTCCGTGCCGACGAGCGGTCGGTCATCGAGCCGCAGTCGCAGAGCGTGCGGTCCGTCTTCGAGGTCCACAAGCTCAGCGAGGTCTTCGCGAAGCTGGTGGCCGACGAGCGTGTGGTGGGCCGCGCCCGCCAGATCCTCGGCTCCGACGTGTACGTGCATCAGTCGAGGATCAACGTCAAGCCGGGCTTCGGGGCCTCGGGCTTCTACTGGCACTCGGACTTCGAGACCTGGCACGCCGAGGACGGCCTGCCGAACATGCGGACCGTGTCCGTGTCGATCGCGCTGACCGAGAACTTCGACACCAACGGCGGGCTGATGATCATGCCCGGTTCGCACAAGTCGTTCGTCGGCTGTGCGGGCGAGACGCCGAAGGACAACTACAAGAAGTCCCTGCAGATGCAGGACGCCGGCATCCCGTCCGACGAGGTCCTGACGAAGCTGGCCGACCGGCACGGCATCAAGCTCTTCACGGGCAAGGCCGGTTCGGCGACCTGGTTCGACTGCAACGCCATGCACGGCTCGGGGGACAACATCACCCCGTACGCGCGGAGCAACGTCTTCATCGTGTTCAACAGCGTGGAGAACACGGCACAGGAGCCCTTCTCGGCACCGGTCCGCCGGCCCGAGTTCATCGGGGCGCGCGACTTCACCCCGGTGAAGTAGGGGCGTACGACGGTGGGTCGAGGGGCGGGACGCGGTGCGTCCCGCCCCTTCGGCGTGCAACTCGCTGGACCGCGCTCCCCGCCGCCGGAGAGAGTACGGTCCATGACCTCGCTCGTACAGCACATCACCATCGACTGCTCCGACGCCTACGAACTGGCCCTGTTCTGGGCCGGTGCACTCGGTTGCCCGGTATCCGACGACGACGAGCCCGGTGACCCCGAGGCGCTGGTCGAGACGCCCCGGGGCGCGCTGCTCTTCGTCTCGGTACCCGAACCCAAGAGCACGAAGAACCGGATCCACCTCGACCTGCGCCCCGAGGACCGGACCCGTGACGAGGAGGTCGAGCGGCTGCTCGCGCTGGGCGCCACGCTGGTGGGCGACCACCGCAAGCCGAACGGCCGGGGCTGGGCGACCATGGCCGACCCCGAGGGCAACGAGTTCTGCGTGGAGTGCGGCGCCGGCGAACGGGCCGCGCTGACCGGCACCCGGCTGCCCCTCACCGCCGACGACGTGACGTCGGCGGTCCGGCTCGCGGTCGACACCTTCGAACAGGCGGGGGCGGACGACTGGCGGAGGCCGGCGGGGACCCTGGAGTGGACCTGCTGGGAGACCGTCGAGCACCTGAGTGACGACCTCTTCGCGTACGCCGTCCAGCTCGGCCCGCGCAGGCCGCCGCAGGACCGTGAGGTGTCGTACCACTACGCGCCGCGGCGCGAGGGCGGCCCTGCCAACTCGGTCTTCGCCGATGCGGCGGCCGGACCAGCGGGGCTGCTCGAGTCCCTCGAGGCGAGCGGGGCCCTGCTGACGGCCATGGTGCGGACGACCCCCGCCGACGTGCGCTCCCACCACGTGTTCGGGCTCTCCGACCCGGAGGGTTTCGCCGCGATGGGCATCGTGGAGACCCTGGTGCACACGCATGACGTGGCCACCGGGCTGTCCCTCCCCTGGGCCCCGCCCCGGGACCTCTGCGACCGGGTGCTGGCCCGGCTCTTCCCGGACGCCCCGGACGACGCGGACCGGTGGGGCGTGCTGCTCTGGTCGACCGGCCGCGCGGACCTGCCGGGCCGCGACCGTGTCACGTCCTGGAAGTGGCACGGCGCGCCGCTCGACTGAGAAGTCATCTCATTTGGTGAGTCTGCGGTAGCAGATGAGGGTGCAGGCGATGCTGGTGAAGGCGAGGAAGGGCCGGCCGCTCAGGAGCGGCAGGTTGCCTTCATCTGCGCGGCCGCGTGATGGGCCTTGCCCCAACCGCTGGACGAGTCGTCACCCCGGTCGAGGAGCTTCACGCCGATGGTGAAGCCCTTCACCGGGAACGTGCCGGCGTTGACCCACTGACCGCGCAGACCGGCCTGGTTGACGGTGAAGCTGCTGTACTTCGTCGACCGGTCGTTGGCGTCGACCAGCACGTGATAAGTGGAGGGGTGCCCTCCCACGTACAGGGTTGTGTTGCTGTGCGGGATGAACACGGAGATCTGGCACGTACGCGCTCCGGTGCCTGGCCGCCACCACCACATCACCCTGCTCTTGGCGTCTGTGGCCGTGGAACCGGACATGGGTACCGCAGCGTAACTGCCGTTGCACCCGTCACCTGTCCAGGCTCCGGTCGACCGGGTGTACCAGCCCGCTGTGCCATCGCTGAAGTAGTTGACCTGCTTGTGGCCGCCACCGGACGGGACGGGACAACCGTGGCCCACGACCCCCGTGTACACGACGGTGGAGGCGGCCTGCGCCTTCGGTGCCTGGGACGAGGTGCCGGATTCCGGAGTCGGCTTGTCCGCGGTGGAGGCGGGTGCGGTACCCGTTCCGGGCTCGCCGGCCCCGCCCTTCGCCTCTTTCTCCGGGATGTCTCCTCCCGCCGGGGAGCCGGCTTCGTCCGAGCCCGGGCCGGACACCTCCGCGCCGCTGCCCCGGACCGTGGCCCCGCCGTCCCGCTGGGCATCGGGTGAGGCCGCAGTGAAGGATCCGGGCGCGCCCGTGCCGCCCCCGAGCACCGTGCCGGGGACCTCGCTCGCACCGGGGCGCCTACCGTCCCCGTCGTCACCGACGGCGATCAGGAAGGGGATACTGACAAGCAGGACACCGACGATCGCCGCGGCTGCCAGTAGGGCCTTACCGGGGCGGCCCACTTCCTCGGGAGCGGGTGCGCCGCCGTCCGCACCTGTTGCTGCGGGGCTGGATTGCGCCCCGTCACCATCGGCGCCGATGGCTGCCGTGGCCGGCCGCCCAACGTCCTCGGAGACCAGGGACGCCCCGACCGGCGCGGCCCCGGCGGCAACTCCGGCCCCTCCGGCATCCCTGCCCCCTCCGACATTCACGGCTATTTCGGACTGCCCTGATTCCTCTGATTCCACAGGCTTCCCGGCCTTCGCGGTGCCCTCGGCCGCCACCGTGCCCACCCTGGGCTTCTTCGGCTGCACAGGCCCTTCGGTGCTGACGGTACCGGCAGCCGAGACCTCGGTTCCGGCCACTCCGCCCCTCGGTTCCGGAGCGGAGGCGGGCATGGATCCGGCCGCAGGATCCCGCTCACTCGACTCCGGCGCAGGAACCCGGTCCGGAAGGCCGGCACCACCCTTCTGAGGGGTCGGGTCTTTCCGCTCGGCCGCCGCCTCTTCGTGCTGGGGCATGGTGATGGGCTCCTCCGGGTGACAACTGGCGGGGACGGCATCGCGCGGCAGGCAGAGCCACGGAGTGCCCGTCGGCGACAGTCCCCGCCCCTCGGGCGTCACAGCGGGCCCAGCCGAGAACAGCACGCAGGTGGCCTCCCGCCATACGCGCCCGTCCCCGCGGGCACGGTGAATGATGCCTTCGAGTCCTGCGGCCGATGGATGCGAGGCAAACCGTATCGTGTGCCTGCTCGAGGAGGATCGCTCGGCCTCCCGAAGGCACAACGAAGGTGAACAGACCTCGTAGGAAGAACACCTGACGGTGCCTCTGAACGAAGACCACCGGTCAGCCCGGCCGGCAGAAGTGACGAACCCTTGAGAGGCCATCTCATTTGGGTGACGCAGTTATTCTGTGAGTCACGGTGGGGATCGTCGAGCGGCTGGTGCCGGAGGCGCCGTCGCGGCCTCAGGGCGGTGGTCGGCGTCGGCGCGGCGACCGGGAAGTGCCGGCCGCGATCGTCTTCGTGGCCACGTCGGGTTGTACCTGGCAGCAGGTGCCGTCGGCGTCGTTCGGCCCCTCAGGGGCGACGGCTCACCGTCGTTTCTCCGAGTGGTCGAAGGCCCGGGTGACCTGCGGCGACGGTTACGCGAGCGCGGCATCACCCACCGCATCGCCCGCAAGGGAGTCGAGTCCTCACAAAGACTGGGCCGCCACCGCTGGACCGCTGAACGCACCATGGCCTGGCTCGCCGGCTGCCGCCTCCACCGACGCTGCGAACGCAAGGCCGACCACTTCCTCGCCTTCACCAGCATCGCCTGCACCCTCATCTGCTACCGCAGACTCACCAAATGAGATGACTTCCAAGGACTGTCCCGTAGGGCTCTTGTTCGGATCAGGCCGGGCTCGCGGGCGGCGCCGGGCATCGCCGTGGCCGGCTCCGCTTGTCCGCCCGTCCCGGGGGTAGCAGCGGAGCATCGGCCGACAAGAGGAGCTCGAAGTGTCCGAAGCGCGTGACGTGGTAGCCGCGATTCTCGAGGACCACCGCACCATGGAGGAACTCCTGCGGCGGATGCGGAGTGTCGAGGAGGACCGGGAGTCGGCGTTGAAGGAGTTCGCCGCACTCCTGGTCGCCCATGGAGAGGCGGAGGAGACCGAGGTGTATCCGGCGCTCAAGCGGTTCCGGAACGTGGACGACGAAGAGGTGGACCACGGGGTGGAGGAGCACCAGGAAGGCAACGAGGCGCTCCTCGCCCTGATGGAGGTGGAGGAGGTCGGCTCCGACGACTGGGACGAGAAGCTGGAAGAGCTCGTGAAGGCCATCACGCACCACCTCGACGAGGAGGAGCGCACGATCCTCAACGGAGCCCGGGAGAACGTGCCGGACGAGCGCCGGACCGAGCTGGGTGCGGTCTTCCTCCGTGACCGGGAGAAGCACCTGAAGGCCGGCTGCGGGAGCGTCGACAGCGTCCGCAGGACGGTCGAGGCGCACTGAACGCCGCTGTTCGCAGCGGTGCACGGCGTCGGACCGCCGGGTCCCCGGGGCGCGGTGACCGCCCCAGGGACCCGGGACCCGACGGGCGAGGCCGTGGGGGCGGTCCCGGCTTCGGTGTCAGCCGACCCGCCGGGCCAGCACCTGCCCCGGCCAGGTCCCGGACAGGAACGTGTCCGTGGGGACGAAGCCGTTGCGCTGGTAGAACGCGACGAGTCCGCCCCCGCCGCCCGCCCAGCAGTCGACCCTCAGCAGATCCACGCCTGCCCGCCGGGTCTCCTCCACGGCGCGGGCCAGCAGTGCCGCACCGATGCCCAGACCCGCGTGCCGGCGGTCGGAGACCAGGAGGCGCACGTACCGCTCCGGTTCCCCGGCCGCGGCGATCGGCATCTGCGGGCTGGGCCCGGAGTCCAGCACCATCGCACCCGCGGGTGCGCCGTCCAGCTCCGCGATGTACGGCGAGTTCTGTGTGGTGTAGCGCTCGACCCGCGCGGCGCCGCCGGACGTCTGCGAGTACGGGGTCGTCCCCCACTGTTCGGTGTTGCCACGGGCGTTCATCCAGGCAACGGCGGAGTCGAGCATGTCCAGGACGGCGGGTGCGTCTGCCGGGCCACCGGGCCTGATCCGTAGGCCGTGCGTCGTGCCGTGCGTCGTGTCGTCGTTCACGGCGGAAGTCTGCCACGCGGGCCGGTGCGCGCCCCGGCCCGCGGCCTCCCGCCCCGGGCTCCGCCAACCCGGGTCCAGTCGACCTCGACCTGACGGACGGTGCCGTACCGCGTGATGCCGGGCGGATCAGACCGGACCAGGGAGCGGGGTCCGGTGGCGGTGGCGGTCCGGCGCCGTTCAGGCCGTGGTCTCAGCCCGAGAGCACGTCCAGCGCCCGGTCGACGTCGGCCTCGGTGTTGTACAGGTGGAAGGCCGCGCGCAGGTTCCCGGCCCGGTCCGAGATCCTGACCCCCGCCCGCGCGAGTTCGGCCTCCCGGCTGCCCAGTCCGGGCACGGCGACGACCGCCGACCCACCCGGGACCGCCTCGTGCCCGATGCCGGCCAGCCCGGCGCGGAAGCGGGCGGCGAGCCCGGTGGCGTGGGCGTGCAGCGCGTCGACCCCGATCTCCGCCAGCAGCTCCAGGGACCGTTCCGCCCCGTGGTACGAGAGGAAGGCGACCGGTTCGTCGAACCGCCTCGCGGTGAAGGCCAGTTGGCCGACGGGCCCGTACGTGCTGTTCCAGCGGTCCTCCGCCGACACCCAGCCCGCGTAGAGCGAGGGCAGCGTCTGCTGCGCCTCCTCGGTCACGGTCAGGAACGAGGCTCCCCGGGGGCAGAGCAGGAACTTGAAGCCCCCGGTGACCGTGTAGTCGTACGCCCCGGCGTCCAGCGGCAGCCAGCCGGCCGACTGGCTGGCGTCCAGCAGGGTCCGGGCGCCGTGCGCACCGGCAGCCGCCCGGACCGCGTCCAGGTCGGCGACCCTGCCGTCGGCGGACTGGACGGCCGAGAAGGCGACGACTGCGGTCTCCGGCCGCACGGACGCGGCCAGTTCCTCCAGCGGGACGTATCGCATCCTCAGGTCGCCCCGGACCGCGAACGGGCTGACGACCGAGCTGAACTCACCCTCCGGGGCCAGGACTTCGGCACCCGGCTCCAGCGAGGCGGCGACGAGCCCCACATGGGCGGCGACCGAGCCGCCGACGGCGACCCGGTCCGGGGTGACACCGGCGAGCCGGGCGAACCCGGCCCGCGCGCCGTCCACCGCGTCGAAACCGCCCGCACCGGCCCGGCGGCCCGAGGCGTTGTCGTCGGCGAGCGCCTTGACGGCCTCGACGGTCCGCCGGGGCAGCAGACCGTAGCTCGACGTGTTGAGGTACGTGGCCTCCGGTGCGAACTCGGCGGCCGTGACCAGGTGGATCTTCGACGTCTCCATGCGTCCCAGCCTGGCGCCCCCTCGTCTCCCCCGTCAATCACGGGGAGTCAGGGGGGTGCCCTCAGGGAGTGCTCACACGTGCTGCCCCGGCGCGCCCTGGGGGACCTCGCAGGCCCCGTCCGGGCCGCAGGCCGCGGCGTCGTCGCCGAGCGTGGTGAGCGCGCTGACCGGACGGTCCTTCCAGGCCCGGTCAAGCGCCTGGGCGAAGACCTCGGACGGCTGTCCGCCGGAGATCCCGTAGCGCCGGTCGAACACGAAGAACGGCACCGCGTTCGCACCCAGCTCGGCCGCCTCGCGCTCGTCGGTCCGGACGTCGTCCGCGTACGCCTCGGGGTCGGCCAGCACCGCGCGCACCTCGTCGGCGTCGAGACCGGCCTCGACGCCGAGTTCGACCAGCACCGCGTCGTCGAAGACGGAACGCTCCTCGGCGAAGTTCGCCCGGTAGGCGAGGCTCAGCAGTTCGTCCTGGCGCCCGCGCGCCTTGGCGAGGTGCAGCAGCCGGTGGATGTCGAAGGTGCTGCCGTGGTCACGCCCCTCGGAACGGTAGCCGAGCCCCTCGGCCTGCGCGTTCGCGGCCACGTTGGCTTCCATGCCACGGGCCTCCTCGGGGGTGCGCCCGTACTTCTGCGCCAGCATGTCGACCACCAGCTCGGTGTCGCCCTTGGCGCGGCCGGGGTCGAGCTCGAAGGAGCGGTGGACCACCTCGACCTCACCCCGGTGTGCGAACCCGGCCAGGCCCTTCTCGAAGCGTGCCTTGCCTATGTAGCACCAGGGGCAGGCGATGTCGCTCCAGATCTCGACGCGCATGACTCTTCTACTCTCCAGCTCTGCTGTACGGGTACGGAGGGGACCTCCGCCGCCCGTGCAACGTTCGGCCGGGGCGGCTGATTCCCCGCAGCGCCACGGGGCCACGCCCGGCCCACGTCGGACCGGGCCCGGCGGCGCTCCCCGCGCGGCTCGGTGCCCTCGGCCCTGAGCCTGTCACGTGGCCGAGCAGCGGTAGGGGCCCGGAATCCCTTCGGACTCCGGGCCCCGAGCGTGCTGTCCCTCCCGCCGGTCAGCTGCCGTCGCGCAGGCCGCCGGGGCCGGTGGGGCGGAAGGCGACGCGGTCGAAGACCGCTTCGCAGCCCTTGCCGGTGGGCGACTGGACGAGGAAGCCGACGCGTGCCGACGCGCGCTCCCGCTCCGTCCCCAGGGTGAAGAGACGGACGAAGGTCCAGCGTTCACCGTCCTCCGAGGCGTGGAAGGCGAAGGCGCCGCCGATGCGGCTGAGCCGCAGCCAGTGCGTGTCCCCCTCCACGACGGCGGAGTTGACGTCGTCGGAGTGGCCCCGGGTCACCACGGTGCAGACCGTGGGGAGTTCCGGGGAGAGCTCCAGGCAGAGCTTCGCCCAGTCGCTCTCCCCCACGTGGAGGTAGAGCACGCCGGCGTCGAACGCCGAGGCGAAGCCGACGCGCACCCTGGCGATCAGCTGGAAGTCGCCCTCCGGGACCGCGCCGAGGAGGCGCGGCGCGTCGGACGCGGGTTCCAGGGCGTCGCCGCCGGGCGGGACGAACCGGTCCTGCTCGGGGCCCGCGGATCCGGTGAGCACCCCGTCCTCGTACGCCCATCCCCCCTCGGGCCCGTACGACTCCAGGGCGAAGGGGAGTTCGGGGAGGCTCGGCGCCGTCATGCGCTCCGCCCGTCCACCCGGCGGGGCAGGCCGAGCGGGTTGTCCTCGCGCAGCTCGGGCGGCAGGAGTGCCTCCGGTGTCGTCTGGTAGCTGACCGGGCGCAGCCAGCGCTCGATCGCGGTGGCGCCGACCGAGGTGGAGGTCGAGGTGGTGGCCGGGTACGGGCCGCCGTGGTGCTGGGCGGGGGCGACGGCGACGCCGGTCGGCCAGCCGTTGACGAGGACGCGCCCGGCCAGCGGGGTGAGCTCGGCCAGCAGTCCGGCGGCGTCTCCGTCGGCCTGCTCCGTGGCGATCTGGAGGGTGGCCGTGAGGTTGCCGGGCAGGCGGGAGAGCACGGCGGTGACCTCGTCGGCGGAGTCGTAGCGCGCGACGACGGTGACCGGGCCGAAGCACTCCTCCAGCAGCGCGTCGTGCGGGCCCTCCTCGGCCAGCCGCCGCGCCGGTACGGTCAGGAACCCCGGGGAGACGGTGTGTTCGCCGCCGGCACCCGGGGTGACGGGGGCCTCCACGTCCGGGAGCGCGGCCCGTTCGGCCACTCCGTGGACGAAGGCGTCCCGCATCCGGTGGTCGAGCATGATCCCGCCGGCGGTGCCGCTGACCGTCCGGGTGAGGGACTTGAGCAGCTGGTCGCCCGCCTCACCGGACGGGGCGAACACGAAGCCGGGCTTGGTGCAGAACTGCCCGGCGCCCATGGTCATGGAGCCGCCGAGCCCCTCGCCGATCTGCTCCGCCCGCTCGGCCGCCGCGGCCTCGGTGACGACGACGGGGTTGAGGGAGCCGAGCTCACCGTGGAAGGGGATCGGGGCGGGGCGGGCCGCGGCAGCGTCGAAGAGCGCCCTGCCGCCGCGGACCGAGCCGGTGAAGCCGGCCGCGGAGACGAGCGGGTGCTTGACCAGCTCGACGCCGGCGTCGAAGCCGTGCACCAAGGTCAGGACGTCCTCGGGCAGGTCGTGCCGTGCGGCGGCCCTGCGCAGGATCGAGGCGCAGAGCTCGGAGGTGGCGGGGTGGTCCGGGTGCGCCTTGACGACGACCGGGCAGCCCGCGGCGAGCGCGCTCGCGGTGTCGCCGCCGGGGACGGAGAAGGCGAGCGGGAAGTTGCTGGCGGCGTAGACGGCGACGACGCCCAGGGGGATCTTGTAGCGGCGCAGGTCGGGCCAGGGGGGCGTCCTGCTGCCGTCCTCGTGGTCGATGTGGACGTCGAGGAAGGCGCCTTCCTCGACGACCTCCGCGAAGGCGCGCAACTGGGCTGCGGTGCGCGCGAGTTCGCCGGTCAGCCGGGCCGGGCCGAGCGCGGTCTCCGCGTCGGCGGCCTCGACGACGTGCTCCTTGGCCTCCGTGAGCAGATCCGCGGCGGTGCGCAGGAAGGCGGCGCGCACGGTGCGGTCGGCCAGCGCGCCGCGCACGGCGTGCGCCGCCCGGACGGCACGGTCGACCTCCTCCGCTGTAGCCTCCACCGCGACCTGCTCACGCGGGTTCCCCGTGCGGGGGTCGACGCTCCAGACTGGTGCTGCTGCCACCGTGTTTCCCTTCCGGTCCACTGCCACACATGAGAAGTTGTTCGGTATTCTGAACAGAGTTCCTGATCGTGAATACACAGGGACTCTATTTCCGGGTGTTCGGTATTGGCAAGAAGTCGCAGGGTCGTACAAGAAGGCTGGAAGGGGCATAAGGCATGTCGGTTGCCGAGTCGGGTGGGGCACAGGTCAAGTCCGCTGTTCGGACGGTGGAGCTCCTCGAATACTTCGCGGGGCGCCCCGGTATGCACTCGCTGGCCGCCGTCCAGGAGGCCGTGGGCTATCCCAAGTCCAGCCTCTACATGCTGCTGCGCACCCTGGTCGAGCTCGGCTGGGTCGAGACGGACGCGACGGGCACGCGGTACGGCATCGGCGTACGCGCCCTGCTCGTGGGCACGTCGTACATCGACGGCGACGAGGTCGTCGCCGCGGCCCGCCCCACCCTGGACCGGCTCTCCGACGACACCACGGAGACCATCCACCTGGCCCGGCTGGACGGGACCAACGTGGTGTACCTCGCCACCCGGCAGTCCCAGCACTACCTGCGCCCCTTCACCAGGGTCGGCCGTCGGCTGCCCGCGCACTCCACCTCGCTCGGCAAGGCGCTGCTGGCCACCCACAGCGACGAGCAGGTGCGCAAGATGCTGCCGGAGACCCTGCCGGCCCTGACCGAGCACACCCTCACCGACCGCGAGAAGCTGATCGGGGAACTCCACCTCATCCGCGAGCAGGGGTACGCGGTGGACCGCGAGGAGAACACGCTGGGGCTGCGCTGCTTCGGCGTCGCGATCCCCTACCGCACTCCCGCGCGCGACGCGATCAGCTGCTCGGTGCCGGTGGCCAGGCTCACGCCCGCGCACGAGCAGACGGTCAAGGACGCACTGCTCGACGCCCGCGACCGGCTCACCCTCGCGACCCGCAGGCTCTGAGGACGTGGACGTCACCCTGCGCGAGGTGCGCGACGCCGACCTGCCGCTGTTCTTCGCGTTCATGAGCGACCCGGAAGCGGTCCGGATGGCCGCCTTCACCAGCGCCGACCCCTCGGACCGGGCGATGTTCGACTCCCACTGGCAGCGGATCCGCGCCTCGGACACGGTGACCATACGGACGGTGCTCGCCGACGGCGTGGTGGTCGGCACCGTCGGGGTGTACGGGGCACCGGCCGAGCGCGAGGTGACCTACTGGGTGGACAGGGCGCACTGGGGCGAGGGCCTGGCGACCGCCGCGCTGCGGGCGCTGCTCGACGCCGTACCGGACCGTCCGCTCCACGCGCGGGCGGCGGCCGACAACACCGGCTCGGTAAGGGTGCTGCGCAGGTGCGGGTTCACTGTGACCGGCACGGACCGGGGGTACGCCGAGGCGCGCGGCGAGGAGACCGACGAGGTGCTCCTGCGGCTGGACGCCTGAGGGCCCCTCCACCGTCCCGGGGGCCGGGCCGGAACGTGAGAAAGCGGTGAGAAGGGACACGAACGGGAACGGCCGGGGCGGCCCCGTTCGTCCCTCCAGCGGGATGAACAAGACGATCAGGCGCGCCTCGGTCTTCTGCCTGCTGATGGTCCTCGCACTGCTCGTGCGGGCGACCTGGGTGCAGGTGTACGAGGCCCGGGCGCTCGCAGACGACGAACACAACCGGCGGAACACCATCGCGCAGTACGCGCAGCCGCTCGGCGACATCATCGTGGCCGGATCCCCGGTCACCGGTTCGAAGGAGACAAGCGGCGACGACCTCCGCTACAAGCGCACCTACCCGAAGGGTGCGCTGTACGCGCCGGTCACCGGCTACAGCTCGCAGGCCTACGGCGCGACCCAGCTGGAGGGCATCTACAGCCATGTGCTCGACGGGACCGACGACCGGCTCAAGAATCCCGCCGATCTGGTCACCGGCAAGCAGACGGCCCCGGGCGACGTGCTGACCACGATCGACCCGGCCGTGCAGAAGGCGGCCTCCGACGCGCTGGGCGACGACCGGGGAGCGGCCGTCGCGATGGACCCGAAGACCGGCCGGATCCTCGGGATGGTCTCCTCGCCGTCGTACGACCCCTCCGACATCAGCGGCACGTCGGACGGTGACGCCTGGCAGAAGCTGCTGGACGCCGAGGACAAGCCCCTGGTCAACCGGGCGCTGCGGCAGCCCCTGGCGCCCGGCTCGACGTTCAAGCTGGTGGTCGCGGCGGCGGCGCTGGAGAACGGCCTGTACGGCTCGGTGGACGAGCCGACGGACAGCCCCGACCCGTACACCCTGCCGGGCACGTCCACGGTCCTGAAGAACGAGAGTGCCTCCGCCCCCTGCGAGAACGCCACGCTGCGCACGGCGCTCCAGTACTCCTGCAACACCGTCTTCGCGAAGGCGGCGGCCGACCTCGGCCAGGACAGGGTGAAGGCCATGGCGGACGCCTTCGGCTTCGACACCGAGAAGCTGGACGTGCCGGTGCGGGCGGCGCGGAGCGTGTACCCGACCGGCATGGACGAGGCACAGACCGCGCTGACCGGGATCGGGCAGTTCGAGGTGACGGCGACCCCGATGCAGATGGCCATGGTCTCGGCGGCCCTCGCCAACGGCGGCGAGCTGGCCTCGCCGCACATGGTCTCCAAGGTGACGGACGCCGACGGCTCGACGCTGGAGGAGTTCCCGGACGGCGACACCGAGCGGGTCGTGAAGGAGTCGACGGCCGAGCAGCTGCGCAGCGCCATGGCCACCGTCGTGGAGAAGGGCACCGGAACCAACGCGAGGATCGACGGCGCCGAGGTGGGCGGCAAGACGGGAACCGCGCAGAACGGCGTGGACAACAGCAACACCCCGTACGCCTGGTTCACCTCGTACGCCCAGGACGACTCCACCGGTGAGCAGGTGGCCGTCGCGGTGGTCGTCGAGGACTCGGGAGCGGCCCGCTCCGAGGTGAGCGGCAACGGCCTGGCGGCGCCGGTCGCGCAGAAGATGATGAAGGCGGCCCTGGGACGCTGAGGAGGCGGAGACCCGCGACCGGGCTGCCGCGACCGCGCACCCGGTGGCTCGCGTAGCCCGGCACCCGTGGAAACCCGGAGTGGTTCCTCGGGGTCAGGGGGTTCAGGTTTTCGCCGTGTTACGCCTTACTGGAGACGCACCCTCGTCGAAGCGCTTCCGGGGTGCGCGTCGGTACGCTCTCGCCCCGCGCCGGGTGCGGGGAACGTACACAACCCGTGCGAGCACCCAGGCTCCAGTGCAGGGAAGAGGTACCCGTGGGCACGGTCGTGGACGATGCTGCTGCCGCCGAGTTCCATACGTTCTTCGAGGCGCACTACGCCGAACTCGCCCGACTCGCCCATCTGTTGACGGGCGAGGCCGACGCCGCCGACGATCTGGCCGCTGACGCGCTGATGGCGCTCTGGCGCCGCTGGGACCGGGTCAGAGGCGCCGATCACCCGGCGGCCTACGCGCGCGGGGTGGTGGCCAACCTGGCCCGTACACGCATCCGCAGCGCGGTGCGCGAGCGCCGGAGGATCGCGCTCTTCTGGGCGCCCCGCGGGGACGGCCACGCGGCGGACGGACCCGACGTGCCGGCCGTCGTCGACGTACAAGGGGCCCTGCGCCGACTGCCGTTCCGCAAACGCGCGTGCGTGGTCCTGCGCCATGCCTTCGATCTGTCGGAACGCGACACCGCCCTGGTCCTCGGGGTCACGGTCGGTACGGTGAAGAGCCAGACCTCGCGCGGGGTGGCGGAACTCCAGCGGCTGCTCGGACCCGAGTCCCCGGCGGCGCAGGTACAGGTGGCGGCCGCGGGCCGGCGCACCGGAGGAAGGCAGTGATGGACGAGGACCTGCGGGAGCGGCTTCGCGCGGCCGCCGCTGCGCACCGCCCCGACCGGGAACGGATGCTGGCCAGGATCGAGCGAGGCATGGCCGAGGAGCCCACGGCCCGTCCCGCACGCGCCACGCGCGCCCCTGTGCCGTGGCTGCGCGTCGCGGGCGCCGGCGTGGCGGTGTGCGGTGTCCTGGCCGCCGGAGCCCTCGCGGTCGCCTCGGCGGGTCACGAGGAGCCGCCAGAGGGACGGCAGGTCGCCGCCGATCCCGCTCCGCGCGGTCCTGCGACCGCGGCGCCGTCCCCCGGCCAGGACGGGGCGCTGCCCTCCGCGAAGGGGCCCCTGTCGTCGGACGGTTCGGTGGACCCGCACAGCAACCGGTACTGGGCGCAGAGCAATGTGATGGTCGAGGCCGCCGGGCCGCTGTCCTCGCTGACGGTCGAACTGCGCGTCGCGTTGAACGGCGGGGTGAACACCACCGGTTCCTGGCGTTCGCTGCCGGAGGGGGACTTCGTGGTGTCGGAACGCGAGGAGGACGGCTTCCTCGTCTACCGCTGGACGCTGCGGAGCGGCAGGAGCGTCCCCGCCGGTACGCACACCTTCGCGGGGCAGTACAACCACGCGGAGGGCGCCCGTGACGCCGGCCGGGACGACTACACCGCGCGGACCGACACGGCGGGCGAACAGGTCGCGGTGGGCGGGCACTTCACCGGGGAGCACTGAGGCCGGCGAGCACCGGACCCGAGGGACACCGGGGCGCGAGATGCGCGTCCGGGAAGGCGGAGCACGATCACGGCAACCCTTTCGCGGGCGGGCGACCCATGAGCGCGACAGCGGCAAGAAGGTCAAGCCGTGCGTCCGCTACACCGGGAACGACACCGGTGCCGAGCCGAGCGAGACGGGCAGCGGCCCGGACGGCGCGTACTGCCGCTACACCGCGTCGGACCTCAGCTACGACTAGGCGTCGGCGGTGCGGGGGCGCGGGCACCCGTCGTGGCCCCGCCCCCGCGTCGTACCGGTCGCGCCGCCCCCGCCCTGTCAGCGGCGGGGGCGCTCTCACGCGTAGGGGCGCCAGTCGCCGAGGTAGTCGGCGGGGGTGTGCGCGCGGGCCTCGGAGGCGGTCAGCCGCGGGCGGTTCCCGGGGACGACGACGCGTGCGCCGGGGCCGGTGTTGCGGTACTCGGCGAAACGCTGGTCCTGCCAGGGGAAGCCGGCGGACATCGTGCCGTACGGCGCCGCCGCGTCGATCCCCGCGCCGAGGTGGCTTTCGCGGACGGTCAGCATCGGGTGCGCGGTGAGGTCGGAGGAGGGCACCCAGGGGCGGGCCAGCTTGTAGTACCCGTCCGGGGCGGTGCTGGTGACGCGCGAGCGCCGGACCAGGTAGCCGTGGGGGTTGGCCCCGGCGGTGCTGGGTGCGAAGACGAAGCCGTACGGGGCGGCGGCCAGGTCGGTGCGGGTGAGCGTGCGGAAATGGCAGCGGTCGTAGACGGCGGTGGCGCGGCCGAACACGAAGTCGACGTCGCCCTCCACGTAGCAGTCGCGGTAGTACTGCCGGGCGAAGGCGGTCAGCGCGAGGGAGTCGGCGTACAGGGTGTCCTGGTGGCCGAGGAAACGGCAGCCGTAGAACGCCGACCGGTCGCCCTGGACCTTGATCGCGACGGCCTGGGTGCCGGTGTACTCGGGGTGGTCGGAGCGCAGCCAGTCGTTGGCGAAGGTCAGGTCGCGGGCGGTGAGGCCGGCCGCCTGGACGGTGACGGTGGCCGAGCCGCTGGTGCCGTAGGTGCCGGAGCCGTCAGGTCTGGGCGTGCCCGCGGCGTTGTCGTACACGACGACCGTGTCACGGGGGTCGCCGCTCGCACCGATCAGGGTGAGGTCCGTCTGTGCCGCGGTGACGGTGACCGTGCCGCGGTAGACGCCGGGGGCGATGACGAGGGTGCGTCCGGTTCCGGAGGCGGCGGCGACGGCGGACCGCACGTCGGTGTGGTCGCCCCGGCCGTGCGGGTCGACGTAGAGCGTCAGCGGGTCGAGGCGGCGGGACGGTGAACCGTGACGGCCGAAGGGACGGGGGCGGGCGGGCCTGGCGTGGGCGGCGGGAGTGCCGAGTGCGAGGGCCGCGCCCGCACCCGCGAGCAGGGACAGGGCACCGCGTCTGCTGGGCATGGCGTTACTCCTTGCGAGGAGGGGGCGGGCCGGAGCGGCGCCTTCCGGGGTGGTGGAAGGGTGCGGTGCCGCTCCGGCCGGTTCCGGGGTGGGGTCAGCGGAGGGACGGCTTGCCGGCGCCCGCGCCGAGGCCCACCAGCAGCGGGACCAGGAGCGGGTGGTCGACCTCGGTACGCAGCGCCGGCGTCCAGCCGGCGCCCTCGGTGAGCTGCTCGGCGGGCACGCCCGCGTTGTGCACGGCGATCAGGTCGGTCCTGCGCCCGTTGACCCAGTTGTCCTCCGCCGTGAGGGAGGACTCGGACCACTTCTTGAGGATGGTCGCCTTGTCGAAGCCGGCGGGCACGGTGAAGGCGTTGTGCTCCGCGACGAGCTTCGACTCCGCGCCGATGCCGTAGGAGTAGCCGTATGCGGCGCCCTTCGTCGCGACGAAGTGGTTGTTGTACGAGTCGACCTGGCCGAAGCGGACGCGGGGCGCGCGCTCCTTCACGTCCTTGAAGAGGTTGTGGTGCAGGGTGACGCGGAGCCTGCCCCGGTCGCTCGCCCCGGCGCCGTCGCTGTTGCCGATGAGCATGGTCTTGTCGTGGTCCTTGAGGACGTTCCACGACACGGTGACGAGGTCGGCGCCGCGCACGATGTCGAAGAGGCCGTCGTGCTGCTGGAACACCTGCCCGAAGTAGGAGGGCTGGTCGGCGTCGGGGCGGTCTCCGTCGCCGAAGGTGTTGTGGTCGACCCAGACGTGGCTGGAGCCGTACACGACGAGGTTGTCGTACTCGGAGTTCCAGGCGCCCTTCTCACCGTCGGTGGGGTCCCACTGGGGGAAGCAGTCGTAGGTGTCCTCGAAGGTGACGTTGCGGACGATGACGTTCGAGACGTTCTTCACCTGGAGGCTGGCGCCGATGATCGTGGCGTCCCTGCCGGTTCCGACGAGCGTGGTGTTGGACGGGACGTTCACGTTGACCGCGGCGGCCTGGAGCTTCGCGGAGGCGGCACGGGCGTCCTCCAGCGGGCCCGCCGGGACCTCCTCCGTGCCCCAGACGGCCGGGTCGTAGGCGGCGAGGTACTTCTCCAGGGTGTAGCCGTCCCGCTGGTACGCCTCGCAGCCGATCGGGTTGCCGTCGGCGTCGGAGTTGCCGTGGACGGTGCCGGCGATCCTGACGATCTTCGGCGCGTCCCCGGCGTCCTCGAACGCGGCGATGAGCTCGGCACGGTTGGTCACCGTGTAGACGTGGTCGGGGGTGGCCGCGGCGCCGCCCGTGGTGGAGCCGTCGGCCGCGGCCCAGCCGTCGCCCGCGGGGAGCACCGAGCGTTCGATCCCCCTGCCGTGGTGCGGAGGGGATGCCTGGGCGGGGACGGCCACGGCGAGGGCCAGTGAGGCGGAGCCCATCACCACGGCGATGGCTCGGACGTGTCTCATGCGTGCGGGCATGGCGAATTCCTGACTGTCGTACGCGGGAGTGGAGAGGGGAAGGGGAGGCGGGGATCAGGCCTGCGGCCAGGTGATCCACGCCTCGGGTACGGGCTCGTCGAGGCGGCGCAGATCGCGCCGGGCGAGCACGCGCCCGTCCAGCAGGGCGCGTGCGGTCGTCCTGGCCACCTCGACGGCGCCCCGGGGACGGAAGTGGGTGTTGTCCTGCCTGCCGTCCGGGTAGTTGGGCGACTCGCCCGGCTCGAGCCAGTTGAAGTACGGCTTCGTCCCGTCCGGGCCGAGCCGCTGCCAGTGGGCGAGGGAGAGCGCCTGGACGTCGAGCAGGGGCACGTGCTCCTCGGCGGCCAGGGCACGCATCGCCGCCGGGTACTCGCCGTGGGTCGCCTTCGCGGTCCCGTCCTCGGCGAAGCGGCGCCGCTCGACGGGGGTGATGAGCACGGGCTCCGCCCGGCGGGCGCGGGCGCCTTCGACGTACTGGCGCAGGTAGTCCTGGTAGGTGGTGTACGGGTCGGTGCCGCGGGCGGGGTCCTCGGTCTTCTCGTCGTTGTGCCCGAACTGGATCAGGACGAGGTCACCGGGGCGGACACCCTCCAGCAGGGCGGTGAGCCGGCCCTCGTCGACGAAGCTCTTGGAACTCCGCCCGTTCATCGCGTGGTCGGCGACGGCGAGGGAACGGCCGAGGAAGAACGGGAGGGCCATTCCCCATCCCGTCTCGGGCGCCGCGTCGGCGTACTTCAGGGCCGCCGTCGAGTCGCCCGCGATGTGCAGGGTGCGGGGCCGGGGTCTGCCGCCGCCGTGGGCCAGGGCGGGGGTTGCGGTGAGGGCGAGCGGCAGCGCGAGCAACGCGGCCGCCGTTCGTCTGCGGGTGAGTGACACGGAGGAACTGCCTCTCTCGTGGGACGAGCCTGAGGGTTGCTGCGCGTGAGGAGGGACCGGCGGCGGGGCGCGACCCGGCCCGCCGCCGGTCCCCCGGTCACCTGGGTGCCGGGCGGGTGTGCGGCCGGCTCAGCCGTTGCCGAGCTCCTGCCACTCCTTCTGGGCGGCGTTCAGCTCCTCGGCCATCTTGTCGAGGAACGCCTTGGCCGTGGTCTTGCCGAGGAGCAGCTTCTGGAACTCCGGCTCGTTGTCGGCCTTGCTGATGTTGTTCCAGTCGGGCAGGTAGTACGGCAGGTTGACGATCGTGGTGGAGCCGTCGGTGAGGGCCTTCGCGGCGAGTTCGGTCGGCTCGGTCGCGGAGATCCACGGGTCCTTGGCGGCCTCGGTGTTGGCGGGGATGGCGCCGGCGGACTCGTTCCACTTGCTGTTCGACTCGTGCGACGCCGCGAACTCGATGAACTTCCACGCGGCGTTCTTGTTCTTGCCCGAGCGGAACAGGCCGAGCCCGTCGACGGGGTTGGAGACCTGGACGCGCTTGCCGCCGTCCCCGACGGGCGCGGGTATCCCGGCGAACTTGTCCTCGCCCAGCGCCTTCAGGTGGTCCTGGTAGGAGCCGAGGTTGTGGCTGAGCATGCCGATGGTGCCGGTGTCCCACTGCGCGACCATCTTGGTGAAGTCGTTGTTGACGTCGGCGGAGGGCGTCGTCCTCTTGAACAGCGCGGCGTACTTCTCGAGCGCGGCGACGTTCTTCGGGTCGTTGAGCGTGGTCTTCTCGCCGTCCCAGAAGTCCGTGATCCCGCTCTGGCCGTAGACCGCGTCCAGCGCCTGGGCGATGGAGCCCGCGCCGCCGCGGATGGTGTAGCCGAACTTGTTGTTCTTCGCGTCGGTGAGCTTGTCCGCGGCCTCGTAGAACCTGGGCCAGGTGGTGGGCGCCTCCAGGCCCGCCTGCTCGAACAGGTCGGTGCGGTACCAGAGCGCACCGTTGTTCGCGGAGGTGGGGACGGTGTACATGTCGTCGCCGCGCCCGGCCGCGTCCCTGACGCTCTCCACCATGTTCTCGACGAGCTTGCCCTTCAGCGGCGACTTCTCCAGCCGGTCGCTGATCGGCTCCAGGGCCTCCTGGGACACGATGTTGGCCAGGTAGGCGGTGCCGACGCCACCCACGTCGGGCAGCCCGCCGCCGGCGATGGCCGTGTCGTACTTGGACTGGACGTCGGCGATCGGGATCGGGACGTACTTGACCTTGATGTCCGGGTTCTTCTTCTCGAAGTCCTTGATGATCTCGGTCCAGACGGCGGTGCGTGGACCACCGTTGTTGTCCCAGAAGGTGATCTCGCCCTTGCCGCTGCCCTCCGTGCCTGAGCTGCTGCCGTCGTCGCCGCAGCCGGTGGCCGCGAGGGCGAGCACGGCCGTGAGGGACACCGCGGTCGCGGTACGCCCCCGGAACGTCGTCGAGATGTTCATATCGGCTCTTCTCTCTCGGAATCTGTACGCGGGCGTGGGGGGAGGTCGGTGGGTCGTGCGGTGCGGAACGCGGTGAAGCCGGCCGTCCCGGAGGGCCCCGTGCCGGCCGGTGCCGTGGCGAAGAGGCCCAGCAGGGCGCCGACCCAGCGCCAGGGTGCGGCGGCGAAGACCTGGCCGGACGGGCGGAACCCCGCGCCGTCGCCGGTGTCGGCGTGGAAGCGGCAGCGCGCCCCTCGGGAGACTTCGACACGGACCCGGACGGACGCGTCGGGCGCGGGACGGGGGTGCGCGGCGTCCCGCTCGTGCTCGGCGACGGATTCGGCGTACCGGTGGACGAGCCGCGCCGTCCCGTCGGGTCCTGCCTCCAGGCCGATCCACGAGAAGGCGTCCCCGAGCACGGCGAGCCCGGCCTTGGCACCCGGCTCGACGGTGTCCAGGGTGATGCCGGTCTCGACGGTGAACTCCTCGGCGGGCATCCGCTGGACGAGGACGTTGGGCAGGGCGCGCAGGTCATGGGCGTACGCGGTGCGTACGCAGCTGAGGCGCAGCCCGTCGCCGGCGTGGCCGACCGTCCAGCCGGGGCGGGGGTTGGCCGTCCACTGCCACTGGCGGCCGTACCGCCCGCCGGGGAACTCGTCGCCGGACGCGGGTGCCTCGACGGCCTGTTCCGGGGCCTTGGGCCGGGGGTGTGCGAGGACGGGTTCACCCTCGTCGCCGATGACCGGCCAGCCGTCCTCCCAGCGCATCGGCTGGAGGTGGACCACTCGGCCGTACGCTCCACGGGCCTGGAAGTGCAGGAACCAGTCCTCGCCCTCGGCGGTCCTGACCCAGCCTCCCTGGTGCGGCCCGTTGACCTCGGTGCCGCCCTGGGCGAGGACCACGCGTTCCTCGTAGGGGCCGGTGAACTCCCGGGAGCGGAAGGCGCCCTGCCAGCCGGTCTCCACTCCCCCGGCCGGCGCGAAGATCCAGAAGTACCCGTCGTGCCGGTAGAGCTTGGGGCCTTCGAGGGTGAACCAGCCCGGGATGGTGTCGGCGTCGACCAGGGTGGTGCCCTCGTCGAGGAGTTCACGTCCGTCGGGGCTCATCCGGTGGCCGGTGAGCCGGTTCTTGACGCCGGACCGCGACTTGGCCCAGGCGTGCACCAGATAGGCCTCGCCGGTCTCCTCGTCCCACAGCGGGCAGGCGTCGATCAGCCCCTTTCCCGCCTTGACCAGGTGCGGAGTGCTCCACGGGCCGCGTACGTCCTCGGCGTTGACCTGCTGGATTCCGTGGTCGGGGTCGCCCCAGAAGATCCAGAAGCGTCCTGCGTGGTGGCGCAGCGAAGGTGCCCACACCCCGCGGTCGTGGCGGGGCACCGCGAAGTCGGCGTCGGGTACGAGCCGGTCCAGGGCGTGGCCGACGAGGCTCCAGTTGACCAGGTCGCGGGAGTGGAGCAGGGGCAGGCCGGGGACGCGGCCGAAGCTGGACGCGGTGAGGTAGTGGTCGTCGCCGACGCGTACGACGTCGGGGTCGGACCAGTCGGCGTTCAGCACGGGGTTGCGGTAGGTGCCGTCCCCGAGGTCCGCGGTCCAGGGTCTGCTCATGCGGTGGTCGCCACCCTGCGCGCGTGGGCGGCCGCGGCGTCCCTGTCGAGGCGGCCGTCGGCGACGACGGTGACGACGCGGCGCACGACGGTGGCTCCGGCGGCGACGGGGAGGCGGCGGTCGGCGGCGAGGGAGGAGCCGACCCCCGGGTACTGGGTGGTCCGTACGAACCACGGGTCGCGACGGGTCTCGTCGGTCGCGCCCGCGAAGACGAGCGTCCAGCCGTCCCCGGCGAGGGCCAGCCAGTCGGCGGTCCGGCCGTGCACGGCCTCCTCGCCGTCGAGGGTTCCGCTGAACACGGCGGGCGGTGTCGCCTCCTTGGGCGCGCGCCAGAAGAACCCGCCGTATCCCGCTCCGGGGCGGCCGTTGGTCGCCGGGCTGCCGATGGAGAGGTCCGTGCCGCCGCGGTTGGTGAGCGAGAAGGAGAAGTCCAGTGCCCAGGCGGTGTCGGAGAGCTCGCCGACCGCGACCGTGCGGTGCTCGCGCAGCAGTTCGGTGCCGGCGGCCTCCCAGCTGAGCTCCTCCACGAAGCCGTCCGGGTCGCGGAGCTTCCAGCCGAGGTGGCGCTGCACCCCGTGGTTGTCGAGCTCGGTGGGGCCCTGGCCGCGGACGAAGGTGCGCCCGCCCCAGAAGTTGTGCCCGGCGACGTCGGGCACGGCGACGGAGGCGCCCAGGTGGTGGACGTGGTCGGCCGGGCGCTCCTCGGTGACGGGGATGCCGGCGAGGGTGGTGACGGGGTGGAGGTAGGGGCGGCTGTCCGTCTCGGGCCCGTAGCCGTAGCGGCCGACGGGGCGTCCGGCACAGCTGAGGAGTGCGGTCGTCATGGGGTGGTCACCTCGCTGGGTCGCGCCCAGGAGGCGCCTAGTTCGGAGAAGAGGGTGAGGGTGTCGGCCGCCGCGGCGACCGTCCCGTCGATGCCGTGCACGATGCGCCGGACGCCGTCGCCCTTCCCTGAGGGCTCGGTGCGCCAGGCTCCGGCGGGCAGTACGGCGGGCTCGGGGGCGGTGCGTACCGCTTCGAGGACCCGCATGAACGCGCCGGTGCGCTCCGGCGGTACGAGCAGCGGGGTGTCCCGGACCAGGTGGTCGACCAGGTTCTCCAGGAGGTCGGTCCGCCCGTGGACGGACTCCTCGGGACCGTGTCCGGCGCGTTGGACGAGGACCCGGTCCTGCTTGTACCAGAAGGTGACGCGGCCCCGGTCGCCGTGGACGATCACGTACGGCTCCCCGGCGTCCTCGGCGCAGAGGGTGACCGCGACCGTGACCGGCAGCCCGTCGGCGGTCGTGACGCGGACGCAGCTGGTGTCGTCGGACTCGATGTCGTGGGCCCGGAACAGCTCGGTCTCGATGGACGCGACGTCCTCGGCCGTCCCCCGGCCGGCGAGTTCGAGCGCCGTGGCGACGGCGTGCGCGAGCGGGTTGGTGAGGACGCCGTCGACCACGTCGGTCCCGCCCATCCTGCGGCGCCCCGCCCAGGGGGCCCGCCGGAAGTAGGCGTCGTCGCGTACCCAGGCGCCGGCCGCCCCGATGCCGCGGACGTCGCCGATCGCTCCGGAGCGTACGAGTTCCTTGATCGCGGTCACGGCGTGCGAGCCGAAGGACTGGAAGCCGACCTGGCAGGCGATCCCGGCCTCCCGTACGCCTTCGGTCATGCGCGCGTAGTCGGCCCAGGTCGCGGCGGGGGGCTTCTCCAGGAGGAGGTGCACGCCCCGGCCCGCGGCGGTCAGGGCCAGCGCGGTGTGGGTCGGGATGGGGGTGCAGACGACGGCGGCGGCGGCGCCGGTGGAGTCCAGGAGTGCCCCGAAGTCGGCGGACTGCTCGGGCATCTCGTCGGCGAAGGACTCGAGTTCGCCGTCGGTCAGCGGGTTCAGTTCGCAGATGCCGACCAGTCTGACCAGGCCCTGGTGCTGGAGCCTGCGGATGTTGGCGAGGTGCCAGCGGCCGTGGCCCCGGGCTCCGGCCAGGACCACGGGGAGCGGGGCGGCGGTGCTCGACGGCCCGGTCGGGTGCGGCTTCGAGGTCATGTCCGTCATCCCTTCACGGCGCCGGCGCTGAAGCCGGTGATGAGCCACTTCTGGATGAAGGCGAAGACGATCACCACGGGCACGGCGGCGATGACACCGCCCGCGGCCAGTGCGCCCAGGTCGACGCTGTCGGCGCCGATCAGGGTGTTGAGGCCGACCGGGATCGTCTGCTTGTCCTGCTCGCTGAGGAACATCAGGGCGAACAGGAAGTGGTTCCAGCTGTGGACGAAGGCGAACGAGCCGACCGCGATCAGCCCGGGGCGCAGCAGCGGGAGGACGACGGCGCAGAACGCCTTGAAGCGCGAGCAGCCGTCCACCCAGGCGGCCTCCTCGAGGGAGACCGGCACGTTCTTGATGAATCCGCTGATCAGGATGATCGACAGCGGCAGCTGGAAGACGGTCTCCGCGATGACGACGCTCCCGAGGGAGTTGATCATCTGGAGGTTCTTGAAGATCTCGAAGAGCGGCACGAGCATCAGGGCGCCCGGGATGAACTGCGAGCAGAGCAGCGCCAGCATGAAGGCGCCCTTGATCCTGAAGTCGAAGCGGGCCAGGGCGTATCCGCCGGCCAGCGCGACCAGGGTCGTGGCGATCAGTGTGGCGACGCCGACGATCATGCTGTTCTGGAAGAAGAGGGCGAAGCTCCGCTCGTTCCAGACCTTGGAGAAGTGGTCCCCGGTCATCGGCCAGGGCACCAGCGAGGTGGAGCCGGCGGGCCGGACGGCGAAGAGGAACATCCAGTAGAACGGGATGAGCGTGAAGAGCAGGTAGATCCCGAGCGGCAGGTAGATCTGCCAGCGCGGTACGTCGTCGAAGGCGCGCTCGCGCCTGGCCCGGCGGGTCGAGGGGGGCGGCGGGGTGTCGCCCCCCGTGGCAGGACCCGGTGTGCGGGTGCTGTTCTTCTCTGCGAGTGCGGCAGTCACTTGTGGTCGCCTCCGAACTTGCTCAGGCGCAGATAGACGATCGAGCAGAAGAGGAGGATCACGAAGGCGACGGTGGTCAGCGCGGACGCGTATCCGAAGTCGTGGCCCTCGATGCCCGTGTTGGCGACGTAGAGCGGCAGGGTGGTGGTCTCGCCCGCCGGTCCGCCGCCGGTGAGGGTGTAGAGCAGGTCGACGTTGTTGAACTCCCAGACCCCGCGCAGCAGGGTGGCGAGGATGATCGCGTCGCGCAGGTGGGGAAGCGTGATGTGGAAGAACTGCCGCATCCGGCCCGCGCCGTCGACCGACGCGGCCTCGTACAGCTCCTTGGAGACGGACTGCAGGTCGGCGAGGATGAGGATGGCGAAGAAGGGCACTCCGCGCCAGAGTTCGGAGATGGTGGCCGCCCAGAAGACGGTCCCGGTGTCGGAGAGCACCGAGGTGCCGTACTCGCCGATCCCGGCATCCGCGAGGTAGCGGCTGAAGCCGGTCGAGGAGTTGTACAGCAGGATCCAGATGGTGCTGGTCAGCACACCGGAGACGGCCCAGGGCGAGAAGACCATGGCCCGGGATATGCCGCGGCCGACGAAGGTCTGGTTGACGATCAGGGCGAGCGCGAGGCCGAGCGCGAGCTGCAGGGTGACCTGGGTGAGGACCCACTGGGCGCTGAAGCCGAGCGTCGACCAGAACTGGTCGTCCTCCGTGAAGATGCGGGTGAAGTTGTCGAAGCCGGCGAAGCCGTTCCGCCACGGCTTGGTGACGTTGTAGTTCTGCAGGCTGTAGTAGAAGACGCTGATCACCGGATAGGCGATGAAGCCGAGCATCAGCAGGCCCGCGGGCGCGATCAGCAGATACGGCAGGCGGCGGGGGCTGGCCGAGCGTCGCCTGGGCTCTTTCGCCTCGGGGGGCGGTGTGGCCACGGCTGCGGATTGGGCCATGACGCGTCTCCGATCTCTGGGAAGTGCTGGATGTGCCGTGCTTTCGGTGCATCGCGCAAGCGCTTACCGCATGCCGTTCGGTATCCCGGACGTCGTGGTGCGCGGAGTTCTCTGCGGCCGTTTCAGCCGGCGTACGGGTCGGGCACGTCTCCCTGGCGGGCCAGGAACGCGAAGTCGCAGCCGGTGTCGGCCTGGGTGATCTGGTCCTGGTACAGGGCGCCGTAGCCCCGGCCGTACCGGGCCGGCGGTTCGGTCCACCCGGACCTGCGCGACTCCAGCTCGTCGTCGGACACCTCGAGATGGAGCAGGCGGGCCCCGACGTCCAGGGTGATCAGATCGCCGGTGCGCACCAGGGCGAGCGGTCCGCCGACGAAGGACTCGGGCGCGATGTGCAGGACGCAGGCCCCGTAGCTGGTGCCGCTCATCCGGGCGTCGGAGAGCCGCACCATGTCCCGTACGCCCTGCTTCAGCAGGTAGTCCGGGATCGGCAGCATGCCGTACTCGGGCATGCCGGGGCCGCCCTTCGGGCCGGCGTTGCGGAGCACCAGCACATGGTCCGGGGTGAGGGCCAGGGCCGGGTCGTTGATGGTGCGCTGCATCTCCCGGTAGTCGTCGAACACGACCGCGGGTCCGGTGTGGCGCAGCAGGTGGGGCTCGGCGGCGATGTGCTTGATGACCGCGCCGTCCGGGCAGAGGTTGCCGCGCAGCACCGCCACGCCGCCCTCGTCCGCCAGCGGGTTGTCGCGCTCCCGGATGACGTCGGCATTGTGCACGAGCGCCCCGTCGAGCTGTTCACGCAGGGTGGTGTGCGTGACGGTGGGGCGGTCCAGGTGGAGTACGTCGGTGAGCCGGGCCAGGAATCCGGGCAGCCCTCCCGCGAAGTGGAAGTCCTCCATCAGGTACTTCCCGCCGGGGCGGAGGTTGGCGAGGACGGGGACGGTGCGGGCGACGCGGTCGAAGTCGTCCAGGGTGAGCTTCACCCCGGAGCGGCCGGCCATCGCGATGAGGTGGATGACGGCGTTGGTGGAGCCGCCGAGTGCGAGGACGGTGGCGACGGCGTCCTCGTAGGCGTCCGCCGTCAGGATCTTCGACAACGTGAGCTGCTGCCACACCAGTTCGACGATCCGGCTCCCGGACCTGGCAGCCATCCGGTCGTGGCCGGAGTCGACGGCCGGGATGGAGGAGGCACCCGGCACCGTGACACCGAGCGCCTCGGCGGCTGCCGTGAGCGTCGACGCGGTACCCATCGTCATGCAGTGGCCGGGCGAGCGGGCGAGCCCGTTCTCCAGCTCCGCCATCTCGCAGTCGCCTATGAGGCCGGCCCGCTTGTCGTCCCAGTACTTCCACATGTCCGTGCCGGAGCCCAGGACCTCGTTGCGCCAGTGGCCCGGCAGCATCGGGCCGGCGGGCACGAAGACCGTCGGCAGGTCGACGGACGCGGCGCCCATCAGCAGCGCGGGCGTGGACTTGTCGCAGCCGCCCAGCAGCACGGCGCCGTCGACCGGGTAGGAGCGGAGCAGCTCCTCCGTCTCCATCGCCAGCATGTTGCGGTAGAGCATCGGGGTCGGCTTCTGGAAGGTCTCGGAGAGCGTGGAGACCGGGAACTCGAGCGGGAAACCGCCGGCCTGCCAGACGCCCCGCTTGACCGCCTGCGCGCGCTCGCGCAGGTGGACGTGGCAGGGGTTGATGTCGGACCAGGTGTTGAGGATCGCGACGACCGGCTTGCCCAGGTGCTCCTCGGGGAGGTAGCCGAGCTGCCGGGTGCGGGCGCGGTGGCTGAACGAGCGGAGCCCGTCCGTGCCGTACCACTGGTGGCTGCGCAGTTCCTCGGGAGCGATCCGGCGGCCCCCGGCCGCAGGGCCTTCCCCGCCGGTCGTACGGCCTTCCGTGCCGGTCATGCGGACCACCCGGCCACCAGGTCGGCGACCTCGGCGCGCCGCGCCTCGGGCAGCACCCGGCTCGGCGCGCGTACGTCACGGCGGCAGAGCCCGAGCGAGGCCAGGGCCTCCTTGACGACGCTCACGTTGTCGGCGGACTGCCGGTCGGCGCGCAGGTCCTCGAAGCGGCGGATCTGCTCCCAGACCTTCATCGCGGCGAGGTAGTCGCCCGCACGCAGGGCCTCCAGCATCGCAAGCGAGACTCCGGGGGCGACGTTGACGAGTCCGGAGGTGAATCCGGTGGCACCGGTGGCGAAGTAGGAGGGCGCGTACAGCTCGGCGAGCCCGGCGATCCAGACGAACCGCTCCGGGCCGGCGTCCCGCGCGAAGGCGCCGAAGCGGACGGCGTCGGGGACGGCGTACTTCACCCCGACGACGTTGGGGCAGCTGTCGGCCAGCTCGGCGAGCCGTTCGCCGGCCAGCAGCGGGTTGCGGACGTACGGCACGACACCGAGTTCGGGGACGGCCTCGGCGATGGCCCGGTGGTAGTCCACCCAGCCGTCCTGCGAGACGTAGGGGTGCACCGGCTGATGCACCATCACCGCCTCGGCGCCCGCGTCCCTGGCGTGCTCAGCGGTGGCGACGGCGGTCGGTACGTCGTGGCCGACACCCACCAGGACGGTGGCGCGGCCGCCGGCCTCCTCGGCGGTCAGTTCGGTGACGGTACGCCGCTCGTCGGGGGTGAGCGCGTAGAACTCACCGGTGTTGCCGTTCGGCGTGACGATGCGGACGCCGCCGTCGAGGAGCCGTCGCAGCAGGGCGCGGTGCGCCGGGACGTCGATGGCCCCGTCCTCGGTGAACGGGGTCACCGGGATCGCCACTACGTCTGCGAGGGCCGCCTTCAGCGGGGAGAAGTCCATGCGGACCGACCTTTCGTGGAGGTGCTGGTGAATCCGATCCAGCGGGTGGTTCACGCCGTGCCACCCCCGTCTTCGTCGTCGGGGAAGGCACGGCGTACGAACGATGCGATGTGGTCGTGCAGGGCCCCGGCGGCGGCTGCCGCGTCGTCGGCGAGGGCCAGCCGGAGGATCTCCCGGTGCTCGGCCGCCTCCCGCTCCCAGGAGGGGATGGCCGACCAGGCCACGGTCGACACCAGCGCCGCCTGGTCGCGGATCTCGTCGAGCATCCGGCCGAGGAGCGGGTTTCCGCAGGGCAGGTACAGGGCCCGGTGGAAGTCCCGGTTGGCCAACGACCTGTCGGCCTTGTCGATCGCCGAGTCGGACCGCTCCAGGGCCTCCTGGGCGGCTTCCAGCGAGGCCTTGCGGGTGATGGTGCGGCGCAGCGCCTCAGGCTCGAGGAGCAGGCGCACGTCGTACACCTCGCGGGCCATGGCCGCGTCGACGAGCCGCACGGTGGCACCCTTGTACTGGCTCATGACGACGAGTCCGGTGCCGGCGAGCGTCTTCAGCGCCTCGCGGACGGGAGTCTTCGACACCCCGAACTGCGCGGCGAGTTCGGTCTCCACGAGCGCCTGTCCCGGTCTCAGCTGCGCGGTGAGGATCGCGTGCTTGATCGCCTCCAGCACGTACTGGGTCCTGGACGGGATCGGGGCGGGCGCAAAGGTCATGGGTGAGGAACTCATCTCGCGTATCGCGTCTCATATATGACGTACGAAGTACGACGCGATGAAGCTAGAGCCGTGGGAATGTTTCGTCAACGCTTCCGACAAAAGATGTTCGGGCAACATCCTGGGAGCCTCCGCCCCGCCCGCCGCCCCGGGGCATCCGGCAGTCGACCGTCGGCACCGCTGCTACCGACGGTCGACTGCCGCGGGGGCCGTGCGCCTTGAGGCGCGGAACCACAGAGGGACGGGGCGGTCGGAGCGCGTGCCGGACGGAGTGCCGCCGGCCTACGGTCACGTGGGGTGGAGCGCCGCTGGGGCGGCTTCCGGCTCCTCACCGACGTGACCCGCCTGCCGCTCGCGCGAGGCGGGTGCGGCAGGCGGGGTCCGGGTGCGCAAGGGCTGTCCGGGGCGCGCCGCGAACCGCACCCGGAACGGGCCGCGGGGCGGCTCCGGGGGCCATGTGGCGGCTCCGGCGGGCCGCCCCTGTCGTCAGCGCAGGTGTGGCAGCGCGTCCCTGACGGCCTCCAGGTCCGGCCCGGAGGCCAGGCCCGCGTGGTAGAGCCGCAGTTCGTTCGCGCCGAGGGAGACGGCGTGGGCGGCGTCCCGCACAAGCGTGCCGGGGCTGCCGCCCATGCCCGTGACCACGTTGAAGTTGGCGGCCAGCACACCGGCAAGCCCCGCGAACGGGCCGAGCACCGCCTCGCGTGCCGCGTCGGCGCCGGTGCAGGGGAGCACCACGCCGTCCGCCGTGGACATGATGTGGGCGGGGTCCGTGCCGACGTTGGCACCCGTGCGGTACGGCGCCGGATCCGCGTGCAGCAGGACCTGGAAGCCCGGCCCGGGTGCCGCGCCGCGGACCGCGGCGACGGCCGCCTCCTGAAGGCTTCGGGCGATCCCGCCGCGCCATCGAAGGGTGGCGTCGGCGAGCCCCGGGCCGAGGAGTTCCTCGACCGCCGGCCAGCCGGAGCCGGCGGATCCCGAACCGGCCCAGACCGGTTCCAGGGCCAGCCGCACCGCGGTCCGCAGCTCGTCGGGGTCCAGCCCGACGGAGCCGTACCCGGTCCGGCAGTCGGCGCAGAAGCAGAGCGACATCAGGTACTGCGCGGCGTCACCGAGGCCGACGCCGGTGGTCTTGTCGTGGGCGTGCAGGTGGGCGAAGCCGTACCAGCCGCACGATTCCAGCTCGGTACCGGACGTCCCTGGGCGTACGGCCGCCTCGGCCGCCAGCTCCACCAGGTAGGCGCGGACGGCCGGCCGGGCGATGCAGGGCGCCCAGGGGTAGCGGTCACCGTAGGCGTTGACCACGGAGGTGTCCGGGTGCTCGGCGCCGAGCCGGGAGCTGTGCGCGAGGACCACCCAGGAGTGCACCTGGAGACCGGCGCCGGCCAGGGCCTCGGCCGCCTCCGCGTACGGGTCGTCGCCCGGGACCCAGGACTGCGCGTAGGGGCGCAGCGCGTGGCCCGCCCAGCGCGCGGCGTCCGGTGGGTAGAGCACCGCCGCGTGTTCGGCCGTGACGATCCTGCGCTCCGGGTGACGCGGGGTCAGGGCCCGGGTGGAGTGGTAGGCGGAGGCGAGCGTCACCTGCTCGACACCGAGCCCGGCAAGGCGGTCGGCGGCCTCCGGGTCCCCTACGACGTCCCAGGGGTACAGGAAGGCGGAGGTCCTCACCTCGCCTCCCGCGCCGGGTGCTTCTCCAGCAGGGCGCGGCCGTCCGCGATGATCGCGGCCAGCTCGTCGACGTGCGCGGCCGGGGGCTCGGTGAGCGGCGTGCGTACGGGCCCGACGTCCAGCCCTTCGAGCCTGACCCCCGCCTTCACGAGCGACACGGCGTAGCCGTGGCCCTTGGCGCGGAGTTCGACGAGTGGCCGGTAGAAGTGGTCGAGCAGCGCGTTGACCAGCTCGTCGTCGCCGGTTTCCAGAGCCCGGTAGAAGGCGAGGGCGATGTCCGGGGCGAAGGCGAAGACGGCCGAGGAGTAGAGCGTGACGCCGATGCCCCGGTAGGCGAGCCCGGTGAGCTCGGCGGTGGGCAGCCCGTTGAAGTACAGGAAGTCCTCGCCGGGCAGCCCGGTGCGTACGGCGCTGACGATCCGCTGCATCAGGTCGAGGTCGCCGCAGCCGTCCTTGAGGCCGATGATCCCGGGGGTGCGGGCCAGGGCCACGACGGTCTCCGGGGTGAAGACGGCGTTGTCCCGCTGGTAGACGATCGTCTCCAGGGAGGTGGCGGCGGCGAGGGCGGTGTAGTGGCCCAGCAGCCCCTCCTGCCCCGCGACGACGAGGTAGGGGGGCATGGCGAGGAGCCCGTCCGCACCCGCCTGCTCGGCGAGCTCCGCGTAACGGACCGCGAGCGCCGTGCCGTAGCCGGCGCCCGCGACCACGGGCACCTGCCCCGCGGTCTCCTCCACGGCCGCGGCGACGACCAGGCGGAACTCGTCCGGGTCCAGCGCGTGGAACTCACCGGTCCCGCAGCAGGCGAACACGGCTGCCGCACCGGAGTCGACACCCTTGCGCACGTGCGCGCGGAAGGCGTCGAGATCGACGGAGCCGTCCGGGCCGTAGGCGGTGACGGGGAAGAAGAGCGGCCCGGCGGCGTCGGCGAGGCGGGCGGCAAGGGGGGCTGAGGTCACGGGCGCTCCCTGAGCAGGTCCAGACGTGCACAATTATGATCCGCGTCCATATTTCTGAACGCTGACACGCTAAGGCAGCCGCGCGGCGCAGGTCAAGGCGAGAATGCCCGACCCCGGGACGGACAGGCCGACACGGCCCGACACTTGACCGATCGGCCGCGACTTCCTAGCGTGTCCACGCATGTGAATTCCGTCCATGAATTTGACGCATCGGGTGGTTGCGTCGCGTCCGCGTGCCACGCGTACCCCGCTGCCGGTGCACCGCCTCCGTGGGCCGGCACCGCACCGCCCGAGCACCTCCCGAGCCCACCCCGCGCCCGCGCACCGCGCCCGCACCGAGGAGATCTCCGTATGCCCGCTCCCCGCACCGTCCTGCTGACCGGCGCCGCCGGCGGCCTCGGCACCCTGATGCGCGGGCTGCTTCCCGCCTACGGCTACGACCTGCGGCTCTTCGACCTCACTCCGATCGAGGGCGAACCGGACGCCGTGACGGCCGACCTCGGCGACAAGGACGCGCTGCGGGAGGCCGTGCGGGGCGTCGACGCGGTCATCCATCTCGCGGGCATCTCCCTCGAGGCCTCCTTCGACAAGATCCTGCACTCCAACATCGAGGGCACCTACAACCTCTACGAGGCGGCACGCGAGGCCGGCGTGGGCCGCATCGTGTTCGCGTCCTCCAACCACGCCATCGGCTACACCCCCCGCCCGGTTCCCGGCGATCCGCTCATCCCGGTCGGGACCCCCCGGCGCCCCGACACCCTCTACGGTCTGTCGAAGTCCTTCGGCGAGGATCTCGCCCAGTTCTACTGGGACAAGCACGGACTGGAAACCGTCTCGGTGCGCATCGGTTCCTGCTTCGCAGAGCCGACCTCGGTGCGGATGCTGTCCGTCTGGATGAGCCCCGGCGACGGGGCGCGCCTGCTCCACGCGGCGCTCACCGCCGAGGACGTCGGGCACACCGTGGTCTACGGCTCGTCCGACAACACCCGGCTGTGGTGGGACCTGACGACGGCGCGGTCCCTGGGCTACGAGCCGCAGGACGACTCCGAGCAGTACGCGGACGGACTCGTCGCCGCGCACGGCGAACTGGACCCGGAGAACCCGGAGCACGCCCACGTCGGCGGGCACTTCGTCACGGACCCGCCCATCTGGCCGTACTAGGCCGGGCGTGCGGGCGGGGTCGTGGGCGCCGGGGGGCGCCGACGGCCCGGCCGCGGAAATCCCGCGACGCGGCGCCGCCGGGCGGGCACCATACGACCATGCCGAGACCATCCGGATTCCAGTACGAGCAGCAGGGCGACGCGAGCGTCACCATCACCCACCACGGCCGTCCCGCGGGCACCCTGCGCGGCGGCCGGGCGGAGAAGTTCCTGGCCGAAGTGGGCTCCGGTGACGCCCAGCTGGTCATGGCGCGCTGGACCGGCGCGTACAGGCACGGCAACGAGCGCGTCGCCCGGGACCACCCCCGCAACCGGTCACGCGGAGCACGCTGAGCCGTGCCGCACAAGGCCCGTTGAGCCGTACGGAGCACGCGCCGGAAGGTAAGGGAACGGCAAAGCCGGGTCGTTCGTTACTCCGTGCATGACCGCAATGACCCCCGGCTCGAACATCCCTCTCTCCGCCGCCCGCGTGGCGGTGGACGTCGCCGCCCCGGTGCGGCTCGACGTCTCGGGCCTGCTGCTCACCGCCGACGGCAAGGTGCGCTCCGACGACGACTTCATCTTCTACAACCAGCCCTCGGGCCCCGGTGTGACCCACCGCGGAGGCGGCGGGTCCGCGCCGGACGCGATCGTGGTCGACACCTCGGCGGTCCCGCCGGGTATCGAGAAGATCGTGGTGACGGCCAGCCCCGACGCCGCCGGCCAGACCTTCCAGGGCATCGAGCCCACCGCCACCGTGCGCAACGCGGACGACGGCAGCGTGCTCGCCACCTTCACGCCTCCGCAGCTGGGCAGCGAGACGGCGCTGGTGGTCATCGAGGTCTACCTGCGTAACGGCGCCTGGAAGGCCCGCGCGGTCGGCCAGGGCTATGCGAACGGCCTGGCCGGCATCGCCACGGACTTCGGCGTCACGGTGGAGGAGCCCGTCGCCGCCACACCACCGCCCCCTGCCGCGGCCCCCGTCGCGGCTCCTGCCGCGCCACCGGCCGCCGCTCCCGTGGACCCCCGGATCGCTCCCCCGGCCCCCGTGGCACCGCCCGCGCCGCCCGCCCCCGCGGGTTCCGGCAAGATCAACCTGGACAAGGGCCGGGTCAACCTCCAGAAGAACCAGACCGTTTCCCTGGTCAAGGGCGGGAAGCCGCTGCTCTCCCAGGTCAAGATGGGTCTCGGCTGGGAGCCCGCGTTCCGTGGCAAGGACATCGATCTGGACGCCTCGGTCATCGCGTTCGGCCCCGACCGCAAGCACCTGGACAGCTGCTACTTCGGCAAGCTCTCCATCCTGAACGGCGCGATCAAGCACTCCGGCGACAACCTCACGGGTGAGGGCGCGGGCGACGACGAGGTCATCGTCGTGGACCTCGGCCGGATGCCGGCCGAGGCCACGGGGCTGGTCTTCACGGTCAACTCGTTCACCGGACAGAAGTTCACCGAGGTCGCCAAGGCGTACTGCCGGCTGATCGACGCCGCCACCGGTGAGGAGCTGGTCCGCTTCGATCTGACCGGCGCCGAGCCGCAGACCGGCGTGATGATGGCCAAGCTGATCAAGCAGTTCTCCGGCGAGTGGGAGATGACCGCCATGGGCGAGTTCGAGAAGTCACGCACCGTGCGCGGCATGGTCAAGCCCTCCGCGAAGGCCCTGTAGCCCCTCGAGGGTGCCCCGGAAACGGCTTCCGGGGCACCCGACGGGTTTCCCCTCAGGCGCCCCGGTTCCGGAGACTCTCCGGTCGGACGCTGTGCGTGCTCGTTCTCCCCCTCAGAGCTTGGTCAGCTTGGAGTACGGGCTCAGGATCCTTCCCTGTCGCCCCGAGAAGTCGATGAGCACTGCGTCGTTGTCGCCCTCGACAGCAAGGACTCGGCCGAGTCCGAACTGGTCATGCGACACCCTGTCGCCCACATCGAAGCATTCGACCGGTGGGGCCGCCTGGGCCGGGCGGTTGAAGGGACTGGAAGGCAGGTGACGCCGGGAACCGGCTGACTGTTTCATTACGGTCGAGTATGCGCCCTGGGAGCCCCCGACGCCATGCCCGACCGCTCCGGAGGGGCAGTAGTGCCGGATTCGTAATCAGCGGTTCAGGGCTCCGTCCGCGCTCATGGCCGCGTTCGGCAGGGCGCGCCGCCCGGAGCGCCGGGCCGGAAAGACCCCCGAACGTGTGGCGGTTCCCACTCCTCGGCGGCGCCCGCCGGGCCTGCTCACCCACTGCCCGCCCGACCGGTGTACCGCCCACCCGTTCCCGCTCCTGCCGGCCCGAGCCGGACCGCCCCGAGGTTTCGGGGACGGGAACACGCGTGCGGTCTTCTCGTCCGTCCGGAGGAGACCGTCAGCGCTGCTTGGTCGGCTGCCGCTTCCACGGGCCCGTGATGGCGAGCATGATGCCGGGCGTCTGGATGTTGGCGAACAGCGTCTTCCCGTCCGGCGAGAAGGTGACCCCGGTGAACTCGCTGTAGGAGGGGTCCTCCTCCGTGCCGCCGTTCAGTTCGTTGCGGGCGATCGGGTAGGTGCGTCCGCTGTCCGTCGCGCCGAAGAGGTGCTGGACGCCCTCGCCGTCCTCGGCGATGACCAGACCGCCGTAGGGCGACACCGTGATGTTGTCCGGGCCGTCGAAGGCACCGTCCTTCGACGGGTCGGCGTTGACGCCGAGGAGCACCTTCAGGGTCAGCGTCCGGCGCTTGGGGTCGTAGAACCAGACCTGGCCGTCGTGCGCGACCGGACTCTCGCCCCGGGCGAAGGAGGAGACGATGTAGGCCCCGCCGTCGCCCCACCACATGCCCTCGAGCTTGCGGGCCCGGGTGACCTGGGTGTCGGTGAACTGCTTGCGCACGGAGACGGTCCTCGCGTCACGGTCGGGCACGTCGACCCAGTCCACGCCGTAGACCGTGCCGGTCTTCGTGGCGCGCGACAGGTCGTCGACGAACGTGCCGTTCCTGTCGAAGCACCGGGTGGCCTGCAGGACGCCCGCGTCGTCGGCGAGGGTCCGCAGCTTGCCGCGGCCGTGGTTGAAGCCGTGCGGCGGAACCCATCGGTAGAGCAGCCCGTTGGGGCCCGAGGCGTCCTCGGTCAGATAGGCGTGGCCGAGCTTGGGGTCGATGACGACGGCTTCGTGGGCGTACCGGCCGAACGCCTTGATCGGGCGCGGGTCGCGGTTGGCGCGCTTGTCGTACGGGTCGACCTCGAAGACGTAGCCGTGGTCCTTGAGCAGGCCGTTCTTGCCGGCCTTGTCCTCGGTCTCCTCGCAGGTGAGCCAGGTGCCCCACGCGGTGCTGCCGCCGGCGCAGTTGGTCGACGTGCCCGCGATGCCGACCCACTCGGCGGTGCGGCCGTCGCGGCGGGTCTCGACGACGGTGCAGCCGCCGGCGGCGACCGGGTCGTAGACGAGGCCATCGGTGAGCGGTACGGGGTGCTCCCAGCCGGCCCGGGTGCCGCTCAGCTCGTGGTTGTTGACCAGGAGGGTGACACCGCGGGCGCCTTCGAAGGCGGCGGTGCCGTCGTGGTTGGAGGGGGTCGGCTCACCGGTCTCCAGCTTGGTGACACCGCTGTGCGTGACGACACGGTACGAGAACCCGGCGGGCAGCGCGAGGATGCCGTTCGGGTCGGGGAGCAGCGGGCCGTAGCCGAGCTCCTTGCCGTGCCCGTGGCCGTGCCCGTGGCCGTCGTCGTGCCCGTGGTCGCCGTGTCCGTGCCGCGCGTCCTCGGCCGCCAGGGCCCCGGGAGCCGTGGCCAGCGCGCCCACGGCTCCGGTCAGGGCGATACCGGCGCCGGTGAGGGCGGACTGTCGGGTGAATTCCCTGCGCGTGAACGACATCGCGGACTCCTGGTGCTGCGTGGCCGGGTGGGTTGGCCCGATCACGCTCCCGCCCCCGCACCAACGGGAGTTGAACGACGTACGACATCGAGTGGGCATGCACATCAAGCTGCACGACGTATGCGCACATTCCCTGCCACCCGCGGCCGTTTCCAGCCGCTCCCGGGTCGGCCAGGCGCGGCCCGGTCGGCCCCGCCTGGCCGAAAAGCCTCCCGCCGCTCAGCCCTTGTTGCGTGAGCGCGCCTTGAAGGCCGCCTTGCGCGCGTCCTTCGCGCTCCTGCGGTCGCGGTGCAGACGGCCCATCGCCTCGAGCACCTCGGCCGTCGCGGGGTGGTCCACCCGCCACGCCTCGTCGAAGAACCCGCTGTGCTGGCCGGAGAGCCCCTCCACGAGCTCCTGGAGCTCGTCCAGCTCGCCCTCGGCGTCCAGCTGCGCCGCGATCGTGTCAACGGCGAGCCAGAAGATCATCGGCTCCGGGGGGGCGGGTACGTCCGAGGCCCCGTGCTCCGCGAGCCAGACCCGCGCCAGGCCGCCGAGCTCGGGGTCGTCGAGTACCGCGCGGACGGCGGGCTCGGCCTCGGCCCCGGCGAGGGCGAGTGCCTGCTGGCAGTGCAGCCTGCGCAGCGGTGCGCGCCGGTCGGCGCCACGCGCCGCGTCGAGGAGCTCGGCCGCGGCGGCCCGTCCCCCGTCGGACCCGCGTCGGCCGAGCCACAGCCCGACCTCGGTGCGCGCCGCCTCCTCGGGGTAGTACGCGATGCCGTCGAGGAGCGCGTCGGCCCCCTTGTCCGCGAGGTCTCCCACGGCCGGTGCGTCCACCCCGGCCTCCAGCATCCGCTCGCGGATGCCGTAGAGGCCGAGCGGCGTCAGCTTCACCATGCCGTAGCGGGTGACGTCCTCGTCGTCGACCGGAGGGGTCGCCTCCCCGCCCTCCTCGGAGAGCAACGCCTCGTCCACCGGCAGGTACTCGACGATCCCGATGGGCTCGAGGACCCGGAACTGGTCGTCCAGCCGCATCATGGCCTCCGACACCTGCTCCAGGATGTCGTCGGTGGGCTCGCCCATGTCGTCGGGCACCACCATGGACGCGGCCAGGGCGGGCAGCGGCACGGGGGCGTCGGCGGGACCGGCCTCGGAGAGGGTCAGCAGGTAGAGGTTGCCGAGCACCCCGTCGAGGAATTCGGCCTCCTCCTCCGGGTCCCAGTCCAGGGCGTCGAAGTCGACGCTGCCGTCCTCACCGATGAGGTCGGCGAAGTCGTCGAAGGCGGGCGCGGTGGCGTCCGCGTGGACCGCGTCGAGGCCGTCGAGCCAGATGGAGAGGACGTCCTGCGGGGATCCGGAGGTCAGCAGGGCCAGGTTCTCGCCGACGGTGACGGTGCCCTCCGCGTCCTCGTGCGTGGTCCCGTCGCCGTCGCCGTACTCCTGGTCGTCCTGCGGGTCCTCGACGTCCACGAGCCCCGTGTCGACGGCGAGGCGCCACGCCTCGCTCGCGTACGCCGCGCCGTCCTCGTCACCGGCGAGGCCCAGGTGCTCGGCCGCCGCGGGCAGCTGCGCGTCGACGAGTTCGCCCCCCGCGCCCACCCGGGTCGCGGGACCCGCCCAGCGGGCGAGGCGGACGGCACGGGCGAGCAGCGGAGCGGCCAGCGCGTCCCGTGCCAGTTCGGCCTCGGTGTGCAGCCGCACCGGCGGCAGGGAGGGGCGCTCTGCGGACATCTGGGGGTTCTCCTCGGGGCGTGCGCGGGCTGTCTGCTGGGACGGGCTCCCGTGCGTACGGGGCCGGGCCGCCTCCCAAGCGTAGACGTATTTCGTCCGCTGCCGCCCGGTTCCGCCGTAGGCCCGCCCCGGCCCGGATCCCGCGCGTGCGGCGCCGGACGAAGCGGGCCCTTCGCGACCGCCCCCGTGCGTCAAGCGGGTTCCGGTCCACGGCCGTTCGACCGGTGGTCCCGGTCCGCCAGGGGGTCGTGTCCACCCCATCCACCCGCGCAGGTCGCGGCCCTCCCGCGGAAGGACGCGCGCCCTCGTCCGGGGCAGTCGAGAGTCCGGGGCCACCGAAAGTGCGGGGCCTGCGGTTCGTCGCCACCGCGTTCGGTCATGCCGGACGGGGCGGCGGCACGCCGGCTCGGCGGACGACAGTTCAGCTCTCCTTGCCCGTCACCCCAAGCAGATCTAAGTGGACCCGCACGGGCCGGGCGCCGAGACTGCGGAGATGAGATCCCACACGGCCGGGCCCTTCGGCCGCACCCTCTGCGCCATGATCACGCCGTTCACCGCCACCGGCGGACTGGACCTGGACGCGGCCCGCCGCCATGCGGCGGGACTGGTCGCGGACGGCTGCGACGGCCTCGTCCTCAGCGGCACCACGGGCGAGTCGCCGACCACGACGGACGAGGAGAAGTCCGCCCTGCTGCGAGCGGTCCGGGAGGCGGTCGGCGACTCCGTCCCGCTGGTGGCCGGGGTCGGCGGTCCCGACACCCGGCACACGGTGCGCCTCGCCCTGGAGGCCGAGGCGGCGGGCGCCGACGGGCTGCTGGTGGTGACCCCGTACTACAGCCGTCCACCGCAGGCGGCGGTGGAGGCGTACTTCCTCGGGGTCGCGGACGCCACGGGGCTTCCGCTGATGCTGTACGACATCCCGGGCCGCACCGGCACCAGGATCGAGCCGGCGACACTGCTGCGCCTGGCGGAGCACCCGGGCGTCGTGGCGGTCAAGGACTGCTCGTACGACCTGCTCGCGGCGACCAAGGTGATGGCTCGGACCCCGCTGGCGTACTACTCGGGCTGCGAGGAGCTGAACCTCCCGCTCTACGCGCTGGGCGGCGCCGGTTACGTCAGCACGGTCGCCAACGTGGTCCCGCGCAGGATGCGGGCCGTGCTGGACGCGTTCGACGCCGGTGACAGCGCGGAGGCGGCGCGCCTCAACGCGCTCAACATCGGCCTGGTCGAGGCGATGATGGCCTCGGGCCTGCCGGGCACCGTCACGGCGAAGGCGCTGCTGGACGCGGGCCCGGTCCGCGAACCGCTGCAGCCCGCCGGCCGCGAGGCGGCCGACGGGCTGCGCGGGGTCTACGAGGAACTCCTCGCAGCCCGGCACGGTCCGAACGAGAGGCGCTAGTTGTGGCTGTGCAGTACGTCGTTGAGCCCGTCCCACACCGCGTTGTTCGGCCGGGCCTCGACGGCGCCGGTGACCGAGTTGCGGCGGAAGAGGATGTTGGAGGCGCCGGAGAGCTCGCGGGCCTTGACGACCTGTCCGTCCGGCATGGTGACCCGGGTGCCTGCGGTGACGTACAGCCCGGCCTCGACGACGCACTCGTCGCCGAGCGCGATCCCGATGCCGGCCTCGGCACCGATCAGGCAGCGCTGCCCGATGACGATGCGCTCCTTGCCGCCGCCGGACAGCATGCCCATGGTTGACGCGCCTCCGCCGATGTCGGAGCCGTCACCGACGACGACGCCCGCGGAGATGCGGCCCTCGACCATGGAGGTGCCGAGGGTGCCGGCGTTGAAGTTGACGAAGCCCTCGTGCATGACGGTCGTCCCGGAGGCCAGGTGCGCGCCGAGCCTGACCCGGTCGGCGTCGGCGATCCGCACGCCCTTGGGCGCCACGTAGTCCGTCATCCGGGGGAACTTGTCCACCGAGGTGACCTGCAGGTGGAGGCCCTCCGCACGGGCGTTGAGCCGGACCTTCTCCAGGTCGTCGACGGCGACCGGGCCGAGCGAGGTCCAGGCGACGTTGGCGAGGAAGCCGAAGATGCCGTCGAGGTTCTGCCCGTGGGGCAGCACGAGGCGGTGCGAGAGCAGGTGCAGCCGCAGGTAGGTGTCGTGGGCGTCGAGCGGCTTGTCGTCCAGCGAGGAGATGACCGTGGACACGGCGACGATCTCGACCCCGCGGCGCGCGTCCACGCCGATGGCACGGGCAGCGCCCTCGCCGAGGCGGTTCACCGCCTCCTCGGGGCTCAGGCGCTGGGTTCCGGCCGGGCCGGGCTCGGCGGTGAGCTCGGGGGCGGGGAACCAGGTGTCGAGGACGGTGCCGTCACCGGCGATGGTGGCGAGGCCGGCGGCGACGGCGCCGGTGGTACGGGCGGAAGCCTGGGAAGTCGTGTCGGTCATGACCAGAACCTAACCGGCCGGGACCCGGGCGGGCGAACCGGTCTCATCGTCCGGGAGGGTTCACCCGCCCGGCGCGGTGCGGCCGGCGACCCGACCGCGCCGCCTCGGCGCGGCTCAGCCACCGGCTCCCCCGGCGACCCTGGCGAGCATCTCCCTGGTGTACGCGGCGTCGAAGTCGCCCCCGGTGAGCAGGACCTGCAGGCTGATGCCGTCCAGCATCGCGACGAGCGCCCGCGCGGTGGCCGGGTCCGTGCGCCGGGCGACGAGGCCGGCGAGCCCGTCGGCCCATTCAGCGGCGACCGGCCGCAGGGCGGGCCTGCGCAGGGCTGCCAGGTAGAGCTCGTACTCCAGCTCCATCGGTCCGCGTCCGCCGGCGAACCACTCCTCCAGCAGGCGGGTCAGCGCGTCGGCGAGCGGAACCCCTGGGTCGGAGAGGTAGCCGCTCTCCCGCACCGTACGGGCGAAGTTCTCGTTGCACCGGCGCAACGCCGCGACCAGCAGTTCGTCGAGCGAGGCGAAGTGGTAGGTCGTCGAGCCCAGCGGCACATCGGCCTCGGCCGCCACCGTGCGGTGGCTGAGCCCCGCGATGCCGCGGGCCGCGACGACGCGGATGGCCGCCTCGATGATGCGCTCGCGCCGCTCGGGGTCGTACCGGCGGGCCATCAGTGCGCCCCTCCCAGATTGAGGACCACGACCCCCGCGATCACCAGCGCGATGCCGGCCAGCTTGACGAGGTTCGCGGACTCGCCCATCCAGATGATCCCGATGGCGGCCACGGCCGCCGTGCCCGCCCCGGCCCAGATGGCATAGGCGGTGCCGACGGACAGCGTCTTGAGGGTCTGGGCGAGCAGCGCGAACGCCACCACGTAGCCCACGACCGTCACGAGCGAGGGCCAGATCCGGGTGAAGCCCTCGCTGTACTTCATGGCCGTCGTGCCGGCCACCTCCGCCGCGATGGCCGCGGCCAGCAGTCCGTATCCCATGTGTACCAGCGTACACAGCGTTGTGTACTGCCGTACACAACTTGCGCGCATCCATGCCGTGACCGGCCAGGACGGGGTAAGGCGCCGCCGCGGGACGCTACGGTGTCCGCACCGGTGGGACCGGATGATGATCGGACCACGACAACATGACGGAGCGGCAGTGACGCAGGACGCAGGGTGGGGCGGCGGCGCGTACGGGAGCGCGCCGTACGGCGGAAGTCCGTACGGGGGGCCTCCGGGGTGGGGTGGCTGGATGCCGCCGCCGAAACCGGGGGTGATACCGCTCGCCCCCCTGAAACTGGGGGACGTCCTGAACGGGGCGTTCTCGACCATGGGCAAGTACTGGAAGCAGCTGTTCGGCCTGGCCGGCGCGCTGTACGGCGGCGCGGCGCTCCTGATGGCGGCAGCGGTGGCCGTGGCCTACTCGGCCGTCGCGGACCACCTGGACCAGGTGGTCTCGCTCGGCTACGAGGAGGAGGCGACCTCGGGCGACGTCGTACCGCTGGTGATCGCGGGCGGCGTCCTGGTGGTGCTGGGCATCGTCGTCATGTCGGTGGTCTCCGGACTGATGTACGCGGCGGTGCCCGCCGTGCTGCAGGAAGCGGTGCTGGGCAGGCCCGTCGCGTTCGCGACCGTGTGGCGCAGGGCCTGGTCGCACGTCGCGCCGGTGATCGGGGCGCTGGTCCTCACCGCCCTGATCGCGATCGTGCCGATGGTGCTGCTCATGATCGCCTTCATCTCGGTGATCGTCAGTGTCTTCGCCATGGACAGCGGCGGCGCCGGCTCCGTCACCGCGATGTCGCTGGGAGTCCTCGGCGCCCTGGCGACAGGGCCGTTGGCCGCCTGGCTCTGGACGAAGTTCTGCCTGGCACCGGCCGTCGTGGTCTTCGAGGGCCAGGGTGCCTTCGCCGCGATGCGCCGCTCGTCCCAGCTGGTGCGCGGCGACTGGTGGCGGATCTTCGGCATCACGCTCCTGGCGGGCGTGATGGCGTCCACGGCCGGCTATGTCATCCAGATGCCGTTCTCGATCCTCGGTCTCCTCCCCGGCATGATCGGCACCTCGTCGCTGGGCGACGACCCGAGCACGGCGGCGGTGCTCGTCGCGATGAGCGGCTACGTGGTCGCAGTGCTGCTGGGGCAGCTGGTGAGCCAGGTGATCTCGACGACGTTCCCGCAGCTGGTGACCGGTTTGCTGTACGTCGACCGGCGCATGCGGACCGAGGACCTGGGCCCGCTGCTCGCCGAGGCCGCCGGCGTCCCGCCACAGGGTCCCCCGCCGCCCCCCGCGTACGGGAGCGGCGTCCCGCAGGGCTGACCCCCGGCACGGGACCGGTCCCGTGAGCACCGGCTGCCGGGCCGCGCCGTGCTCACGGGACGCCGGGGCGAGCCGTGCCCCGGCGGCGGCTCGGGGGAAGATCCGGCCGAAATCCCCTAGTCCACCAGCGACTTCTTCGGCCGGAGCACGCAGAACTCGTTGCCCTCCGGGTCGGCCAGCACCACCCAGGTGACGTCCTCGCTCTGACCGATGTCCACCCGGCGGGCGCCGAGCGCGATGATCCGCTCGACCTCGACGGCCTGGTCGTCGGGGGCCAGGTCGATGTGCAACCGGTTCTTGACGCTCTTCCCCTCGGGAACGGGCAGGAAGCAGATGCCGGGCAAGGTCGTGTCGTCCGAGCCGATGACGATCTCGCCCTCGTCCTCGAAGAGGATCCGCCAGTCCAGCACCCCGCACCAGAAGTGGGCGAGGGACGGCAGGTCGTGAGTGTCGACGGCGAGTTGGTACAAGCGAACGGCCATGCCCGCCAGTCTGCTGGGGGTGCCCCCTGCCCGCAAGAGCAGGGGGCAGGACACGGTTGTCCGTTGCACGACGCCCGCGGGATCGCCCCGGGTGGATCAGCTCCCCACGGTGAACCGGACGGCGCGGGACTTCTTCCACTCCGCGTGGTCCAGGTCCTTGGCCTCGGTGCCGTCCCCGTACAGGTCGGCGGCGCCCGCGTCCGTGATCACCTGGGCACGGGCGCCGGGGACCGTCAGGTCCGGCACCGCCACGACGGCTTCCCAGCCGCCCGGGTCGGTGGTGGGCAGGGCCGCCCGCTGGACCGGTGTGTGTCCGGCGACGCCGTCCCAGCTGTAGAGCGCGTACGGGTCGGCGTTGTCGTCGGCCTCCCAGGAGCCGGCCACGATCAGGTACTGGTCGGCCGTGTTCTTGCGGATGTCCCGGATCGTCAGCCCGCCGAGGTCGAGCTCGATCGGCGTGCCGAAGACCGCCTTCGCCCCGCTGCCCGCCACCTTGTCGAAGTTGGTCACGGGCACGATCAGGGCCTTGCCGCCCGACTCCGGCGGCACGAGGGGCGCGCGGAAACCCAGGTACGCGGTGGTCGTCGAGCCGGGCGCGAACTCCAGCCCCTCCACGTTGAACCCGTCGATCTGCTTCGGCGCCTCGCCGTCCTCGGTGCCCGCTGCGAAGCCGAACCGGTCGCCGTTCGCCTCGTCCCAGGCCACCAGGTCGTCGCGGAGCTTGCGGTACGAGCCGCCGACCGTCAGCTGGGTCGTGGCACCGGAACCGGTCACCGTCGTGGTGAAGACGGTGTTGCGGTCGGCCTTGTACTCGCCGTCCTTGTTGTTCCCGAGCGAGCCGGTCCAGTAGACGGTGTTCCCGACGCGGGCCGCCCCCTCGATGTCGATCTCCTTGCCCGCCCCGAGCTTCGAGGCGACGTCCCAGGTCCGTACCGGCCCGCCGGAGACCGCGAGGTCGTACAGGCGCAGGGTGTTGGACTCGTCGTCGGCGACCACCGCGTAACCGCCGCCGACGTCGACGGCGGCCGAGGCGTCGGACGAACCGGTCGTGTAGCGGGTGTCGGCGGAGTCCCGCACGGCGGCCGACGCCGCGTAGTGCAGTACCTTCGTCGCGGTCCTGCCGCCGAGCCCGGTGACCTTGACGGTCAGGTCGGTGTATCCGCGGGCGCGGGCGGCGACGGAGACCCGGCGGGTCGCGCCGGTGCCCGTGACGGTCACGTCGGAGGTGCGGGCGACGGAGGACCTGGAACTGGCCGAGGCCGCCACGGTGAGCGCCGTGACGTCGGCACCGCTCTGGGCGACGGTCACGTCGACCACGGGGTCGCCGGTCGCGCCGACCGCGCCGGACAGGTAGGAGGCGGACAGGGCTATCGTCGGGGTCCCGTAACCCGCCGCGTGCGCGGGGACGTTGCCTCCCAGCGCGGCCAGTACGAGGAACCCGGCCGCGGCGACGGCCGCCCGGCGGTTCTGGAGCGGGAGCTGATGCAGCACTGCGTGCCTCTCGTCGGCGTGGTGTCGAGGAGCAGGCTCCGGCCCCCGTGCCAACGGAGGGCGCACGGCACGGGTACTGCGGGCGAACAACGCGGAACGGCCCCAGGCGCGCGCCGGGGGCCGTTGCGTGTCGTCGTCGGTCAGACGTTGAAGCCGAGCGCGCGCAGCTGCTCGCGGCCGTCGTCGGTGATCTTGTCCGGGCCCCACGGCGGCATCCAGACCCAGTTGATCCGCAACTCGCTGACGATGCCGTCGGTCGCGGACTTCGCCTGGTCCTCGATGACGTCGGTCAGCGGGCAGGCCGCGGACGTCAGCGTCATGTCGAGCGTGGCGATGTTGGCGTCGTCGACGTGGATGCCGTAGATCAGCCCCAGGTTGACGACGTCGATCCCCAGCTCGGGGTCGACCACGTCGTACAGCGCCTCGCGGACCTCCTCCTCGGAGGCCGGCTTGGTGGTAAGAGTCTCGTTCTCGCTCATGCCGTCTTCCCTTCGGACAGCGCCTGCGCCGTCGCGTCCTTCCACGCCATCCAGCTCAGCAGCGCGCACTTGACCCGGGCCGGGTACTTGGAGACACCGGCGAACGCGACCGCGTCCTCCAGCACCTCCTCCATCGCGTCGTCCGGCTCCAGCTGGCCCTTGGACTGCATCAGCTCCAGGAAGGTCTCCTGGATCTTCCGCGCGTCTGCGAGCTGCTTGCCGACGAGCAGCTCGTTGAGCACGGACGCGCTGGCCTGGCTGATGGAGCAGCCCTGGCCCTCGTAACTGACGTCGGCGATGGTCTCGCCGTCGTACTTCACGCGGAGCGTGATCTCGTCGCCGCACGTCGGGTTGACGTGGTGCACCTCGGCGTCGCCGTCCCGCAGGCCACGCCCGTGGGGGTGCTTGTAGTGGTCCAGGATCACTTCCTGGTACATGGAATCAAGCTTCACCAGTCAACCCTCAGCCGCTCTGCCATCTAACCGAAAAAGTTCCGCACGTGCTCCAAGCCGTCCACCAGGGCGTCGACCTCGGCGGGCGTGGAGTACAGATAGAACGACGCTCGCGTCGTCGCAGGAATTCCGTACCGCAGGCAGACCGGCCGTGCGCAGTGGTGTCCGACCCGGACGGCGATGCCCTGCTCGTCGAGTACCTGCCCCACGTCGTGGGGGTGGATGTCGCCGAGTGTGAAGGAGATCGTCGCACCCCGGTCCTCGGCCGTCGCGGGACCGATGATCCTGAGGTCGGGGACCTCCAGGAGCCGCTTCACCGCGTACTCGGTGATCGCCTGCTCGTGGCGGTGGATGTTCTCCATGCCGATGGCCGAGAGGTAGTCCACGGCCGCGCCGAGGCCGACGGCCTGCGCGATCGGGGGCGTACCGGCCTCGAACTTGTGCGGCGCGGGGGCGTACGTCGACGAGTGCATCGACACGGTCTCGATCATCTCGCCGCCGCCGAGGAACGGCGGCAGGTCCTCCAGGAGCTCCTGCCGTCCCCAGAGCACGCCGATGCCGGTCGGGCCGACCATCTTGTGGCCGGTGAAGGCCACGAAGTCGGCCTGCAGAGCCTGCACGTCGAGCACCATGTGCGGGGCTGCCTGCGACGCGTCGATGCAGACCAGCGCGCCGACCTGCTGGGCACGGCGGATGATCTTCTCGACCGGGTTGATCGTGCCCATGATGTTGGAGACCAGGGTGAAGGAGACGATCTTCGTCTTCTCCGTGATGATCTCGTCGATGTTCGACAGGTCGAGCCGGCCGTCGTCGGTGATGCCGAACCACTTCAGCTTCGCGCCGGTGCGCTGCGAGAGCAGCTGCCACGGCACGATGTTGGAGTGGTGCTCCATCTCCGTGGTGACGATCTCGGTGTCGCTGTCGACCCGGTAGGGCTCGTCCGCCCAGCCGAGCATGTTCGCCACGAGGTTGAGCGACTCCGAGGCGTTCTTGGTGAAGATCACCTCGTTGCGGCTGGGTGCGTTGATGAAGGCGGCGACCTTGTCGCGGGCGCCTTCGTACAGCGCGGTGGCCTCCTCCGCGATCGTGTAGACACCGCGGTGGACGTTGGCGTTGTGCCGCTCGTAGTACTCGTTCAGCGCGTCCAGGACCTGGCGGGGCTTCTGCGAGGTCGCCGCGCTGTCCAGGTAAACGATCTTCTTGCCGTCGTGGACCGTGCGGTCCAGGATCGGGAAGTCCTTGCGGATCGCCTCGGTGTCGAGGAGGCCGGAGAGCCCCTGTCGGGCGTCAGTCACGCGGAAGCGCCGCCCTTCGTGTAGGCCTCGTAGCCCTCGTTCTCCAGCTTGTCGGCCAGCTCGGCACCGCCGGAGGCGGCGATCCGGCCGTTGGCGAAGACATGCACGTAGTCGGGCTTGATGTACTTGAGGATGCGGGTGTAGTGCGTGATCAGCAGGGTTCCGACCTCGCCGGTCTCGCGCACCCGGTTGACGCCTTCGGAGACGGTCTTCAGCGCGTCGACGTCGAGGCCGGAGTCGGTCTCGTCGAGGATCGCGACCTTCGGCTTGAGGAGCTCCAGCTGGAGGATCTCGTGGCGCTTCTTCTCACCGCCGGAGAAGCCCTCGTTGACGTTGCGCTCGGCGAAGGCGGGGTCCATCTGGAGCCCGGCCATCGTCTCCTTGACCTCCTTCACCCACGTCCGCAGCTTGGGGGCCTCACCGCGGACGGCGGTGGCGGAGGTGCGCAGGAAGTTGGAGACCGAGACCCCGGGGATCTCGACCGGGTACTGCATGGCGAGGAACAGGCCGGCGCGGGCCCGCTCGTCGACGGACATCTCCAGGACGTCCTCGCCGTCCAGGGTCACCGTGCCACTCGTGATCGTGTACTTGGGGTGACCGGCGAGCGAGTACGCGAGGGTGGACTTGCCGGACCCGTTCGGGCCCATGATGGCGTGCGTCTCGCCCTGCTTCACGGTGAGGTCGACGCCCTTGAGGATCTCCTTCGTGGCGTTGTCGGCCTCGACGGAGACGTGCAGGTCGCGGATTTCAAGCGTTGCCATGGGTGACTCAGGACTCCTGGGTGACGGAGACGAGCACATCGTCCCCTTCGATCTTTACGGGGTATACGGGGACGGGGCGCGTCGCGGGAAGGCCGGACGGCTTGCCGGTGCGGAGGTCGAAGCTCGATCCGTGCAGCCAGCACTCGATCGAGCAGTCCTCCACCTCGCCCTCCGACAGCGAGACGTTCGCGTGCGAGCAGATGTCGTTGATCGCGAACACCTCGCCCTCGGTACGGACTACGGATACCGGCGTGCCGTCGAGTTCCACCCTCTTGGGGGTGTCGTCCTCCAGCTCGCTCAGCGCACAGGCTTTGACGAAGGCCATCTCAGACCGACGCCTTCAGCTCGGCCTCGATCTTGTCGAGGAGCCGGGCCTCGACGTCCGGCAGGCCGATCTGCTGGACCAGTTCGGCGAAGAAGCCGCGCACGACGAGTCGGCGGGCCTCCTCGGCCGGGATACCGCGGGACTGCAGGTAGAACAGCTGCTCGTCGTCGAAACGGCCGGTCGCCGAGGCGTGGCCGGCTCCGACGATCTCGCCGGTCTCGATCTCCAGGTTGGGTACGGAGTCGACCCGGGCACCGTCCGTGAGAACCAGGTTGCGGTTCATCTCGTAGGTGTCGGTGCCCTCGGCGGCGGCCTGGATGAGCACGTCGCCGATCCACACCGCGTGGGCGCCGTCGCCCTGGAGCGCGCCCTTGTAGGCCACGTTGGACTTGCAGTGCGGGGCGTTGTGGTCGACCAGGAGGCGGTGCTCCTGGTGCTGGCCCTTGTCGGTGAAGTAGAGGCCGAAGAGCTCCGCCTCGCCGCCGGTGGCCGCGTAGGCGATCCGCGGGTGGAGGCGGACCACGTCGCCGCCGAAGGTGACGACGATGGACTTGAAGGAGGCGTCCCGGCCGATCAGCGCGTTGTGCTGACCGACGTGGACGGCCTTCTCGTCCCAGTCCTGGACGGAGACGACGGTGAGCTTCGCCCCGTCGCCCAGGACGTAGTCGACGTTGGCGGCAAGCACCGCGTCACCGGTGTGGTCGATGACGACGACGGCCTCAGCGAAGGCTCCGAGCTCGATGACCTGGTGGCCGTAGGCCACCCCGCCCTCGCCGTGGACCGCGATCCGGACCGGCTCGGTGAGCACGGCGTCCTTGGCGACCGTGACGACGGAGGCCTGCTCGAAGGACGAGTAGGCCTGGGCGGCGACACGGTCCACCGGCATGCCGGCCTTGCCGAGCCGGGCGTCGTCGCGGCCGACGGTCTCGACCGTGACGCCGGAGGGCGCCTCGATCACGACCTTGACACCGTCACCGGTGGCGACGGCGGTGCCGTCGTGCAGTCCGCGCAGCCGCTCGAGCGGCGTGAAACGCCACTCCTCCTCGCGACCGTGCGGGACCGGGAAGTCCGCGACGTCGAAGGACGGGGGCGCGCTCATGCGCGTGGCGACGGTGGACTCGGCCGCCACCGCGATGGACCCGGCGGTGGTGGAGCCCGCAGGCAGGGGTCCCCCCGCTCGAGCGGAGTCGAGAGTGGGGGCGTTCAGAGCCTCAGCCATGGCTGTCGTGGTGCTCGCTTTCTCAGTCAAGAACTCTTCGGGGACGATCGGCGGACGGCGGGGCCGTCCTAGCCGACCGAGCCCTCCATCTGCAGCTCGATCAGCCGGTTGAGCTCGAGGGCGTACTCCATCGGCAGCTCCTTGGCGATCGGCTCGACGAAGCCGCGCACGATCATCGCCATGGCCTCGAACTCGGTCATACCGCGGCTCATCAGGTAGAAGAGCTGGTCCTCGGAGACCTTGGAGACGGTCGCCTCGTGACCCATCGACACGTCGTCCTCGCGGACGTCGACGTACGGGTAGGTGTCCGAGCGCGAGATGGTGTCCACGAGCAGCGCGTCGCACAGCACGTTGGACTTGGCGCCCGGAGCGCCCTCGCCGATCTCGATCAGACCGCGGTAGGAGGTGCGGCCGCCGCCTCGTGCCACCGACTTGGAGACGATGTTGGAGGAGGTGTTCGGCGCCATGTGCACCATCTTGGCGCCGGCGTCCTGGTGCTGGCCCTCGCCCGCGAAGGCGATGGACAGGGTCTCGCCCTTGGCGTGCTCGCCCATCAGGTAGACGGCCGGGTACTTCATGGTGACCTTGGAGCCGATGTTGCCGTCGACCCACTCCATGGTCGCGCCCTCGTACGCCACGGCGCGCTTGGTGACGAGGTTGTACACGTTGTTCGACCAGTTCTGGATGGTCGTGTAGCGGCAGCGGCCGCCCTTCTTCACGATGATCTCGACGACCGCGGAGTGCAGCGAGTCCGAGGAGTAGATCGGCGCGGTGCAGCCCTCGACGTAGTGGACGTAGGCGTCCTCGTCGACGATGATCAGCGTCCGCTCGAACTGGCCCATGTTCTCCGTGTTGATACGGAAGTAGGCCTGGAGCGGGATCTCCACGTGCACGCCCTTCGGCACGTAGATGAAGGAGCCGCCGGACCACACGGCCGAGTTCAGCGAGGCGAACTTGTTGTCACCGACGGGGATGACGGTGCCGAAGTACTCCTTGAAGAGCTCCGGGTGCTCCTTCAGCGCGGTGTCGGTGTCCATGAAGATGACACCCTGCGCCTCCAGCTCCTCGTTGATCTGGTGGTAGACGACCTCGGACTCGTACTGCGCGGCGACGCCGGCCACGAGGCGCTGCTTCTCCGCCTCCGGGATGCCGAGCTTGTCGTACGTGTTCTTGATGTCCTCGGGCAGGTCCTCCCAGGACTCCGCCTGCTTCTCCGTGGACCGCACGAAGTACTTGATGTTGTCGAAGTCGATCCCCGACAGGTCCGAGCCCCAGTTCGGCATGGGCTTCTTGCCGAAGAGCTTCAGGCCCTTGAGACGGAGGTTGAGCATCCACTCCGGCTCGTTCTTCTTGTCCGAGATGTCGCGGACGACAGCTTCGGACAGGCCGCGCTTCGCCGCCGCGCCTGCCGCGTCGGAGTCGGCCCAGCCGAATTCGTACGTGCCCAGGCCATCGAGCTCAGGGTGGGCAGTCTCCGTAGGGAGCGTCATGCGGGGTTCCTCCCGGCCGTACTTGCGGATGCTGATGTGGTGGTCTGTGAAGCCTGTGGTGCTGTGGGGCTGCTGCGCGGAACGAACGTCGTGCACACCCCGTCGCCGTGGGCGAGGGTGGCGAGACGCTGCACATGGGTCCCGAGCAGGCTGGAGAAGAATTCCGTCTCCGCCTCGCACAGCTGCGGGAACTGCTCGGCGACGTGCGCGACCGGGCAGTGGTGCTGGCACAGCTGCTCGCCCTGCCGGGGCCCCGGCGCGCTGCGCGCCGTAGCAGCGTAACCGTCGGCGGACAAGGCCTTGGCCAGCGCCTCGGTGCGCGCCTCGGGATCCGCGGCCTCGACCACGGCGCGGTACGTCTCGTACTGTGCGGCCATCCTGGCGCGGGCGAAGGCGACGAGCGCCTCGTCCCCCGCCGTCTCGGCGATCCAGCGCAGTGCGTCGACGGCGAGCTTGTCGTAGGACTGGTCGAACGCGTCCCGTCCGCAGTCGGTCAGGGCGAACACCTTGGCCGGGCGTCCGCGGGTGCGGGCGCCGTACACCCGCTGCTCGCGGGCCTCGACCACGTCGTCGGCGACGAGCGCGTCGAGGTGCCTGCGCACGGCCGCCTGGGTGAGGCGGACCCGCTCGGCCAGATCGGCGGCGGTGGACGGGCCGTGGTCCAGGATGGAGCGCGCGACCCGGTTGCGCGTCGAACGCTCACCGGTCGCGAGTTCCTCCTGGGGAGCCTCGCCAACGTATTTCACAACGCCATTGTTGCGTAATTCCTCCGGGCGTGACAACCCGCCCCCTGACCGGACACGGTGCCCTTCATCACTTAGGTACACCTAAGTTGACCTGCGGAAACGGATGATCACGGCAGCTCCCCGCAGGTGGGAGCCCTCCGGCCCGCCAGGCCGCAGGGACTGCCGGAACGCTCCGAAGACCCGCGGGAACCCGGCGCGCCGCACCCCCCGACCGGCCCGCCGGGGAGTACGGGGCAGCCCTTAGACTTTCCCGCCATGAGCAGCGAGCCCGTCGTACAGGCCAGGGGCCTGGTCAAGCGGTACGGCACGAAGACGGCGGTGGACGGCCTCGATCTGGTGGTCGGGACGGGCGCGGTGACCGCGGTCCTGGGCCCGAACGGCGCCGGCAAGACGACCACCATCGAGACCTGCGAGGGCTACCGGCGGCCCGACGGGGGGACCGTACGGGTCCTCGGCCTCGACCCGGTCGCCGACGCCTCCCGGCTGCGCCCCCGCGTCGGCGTGATGCTGCAGTCCGGCGGCGTCTACTCCGGCGCCCGCGCCGACGAGATGCTGCGCCACATGGCGAGACTGCACGCCCACCCGCTGGACGTCGACGCGCTCGTCGAGCGCCTCGGGCTCGGCGGCTGCGGCCGGACCGCCTACCGACGCCTCTCCGGAGGACAGCAGCAGCGCCTCGCCCTGGCCATGGCGGTCGTCGGCCGCCCAGAGCTGGTCTTCCTGGACGAGCCGACCGCCGGCCTCGACCCGCAGGCCCGCCGCTCGACCTGGGATCTGATCCGGGAGCTGCGGACCGACGGGGTGTCGGTCGTCCTCACCACGCACTTCATGGACGAGGCGGAGGCGCTCGCCGACGACGTCGCCGTCATCGACGCCGGCCGGGTCATCGCCCAGGGCAGCCCGGAGCAGCTGTGCAGGGGCGGCGCCGAGAACACCCTGCGCTTCACCGGCCGTCCCGGCCTCGACCTCGGCTCGCTGCTGAAGGCGCTGCCCGACGGCAGCGAGGCGGCGGAGCTCACGACCGGCGCGTACCGCATCACCGGGCGGATCGATCCGGAACTGCTGGCGACCGTCACGTCCTGGTGCGCCCAGAACGGCGTGATGCCGGACGGCATCGCGGTGGAACGGCACACCCTCGAGGACGTCTTCCTCGAACTGACCGGCAAGGAGCTGCGCGCATGAGCGCCGGTACGTACACCCCCCGACCCGGTGCGGCCCCGCTGCCCCGCATGATCGCCGCCCAGGCGGCGCTGGAGACGCGGATGCTCCTGCGCAACGGTGAGCAGCTGCTGCTCACCGTGGTCATCCCCACGCTGCTGCTCGTGCTGTTCAGCGCGGTCGACATCGTGGACACGGGCGCGGGCGAGCCGGTCGACTTCCTGACCCCGGGGGTCCTCGCCCTCGCGGTGATGTCCACGGCCTTCACCGGCCAGGCCATCGCGACCGGTTTCGAGCGGCGCTACGGGGTGCTCAAGCGGCTGGGCGCCTCACCGCTCCCCCGCTGGGGGCTGATGACGGCCAAGACCCTGGCCGTGCTGTTCACGGAGGTGCTGCAGGTCGTCCTGCTGACGGTGATCGCCTTCGCGCTGGGCTGGTCCCCCCAGGGCAACCCGTTCGCCGTGCTCCTGCTCCTGGTGCTGGGCACCGTGGCCTTCTCCGGGCTCGGGCTGCTGATGGCGGGAACCCTGAAGGCGGAGGCCACGCTGGCCGCCGCCAACCTGGTCTTCCTGCTGCTGCTGGTCGGCGGCGGGGTGATCGTGCCGCTGGACAGGTTCCCGGACGCGGCGGGGTCGGTCCTCGGGCTGCTGCCGATCTCGGCGCTCTCCGACGGGCTGAGGGACGTCCTCCAGCACGGTGCGGCGATGCCCTGGGGCGACGCGGCGGTGCTTGCCGTGTGGGCGGTGCTCGGGCTGGGCGCGGCCGCGCGGTTCTTCCGCTGGGAGTGAGCGGGAGGCGCCCGTGGCGACGTGCGTGGAGTGCCCGGGGAGTTGTCCGGGCTCACCCGGGAATGCCCACCCCTCGTGAAAACATGCACAAGCCGTTCCCTACGATAGGGCGCGTGGAAACCCCCATCTCCTTCATCGCCAAGCGCTGGACGCCGTCGGTGAGGACGGCGAAACGCGCCGCACTCGCCGCGGTGGTGATGAGCGTCTTCATCATCATCACCGGCGGCGCGGTCCGGCTGACCGGTTCCGGCCTGGGCTGCGACACCTGGCCCAAGTGCACCGACGACAGCCTCTTCGCCACCCCCGAACAGGGCCTGCACGGTGCCATCGAGTTCGGCAACCGGATGCTCACGTACGTCCTGTCGGCCGCGGTCGGCTGGGCGATCATCGCGGCGCGCTCCCTGAAGCCCCGGCGGCGCGGCCTCACCCGTCTGGCGTGGTCGCAGTTCTGGCTGGTGATGGGCAACGCCGTCATCGGCGGGATCACCGTCTGGGCGGGCCTCAACCCGTGGTCGGTGGCCGGACACTTCCTGCTCGCCAACTGCCTGCTCACGGTGACCGTCGTCACCTGGGTGCGGATCGGCGAGGGTGACGGCGCGCAGCGCCCCCGCGCCCCCCGTCCGGTACGCCGGCTGGCCTGGGCCGTGGTGGCCACCACCGTCGTCCTGATCGCCCTGGGCACCACCGTGACCGGTTCCGGCAAGCACGCCGGGGACAGCAGCGACGTACCGCGGATGCCGTGGGACTGGAGCTCCGCCGCCCATGTGCACGCCGTCGCCGCCTGGGTGGTCTGCGCCCTTGCCGTCGCGATGTGGCTGGCCCTGCGCGCCGTGGACGCCCCGGCCGACACCCGGGCGCGCGCCCGGGACCTGCTGATCGTCCTGCTGGCGCAGGGCGGGATCGGGTACGTGCAGTACTTCAACGACGTACCGGAGATCCTGGTCGGCCTCCACATGCTGGGCTCGTCCCTGATGTGGATCGCGGTGCTGCGCCTGCTGCTGTCGTTGCGCGAGCGCCCCGCCGCCGGCCCCGCTCTTCCCGCGCCGTCGGCCGCCGGAGACCTGCCGGAGCACGCGGCCGCGCGCTGAACGGGTACCGGTGGCGGTACGACGAGGGCCCCCGGCCACGGAACTGCGGTTCCCGTGGCCGGGGGCCCTCGTCGTACCGCTGCGGCCGGCCCGCCCGAGGGGACCGGCCGTGCGGCCGTCAGGCCCGTCAGCGGCTCAGCCCTTGCTGTTGGAGGGTCCGCCGACCTGGATGCCCGCCATCCGGGACCACTCGTACGGGCCGGTGCGGACCTTGGCCGCGAATTCACCGTCGAAGTCCTCGTGCACCGTGATGCCGGCCTTGCGCGTGGCGCTCTCCGCAACGGCGTAGGAGGGCGCGACAAGGTCGCCCCAGCCGCCGTCCTCGCCCACCAGCACGATGCGGGTCCCCATCTGGCCGAGGTGGGCGAGCTGCCCTTCGGCGCCGCCGTGCGCCCGGGCGAAGGCGCCGATCTGCTTCGCGAGCTTCGCGGCCCTGCGCTCCGCGCGGGCCGCCTGCCTGCTGTCGTCCGACTGGGTCCGGGTCTCTGCCGTCTCTGCCATGGACAGGATGCTACCGACGGGTAGATCAACTGGCGACGGGCGGGGGGCGTGGCATCGGCCACGTCCCCCGCCCGTCGGCGGAGTGCTGGGTGCGCGGTCAGCGCAGGAAGGGGTCCACGGCGACGGCCACGAAGAGCAGCGACACGTAGGTGATGGACCAGTGGAAGAGCCGCATCTCCTTGAGCTTGCCGCCCGTCACGCCGGACTTGGCCCGGTTCTGCAGGCCGTGCGCCTCCCACAGCCAGAAGGCCCCGGTCACCACTGCCACCAGCGTGTAGAACCAGCCCGTGTAGCCCAGCGGGGTGAGCAGCAGGGAGACCGCGACCATCACCCAGCTGTAGATGACGATCTGGCGGGCCACCACCTGGTTGGAGGCGATGACGGGAAGCATCGGGACACCGACCCGGGCGTAGTCGTCCTTGACCTTCATCGACAGCGGCCAGTAATGCGGCGGCGTCCAGAAGAAGATGACCGCGAAAAGAATGACCGCGGCCCACGACAGGGAATTGGTCACCGCCGACCAGCCGATGAGCACCGGCATGCAGCCGGCGATTCCGCCCCAGACGATGTTCTGCGCTGTGCGGCGCTTCAGCAGCATCGTGTAGACGACGACATAGAACAGGAGTGCGCCGAGTGCGAGGCCTGCGGAGAGCCAGTTGACGAGCAGTCCGAACCAGACCGTGGAAATGACTCCGAGAGCGATTCCGAAGGCCAGGCACTCCCGGGGACTCACCATGCCGGTGACCAGGGGGCGCTGGGACGTACGGTCCATCAACGCGTCGATGTCGCGGTCGATGTACATGTTGAGAGCGTTGGCACCGCCCGCGGAGAGATATCCGCCGATGGTGGTGGTGACCACGAGCCAAAGATCGGGCACGCCCTGAGCGGCGAGGAACATCACCGGAACGGTGGTGATCAGCAGCAGCTCGATGATGCGCGGCTTGGTAAGAGCCACGAATGCCTTGATGCGGGCCCCGAACGGGCGATGGCCCATCGGGCTCGGAGTCAAGGCGACCCCTGCGGGTCGGGACTCGACGGCCGTCACGCACACCCCTGACAGAGAAATCCCAGCAAGCTCCGGACCTGAGGAGTCCGGTAGAAGCTTGCGCGAACCAGACCACTGTAGACGTTGGGCATACGCCTCTCTTCGCGGGGGTGGGGTCGTGTTGGGGTGGCGCAGAAGTGAACGACGGCGCTCATACGGGAGGCGAACTCCGCAGGTCGCCCGCACCGTGGAAAGGGCAGAAGCAGGCCCTTGGGTCGGGGGTAGGCTCGACAATGCCCGGTGCGGTAACCAGCCACCGGCTTTACGAACAGTGGAGAGGAGCCCTGACTCAGGGTGAGCACCAAGCCGACCACCACAGACCTCCAGTGGACCGAATTGGACCAGCGGGCCGTGGACACCGCCCGTGTCCTCGCCGCGGACGCCGTACAGAAAGTCGGAAACGGCCACCCGGGTACGGCGATGAGCCTGGCTCCTGCCGCGTACACCCTCTTCCAGAAGGTGATGCGCCACGACCCGGCGGACGCCGACTGGACCGGTCGCGACCGGTTCGTGCTGTCCGCAGGTCACTCCAGCCTGACGCTCTACACCCAGCTCTACCTCGCCGGGTACGGCCTGGAGCTGGACGACCTGAAGGCGTTCCGCACCTGGGGCTCGAAGACCCCCGGCCACCCGGAGTACGGCCACACCACCGGTGTCGAGACGACGACCGGCCCGCTGGGCCAGGGTGTCGCCAACGCCGTGGGCATGGCGATGGCCTCCCGCTACGAGCGCGGTCTCTTCGACCCGCAGGCGGCCCCCGGCACCTCCCCGTTCGACCACACCATCTGGGTCGTCGCCGGTGACGGCTGCCTCCAGGAGGGCATCTCGGCCGAGGCGTCCTCGCTCGCCGGCCACCAGAAGCTCGGCAACCTGGTGCTGCTGTGGGACGACAACCACATCTCGATCGAGGGCGACACGGAGACCGCGGTCTCCGAGGACACCCTGAAGCGCTACGAGTCCTACGGCTGGCACGTCCAGCGGGTGGACCAGCTGCCCAGCGGCGACCTGGACCCCGAGGGTCTGTACCGCGCGCTGCAGGCCGCCAAGGCCGAGACGGAGCGCCCGTCGTTCATCGCGGCCCGCTCGATCATCGCCTGGCCCGCCCCGAACGCCCAGAACACCGAGGCCGCGCACGGCTCGGCGCTCGGCGACGACGAGATCGCGGCCACCAAGCGGGTGCTCGGCTTCGACCCGGAGAAGACCTTCGAGGTCTCCGACGAGGTCATCGCGCACACCCGCGAGGCGCTGGACCGCGGCCGCGAGGCCCACGCCGAGTGGGACAAGTCCTTCGCCGCCTGGCGCACCGCCAACCCGGAGCGCGCGGCCGACTTCGACCGGATCGACGCGGGCGAGCTGCCCGCCGGCTGGGAGGACGAACTCCCCGTCTTCGAGGCCGGACACGGGGTCGCCACCCGGGCCGCCTCCGGAAAGGTGCTGCAGGCGCTCGGCGGCGTCGTCCCCGAACTGTGGGGCGGCTCGGCCGACCTGGCCGGCTCGAACAACACCACGATCGACAAGACCTCGTCGTTCCTCCCGGCCGGCAACCCGCTGCCCGAGGCCGACCCGTACGGCCGCACGATCCACTTCGGCATCCGCGAGCACTCCATGGCCGCGGCCATGAACGGCATCGCGCTGCACGGCAACACCCGCATCTACGGCGGCACCTTCCTGGTGTTCTCCGACTACATGCGCAACGCGGTGCGGCTGTCCGCCCTGATGCACCTGCCGGTGACGTACGTGTGGACGCACGACTCGGTCGGCCTCGGCGAGGACGGTCCGACGCACCAGCCGGTCGAGCACCTGGCCTCGCTGCGGGCCATCCCGGGCCTCAACGTCGTCCGCCCGGCCGACGCCAACGAGACCACCATCGCCTGGCGCGAGATCCTGCGCCGCTGGACCAAGGTGTTCGGCAAGGGCGCCCCGCACGGTCTGGCGCTGACCCGCCAGGGCGTGCCCACCTACCCGGCGAACGACGACGCGGCCAAGGGCGGCTACGTGCTCTTCGACGCCGAGGGAGCCGACGGGCAGAACGCAGAGCCCCAGGCCGTCCTGATCGCCACGGGCTCCGAGGTCCAGCTGGCGGTCGAGGCCCGGGACGAGCTCCAGACGGCCGGTGTGCCGACCCGTGTGGTCTCGATGCCGTGTGTCGAGTGGTTCGAGGAGCAGGACCAGGCGTACAAGGACAGCGTGCTTCCGCCGTCCGTGAAGGCCCGGGTCGCCGTCGAGGCGGGCATCGGCCTCACCTGGCACCGTTACGTCGGTGACGCCGGCCGGATCGTCTCGCTGGAGCACTTCGGTGCGTCGGCGGACGCCAAGGTCCTCTTCCGCGAGTTCGGCTTCACCGCCGCGCACGTGGCGGAAGCCGCCCGGGAATCTCTCGCCGCCGCTGCGCGCTGACGCGGTTACACGACAAGTAGGAGATGCAATTCTCATGACAGACGCACTCAAGCGCCTCTCCGACGAGGGCGTGGCGATCTGGCTGGACGACCTGTCCCGTAAGCGGATCACGTCCGGCAACCTGGCCGAGCTCATCGACCAGAGTCACGTCGTGGGTGTCACGACCAACCCGTCGATCTTCCAGAAGGCGATCTCCTCCGGCGACGGTTACGAGCAGCAGCTCACCGACCTCGCCGCCCGTGAGGTGACGGTCGAGGAAGCGATCCGCATGATCACCACCGCGGACGTGCGCGACGCGGCCGACATCCTCCGTCCCGTCTTCGACGCGACGGACGGCCAGGACGGCCGGGTCTCCATCGAGGTCGACCCGCGCCTGGCGCACAACACCCTGGCCACGGTGGCCGAGGCGAAGCAGCTGGCGTGGCTGGTGGACCGGCCGAACACGCTCATCAAGATCCCGGCGACGAAGGCCGGCCTGCCGGCGATCACCGAGACAATCGGGCGGGGCATCAGCGTCAACGTGACCCTGATCTTCTCGCTGGAGCGCTACCGCGAGGTCATGGACGCCTACCTGGCGGGCCTGGAGAAGGCGAAGGCCGCCGGCCTCGACCTCTCCAGGATCCACTCGGTGGCGTCGTTCTTCGTGTCCCGCGTGGACACCGAGATCGACAAGCGGCTGGACGCCGTCGGCAGCGACGAGGCGAAGGCCGCCAAGGGCAAGTCCGCCCTGGCCAACGCCCGTCTGGCCTACGAGGCGTACGAGGAGGTCTTCGGCAGCGACCGCTGGGCCCCCCTCGACAAGGCGCACGCCAACAAGCAGCGCCCGCTGTGGGCCTCCACCGGCGTGAAGGACCCGTCCCTCAAGGACACCCTGTACGTCGACGACCTCGTCGCCCCGAACACGGTCAACACCATGCCGGAGGCCACGCTGGACGCGGTCGCCGACCACGGCGAGATCAGCGGCAACACCGTCGCCGGCCGCTACGACCAGGCACGCGCCGATCTCGACGCCATCAGGAATCTCGGAGTCAGCTACGACGAGGTCGTACAGCTGCTCGAGGACGAGGGCGTCGACAAGTTCGAGTCTGCCTGGAACGACCTGCTCAAGTCGACCGAGGCCGAGCTTCGGCGCCTCGCTCCTTCGAAGGGCTGACCACCTTGTCTGGTGTTCCCGGAGCCAACCCGCTCCGTGACGCCCAGGACCGACGGCTCCCGCGCATCGCGGGGCCGTCGGGTCTGGTGATTTTCGGCGTCACGGGCGATTTGTCCCGTAAAAAGCTGATGCCCGCCGTCTACGACCTGGCTAATCGCGGCCTGTTGCCGCCGGGCTTCTCGCTCATCGGCTTCGCGCGCCGCGACTGGGAGGACGAGGACTTCGCGCAGGTCGTGCACGACGCGGTCAAGGAGCATTCCCGCACCCCGTTCCGCGAGGAGGTCTGGCAGCAGCTCAGCCAGGGCATGCGTTTCGTCCAGGGCAACTTCGACGACGACGTGGCCTTCGAGACCCTGCGGGCCACGATCGAGGACCTCGACAAGGCCCAGGGCACGGGAGGCAACTTCGCCTTCTACCTGTCCGTACCGCCGAAGTTCTTCCCCAAGGTCGTCCAGCAGCTCAAGAAGCACGGGCTGGCCGACCAGAAGGAGGGCTCCTGGCGGCGGGCCGTCATCGAGAAGCCGTTCGGGCACGACCTGGAGAGCGCGCAGGAGCTCAACCACCTCGTGCACGACGTCTTCCCGCCGAACGAGGTCTTCCGTATCGACCACTACCTCGGCAAGGAGACGGTCCAGAACATCCTGGCGCTGCGCTTCGCCAACACCATGTGGGAGCCGATCTGGAACAGGTCCTACGTCGACCACGTCCAGATCACGATGGCCGAGGACATCGGGATCGGCGGTCGCGCGGGCTACTACGACGGCATCGGCGCGGCCCGTGACGTCATCCAGAACCACCTGCTCCAGCTGCTGGCCCTGACCGCGATGGAGGAGCCCGGCTCCTTCCACCCGAAGGCGCTGGTCGCCGAGAAGCTCAAGGTGCTGACGGCGGTGGAGCTGCCGGAGGACCTGGGCAGGCACACGGTGCGCGGGCAGTACGCGCACGCGTGGCAGGGCGGCGAGGAGGCGCTCGGCTATCTGGAGGAGGACGGCATCGACCCCAAGTCGAAGACCGACACCTTCGCCGCGATCAAGCTGACGATCAACAACCGCCGCTGGGCGGGCGTGCCGTTCTACCTCCGTACCGGAAAGCGGCTCGGCCGCCGGGTCACCGAGATCGCGGTCGTCTTCAAGCGCGCGCCCTATCTGCCCTTCGAGTCCGGCGCGACGGAGGAACTGGGCGGAAACGCCCTGGTCATCCGGGTGCAGCCGGACGAGGGTGTGACGGTGCGCTTCGGCTCGAAGGTGCCGGGGACCTCCATGGAGGTCCGGGACGTCACCATGGACTTCGCCTACGGCGAGTCGTTCACGGAGTCCAGCCCGGAGGCGTACGAGCGGCTCATCCTGGATGTGCTGCTCGGCGACGCCAACCTCTTCCCGCGCCACCAGGAGGTCGAGCTCTCCTGGAACATCCTCGACCCGATCGAGAAGTACTGGGACAGCCACGGAAAGCCGGCCCAGTACGCGGCCGGTACCTGGGGACCGGCCGAGGCCGACGAGATGCTCGCACGCGACGGACGGAGCTGGCGCCGGCCATGAAGATCGATCTCACGGAAACCACATCCAGCAAGATCAACCAGGCACTCGTGTCGGCCCGCCGTTCCATCGGCACGCCGGCCATCGGCATGGTTCTCACCCTCGTCGTCGTCACCGACGAGGAGAACGCCTACGACGCGCTCAAGTCGGCGAGCGACTCCTCGCGCGAGCACCCCTCGCGGATCATCGCGGTGATCAAGCGGGTCAGCCGTACGCCGCGCGCCCGGCGCGACGCCCGCCTCGACGCGGAGATCCGGGTCGGTTCCGACGCGGGCTCCGGCGAGACCGTCGTGCTGCGCCTGCACGGTGAGCTGGCCAACCACGCCCAGTCGGTCGTCCTGCCGCTGCTGCTTCCGGACGCCCCGGTCGTCGTGTGGTGGCCCGAGGACGCTCCCGCGGACCCGGCGAAGGACCCGCTGGGTGCCCTCGCCCAGCGGCGGATCACCGACACGTACTCGGCCGAGCACCCGCTCGACGAGCTGTCGGTGCGCGCCGCGACGTACCGGCCGGGCGACACCGACCTGGCCTGGACCCGCATCACGCCGTGGCGTTCCATGCTGGCGGCGGCGCTCGACCAGCTGCCGGCCAAGGTCGTCTCGGCCACGGTCGAAGGCGAGTCGGACAACCCGAGCTGCGAACTGCTGGCCATGTGGCTCGCGGACCGGCTCGGCGTCCCGGTGGAGCGCCTCCTGTCCAGCGGGCCCGGTCTGACGGCGGTCCGGATGGAGACCGAGGCCGGTGTCATCGTGCTGGACCGGGCGGACGGTTCACTCGCCACGCTCTGCATGGTGGGCCAGCCGGACCGTGCCGTCGCGCTGAAGCGGCGGGAGACCGCGGAGCTCCTCGCGGAGGAGCTGCGGCGTCTGGACCCGGACAACATCTACGAGTCCACGGTGAAGTTCGGCGTGGAGCGCCTCGGCGGACCCACGGAGGCGTCGTCGGTCGGGTCCGGCGGCAAGCGGGCGGAGCCGGCGGGTTCGGCGGCTCCCGCCGCGAAGAAGGCGGCGGCCAAGAAGGCGGCGTCGAAGTGAGTGCGCCGCAGCTCGTCGTGCACCGCGACAAGGAGCTGATGGCGCAGGCCGCGGCTGCCAGGCTGATCACGAAGGTGGTGGACGCCCAGACCGCCCGCGGTCACGCCTCGGTGGTCCTCACCGGCGGGCGCAACGGCAACGGCCTGCTGTCGGCGCTCGCCGGTTCGCCCGCGCGGGACGCGATCGACTGGTCGCGGCTCGACCTGTGGTGGGGCGACGAGCGCTTCCTGCCCGAGGGTGATCCGGAGCGCAATGTCACGCAGGCCCGCGAGGCCCTGCTGGACAAGGTAGGACTGGACCCCGCGCGGGTCCACGCGATGCCCGCGTCCGACGGACCGTACGGCGGCGACGTCGACGCGGCCGCCGCGGGGTACGCCGAGGAGCTGGCCGCAGCGGCGGGCCCGGAGGACCACGGGCCGGTGCCGGTGTTCGACGTGCTGATGCTGGGCGTCGGTCCTGACACGCACGTCGCTTCGCTCTTCCCGGAGTTGCCGGCGGTGCGGGAGACCGAGCGCACCGTCGTCGGTGTGCACGGCGCTCCCAAGCCGCCGCCCACCCGGGTCACGCTCACGCTGCCCGCGATCCGGGCGGCGCGCGAGGTGTGGCTGCTGGCCGCGGGTGAGGACAAGGCGGAGGCGGCGGAGATCGCGCTGTCCGGTGCCGGGGAGATCCAGGCCCCGGCGGCCGGGGCGTACGGCCGTGGCCGCACGCTGTGGCTGCTGGACGCGGCGGCGGCCTCCCTGCTGCCGCGGGCGCTGTACCCGCCCGCCTCGGCTTAGGCGCGATGCACGAAGGCCCGGTCCCGCTCCCAGGAGCGGGACCGGGCCTTCGTCGTCCGTCCGTCCCGCCTCAGGGAAGCGGAGGGCCACCGGTCCGGGGTGCTTCCTCGCGTACCAGGAACGGCTCCAGCAGACCCGGGACGGCCTCGGCGGCGAGCACGAGGCCTGCGCCCGCGTCGACGTCCCGCACGGTGTACGCGCCCGCCCCGGCGGCCGTGGTGGCGGTGACCCCGATCAGCCCCGCCCTGCGCTGGAACCAGGACTCCTTCACCGTCCAGCCGATCACCCCGCTGCGCTGCAGGGCCGCCGTGGATCGCCGGAGCGTGCCCGAGCGCGTGACGAGGTACGCCCCGCTCAGCGCGTGGCCGAGCGACCGGTAGGCGTCCAGGGCCAGCGCCACGGCGAGCGGCAGGGACACGGTCGCGCAGCCGAGCGCCACCCACAGCAGCACGGGCGTCAGCAGCGTGCCCAGGAGCACCAGGACCAGCACGGGCACCAGGGCCGCAGCCACGGCCAGGCGCATCCTCCGGCGGAGGGCCGCCCTCGGGTGCGCGGTGAGCGGGACGCCGGTCGGGGAGACGGACTCGCGCAGCACCTCGGCGGCGATCCTGTCGGCCAGTGCCCGGGGCACCGCCGGCAGCAGGGTGTCGTGGTCGGCGCCCCTCGACTCCTCGTCCTGGGCAAGGCCCGTGGTGATGGCGTCCACCCGGGCGGCGGCCAGCATCCGTACGCCGAGCGGCTCCACGAGGTCCACTCCGCGCAGTCGCCGCTCCTCGACGGAGAGGGAGCGTGAGGTCAGCAGTCCGCGCCGGACGCGCAGGGTGCCTCCCGGCTCACGCTCCAGGCGGTAGTTCCACCACATCTCGACCCACAGCCCGAGTGCCCCGACGACCCCGGCGGCCAGGGCGGTCAGAACGGTGACCACGATCGCCCAGAGCAGTGGCGTGTCCCGGAAGCGGTCAGCCGCCCAGTCGATCACCTCGCCCTGCGCACCGACCCAGTCGCTGATCTGCAGGACGCCTCCGATCGCGGCACCGCCGAGCATGGGAGCGACGAAGGAGACCGGCGCGTAACGGATCCAGCGGAGGTCGAGCGTGGCCAGTTCGCCCTCGCGGTGCGCACCGCGGGCGGCGGACGACGGGGCTCGGCCGAGCAGTTCCCGGCGCAGCCGCTCGCCCTCCGCGCGGGCGACGGGGTCGAGTTCCAGGGTCGAGTCGCCGCCGGTGTGTTCCCCCGTGCCGATCCGCACCGTGACCAGGCCGAGGACCCTGAGCAGCGGGTGGGCGGTGAGGTCGACGCTGCGGATACGCTCGCGGGCCAGCGAGCGGCGCTTCACCAGGAGCAGCCCGGTGTGGAGATCGACGCGCCCGGCGCCGACCCGGTAGCGGGTGCGCCGCCATCGCACGTGGTCGGTGGCGGTGGCGCAGCCGATCAGCAGCACCGCGCCCGCCAGCACCCACCCGATGGCTCTCGGGTAGCCGATCCGGCCGGAGAGCCCCGCGGCGACCGGAACCGCGGTGCCCGCGGCGACGCCCGCCGTGACCAGCGCGGTCACCAGGGCCGTGCGGGGGTGGAGGCGCAGCCAGCCGGGGCCACTGTCGGCGGCGGTGCTCACGTGGCGTCGCCGGGGGTGTCCCGGGTCATCCGGGTCAGGCGCTCGGCGAGATCGGCGGCCTCCTCGTGGGCGAGGCCCCCGATCCTCACCGCGCCCTTGGCGGACGCGGTGGTGACGGTGACGGTGGCCAGCCCGAAGAGCTGTTCCAGGGGGCCGCGCACGGTGTCCACGGTCTGGATCCGGGACATCGGCGCGATCCGCCACTCCCTGAGGAAGACCCCGGTACCTACGTAGACCGCCTGCTCCGTGACCTCCCAGCGGTGGGTGCGGTACCACCAGAGCGGCAGGACCACGGCGCACAGCAGGCCGAAGCCCGCGACCGCGGCCGCCGCGGTCAGGAGCCAGAACGCGGCGGGAGGGAGGAACACCCCCAGCAGTCCCAGCACGGCGACCGGTGCCGCGGTCAGCAGCAGCCACCGGGCGCGCCACCAGCCGACGGCCCGGCGCGCCGGTGCGTTGCGCGGCGGCCGGAGCCGGACCGTCCCCTCCCGCGTCGTCATACGGCTCAGCGGCCCCGCAGCGAGCGGTACGTCGCCACGAGCGCGGCGGTGGAGCTGTCGAGCTGCTCCCCGCCGGTGCCCTCGGTCAGCACCGGTTCGATCTTCTTGGCGAGGACCTTGCCGAGCTCGACGCCCCACTGGTCGAAGGAGTCGATGTTCCAGACCGCGCCCTGGACGAAGACCTTGTGCTCGTACAGCGCGATCAGCTGGCCGAGCACCGAGGGGGTGAGCCGGTCGGCGAGGACGGTGGTCGTCGGGTGGTTGCCGCGGAAGGTCTTGTGCGGCACGAGCTCCTCGGGCACGCCCTCGGCACGGACCTCGTCGGGCGTCTTGCCGAAGGCGAGCGCCTGGGTCTGGGCGAAGAAGTTGGCCATGAGCAGGTCGTGCTGGGCGATAAGCCCGGGCAGCAGGTCCTGGACCGGCGTGGCGAAACCGATGAAGTCGGCCGGGATGATCTTCGTACCCTGGTGGATCAACTGGTAGTAGGCGTGCTGCCCGTTGGTGCCCGGGGTGCCCCAGACGACGGGCCCGGTCTGCCATTCGACCGGATCGCCGTCCCGGTCCACGGACTTGCCGTTGGACTCCATGTCCAACTGCTGCAGGTACGCGGTGAACTTGGACAGGTAGTGGCTGTAGGGCAGGACCGCGTGCGACTGGGCGTCGAAGAACTGGCCGTACCAGACGCCGAGGAGACCCAGCAGCAGCGGGGCGTTCTCCTCGGCCGGGGCGGTGCGGAAGTGCTCGTCGACGAGGTGGAAGCCGTCGAGCATCTCGCGGAACCGCCCGGGCCCGATGGCGATCATCAGCGAGAGGCCGATCGCCGAGTCGTAGGAGTAGCGGCCGCCGACCCAGTCCCAGAACTCGAACATGTTGGCCGTGTCGATGCCGAAGTCCGTGACCTTGTCCGCGTTCGTCGACAGCGCCACGAAGTGCTTGGCGACGGCTTCCTGACCTGCTTTCAGCCCGGTGAGGAGCCAGTCGCGCGCCGAGGTGGCGTTGGTGATGGTCTCGATCGTGGTGAAGGTCTTGGACGCCACGATGAAGAGCGTCTCGGCCGGGTCGAGGTCGTGGAGCGCCTCGTGGAGGTCGGCGCCGTCGACGTTCGACACGAAGCGGACGGTGAGCGAACGGTCCGTGAAGGAGCGCAGCACCTCGTAGGCCATGGCCGGCCCGAGGTCGGAACCGCCGATGCCGATGTTCACGATGTTCTTGACCGGCCTGCCGGTGTGACCGGTCCACTCACCGGCCCGGACGCGGTCGGCGAACTCCGCCATCCGGTCGAGGACCGCGTGCACGGCCGGCACGACGTTCTCGCCGTCGACCTCGATCACGGCGCCGCGCGGAGCCCGGAGCGCGGTGTGCAGGACCGCACGGTCCTCGGTCGTGTTGATCTTCTCGCCGCGGAACATCGCGTCCCGCAGTCCGGCGACTCCCGTGGCGGCGGCGAGGTCGCGCAGGAGGCGCAGCGTCTCGTCCGTGACCAGGTGCTTGGAGTAGTCGATGTGGAGGTCGCCGACCCTGAGGGTGTACGCCGTCCCGCGGTCCGGCGCCTGTTCGAACAGCCGGCGCAGTTGCGTGTCGCCGAACTCCTCACGGTGCTTGCCGAGGGCCGTCCACTCGGGCAGCTGACTGAGCTTGGTTCGGCCTTGTGCGTTCATCCCGGAAATCGCCCATCTCTTCTCGTGCCTGCAACCTTCCCCGCCGCCCCTCCAACCTAATTGATCTGGAGGGCGCGGCGGAGCAACGGCGGGCTCCGGAGCGACATACCGATTCCGGCCGGCCACCCAGAGGGTGACCGGCCGGTGAACAACTTCTAGATCTCGCCGCGGAGTTTGGCGAGGGCTTCGGCGAGGATCGCTTCGCCGTCCGCGTCGCTGCGGCGTTCCCGCACGTACGCGAGGTGTGTCTTGTACGGCTCGGTGCGCGGCGGGGCGGGCGGGCTGTCCCGGTCCTGTCCGGCCGGGAAGCCACAGCGCGGGCAGTCCCAGGTCTCCGGTACCTGCGCGTCATGGGCGAAGCTCGGCTGCGTCTCGTGCCCGTTCGAGCACCAGAAGGAGATGCGGGCCCGTGGCGCGGACTCGCCGCGCTCGGCCTCCCCCATCGGCCCCGCTCCGACCCGGCTTCCCCGGATCGCGTTGCCACTTGCCACGGTCGTAACTCCCTGCGTGATGGTGCTCGAAGATGCCCCAGTCTACGTAAGGCCCAACGCGCGTCCAGTGAAAGGAGTTACACCCTCACCGGGAATCCCGTACGCCGGGTCAGCCGTCCAGCTTGATGAGCAGGGCGAGGACGACAATGCACGCGAACCATCCCAGACCGACCACAACCGTGATGCGGTCGAGGTTCCGCTCGGCGACCGACGAGCCACCGACGGAGGACTGCATTCCGCCACCGAACATGTCGGAGAGGCCGCCGCCCTTCCCCTTGTGCATCAGCACCAGCAGCATCAGCAGCAGGCTGAAGACGATCAGGGCGATCTCGAACGCCAAAACCACGGCTGGTCCCTACTTTCCGGAATTCCTAGGACTGCATGTACGAACAGCGGGGGCCCGGGGGTGCACCCCCCTCGGCCCCCGCAAGGGTACGACGGATCCGCTCCACCGCATACTCACAGATCGGGGAAGCGGGCGATCCTACTGGTCGCGGAAGCGGACGATCTTGACGAACTCTTCGGCGTCGAGCGCGGCACCGCCGATCAGGGCACCGTCCACATCGGGCTGCGCCATGATGGCCGCGACGTTCCCGGACTTCACCGAGCCGCCGTACTGGATGCGGACCGCGTCGGCCAACTCCTGCGAGTAGAGCTCGGCGAGCCGGCCGCGGATCGCACCGCAGACCTCCTGGGCGTCGTCGGGGGTGGCGACCTCGCCGGTCCCGATGGCCCAGACCGGCTCGTAGGCGATCACGATGGACTCGGCCTGCTCGGCCGGAATGTCCTTCAGGCCGCCGTCGAGCTGGGCCAGCGTGTAGGAGACCTGGTCACCGGCCTTGCGGATGTCCAGGCCCTCCCCGACACAGAGGATCGGGGTCAGGCCGTGCGTGTAGGCGGCCTTCACCTTGGCGTTGCAGACCTCGTCGTTCTCGCCGTGGTACTGGCGGCGCTCGCTGTGGCCGACCGCCACGAAGGTGCACTTCAGCTTGGCGAGCATGGAACCGGAGATCTCACCGGTGTACGCGCCCGAGTCGTGCGCCGAGAGGTCCTGGGCGCCGTACTTGATCTTCAGCTTGTCGCCGTCGACCAGGGTCTGCACCGAGCGCAGGTCGGTGAAGGGCGGCAGGACGGCGACCTCGACGGCGTCGTAGTCCTTGTCGGCCAGGGCGAAAGCGAGCTTCTGGACGTGTGCGATGGCCTCGAGGTGGTTGAGGTTCATCTTCCAGTTGCCCGCCATGAGCGGGGTACGGCCTTGTGCGGTAGCAGTCATTGAGGGTCAGTCCTCCAGTGCGGCGAGGCCGGGAAGCGTCTTGCCCTCGAGGTATTCGAGGCTGGCGCCGCCACCGGTCGAGATGTGTCCGAACGCGTTGTCGTCGAAGCCCAGGATGCGGACGGCGGCCGCGGAGTCCCCGCCGCCGACCACGCTGAAGGCCGGCGAGTCGACGAGTGCCTGGGCGACGGCCCTGGTGCCCTCGGCGTAGTCGGGGTGTTCGAAGACACCCATCGGACCGTTCCAGAAGACCGTGGCCGCGTCGGCGAGCTTCGAGGCGTAGAGCTTGTTGGTCTCCGGGCCGTTGTCCAGGCCCATCACACCGGCCGGGATGGCGTCGGCGGCGACGGTGGCGGGGTTGCCCGGGGTCTTGGCCTTGAGGTCCGGGAACTGGGCCGAGACGACGACGTCGACAGGGAGCACGAACTCCACGCCCTTCTCGTCGGCTCGCCTGAGGTAGTCCAGCACCGCCGGGATCTGGTCCTCCTGGAGGAGGGAGCTGCCGACCTCGTGGCCCTGGGCCTTGAGGAAGGTGTACGCCATTCCGCCGCCGATCAGGATGCGGTCGGCCTTCTCCAGCAGGTGGTCGATCACGCCGAGCTTGTCGGAGACCTTGGAGCCGCCGAGGACCACGACGTAGGGGCGGGTGACGTCCTCGGTGAGCTTCTTGAGGACGCCGACCTCGGTGGCGATCAGATCGCCGGCCGCGTGCGGCAGCCGGGCCGGCAGGTCGAAGACCGAGGCGTGCTTGCGGTGGACGGCGCCGAAGCCGTCGCCCACGTACACGTCGGCGAGCTCGGCGAGCTGATCCGCGAAGGCGCCGCGCTCGGCGTCGTCCTTGGAGGTCTCACCGGCGTTGAAGCGGAGGTTCTCGATGACGGCGACCTGGCCGTCGGTGAGCCCGGCGACCGTGGCGCGGGCGGACTCGCCCACGGTGTCGGTCGCGAAGGCGACCTCCGTACCGAGCAGTTCACCCAGGCGCGCGGCGGCGGGCGCCAGCGAGAAGGCCGGGTCCGGGGCGCCCTTGGGGCGGCCGAGGTGCGAGGCGACGACGACCCGCGCACCGGCTTCGGCGAGCCGGGCGACCGTCGGCCGGACTGCGCGGATGCGGCCGTCGTCGGTGATCGTGGTGCCGTCGAGCGGCACGTTGAGGTCGGCGCGTACGAATACCCGCTTGCCCGCGACCCCTTCGGCGAGAAGTTCGTCGATCGTCTTCATCTGTGTGCGGTGCTCCTTGGAAGGACGGATGAGTACACAAGGGGCTCGGACGGCGCCACGTCGCGCCGTCCGAGCCCCTTGCTCACATCGAAATGCCTGCCGATCCGAGGATCAGAGCTGGCCGCCGACGAAGACGGTCAGGTCGACGAGGCGGTTGGAGTAGCCCCACTCGTTGTCGTACCAGCCGAGGATCTTAACGGAGGTGCCGTCCTGGACCATCGTCAGGGAGGAGTCGAAGGTGCAGGACGACGGGTCACCGACGATGTCCGAGGACACGATCGGGTCCTCGGTGTACGTCAGGAAGCCCTTGAGGTCGCCGTCGTCGGACGCCTTCTTGAACGCGGCGTTGACCTCGTCCTTGGTGACCTCGCGCTGCAGCGTCACGACGAGGTCGGTGGCGGAGCCGGTCGGAACCGGGACGCGCATCGCGATGCCGTCGAGCTTGCCCTTGAGCTGCGGGAGGACCAGCGCGGTCGCCTTGGCGGCGCCCGTCGTGGTCGGGATGATGTTCTCGGCGGCGGCGCGGGCGCGACGCAGGTCCGAGTGCGGGAAGTCCAGGATCCGCTGGTCGTTCGTGTACGCGTGGACCGTCGTCATCAGGCCCTTGACGATGCCGAAGTTCTCGTCGAGAACCTTGGCCATCGGCGCCACACAGTTGGTGGTGCAGGAGGCGTTGGAGATGACGTGGTGGTTGGCCGCGTCGTACTTGTCCTGGTTGACGCCCATCACGATCGTGATGTCCTCGTCCTTGGCCGGAGCCGAGATGAGGACCTTCTTGGCGCCACCCGCGATGTGCTTCGCGGCGTCGGCCTTCTTGGTGAAGATGCCGGTCGACTCGATGACGATGTCGACGCCCAGCTCACCCCAGGGGATGTCGGCCGGGTTGCGCTCGGAGAGCACCTTGATGGTGTGGCCGTCGACGGTGATGGTGTCGGCGGTGTGGCTGACCTCTGCCTTGAGACGACCCAGAATGGTGTCGTACTTCAGCAGGTGGGCAGTGGTCGCAGTGTCACCCAGGTCGTTGACAGCCACGATCTCGATGTCCGCACCCTGCTCCAGCAGCGCGCGGAAGTAGTTACGACCGATGCGGCCAAAGCCGTTGATGCCTACGCGGATCGTCACGAACCGATCTCCTCGTTAGGAACGCCGGTTTCGATGCCGGCGAGTTTTATTAGGGATGTCCCCGACCGCCTACGACCCTACCTCTCCGAAGGCTCGGGGGTGACATCGGCCAGGGCGGCACGAACCCGGAGTTCCCTACTCGTCGGTAGGTGCAAGGAACTCCGGTTACGAAAGCGAGCGCGGGGTGATCGCTCGCATCCGGCGATCACCAAGCGTCAGCACCGCCCGGGGGCGACTCCCTTACCGCGGAGGGGCCCCGGGCGACACGCATCGACACACGGTCACGGGGAGCGACCGAAGCGACTCCGGCTCGCGGAATTGCCGTTCGGCGCCACCCTGCCCTGACAAAGGCATCAGGCCGGCGCTTTCACCGGACGCGGAGGCACCGCGCGGCCACCCGCGCTCAATTGTGCGGAGTGGCACTCAACAGATGAATATGCCCGTCGCTGCGAATTTTCGGCGCGCGGCGACGGCTGAACCACGGGATGCTTATCCGCTCATTCTCGCGGAGTCGCGCTCAACCGATCGGAATCGGCCTTCCGGCCAATTCCGTTCACGGTTTTCCGGCCCCGCCCGGACCGAATCCGGCCACGGCCGCCGCTCGGGGAACGGCGTCGGGCCGGCACGTGTCCGTCGCTGTCAGCCGACGAGCCCGTCGGCCATCTCCTCGCTGAGAGTGGCCTCCGTACCGGGGATTCCGAGGTCCTGGGCCCGCTTGTCGGCCATGGCCAGCAGGCGCCGGATGCGTCCGGCGACCGCGTCCTTGGTCAGCGGCGGGTCGGCCAGCGCGCCCAGCTCCTCCAGGGAGGCCTGCTTGTGCTCCATACGCAGCCGACCGGCCGCCGCGAGGTGCTCCGGGACCTCCTCGGCCAGGATCTCCAGCGCGCGCCCCACACGGGCTCCCGCCGCCACGGCCGCGCGGGCCGAGCGACGGAGGTTGGCGTCGTCGAAGTTGGCGAGGCGGTTGGCCGTGGCGCGGACCTCGCGCCGCATCCGGCGCTCCTCCCAGGCCAGCACCGACTCGTGCGCCCCGAGACGCGTCAGCAGCGCGCCGATCGCGTCACCGTCACGGACTACGACACGGTCCACACCGCGCACCTCGCGCGCCTTGGCCGCGATGGAGAGCCTGCGCGCGGCCCCCACCAGGGCGAGCGCGGCCTCCGGGCCGGGGCAGGTCACCTCGAGCGACGAGGAGCGGCCGGGCTCCGTGAGCGAGCCGTGGGCCAGGAACGCGCCGCGCCAGGCCGCCTCCGCATCGCAGGTGGCCCCCGAGACCACCTGCGGGGGGAGGCCGCGGATGGGACGGCCGCGGCCGTCCACCAGGCCGGTCTGGCGGGCCAGCTGGTCACCGCCCGCCACCACCCGCACCACGTAGCGGGAGCCCCGGCGCAGTCCGCCGGGAGCCATCACGATCAGCTCCGAGCTGTGCCCGAAGATCTCCAGGATGTCCCGCTTGAGCCGCCGGGCCGCCATCGCGGTGTCCAGCTCGGCCTCGATCACGATCCGGCCGCTCACCAGGTGCAGCCCGCCCGCGAACCGGAGAATCGCCGAGACCTCTGCCTTTCTGCAGCAGGTCCGGGTCACGGGAAGCCGAGAGATTTCGTCCTTCACCGCTGGCGTCATCGCCATGGGCCGATCCTTCCATGCATCCGAAAAATACGGTCGTACGCGGCGGCCAACAGCTCCGGATCATGAATCGGAACGCCGTCGGGTGAGGCCACGGGGGCCAGCTCGACCGCGGCTCCGAGCCGCTGGGCGGCGTCGGCGAGGGACTCGCGGTCGGGCACGGCGGCCTCGTCGGCCAGCACCACGTCCATGGCGAGTTTAGGGGCGTGTCGTCCCAAAACCTCCAAATGACGCTGCGGTGAGAAGCCATCTGTTTCACCGGGTTGCGGAGCGAGGTTCAGCGAGAGGACCTTCCGGGCCTTCGTCGTCACCAGCGCGTCGAGCAGTTCGGGCACCAGCAGGTGCGGAATCACGGAGGAGAACCATGACCCGGGACCCAGCACCACCCAGTCGGCGTCGAGCACAGCGGCCACCGCCTCGGGCACCGCGGGCGGGTCGGCCGGGACGACGTGGACGGACTGCACCTCGCCCGGGGTCAGCGCCACCGTGGCCTGGCCTCGCACGGTGACGATGTCGTCCGGGCGCTCCGGATCGTGCCCCCGTACGAGCGCCTGGAGTTCGAGCGGCACCGCGGACATCGGCAGCACCCGGCCGTGCGCTCCGAGCAGCTTGCCGACGAGGTCCAGGGCCTGGACGTGGTCGCCCAGCTGTTCCCACAGGGCGACGATGAGCAGGTTGCCGACCGCGTGTTCGTGCAGATCGCCCTTGGACTCGAAGCGGTGCTGGATGACCCGGGACCACGTCCGGCCCCATTCGTCGTCCCCGCAGAGCGCGGCGAGCGCCTTGCGCAGGTCGCCGGGCGGCAGGACGCCGAGCTCCTCGCGGAGCCGGCCGCTGGAGCCGCCGTCGTCGGCGACGGTGACCACGGCGGTGAGATCACCGGTGATCCGGCGCAGCGCCGTGAGCGACGCCGACAGCCCCATGCCGCCGCCGAGGGCGACGACCTTGGGCTGGGCGCCGCGGTTGCGGCCGGAGAGCGCGGCCGTGGTCCTGCTCAGACGCCGCAGACGCAGGTTGCGACCGGTCACTCTCGCCCCATGTCCCGGTGGACGAGGACGGTCTCGACCCCTTCGGTGGACAGCCGGGCGGCCAGCTTCTCCGACATCGCCACGGAGCGGTGCTTGCCGCCCGTGCAGCCCACGGCGATGGTCACGTACCGCTTGCCCTCGCGGCGGTAGCCGGCGGCGATGAGCTGGAGGAGTTCGGTGTACTGGTTGAGGAACTCCTTGGCGCCCGGCTGGTCGAAGACGTAGTCGGACACCTCCTCGTTGAGCCCGGTGAAGGGGCGCAGCTCGGGGACCCAGTGCGGATTCGGGAGGAAGCGGCAGTCGACGACCAGGTCGGCGTCGACGGGCAGGCCGTACTTGAAGCCGAACGACATCACCGTCGCCCGCAGTTCCGGCTCCTCGTCGCCGGCGAACTGGGCGTCCATCTTGGCGCGCAGTTCGTGCACGTTGAGGCTGGAGGTGTCGATGACCAGGTCGGCGTCGCCCCGCAGCTCGCGCAGCAGGTCCCGCTCGGCCTCGATGCCGTCGACGATGCGGCCGTCACCCTGCAGCGGGTGCGGACGGCGGACGGATTCGAACCGGCGCACGAGGGCGTCCTCGGAGGACTCAAGGAAGACGATCCGCCGGGTGACGTTCTTCGCTGCGAGGTCCGCGAGCGATTCCCTGAGGTTGTCGAAGAAGCGCCGGCCCCGTACGTCGACGACGACGGCGATGCGGGCGACGTTGCCCTGGGACCGGGCGCCGAGCTCCACCATGGTGGGGATCAGCGCGGGCGGCAGGTTGTCGACGACGAACCAGCCGAGGTCCTCCAGACACTTGGCGGCGGTGCTGCGCCCGGCGCCCGACATTCCGGAGATGATCACCAGCTCGGGGATGGCGGGCGCGGCGGCGTCGGCCTTCTCCGTGGTGCTTCCCGTGTTCACGTCTGCTGCTCCGTCTGCTCGGCCGCGTTCGTCCTGGTGTCCATGCGCGTGTTCGGTCATGTCGTGCTGCCCCCGTCGTCCTCTTCGATGATCTCTCCTGTGGCGGTGTTCACGGCGGGCGCTGCCGGGGCGGCGGTGGCGAAGGCGGCGGCCACCGACTCCGCCGTCCTGCGCCCTATCCCCGGGACCTCGCAGATCTCGTCGATTGTGGCCTGCCGCAGCTTCTTCACGGAGCCGAAATGCTTGATCAGCGCCTGCTTGCGGGTCTCGCCGAGCCCGGAGACGTCGTCGAGCGGGCTGGCACGGATGCGTTTGGCCCGCTTGGCCCGCTGGTAGGTGATGGCGAACCGGTGCGCCTCGTCGCGGATGCGCTGCAGGAGGTAGAGACCCTCGCTCGACCGGGGCAGCACCACCGGGTCGTCGTCGTCCGGCAGCCAGACCTCTTCGAGCCGTTTGGCGAGACCGCAGACGGCGATGTCGTCGATTCCCAGCTCGTCCAGCGCGCGCTTGGCGGCGGCGACCTGCGGCTGGCCTCCGTCGACGACCACGAGCTGGGGCGGGTAGGCGAAGCGCTTGGGCCGGCCGTCGTCCTCACGGGGCTCCTCCCGCGCGGACGGTCCGGCCGGGCTCGTCCCGCCCCCGGCCGCGGGCTCACCGCGCATGGGCACGGCTTCCGCCGGTGCGGGCGCCGCTTCGCCAGGTGCGTGGGACTCGTCCCCCGGTGCGGGCGCCGCTCCTCCGGGTGCGGGCGCCGCCTCCCCCGGCGCCGGGACCGGTCCGGTGGGCGCGGGGGTCTCCTCCCACTCCCCCGTCCGCTCCGTCTCCTGGAGGTACCGCTTGAACCGGCGGCCGATGACCTCGTGCATCGACCGCACGTCGTCCTGGCCCTCGAAGCCCTTGATCTGGAAGCGCCGGTACTCGCTCTTGCGTGCGAGGCCGTCCTCGAAGACGACCATGGACGCGACCACGTCGTCGCCCTGGAGGTGCGAGATGTCGAAGCATTCGACGCGCAGCGGCGCGGTGTCCAGACCGAGCGCCTCGGCGATCTCCTCCAGGGCGCGGGAGCGCGTGGTGAGATCGGAGGCCCGCTTGGTCTTGTGCAGCCCGAGCGCCTGCTGGGCATTGCGCTGGACCGTGCCCATCAGGTCCTTCTTGTCGCCCCGCTGCGGGATGCGCAGGCTGACCAGGGAGCCGCGCCGGTCCGCGAGCCACTGGGACACGGCGTCGGGGTCATCGGGGAGCGCCGGGACGAGTACCTCCTTGGGGACGGAGTCGCCCGACTCCTCGCCGTACAGCTGCTGGAGCGCGTGCTCGACCAGGCCGGCCGTGTCGACGGCCTCGACCTTGTCGGTGACCCAGCCGCGCTGGCCGCGCACACGGCCGCCCCGGACGTGGAAGATCTGGACCGCCGCTTCGAGTTCGTCCTCGGCGACGGCGATCAGGTCCGCGTCGGTGGCGTCGGCGAGGACCACGGCGCTCTTCTCCATGGCCCGCTTCAGCGCTCCCGCGTCGTCCCGCAGCCGCGCCGCCCGTTCGTACTCCATGTCCTCGGCCGCCTGCGTCATGTCCTTCTCCAGGCGGCGGATGTACGTCCCTGTGCGGCCTGCCATGAAGTCGCAGAAGTCCTCGGCCAGGTCGCGGTGTTCATCGGGGGTCACACGGCCGACGCACGGGGCCGAGCACTTGCCGATGTAGCCGAGGAGACAGGGGCGGCCGGTGCGTTCGGCGTTCTTGAAGACACCGGCGGAGCAGGTGCGTACGGGAAAGACCCGGAGCATCAGGTCGACGGTCTCGCGGATCGCCCAGGCATGGCCGTACGGCCCGAAGTAGCGCACGCCCTTCTTCTTGGCGCCGCGCATGACCTGGACGCGCGGGAACTCCTCGTTGAGCGTGACCGCGAGGTAGGGATAGCTCTTGTCGTCGCGGTACTTGACGTTGAACCGGGGGTCGAACTCCTTGATCCAGGTGTATTCCAGCTGCAGCGCCTCGACCTCGGTGGAGACCACGGTCCACTCGACGGAGGCGGCCGTGGTGACCATCGTGCGGGTACGCGGGTGCAGACCGGCCAGGTCCTGGAAGTAGTTGGCGAGGCGCTGGCGCAGGTTCTTGGCCTTGCCGACGTAGATCACCCGGCGGTGGTCGTCACGGAACTTGTAGACCCCCGGGGAGTCGGGGATCTGTCCCGGCTTGGGGCGGTAGCTGGAGGGGTCTGCCATGTCTCACACCCTACTTGTGGGCAGTGACACAGCGGCATTTCCGGGGCTCCGGAGACCGGTGAAGCGAGTGCCGTCCGGGCTTGCGGGACCTCCCGGCCGGGCTGTGCGAGCTCCCCGCCCTGCCCGGCGGAGCTCCGGCGGGACGACCGGTCGGGCCGGACGACGGGACCGGCGGCCCGGGGCTTCCGTCAGGCTTCGGGTCCGGCGACGAGCCGTCCGCCCTCGACCCTCACAGGGACGGAGGGCAGTGGAACCGTGGCCGGGCCCTGTACGGCCTTGCCCGTGGTCACGTCGAAGCGACTGCCGTGGCAGGGGCAGTTGCCCTCGTTGTCCTCGACCTTGTCCAGCAGGCAGCCGGCGTGGGTGCACTGCGCGCTGAACGCCGTGTACCGGCCCGCGGCGGGGCAGCTCACGACGACCCGCTGCTCCCGGTAGAGCTTCGACCCGCCGACCGGGACCTCGTCCGCGGCGCCGAGCTCGACGGGGGCGGTGGGTGTCGGCGTCTGCGCGTGGCCGAGCTTCGACTCGGTGGAACAGGCGGCCGCTCCCAGCCCCGCGGCACCGGCGAGAGCGGCGCCCTTCAGCACGGTACGACGGGCGGCGGGCAGGCCGGACATACGGTCTCCACTGGTCAGGGGGGCAGAGAGTCGCCGCGTCCCGGGCACCGGGTGTCTCGGACATCGGGCACGGCCGCACCCGGAGGCATTGGCGACAGACCCGACGATACCGACGGAGAAAGGTGCTCCTGCGACCGGCCCCGCGGAGCGCGGAGCGGAGCGGAGGATGACCGGACGGGGGCGGCACCGGACATCGGTGCCGCCCCCGTCCTGACGGTGTCAGGCCTTCCGCGCGCGGGTGGCCTTCTTCGCGGCGGGCTTCTCGTCCGCCGCCTTCCCGGCCGTCCTGGCCGTGGCCGTCCTGCGGGCCGTGGTCGCCTTCGCGGCCACCGCCTTCTTGGCGCTCGCCTTCCGGGCGGGCTTACGGGCGGCGGGCACCGTGGCCTCGGCGACCCGGTCCGCGCCCAGTACCCCCTGGAGGAACTTCCCGGTGTGGCTGGCCGGCACCGAGGCGACGTGCTCGGGTGTGCCCTCGGCGACCACCAGGCCGCCGCCGCTGCCGCCCTCGGGCCCCATGTCGACGACCCAGTCCGCGGTCTTGACGACATCGAGGTTGTGCTCGATGACGATCACCGTGTTGCCCTTGTCGACCAGGCCCGACAGCACCGAGATGAGCTTGCTGATGTCCTCGAAGTGCAGACCGGTCGTCGGCTCGTCCAGGACGTAGACCGTGCGGCCGGTGGAGCGCTTCTGCAGCTCGCTCGCCAGCTTCACGCGCTGCGCCTCGCCCCCCGAGAGCGTCGGCGCGGACTGGCCGAGCCTGACGTACCCGAGGCCCACCTCGTTGAGTGTGCGCAGGTGGCGGGCGATCGTCGGAACGGCCTCGAAGAACTCCAGGCCCTCCTCGATCGGCATGTCCAGCACCTCGGCGATGGACTTGCCCTTGTAGTGGACCTCCAGCGTCTCCCGGTTGTAACGCGCTCCGTGGCAGACCTCGCACGGGACGTACACGTCGGGCAGGAAGTTCATCTCGATCTTGATCGTGCCGTCACCGGAGCAGTTCTCGCAGCGGCCGCCCTTGACGTTGAAGGAGAAGCGGCCCGGCAGATAGCCGCGCACCTTCGCCTCCATCGTCTCGGCGAACAGCCTGCGGACGTGGTCGAAGACTCCGGTGTACGTGGCCGGGTTGGAGCGGGGTGTCCGGCCGATCGGCGACTGGTCGACGTGGACGACCTTGTCGACGAGGTCGTCGCCGTCCACCCGGGTGTGCCGCCCGGGGACCGACTTGGCGCCGTTGAGCTCGCGCGCCAGGTGGGTGTAGAGGATGTCGTTGACCAGGGTCGACTTCCCGGAACCGGAGACGCCGGTGACGGCCGTGAGCACGCCGAGCGGGAACGAGACGTCGATGTCCTGGAGGTTGTTCTCCCGGGCACCGTGCACCGTGAGCCTGCGCTTCGGGTCGGCGGGGCGCCGGACGTCCGGCATCTCGATCACCCTGCGGCCCGAGAGGTACTGACCGGTGATCGACTCCTGGTTGGCGAGGAGCTCCTTGAGGGAGCCGGAGTGGACGACCTTGCCGCCGTGCTCGCCCGCACCCGGGCCGATGTCGACGACCCAGTCGGCCACCTTGATGGTGTCCTCGTCGTGCTCGACGACGATGAGCGTGTTGCCCATGTCCCGGAGCCGGACCAGGGTCTCGATGAGCCGGTGGTTGTCCCGCTGGTGCAGCCCGATGGACGGCTCGTCCAGCACGTAGAGCACGCCCACGAGCCCGGAGCCGATCTGGGTGGCGAGCCGGATGCGCTGGGCCTCGCCGCCGGACAGGGTGCCCGCGGCGCGGTTCAGCGAGAGGTAGTCGAGACCTACGTCGACGAGGAACTTCAGCCGCTCGTTGACCTCCTTGAGGACCCGCTCGGCGATCTTCTTGTCACGGGCGTTCAGCTTGAGCCGGCCGAGGAATTCGGCACACTCGCTGATCGACATCGCGGCGACCGAGGCGATGGACTTCTCCATCACCGTGACCGCGAGGACCAGGGGCTTGAGCCGGGTGCCCTCGCACGTCGGGCAGGCCACCTCGCGCATGTAGCCCTCGAGGCGCTCCCTGCTGGAGTCGCTCTCGGCCTCGGAGTGCCGCCGCTTGACGTACTGGACGGCGCCTTCGAAGCGCGGGGTGGTGTAGGCCCGCTCGCGGCCGTACCTGTTGCGGTAGCGCACCTCGGTCTGGATCTTGTGGCCGTGGAGCAGGGCCTTCTTGGCGCGCTGCGGCAGCCCCGCCCAGGGGATGTCCGTACGGAATCCGAGGGCCTCCGCGAGCGCGGTGATCTGGCGCCCGAAGTACTCCTTGGTGTGGCCGTGCGACCAGGGGTGGATCGCGCCCTCGTCGAGGGACTTGTCCTCGTCCGGGACGATCAGGTCCGGGTCGACCTCCATCCGCGTGCCGATGCCCGTGCAGTCGGGGCAGGCGCCGAAGGGTGAGTTGAAGGAGAAGGAGCGGGGCTCCAGCTCCTCGAAGGAGAGGTCGTCGTACGGGCAGTAGAGGTGCTCGGAGTACATCCGCTCACGCTCGGGGTCGTCCTCCGCCAGGTCGACGAAGTCGAGCACGACCATGCCGCCGGAGAGGCCGAGCGCGGTCTCCACGGAGTCGGTCAGCCGGCGCTTGGCGCTGTCCTTCACCGTGAGGCGGTCGATGACCACCTCGATGGTGTGCTTCTCCTGCTTCTTCAGCGCGGGCGGCTCGGACAGCTGGATCGTCTCGCCGTCCACCCGGGCCCTGCTGTAGCCCTTGGTCTGAAGATCGGCGAAGAGGTCGACGAACTCGCCCTTGCGCTCGCGCACCAGCGGGGAGAGCACCTGGAAGCGGCTGCCCTCGGGGAGCCCGAGCACCTTGTCCACGATGGCCTGCGGCGACTGGCGCGAGATCGGCCGGTGGCACTCGGGGCAGTGCGGCTTGCCGATCCTGGCGAAGAGCAGCCGGAGGTAGTCGTAGACCTCGGTGATGGTGCCGACCGTCGAGCGCGGGTTGCGCGAGGTCGACTTCTGGTCGATGGAGACGGCGGGCGAGAGGCCTTCGATGAAGTCCACGTCCGGCTTGTCCATCTGGCCGAGGAACTGGCGGGCGTACGAGGAGAGCGACTCCACGTAGCGCCGCTGGCCCTCGGCGAAGATCGTGTCGAACGCGAGAGAGGACTTGCCCGACCCGGAGAGCCCGGTGAAGACGATGAGGGAGTCACGGGGGAGGTCGAGCGAGACGTTCTTCAGGTTGTGCTCGCGCGCGCCACGGACGATGAGACGGTCGGCCACGCCGGTCCGCACCTTTCTGGAGAGAAGCGGGGAACTGGGCCCCCGTCCAAGGGTATGGGGGGCGCCACAGCGATGTACAAAGCTTTCGACTCCGAGCGTATAGCACGCACATTCGATTTACGGACGACCGGAGACTCGTTCACCCGAATGAGTGGCGGAAGCTACGCTCGGCGCATGATCGACCATGCGCACGACCTGGAAGCCGTCCGTGAAGCGACCGATCGGCTGCTCGGTGCCGCGGGCAAGTTGGACGACGGATCCCTTGCCGGACCGTCGCGCCTGCCGGGCTGGAGCCGCGGCCATGTTCTCGCCCACCTGTCACGTAACGCCGACGCCCTCGTAAATGTTCTCCAGGGGCGCCCGATGTACGCGAACAGCGAAACCCGGGACGCCGACATCGAGCGGGACGCGCCCCGTCCGCTCGCGGAGCACCTCACCGACCTGCGCGAAAGCGGGGCGGCCTTCATGACCGCCGCCGCGGAGCCGGCCGACTGGTCCCGCACGGTCACCATGCGCAACGGTGTGACGGACTCGGCCTCCCGGCTCCCCTTCCGCCGGTGGGTGGAGGTCGAGCTGCACCACGTGGACCTCGGGGCCGGCTACGAGCTGGAGGATCTTCCGGAGGAGTTCGTGATCCGGGAGAACGACTTCCTGGCGGAACGGTTCGCCGGACATCCCGGCGTGGTCCCCACGACGGCGGTCACCGAGGACGGCCGGATCTGGACGACCGGGGGCGGATCGGACGGCCCGCCGGCCCGCGTCCGAGGCAGCGCCACCGACATCCTCGGCTGGCTCTGCGGGCGCCGTGACGGCTCCGCGCTCACCGTCGAAGGCGGCAGCCTCCCCGCGCTGCCCCCGCTATAGGCTGCGTCACATGACGTACAGCGGAACGGTCAAGGTCGGCGGGCGCGCGGATGTGCACGAGCTGACGGATCTGATGATCTCCAAGGTCGCGGTCGGGCCGATGAACAACAACGCGTACCTCCTGCGCTGCCGGGCCACCGGCGAGCAGCTCCTGATCGACGCGGCGAACGAGGCCGGGACCCTGCTGCGGCTGATCGGCGGCGACGGCATCGCGTCCGTCGTGACCACGCACCGGCACGGTGACCACTGGCAGGCCCTGGCCGAGGTGGTGGCGGCCACAGGAGCGCGCACGTACGCCGGGAGGTACGACGTCGAGGGCATCCCCGTCCCGACGGACGAGCCGGTCGAGGACGGCGGCACGATCCGGGTGGGCCGTGTCTCGCTGACAGCAAGCCACCTGACCGGCCACACCCCCGGTTCGATCGCACTGGTCTACGACGACCCGCACGGCGCCCCGCACCTCTTCACCGGGGACTGCCTCTTCCCCGGCGGGGTCGGCAACACCCACGAGGACCCGGAGGCCTTCGCGAGCCTGCTCCACGACGTGGAGACCAAGCTCTTCGACCGGCTGCCGGACGAGACCTGGGTCTACCCGGGCCACGGTCACGACACCACGCTCGGCGCCGAGCGCCCGCACCTGCCGGAGTGGCGCGAGCGCGGCTGGTGAACCCATGGAACGCCGGACGGCCGGGTGCCCCCGTGGGGCCCCGGCCGTCCGTGTGTCCGCCCGGCGCTACTTCCGCGCGCCGACGTTCTCGTTGCCGTCCTCCTTGGCGGCCTCCTCGGCCGCGACCTGCTTCTTGTTGGCGATCAGGCTGGTGATCGTGGTGATCACCAGGACGCCGCAGATGACGGAGAGGGAGAACGGGATGGAGATCTCCGGGACGTGCACCCCGGACTCGTGCAGCGCGTGCAGCACCAGCTTGACGCCGATGAAGCCGAGGATCACCGACAGGCCGTAGCTGAGGTGGACCAGCTTCTTCAGCAGACCCCCGATGAGGAAGTACAGCTGACGCAGGCCCATCAGGGCGAAGGCGTTGGCGGTGAAGACGATGTACGGGTCCTGGGTCAGGCCGAAGATCGCGGGGATGGAGTCCAGCGCGAAGAGCACATCGGTCGTGCCGATGGCGAGCATGACCACCATGAGGGGGGTCAGGACGCGCTTGCCGTTGTTCCGGATGAAGAGCTTGGTCCCGTGGTACCTGTCGGCGACACCGAAGCGGTGCTCGATCGACTTCAGGAGTCGGTTCTCCTCGAACTCCTCGTCCTCGTCGTCGGCCCGCGCCTCCTGGATCAGCTTCCAGGCGGTGTAGATCAGGAACGCGCCGAAGATGTAGAAGATCCACGAGAAGTTGGCGATGACCGCGGCACCGGCGGCGATGAAGATCGCACGCAGCACCAGGGCGATCAGCACGCCGATGAGCAGCACCCGTTGCTGCAGATGCGAGGGCACCGAGAACTTCGCCATGATCAGGACGAAGACGAAGAGGTTGTCGACGCTCAGCGACTTCTCGGTGATGAAGCCGGCGAAGAACTCGCCCGAGGCCTGGCTCTCGCCGAACACGAGCAGGCCCAGCCCGAAGAGGACGGCCAGCGCGATCCAGACGACGGTCCAGATTCCGGCTTCCTTGGTCGACACGTCATGGGGCTTGCGCCCGATGAAGAAGTCGACGGCGATGAGGGCACTCAGACCGAGGATGGTCAGTACCCAGAGATTCCATGAAACGTCCACTGCGCCTCCGGCAGTTCGCTACGGCTATAGATCAGCGTCGTCGCTGCCGGAGGTCTCTTCCACCCGGACGCGCGGGCTGCGCGCCGGGCCGGCGCCCCGGGACCGGTCACAGTCCGTACTGACGGGAACGCCGCGATCGGGAGTACTCCCCTCCGCACAAAGAACAGTACATGAAGCACCAAGAAAAGGTAAAGTCCTTACCAAGTCATGATCAAAGTAGCTGGTCAGGGACTATCGGCCTCTCCTGTAGGCCGTGGGCGCAGGATGCTCCGGGTGGGGGGACCGCTCTCAGCGGAGGCGGTCCCGACGGGCAGCCGCCACCAGGGCAAGGACCTGTTGCAGGACTCGGCTGCCCTGCGGCGCCCTCAGCGGCTCGTACGTCCAGGCGTGTCCCACCCACGGGTCGGCGAGGTGGTCGTCGGCCACGGGAGTGATGCGCAGCAGGGAGCGCCACAGGGGGTCGAGCACCGGACCGTAGGCGCGGGCGTCCTCCCGGTCGGCCACCATCAGCAGGTGCACGCCCACCGCGGGGCCCTCGTCCGCGAGGTAGCGCAGCTGGGTGACGGCCCTGTCGTCGAAGCCGTGCGGGAAGTCGTTGACGATCAGAAGTTGCTCGCCCGTGTCCAGGTCCGGCGGCAGTGAGTCCGCCGCGCCGGCCCGGACCGCCATCTGCACCAGGTCCACGCGCCGGGTGAGCCGGTCCAGGACCGAGGACACTCCCCCGGCTCCGGAGGCGGGAGGACCGGCGAGGGCCCCGGAGGCGACCAGGGGTGCGAGGGCGCCGGCGGCGGCGCCGGCCGGGTCGATGACGTGCACCGAGAACTCGTCCGCGGGGTACACGGCGAGCAGCCGCGCGGCCAGTGCCACCGCGGTCTCCATCGCCAGGACGCGCAGCCGGTCCCCGCCCGCCCCGGCGGCTTCGGACGCGGTGCGGCCGCTGTCGACCCAGATCCCGCGCTCCAGGGGCAGCCGCACCAGGAGCGGGATGCGCAGGTCGGTGCGCTCGGGCAGGTGGAGATCGCCGAGGCGCAGTGCCATCGGGATCTCCATGGGGACGCGGTAGCCGTGCCAGACGGGGTTGTCCCAGCCCGCGAAGGCGGCGGGCAGGGCGGGTTCGACGACGGCGGACTCGGCGGCCAGCTGGGCGAGGTCGCGGTCCAGAGCCTCGCGCGCCCGGGTGGTGAGCTCGTCGCGCTTGGCCGTGGCCTCGGCCCTGGCCCGGTCGCCCGCCCCTCCGATACGGCTGCGCGGGTCGGAGAGGGCCTGGTCGAGCTCCCGGTCCATACGGGACTCGGCGAAGTCGACGGCGCTGCGGTGGGCCGCGACGGCGCGGGCCAGATCCTCGAACATGCCCCAGATCTGGTTGTAGAGGCGCTCGTCCATGGACCAGCCGGCGGCGTCGCCCGCGACGGGCTGCGCGGGCTGTCCTGGCGCGGCCGGCGGCGCCGTGGGAGGCGGTGGGGGCGGCGCGGAGCTCCGGCGGCGCGGGTGCGCGTAGTCGATGGGCCCGCCTGGGGCCGTCCCCGGGTCCTGCGGAATGGTGCGCTCACCGGACGCGAGGGCCGGACCGGGAGCCGGGACAGCCGGGACGGGCGTGGGACCGGGAGCCGGGACGGGCGTGGGACCGCCGCCAGGACCGGGAGGGGGCGGCTCGGTCCCGCCGGCGCGCGGGGCGGGGCCCGCGGGGTGGCGGACCCGCTCGGGGTCGGGTGCGCGGGGCGGGGGTGCCACGGAGCGGGCGAGTCCGGAGGAGACGGCCTCCTGTATCGAGGCGGCGAGCTCCGCGGCCCCGGCCAGGCCCTGGTCCGCGAGCATCTCGGCGAGTCCGGCGGCGTACCCCTGGCCGACGGCGCGGACCTTCCAGACGCCCTGGCGACGGTAGAGCTCCAGGGCGGACACGGCGGACTCGGTGTCCAGGCCCGTGAGGGTGAACGTGGCGATCTCCGTGCCGTCGAGTCCGGTGACGGCGACGAACGGCGCGGCGACCGCACCGAAGCTGACGGGCCGTCCCGCACCCGTGGGCAGCGCCAGGAGCACGGTGACGCGGTGCACCGCGCCGGGCAGGGCGTCGAGGTCGACGGCAAGCCGGTGGTCCGCCGCAGCCTGCTGCGACACCTCCAGCCCGGGCAGCCGGTGCGAGCCGGGGTGGGCGATCCACTCGACGCCGCGGACCGTGCCCCGCTCGTCCCCGAGCGTGGCCCCGGCGACGACGGGCGAGCCCGCCGACACCCTGATCTCCAGACGGGTCTGGGGCAAGGTGTGGTTCTGCCCCCGGACCAGCTCGGCCGTCATCGCCCTGTCCCCTCGACGTTCGGTGTGGCGCCCTGCCACGGGCGCAGCTCCCGGCGGCGGGTGCCTCCGGGAGCTGCTCGTACGGATGTGCGGGCCGGGCGTCACCCGTGCCCTGTCGTGCCTACAGGTGGGGCAGGATCGACGGCATCAGGTCCTGGAAGGTCCGGCCGTTGGCGGGGTTGCCGAGGGCGGTCATCTGCCACCCGGCGCCCGAGCGGTGCACCTTCGCCATGATCTGCGCCGTGTACTGGCCGCCGCCGTCGAGCGTGTAGCGGGCGAGCTCCTGGCCGTTGGTCTCGTCGACGATCCGGCAGAAGGCGTGTCGTACCTCCTGGAACGTCTGGCCGGTGAACGAGTTCACCGTGAAGACGATCTGGTCGATGTGGACCGGAACCCGCTGCAGGTCGACCAGGATCGCCTCGTCGTCCCCGCCCGATCCGGCCCCGCCGACCAGGTTGTCGCCGGTGTGCTTGACCGAGCCGTCGTCGCTGACGAGGTGGCGGAAGAACACGACGTCGACGGGCTGCTTGTCGGCGAAGAGCACCGCCGAGGCGTCCAGGTCGATCTCACGGGTACGCGAACCGAACAGCCCGCGGCGCGGGGCCGCCTGCCAGCCGAGCCCCATCCGTACCGCGGTCAGGGTCCCCCCGTCGCTCTTCTGCAGGCTGATGGCCTGGCCCTTGGTCATGTTGACCGTCACGCGCTGTCCCCTCTCCGCTTGCACCGCAACCATCGGTGTGCGGCTTTCCCCGAACCCTACGCAGTGCACGGAAGCGAGCAGCAGGGGTCGGACGTTTTCGTGTCGGTCCTGCAACACTGCGGACCCCACCCGTCAGGCGAGCCCCGCCTCCCTCATCTGGCGCAGTTCCTTCTTCAGCTCCCCCACCTCGTCCCGCAGGCGCGCGGCCACCTCGAACTGCAGGTCGGCGGCGGCCGCCCGCATCCGGTCGGTCATCTCCTCGATGATCCCGGCGAGCTCGGCGGCGGGCCGGTCGGTGACCACGGCGGCGCCCTTCTTCGCCTTGCCCCCGGCGGCGGCCTTGCCACCCAGCGAGGGGACGGGGGCCTTGGTCTCCTTGGCCTGCCGGTAGCCGGTGCCGAGCAGCTGCTCCGTGTCGACCTCCTCGCGCGCGATGGACGCGACGATGTCGTTGATCTTCTTGCGGAGCGGCTGCGGGTCGACACCGCGCTCGGTGTTGTACGCGATCTGCTTCTCGCGGCGCCGGTTGGTCTCGTCGATCGCCTGCGCCATGGCCGGGGTGATCTTGTCGGCGTACATGTGGACCTGCCCGGAGACGTTGCGGGCGGCTCGGCCGATGGTCTGGATCAGCGAGGTGCCGGAGCGCAGGAAGCCCTGCTTGTCCGCGTCGAGGATGGCCACGAGTGACACCTCGGGCAGGTCGAGGCCCTCACGCAGGAGGTTGATGCCGACCAGCACGTCGTACTCACCGGACCGCAGTTCGCGGAGCAGCTCGATGCGGCGCAGGGTGTCCACGTCGCTGTGGAGGTAGCGGACCTGGATGCCGAGCTCGAGGAAGTAGTCCGTGAGGTCCTCGGACATCTTCTTGGTGAGGGTGGTGACCAGGACACGCTCGTCCTTCTCGGTCCGCTTGCGGATCTCGTGCACCAGGTCGTCGATCTGGCCCTCGGTGGGCTTGACGACGACCTCCGGGTCGACGAGCCCGGTGGGCCGGATGATCTGCTCGACGAAACCGTCGCCCCGGGAGAGTTCGTACTTGCCCGGAGTGGCGGAGAGGTAGACGGTCTGGTCGATGCGGCCCAGGAACTCCTCCCACTTCAGCGGACGGTTGTCCAGTGCCGAGGGCAGCCGGAAGCCGTGGTCGACCAGGGTCCGCTTGCGGGAGGCGTCGCCCTCGTACATCGCGCCGATCTGCGGCACGGTGACGTGCGACTCGTCCAGGACGAGGAGGAAGTCCTCGGGGAAGTAGTCGAGGAGGGTGTGGGGGGCGGTGCCGGGATCGCGGTCGTCGAAGTGCATGGAGTAGTTCTCGACGCCGGAGCAGGTGCCGATCTGGCGGAGCATCTCGATGTCGTACGTGGTGCGCATGCGCAGGCGCTGGGCCTCCAGCATCTTGCCCTGCTTCTCCAGCTCGGCGAGGCGCTGCTCCAGCTCCCTCTCGATGCGGCCGACCGCCTTCTCCATGCGCTCGGGGCCCGCGACGTAGTGGCTGGCCGGGAAGACGTGGAGCGAGGCGTCCTCGCTGATGATCTCGCCGGTGAGCGGGTGGAGGGTCGAGAGGGCCTCGATCTCGTCGCCGAACATCTCGATACGGACCGCGAGCTCCTCGTAGACCGGGAAGATCTCGATGGTGTCGCCGCGCACCCGGAAGGTGCCGCGGGTGAACGCCAGGTCGTTGCGGGTGTACTGCATCTCGACGAAGCGGCGCAGCAGCTGGTCGCGGTCCATCTCGTCGCCGACCTTGAGCTGGACCATCCGGTCCACGTACTCCTGCGGGGTGCCCAGGCCGTAGATGCAGGAGACGGAGGCGACCACGACGACGTCGCGGCGGGTGAGCAGCGAGTTCGTGGCGGAGTGGCGCAGCCGCTCTACCTCCTCGTTGATCGAGGAGTCCTTCTCGATGTAGGTGTCCGACTGCGGGACGTACGCCTCGGGCTGGTAGTAGTCGTAGTACGAGACGAAGTACTCCACGGCGTTGTTCGGGAGGAGCTCGCGGAACTCGTTGGCCAGCTGGGCGGCGAGGGTCTTGTTCGGCGCCATGACCAGGGTGGGGCGCTGCAGCTTCTCGATCATCCAGGCCGTCGTGGCCGACTTGCCGGTGCCGGTCGCGCCGAGCAGGACGACGTCCTTCTCCCCGGCGCGGACGCGCCGCTCCAGTTCGGCGATGGCCGCGGGCTGGTCGCCGCTGGGCTGGTAGGGACTGACGACCTCGAAAGGCGCCGTCGAACGTTCGATCTTCGAAACTGGCCGCATGCAACCACGGTACGACCCCCCACTGACAACGGCCGGGGATCAGCGGTTCCGCGACTGCCGGTGCTCCCTGCGCGACGCCGTCTCGTAGGGCCGGATACGGCCGCGCTGGGTGGGGATGGAGGTCATCCGGCCGCCGCACCGGGGAGCCCGTCCGAGCGGCCGGACGCCCTGCTGGGGATCTCCGGTCACCACGAGGGGGTCGATCATCACGACCACCGCCGCGAGCAGCAGGAAGCAGCCCGGGCCGACCATCATCGGCAGGAGCAGCGAGGTCGGGGCCTCGCCGGGCGGTGCCGGTGCGGCGTCGGGGTGCAGGTGGACCCTGAGGGCCGCCATGCCGGTGTAGTGCATGCCGCTCACGGCCACACCCATGACGGCGCTGGCGCCGAGGCTCGGCAGGAAGCCGTGGATGGAGACGGCCGCCCACAGCGAGGCGGTCGCGGCGACCACGGCGATGACGACGGAGAGCGAGACGGTGACCGTGTCGTAGGCGAACTCCCCCTCGAAGTTCATTCCGGCCATGCCGAGGTAGTGCATGGTGGCCACGCCGAGGCCGGTGATCGTCCCGCCCGTGACCAGCGCCATGGGGGTCGCGCCCCGGTATCCGACGAGGAAGATGCCGATGCCGACCATCACGATCGCCACGGCGAGACTCGCGTAGGTGAGGGGCCGGTCGTAGCTCACCGGCGCCTCCCGGACGGTGAAGCCCAGCATCGCGATGAAGTGCATCGTCCAGATGCCCGAACCGATGGAGGTCGCGCCGAGGGCCAGCCAGCCGGCTCTGGACACGCCGCGGGTGCGCAGCGACCGCGTGGTGCAGCGCAGCCCGAGGGCGGCGCCGAGGCATGCCATGAGGAATGCCGTCAGCGGCGTCACTAGGCCGTAGGTGAATCCGTCGACTGTGCCCTGCATCCTGTTTACGCCCTTCGCGGTGGCCCGGGTTCGGGGGTGACCCTAGAGGGCGAGGCCCGGCAGGCAGAAATTCTGCCCGCCGCCGGGCCCTCCCCGGTTCCGGTACCCGGCGATCCGTTCACATCATGGACATCATGGTCCTGCCGCCCGTTGGGGATGGGGTGGCAGGCTCCGCATGTCCGCATCCCGACGCGAGGAGTACACGTGTCCGTACGCACAGCAACCGCCTCCACCGCCGTCGCCGCCCTGCTCGGCGTCTGCGTGACACTGCCCGCCACCGCCCAGGCCCAGGCCTGGGAGGCCGGGAACCCCCCGGTGGTCTACGCCCACCGCGGCGCGTCCGCCTACGCCCCGGAGAACACCCTGGCCGCCGTGGACGCGGCCGACGGTCTGGACATCGCCTGGGTGGAGAACGACGTGCAGCTCACCAAGGACGGTGTGCTGGTCGTCATGCACGACACGAACCTGAGCAGGACCACGGACGTCGAGGAGGTCTTCCCCGGCCGTGCGCCCTGGGCGGTCAAGGACTTCACCGCGGCAGAGGTCGCGAGGCTCGACGCGGGCAGCTGGTTCGGCGCCCGGTTCGCGGGTGCCAGGGTGCCCACGCTCACGCAGTACCTGCACCGTGTGGAGCGCAACCGTCAGAGGCTGCTGCTGGAGATCAAGAGCCCCGAGATCTACCCGGGGATCGAGAAGGAGACGCTGCGCGTCCTGCGCGCGGAGGGGTGGCTGGACCGCCGGCATGTCAGGAACCGGCTCGTCATCCAGAGCTTCGGTGCGGAGAGTGTGAAAACCGTCCACGCGCGGCGTCCTGACGTCGTCACCGGCTTCCTGGGGACCCCCGCGGTGGCGGACCTCCCGGCGTACGCGGCCTTCACCGACCAGATCAACCCGTCCTACACGACGATCGGGGCCGACTACGTCGCCGCGGTGCGGAAGCTGAAGGGCGCCCACGGCAAGCCCCTCCGGGTGAACACCTGGACGGTGAACGACGCGGCGAAGGCCGCGGAGGTGGCCGGCCTCGGCGTGGACGGCATCATCACCAACAACCCCGACGTCGTCCGCGACGCCACCCGCTGAACGACGGCCCGGGGCGTTGTCGGTGGGCGGCCGTACCGTGGACGCATGGAGAGCAGCGAGCAGGTCGTGGAGTGGTCCGTCGTGCCGAGCGCCGTCGGCCCGCTCCTGCTCGCCGCGACCCCCGCGGGTCTGGTGACGGTGGCCTTCCACGCGCTGCCCCCGGTCCGGGACAAGGCGCTCGGACAACTGCGGACGCGCCTGGGCGTGGAGCCCGTGGAGGCGCCGGACTCCACGCTGCTGGCCGAGCCGGTGCGCCGGCTTCTCGCGTACTTCGCCGGCGACCTGCGCGAGTTCGGGCTCGCCCTGGACTGGTCGCTGACCTCGGGCTTCCACCGGGAGGTGCTCCGCGAGCTGGCCTCCGGCGTGCCCTACGGCACGGTCGTGGGGTACGGCGATCTGGCGGCCCGGGTCGGCCGGCCCGACGGGGCCCAGGCCGTGGGCGCCGCCATGGGCTCGAACCCGTTGCCGGTCGTGGTGCCGTGCCACCGGGTGGTGGAGAGCGACGGGGGGCTCGGCGGATTCGGCGGCGGGCTGGAGACCAAGCGGCGACTGCTGGCTCTGGAGGGGATACTCCCGCAGCCGCTGTTCTGAGCCGGTACGGGTGTTCACGCCGTGGGACCGTGCCGCGCGGTCCGGCGGCCCACTCCGCCCGGCTTCGCACCACGCTCCGAGCCCGCCGGTACGGCTCCGCCCACTCGAACCGATGCCGTACGCGCGTACGAGCTGGCACACTGCGGCGGTGACGACAGCCTCTCCCGCATCCCGGATCACAGCCGCCGACCTGCCGGCCCTGCAGCGCCGGACCTCCGCAGTGCTCATCGGCAGCCAGATACTCGGCGGCCTCGGCGTGGCCGTCGGTATCGCGCTCGCCCCGGTGCTGGCGGCCGAGGTCAGCGGTTCCGAGGCCCTGTCGGGGCTCGCGCCCACCGCGTCGGTGACGGGCACGGCGCTGCTGTCGCTTCCGCTGGCAGCCCTGATGGCCGCGCGGGGCAGGCGTCCCGGGCTCGTCCTGGCCTACCTGATCGGGTCGCTCGGGGCCTTCCTGGTGGTGACCGCCACCGTGGTGGGCAGCTTCCCGCTGCTGCTCGCCGGTATGGCCTGCTTCGGCGCCGGATCGTCGGCGAACCTCCAGGCCAGGTTCGCGGCTGCCGACCTCGCGGAGCCGGACCGGCGCGGCCGGGCGATCGCCACCGTCATCTGGGCCACCACGATCGGCTCGGTGCTCGGCCCCAACATCGCGGCCCCCGCGAGCCGCGTGTTCCGGGACACCTTCGTGCCCGAGAACGCGGGTCCCTTCGCGTGGGCCTCGGGCATCTTCCTGGTCACCGGTGTGCTGGTCGCCGTACTGCTGCGACCCGACCCGCTGCTCACCGCCCGGGCGCTGGCGCCCAAGGACACGGCGAGCGCCGCGAACCGCTCGCTGCGAGCGGGCGTCAGGGCGGTCCGTGCCTCCCCGATGGCCCGACTGGCGCTGGTGACCGTCGCCGTGTGCCACACCGCGATGGTCTCCATCATGGTCATGACCCCCGTCCATCTGGGGCACCACGGGGCGGACATCCAGCTGATCGGCCTGGTGATCAGCGGTCATATCGCGGGCATGTACGCGTTCTCCCCCGTCATGGGACGGCTGGCCGACCGGGTCGGACGGCTCGCCGTGATCGGGTTGGCGGCCGGTCTGCTGTGCTGCGCGGCGCTGCTGGCGGGCACGTCGGGCGGCGGGCACGTCCGGACGGCCGCCGGGCTGTTCGTCCTGGGCCTGGGCTGGTCGGCGGGCCTGGTCGCAGGTTCGGCACTGCTCACGGACTCCGTGCCGCAGGCCGCGCGGGCGGCCGTGCAGGGGCTCTCCGACCTCACGATGAACACCTCGGCCGGAGTCGGGGGCGCGGTGGCCGGAGTTGTCGTCTCCCGGCTGGGTTACGGCTGGCTCAACGCGGCCGCCGCCTGCCTTCTCCTGCCGATGGCCGCGCTCGCGCTGCGCAGGTCCACGGCCAGGCCGCCTCAGGACCCCGCGAAGGCCTGACCGGCGCCGGAACGGGCGGGCGGCGAAGGAGTGGGCCGTCCGGGTTTGCGGCCGGGGCGCCTGCGACAGAGATGGGGCATGGCTCTGAACCCGTCGGCATCGAAGCCGCAGGAAACCGTCGGTCGTACCCTGCTTCTCTCCGCCGAGGTGCGCGAGGCCCTCGGCGGCAGCACGCCGGTCGTCGCACTGGAGTCGACGATCATCGCGCACGGCCTGCCCCGTCCCCGCAATCTGGAGGTCGCACAGGAGCTGGAGGAACTCGTGCGCACGGCCGGTGCCGTGCCCGCCACGGTGGCGGTGCTGGACGGCCGGGCCCATGTGGGCCTGTCCACGGCCCAGTTGGAGCGGGTGGCCGGGGACCCGGACGTACGCAAACTCGGCCACCGCGATCTCGCGCCCGCACTGGCGCTGGGCGCGAGCGGGGCGACCACCGTGTCGGCGACGGCGTTCCTCGCGGCCCGGGCGGGGCTGGGAGTCTTCGCGACAGGCGGACTCGGCGGTGTGCACCGGGAGTGGGCGCAGACCCAGGACGAGTCCGCCGACCTCCGGCTCCTCGCGCGCACCGGAATGACGGTGGTGTGCGCGGGGGTGAAGTCGATCCTGGACGTGCCGGCCACACTCCAGCGTCTGGAGACGCTCGGTGTCGGCGTGCTCGGCTACGGCACGGACCGCTTCCCCGGCTTCTACCTGAGCAGTTCGGGCGAACCGGTCGACTGGACGGTGCGTACGCCGGAGGAGGTCGCGGACGTGATGCGGGCCCGGGAGCGGCTCGGTGGCCCGCCGGCATCGCTGATCGTCGCCAACCCCGTGCCGGAGGAGGAGCAGTTGGACCCGGCGGTGCACGACCGGGTGCTCTCCCGCGCCCTGGACACCTGCCGGGAGCGGGGGATCACGGGCCAGGCGGTCACCCCGTTCCTGCTGGAGTACCTGATGCGGGAGACCGGCGGCGCGTCCCTGGAGGCCAACCTCGCGGCCGTACGCGGGAACGTGCGGCTGGCCGCGCGGATCGCCGTGGCGGCGGCACGGTGAGCGACGGCCCGGTGCGCGACCGTGCGGTGAGCGGGGGCGCCCTGCTCGTCGTCGGGGAGGTGGTCACGGATGTGGTCGTACGGCACTCCTCGGTGCCGGTCCGCGGCACGGACACCCCTGCGCGGATCACCACCCTGCCGGGCGGCGCGGGGGCCAACGCCGCGTGCTGGGCGGTGCGCGCGGGGTGCGCGGACGTGCGCCTGCTCGCCCGGGCCGGGACCGATTCCGCGTCCTGGCACGGTGAGGTGCTGCGAAAGGCGGGGGTACGTCCTCTGCTGGCCGTGGACCGGGAAGTGCCGACCGGCACGGTGGTGGCGCTGGTCGACCCCTCGGCCGAGCGCACCTTCCTCACCGACAGCGGTGCGGTCCTGCGGCTGTGCCCCGGCGACTGGTCCCCGGCGCTGCTCGACGGCGTGGCCCGCCTGCACGTCTCCGGCTATCTCCTCTTCGCGGAACCCAGCCGGGCGACGGCGTTGCTGGCCCTGCGCGAGGCACGTGGCCGGGGCGTACCGGTGAGCGTGGACCCTGCTTCGGCGGGCTTCCTCGCGGAGTCGGGTGCGAAGGCGTTCCTGGATCTGGTCGACGGTGTCGACCTGCTGCTCCCCAACGCGGACGAGGCCCGCGAGCTGACCGGGCTGCCGGAACCTGCGGACGCGGCGGCCGAGTTGAGCCGTCATGTCGGGCGGGTCGCCGTCACGCTCGGGGACCGGGGTGTCGTGCTGGCGTCCGGCGGCACGGTGACCGCACGGGTGCCCGCCGCCGCATGCGCGGTACCGGTCGACTCCACGGGTGCGGGGGACGCCTTCACCGGCGGCTTCCTCGCGGCTCTCGTCGCCGGGGCGGACGAGGTGTCGGCAGCCGCCGCGGGCTGCCGGGCCGGTGCCGAGGCGGTCGGCACGGTGGGAGGGCGCCCGGGGCCGCACCGGTCGTAGTCACCCGCCGGGCCCGGCGGGCCCGGTCCAGGCCGGATGACGGGGGTCGTCGGCGCGCACCACCACGTCCGCGTGCCCGGCGGGACCGACCTCGTCCTCGTACCGCGCGAAGGCGGGCAGTGTCCACCGCTCGTCCTCGCGGGTACGCCGCCTCAGCGCACCCGGCGAGAGGCTCAGGTGGATGGCCAGGTCGAAGGGGAACCACTGGCCGAGGAGCAGCGGGCCGTGCAGGACCAGCACCCCGCCCTCGGGCAGTCGCAGGTACGGGCTCCGGGTGGCCCGGTCCGTGACGGGGTCCCAGAGGTCGGGGAGCACACGTCCGCTGCCGCCCGCCTCCAGCGGCCGGAACACCTCGCGCCGGAGCGCGCCGGTGTCGAACCAGCCGTCGGCGTACGAGTCGGGGTCCTCCTTGCCGTACTCGTACCGCAGGCTGGCGGGGCGCAGGAAGCCGCCGGTCGAGACGGTGAGGACGGGGCGCCCGCGGGCCCGCAGCGCGTCGGCGAGGCGCTCGGCGGGCTCCTCGGGACGGGCCGCCGGAGCTCCGTCGACGCCGATCCTCAACCAGGGCCCGCCGTCCGCCGGTTCGAGTCCGTCGGCATGCGCCGCCAGGGTGTCGGCCAGCCGTTCCCAGGTGATGGGTTCAAATCGCACGTATCCATCATCGCCCCGCCGCGTGCGGACGGGCGCACGCGGCCCTCCCTCAGGCGAGGGGGCCGGACGGTTCGCGGCCCGCCGCGGGGCGTGCGCCCTGGCGCACCGCCGGGCAGTGGGCTGCGTCGGCGTCGTCGGAGAGCGCGCTGCCCTCGGGAAGCAGGTAGGTCACCCACAGCACGACGGGTTCCGTCCCCAGGTTGCGCCCGATGTGCCGGTGGCGTGCGCCGGAGGGCTCGATGAAGGACGTTCCCGCGGGCGTCACCTCGACGGAGCAGTCGTCGAGGGTCCGGGTCAGCGTCCCCGACTTGACGACGGCGATCAGCTGCCCGCGGTGGGTGTGCCAGCCGGTGGACCCGCCGGGCGCCACGGTGATCTCCCGGAAGGTCACGTCCGTACGGCCCTTCGGGGTCCTCACCTCGAGCCTGCCCTCGGACGTGCCCTCGGCGTGGACCGTGCCGCTCACTCCGCTGCCCGGCGTGGCGACCGCTGCCGCCGGCACCATGCCGAGCGCCGCCACACCGGCGCTCACGAGCAGGGCCTTGCGCAGCACCCGCCACCTTTCGCGCCTGGTCCCGCCCGTGTTGTTCCCGTTCTTCACACCGGTCGTGCCGCCGAACCCCATGAACGACTCCTCAGCATCCGTTCCCGATGAACGGCCCCACGCTACTGACACGTTGGGGTGCGGGCGTCAGCGGCGCGACGGTGCGTCGCCACGGAGTTCGGCGGCGAGGGGGCCGTCACCGAGCACCTGTGCGCCGTCGTCGCGGAGCGTCTCGGCGAGAGTGCGCCCGCCGCGCGCGAGCGCCACCGCGACGTCGGTGGCGAGCACCAGGCAGGCGTCAGGCCGCTCGGCCGGGCCGTAGCCGTACGCCTCGCCACCGGCCGGGTCCGCGTCCGTACGCAGATGGAACTCCCCCTCGTCCAGGCGGACCTCGACGACGCCGCTGTGGGCGAGCCCGTCAAAGGCGCGCAGGAGCGGCAGTGCGAACCAGTGCGGTCTGACGGCGTCCGTGGGGCGGCGCTCGGCGAGCTCGGGTGCTCCCCAGCCGGCGAGCGCGGCGAGTACGGGGAGGAGTCCCCGGCCGCGCCCGGTCAGTTCGTAGACCGCGGCGGCGGCCGGGGGCGGCAGCCTGCGGCGGACGGCGAGGCCGCCGTGCTCCATGTCCTTCAGCCGGGAGGCCAGCACGTCCGTGCTGACCCCGGGCAGATCGGCGTGCAGGTCGGTGTAACGGCGTGGGCCTGCCAGCAGTTCACGGACGATCAGCAGCGTCCACCGGTCCCCGACCGAGTCGAGCGCGCGGGCGGTCGCGCAGAACTGGTCGTAGCTCCGGCGGCGGACGGGGCGTGCGGGCTGTCGCTGACGTGGCATGCGACGCAGTCTAGACATGTTGTTGGACTTTCCAAGCTCGAACTTGGTAAAACCAAGTATCGCGCAATCCAGGGTTGGGGAGGCACCGCATGGAGTTCCGGCAGTCCAGCAAGCTCGACGAGGTCTGCTACGAGATCCGGGGCCCGGTCATCGAGCAGGCCAACGCGCTCGAGGAGGCCGGGCACAGCGTCCTCCGCCTCAACACGGGCAATCCGGCGCTCTTCGGGTTCGAGGCACCGGAGGAGATCGTCCAGGACATGATCCGGATGCTCCCCCAGGCACACGGCTACACCGATTCGCGCGGCATCCTGTCCGCGCGCCGTGCCGTCGCCCAGCGCTACCAGGCGATGGGGCTGGCCGACGCCGACGTGGACGACGTCTTCCTCGGCAACGGGGTCTCCGAGCTGATCTCCATGGCGGTACAGGCACTCCTGGAGGACGGCGACGAGATCCTGATCCCGAGCCCCGACTATCCGCTCTGGACCGCCGTCACCACGCTCGCGGGCGGCCGGGCAGTCCACTACACCTGCGACGAGGGTGCGGACTGGAACCCCGACCTCGCCGACATGGCATCGAAGATCACCGCGCGCACCCGGGCCATGGTGATCATCAACCCGAACAACCCGACGGGCGCCGTCTACTCCCGCGAGGTCCTCGAAGGGATGCTCGACCTGGCCCGCAGGCACGGCCTGATGGTCTTCGCCGACGAGATCTACGACCAGATCCTCTACGACGACGCCGAGCACCACAGCGTGGCGGTCCTGGCGCCGGACCTGCTCTGTCTCACCTTCAGCGGGCTGTCCAAGACGTACCGGGTCGCGGGGTTCCGTTCGGGATGGATGGTGGTGTCCGGACCGCAGGAGCACGCCCGGAGCTATCTGGAGGGGCTGACCACGCTCGCCTCCATGCGGCTGTGCCCCAACGCGCCCGCGCAGTACGCGATCCAGGCCGCGCTCGGCGGCAGGCAGTCGATCCGGGAGCTCGTCGTCCCGGGCGGCAGGCTCCACGAACAGCGCAACCGGGCCTGGGAGCGGCTGAACGAGATCCCCGGGGTGTCGTGCGTGAAGCCGAAGGGCGCGCTCTACGCGTTCCCGCGCATCGACCCGAAGGTCCACCGCATCGTCGACGACGAACGCTTCGTCCTCGATCTGCTGCTGCGCGAGAAGATCCAGGTGGTGCAGGGCACCGGCTTCAACTGGCCCCGCCCGGACCACTTCCGCATCCTCACCCTGCCGCACGCCGACGACCTGGACGCGGCGATCAGCCGCATCGGCCGCTTCCTGAACGGATACCGCCAGTGACCTGCCGGACCCGCCGCTCCCCCGCCCTCACGCGGGTCGCCTCACCCGGTCCGGTGAGGGCGACCGTGACCGGCGCGCGGTTCCGGAGGTTCGTCGACCGGGAGGTCACGCCGGACTTCCCGGAGGGGCTCACGGTCCAGGAGGCCGGGGGCGGTGGCGCGACTCGGGCGGGGTGATCGAGCGGGAGCGTTCGTACGAGCTGGTCCTGCTGTATCCGGCGTCCGAGGCCCGTCTGCGGGACCCTCGGATCGAACGGATCCGCACCGCGTACGAGAAGGCCTGTGCCCAGGAGTCGGTGGCCAGGCTGGACGACCGCACCCGCGCCGACTTCTGAGGCCGGGAGCCCCGGCCCGCTGTACGGGGCACCACCGCACCCGGCCGCGCGCGGTGGTGCTCCGCCGGCGGTGCGCGCCGCGTCAGCCTCGCAGTGCGGTGAGCGCGGAGACCGGGTCGGCGTCGGGGGCCGCCCTGGGCCACCAGTCGTCCTCTCCGGGGTCGGATTCGTAGCCGTACCACCGGCTGTCGTGGCCGAAGCGCAGCTGGAGGGTGCCCGCGGCGTTGGTCAGGTGGTTGCGCCAGGGCTGGAAGCGCGGGAAGTCCGCCGCGGCGAGGGCGGGCCTGGCCCGGTCGAACGGGCCGGCCGGCGGGTCCCAGGGCGTCTCCAGCACGGCGAGCCCCTCAGCTCCGCCCTGTCGCCACGCGGCGACGGCACGGGCCAGGTCGGTGGTGCCGCGGCCGGTGGCGAAGGCCAGTTCGCGGTAGAGCGCCCTGGTCGTGGCGGTGAGCCCGGCCGTGGGCCTGGACGCGGCGATCCGCACGGCGTCCTGCCAGGTGCTGAAACCGGCGAGCGGGTCCTCCCCGGTGGTCAGGAGTGCGAGGGCGCGGGCGGCAGCGTCCGAGGCGAGATGGTCGAGACCGAGCGGGTCGCGGGCGCCGGGCAGCTCCGGGTAGGCAGGCGGCTCACCGGCGTAGGGCGGGACGGGCCGTGGTGCGGGCAACGGCGGCAGGAAGCGGTCGGCCAAGGCCTCGTCGGCGGGGACCGAGGGCATGGCGGGGGCCTCGGGTCGTTCGAGGGCGGAGTGCTCGGCGTTGCGGCGGCCGAGCTCGTCGAGGAGCTCGCGCTCGCCCCTGCCGCGCATCAGCAGGAGGACGAAGGGGTCGCTGTCCAGCAGCCGTGCCGTCTGGTAGCAGAGCGCCGCCACGTGCTTGCAGGGCCGGCCGCGGTCCGGGCAGGAGCAGTCCGGGTCCAGATCACCGGCGGTGGGCAGCAGGCGGATACCGATCTCGCCGGCCGTCTCCACCAGGGAGTGCGGCATCTCCTTGTCGAGCAGCGCGGACAGGTGTCCGGGCTTTGCCGCGACGGCGTCGAGGAGCGTGTCCCAGTCGGACGCCGAGAACGACCGCAGGTGGAGTTCGGCACGGTAGGGGCGGGGCCGGCTGCCGTGGACGTAGGCGATGACCCTGCCCGGGGTGACGGTGACGGCGGCGACATGGCCTCCGTCGGCGTACGCGCGTCCACGGGCGAGCCGCGCGCCGTCCATCGACAGGGACTCCAGGGCGTCCACCCAGGCCCGGCCCCACCAGGTGTCGGCGAAGGCGCCGCCGGCGTCCGAGACCCGGGCGGGCACCGCCTCGAAGGTGCGCCGCAGGTCGTCGGGGCCCGGCCGAGCGGCGGGGCCCGCACCCGGGCTCATGACGTCCTCCGGAGCGAGACGAGGTCGGCCAGGTCGCGGTCGTCGAGCTCCGTCAGGGCCACCTCGCCGGAGCCGAGCACCGCGTCGGCCAACACCCGCTTGGATTGCAGGAGTTCACTGATCCGGTCCTCGACCGTGCCTTCCGCGATCAGCCGGTGCACCTGCACGGGCTGGGTCTGGCCGATGCGGTACGCACGGTCGGTGGCCTGCTCCTCGACCGCCGGGTTCCACCACCGGTCGTAGTGGATGACGTGGGCGGCCCTGGTGAGATTCAGTCCCGTACCGGCCGCCTTGAGGGAGAGCAGGAAGACGGGCACCTCGGCGGACTGGAAGCGGTCCACCATCACCTCCCGCTCGGGCACCGGTGTGCCGCCGTGCAGCAGCTGGGAGGGGATGGCGCGGGAGGCGAGGTGGGCCGAGAGGAGCCGGGCCATCGAGACGTACTGGGTGAAGATCAGGACGGAGGCGTCCTCGGACAGGATGGTGTCGAGCAGCTCGTCGAGCAGGGCGAGCTTCCCCGAGCGCCCGGCGAGGCGGGTGGGCTCCTCCTTCAGGTACTGCGCGGGGTGGTTGCAGATCTGCTTGAGGGAGCCCAGCAGCTTCATGATCAGCCCGCGCCGGGCGATGCCTTCGGACTGCTCGATGAAGGCCATCGTCTCGCGGACGGCGGCCTCGTAGAGCGTGGCCTGTTCCCGGGTGAGGAAGACGGGGTGGTCGGTCTCCGTCTTGGGCGGCAGCTCGGGCGCGATGCCGGGGTCGGACTTCTTGCGGCGCAGCAGGAAGGGGCGCACCAGCCGGGAGAGCCGCTCGACCGCCTCCTCGTTGCCCAGGCCGGCGGCGGTTCCGGTGTTCTCCACGATCCGGGCGTGGCGGGAGCGGAACGCCTTGAGCGGGCCGAGCAGCCCGGGCGTGGTCCAGTCGAGCAGGGCCCACAGCTCGGAGAGGTTGTTCTCGACGGGGGTGCCCGTCAGGGCGACGCGGGCCGGGGCGGGGATCGTGCGCAGCGCCTTGGCCGTGGAGGAGTGCGGATTCTTCACGTGCTGTGCCTCGTCGGCGACGACCAGTCCCCAGGTGTGGCCGGCGAGCTGCTCGGCGCTGGAGCGCATCGTGCCGTAGGTGGTGAGGACGAAGCCGCCGTCGGGGCCGGTGAGGGAGCGGTCCGCGCCGTGGAACCGGCGTACGGGGACGCCGGGCGCGAAGCGGTTGATCTCGCGGTGCCAGTTGCCTAGCAGGGAGGCCGGGCAGACGACCAGGGTGGGGGCGGTGTGCGCGCGGTGCAGGTGGAGCGCGATGACCGTGATGGTCTTGCCCAGGCCCATGTCGTCGGCGAGGCAGCCGCCGAGGCCGAGCGACGTCATCCGGTCCAGCCAGGCCAGGCCGCGCAGTTGGTAGTCGCGGAGGGTGGCGTCGAGGCCGGGCGGCGCCGGGAGGGTGGCGTCCTCGTCGAGGATGCGGGTGCGAAGTGCGGCGAGCGCCCCGGCCGGTACGGCCTCGACCTGCTCGCCGTCCACCTCGGCGCTGCCGGTCAGGGCGACGGCGAGCGCGTCCACGGGGTCCAGCAGACCGAGCTCCCGCTTGCGCGCCTTCCGGACGAGCGCGGGGTCGACGACCACCCACTGGTCACGCAGCCGCACCACGGGCCTGTGCGCCTCGGCCAGCGTGTCCATCTCCGCCTCGGTGAGCCGGTCGTCCCCCAGGGAGAGCTGCCAGTTGAAGGCGAAGAGCTGCTCGGCGTCGAAGAAGGAGGTGCCGTCGGTGGCGGAACCCGGCGCGGGCCGGACGACGGCCGCAGCGGTGAGTGAGCGCGCGAGCTCCCTCGGCCAGTGCAGCGCGACCCCCGCCGCCGCGAGGCGTGCTCCGGCGGCGCCGATCAACTCGTAGAGCTCGTCCTCGGTGACGGCGAGCACGTCGGGGACGGGCTGGTCGAGGAGGCGCTCCAACGGGGGCCAGACGCGGGCGGCGCGGCGCAGGGCGAGCACGGCGTCGATTTTGGCCCTCGGCCCGAACGGCTCGCCCGCCGCACCGCTCCACAGCGCCGCCGCGTCGGTGACGTATGTCGGATCGGCCAGGCTGTGCACCTGGGTGACGGCGGCGGCGGCATGGCGCGCGGCGGCCGGAGCTCCGTGCGCGTCCTCGTCCTCCGCCTGCCCGCTGCCACCGGCCGTGTCGAAGAGGTCGTACGCCGACAGGTCGAGCCGGAGCGAGATCCGCACTCCGGCGTCGAGACCGGCGGCCACCTCGACGGCCCAGGCGCGGGCGTGGGGCAGGTGCTGTGCGCCACGGGCGGCGAAGGGCGCGCCCATGGCGTGTGCGGCCGCGGGCGTGCGGGGCAGGGTGTCGGCGACGGCGTCGAGGAAGGCGCTGAGCAGCGCACGGGGTTCGGGGAGCCGCAGGGGTGTGCCGTCCGACGGTACGGCGTGTCCCTCGGCCGGCATGGAGGCGGCGACGGCTCTCAGGTGGGCGATGTCCTCCGCGTCGCGGGGCCCGGCCCGCCACGCGTCGTGGTCCTCGGCCGTCAGCCCGGGCAGGAGCCTGCCGCGCGCCACGAGGGTGAGGGCGTGCAGCGCCGCCGCCCCCCAGGCCCGGGTGGCGGGGTGGGCCACGGCCCGGTGCCGGGCACCGGCCAGCAGGGGCACCGCCTCCGCCACGGGGAGCTGGACGGCGGGCACCGCACGGGTGCGGGCACCGCCGGTCCCGTCCGGCACGGCGACGGTGAGTTCGGTGAGGGGGTACGCGGACCCGTCTCCGGCCAGGGGGAACCCCTCGCCGGAGACCCCGATTCCGATGGTCCCCTCGGGATCCCAGAAGGCGATCCGGCCGTCCCTGGGCAGCGCTCCGGGAAGGAAGACGGCGGCGCAGCGCAGCAGCCGGTCGACGGCCTCGTCATGGGTGTGCCGTGCCATGTCCGCCGCCCCCTCCTGGCTCGGTCCGGTCGCGATCGCCCTGTTCAGGCGAGTCTAAGCCGGGGGTGTGACAACCTCCGCCCCCGGCCGGGTCCCCACCGGGGCGGGGGCGACGGATCAATGACGGGTCAGACGCTCCGCGGCGGACGACAGCTCCGGATCGAGCTCGGGGAGCTCCCCGGAGGCGCCGTCCGGCGCGGCCGGATCCGGCGCGGCCGGGTCCTGGGCCGTGGGGCCGGCAGCGGTGTCGTCGGGTGCGCCTCGCGACGGCGCACCCGCATCGGCGGACTGCGGAACCTGCGGAGCCCGGTCCTGCTGGGCCCGCTCCAGGAAGCGGAGCAGCTCCACCGGGAAGGGCAGCACCAGCGTGGAGTTCTTCTCGGCCGCGACCGCGACGACCGTCTGCAGCAGACGCAGTTGCAGCGCCGCGGGCTGGGTCGACATCTGCTGGGCGGCCTGGGCGAGCTTCTTGGACGCCTGCAGCTCGGCGTCGGCGTTGATGACCCGCGCACGCCGCTCACGGTCGGCCTCCGCCTGCCTGGCCATGGAACGCTTCATGGTCTCCGGCAGGGAGACGTCCTTGATCTCCACCCGGTCGATCTGCACGCCCCAGCCGACCGCGGGGCTGTCGATCATCAGCTCCAGGCCCTGGTTCAGCTTCTCGCGGTCGGACAGCAGGTCGTCGAGGTCGCTCTTGCCGATGATCGACCGCAGCGACGTCTGGGCCATCTGGGAGACCGCGAAGCGGTAGTCCTCCACCTGGATCACCGCGCTCGCGGCGTCCACGACCTTGAAGTAGATGACGGCGTCCACGCGCACCGTCACGTTGTCCCGTGTGATCCCGTCCTGGGCCGGCACGGGCATCGTCACGATCTGCATGTTGACCTTGCGGAGCCGGTCGACGCCCGGGACGATCATGGTCAGTCCCGGGGGGCGCACTGCGTCGTGGAGTCGGCCGAGCCGGAGCACCACACCCCGTTCGTACTGCTTGACGACCCGGGCCGCGGCCATGGAGTACAGCGCGCAGACCGAGATCACCACCACCGCTGCGATCACGAGTACCTGGACCATCACGGCCCCCTGCGTCCGGAGTGTGCTGCCACACTCATCCATCGAGCACCTATTAACACGATATGCCCATTTCGCGCATTTTCGAACCCCTGTCCGGGTGCCGGTCGCCCCGGCCGGGCGCGCACGGGATGCCGGTACGCGGCGGACCCGGCAGGGTGGCCAGCACCGGCACGTCTCGGTGACGTAGCGACGCGCCGGTGTGCCGATGAGCCGGACGACCAGATGAGGACCCGCCCATGTCCGTCACCGCGACCCGCACCGTTCTCCGCCGACGTGGCGGCATCGCCGCAGGCGCGGTCCTTCTCGCCCTGGCCGTCACCGGTTGTTCCGGTCTCGGACGCACGGCTGTCGGACCGGTCACCTACGTCACCGGGGGCGACAAGGTCGTCAGCGTGCACAGCCCGTCGGTGAAGGGCTGCCACCGGATGGCGGCGGCCGGTGCGAGCAAGGTGGAGAACCGCACCCTGATCGACATGGTCCTCTACCCGAGCACGGACTGCTCGGGACCCGGGACCGCTTACGTGGCCACCACGTTCACCGACGTCAACGCCCCGCGCGCGCTGTGGCGCAGCTACCGCTTCATCCACTGAGGAACGGCCCGCCGCCCGCGCCCGGAACCAGGGCGAGCAGCTCGCACACCTCCGCGACCGCTTGACGTGGCTACGGCGGCGGGCTCCGGGCCGCGGTCCTTCGCGCAGCCGTCCGGGGTGATCGAATCGGGCCCGGTCGCGGTGTGTCCCTCACGTGCCGGTGATCCGCTCATGCCTGAGGAACACGGCGCCGCCGTGCGGCGTTCCCCCGCCCCGGGCCCCGGCAGCGGTTCCCGTGCGCCGCGCCGGCGGGGCATGCTGGAGGGGAGGCGATGGTGATGCGTACCGGAAGTGAACCGTCCACCGCCCGCAGTCCGCTGCGGATGCGGCTCTGGCTGAGCCTGTGGGGCATGGCCTGGGCCGCGTTCGGCCTGGCGGCCTTCCTGGTCACCGGACGTGCGGGCTGGGCGACCGCCTGCGGTGTGCTGCTGGTGGTCGCGGTCACGGACCTCTGCCTCGTCGTACGTCGTCTGCGACAGGGATCGCGCTATCAACCGGGCCGGGACGTCCCGCCGTACGACCCGGGCCGGCGCGGGCCCGGCAGGTAGCGCCGCCGGTCGCTCCGCCACAGGACCCGTGCGGTCAGGGCCGGTCGTCGAAGCGGGCCGCCCGTAGGTACTCCGGCTTGGGGTCGAGCGCGGCTGCCAGCCGGAAGTGGCGTGTGGCCTGTTCAGGACGGCCCGCGCGCTGGAACGTGCGGGCCAGGGCGAAGTGCGCGAAGGCGTTGTCCGGCTCGCGCTCCAGGACCAGCTCGAACTCGAGTTCCGCCGGGCGCAGTTGCGCGGCGGCGAAGAAGGCGCGGGCGCGCAGCAGCCGGGCGGCCGTGTTCTCCGGATGGGCGGCTATCACCGAGTCGAGCAGCTTGACCGCGCCCCGGGGGTCCCGTGCGGCGAGCAGTTGCTCCGCCGCGCGGAAGTCGATGACATGGGTTTCCGGGTTGCTCTCGGGCACAGGACTATCCTTCCCCTCGCCTTCCGCTGTTCAACATCCGGCGGGAGGCCGGTATTCCGGCCGGTCACGGGTCAGGTGGCGGCGGCCCTCGCGGTCAGCTCCGACCAGACCCTGCCGACCTGCGGTCCGAGGTCGGAGATCGGCCCGTCGTTGTCGACGACGACGTCGGCGACGGCCAGCCGCTCCGCACGGGTTGCCTGGGCGGCCATCCGGGCCTTGGCGTCGGACTCCGTCATGCCGCGCAGCGTGACCAGTCGGTGGAGCTGGGTCTCGGGGCTCGCGTCCACGACGACGACCAGGTCGTAGAGCGGGGCGAGGCCGTTCTCCGTCAGCAGCGGTACGTCGTGCACGACGACCGCCCCGTCCCCGGCGGCCCGCTCCAGCTCGGCGGACCGCGCCCCGACGAGCGGGTGCACGATGCCGTTGAGTGTGGCCAGACGGCCGGAGTCGGCGAAGACGATCGAGCCGAGGGCGGGCCGGTCGAGGGAGCCGTCGGGCCTGAGGATTCCGGGCCCGAAGGCCTCGACGACGGCCGTGAGCCCCGGGGTGCCGGGCTCGACGACCTCGCGTGCGATCCGGTCGGCGTCGATCACCACGGCTCCGTGACGCGCGAGAAGCAGTGACACTTCGCTCTTGCCGGCGCCGATCCCGCCGGTCAGGCCCACTTTCAGCATGCGCCGAGCATAAGCGCTGCCCTCGGGCCCCGGGCGTGACTGCCCCGGCCCCCCGGCCGGTGGACCGGGTGGGGCGGCGTCAGGAATCACCCTCACGTTCGGCGAGGAAGCGCTCGAACTCCAGGCCGATCTCGTCCGCGGACGGGAGGTCGACCGGCTCCGCGACCAGGTTGCCCCGGGTCTCGGAGCCCGCCACGGCGTCGTACTGGTGCTCCAGCCCTTCGACGAGCGACACGAGCTCCTCGTCGCCCTGGCCGATCTGCCGTTCGATCTCGGTCTGGGTCCGGTGCGCCTCGGTGCGCAGCGGGTGCGCGACGCTCGGCAGGACCAGGCCCGTCGCGGCCGTGATCGCCTCCAGGGCGGTGAGCGCGGCGTCCGGGTAGGAGGACCTGGCGACGTAGTGCGGGACGTGCGCCGCCACACCGAGGACGTCGTGCCCGGCCTCCATCAGCCGGTACTCGACGAGCGCCTCGGCGGAGCCGGGCACCTGCGCCTCGTCGAACGGGCTGCGGTGCCCGGGCATCAGGTCGGTGCGGTTGCCGTGCGGGGTGATGCCGACCGGGCGGGTGTGCGGGACGCCCATCGGAATTCCGTGGAAGTTGACCGCGAGGCGCACACCGAGCCGCTCGACGATCTGCTCCACGGCGGCGGCGAACCTCTCCCACTCCACGTCGGGCTCCGGCCCGGACAGCAGCAGGAAGGGTGCGCCGGTGGCGTCCTGGACGACCCGTACCTCCAGGGTGGGCGCCTCGAACGACGCCCACCGGTCGCGCTTGAAGGTGAGCAGCGGGCGGCGCGCCCGGTAGTCGACGAGCCGGTCGTGGTCGAAGCGGGCCACGACCTGGTGCGGCAACGTCTCGAGCAGGCCGTCGACGATCTGCTCGCCGGTCTCGCCCGCGTCGATGTATCCGTCGAAGTGGTAGAGCATCACCAGGCCGGCCGACTCCTGGGCGAGCGCCATGTCGACGACGGCCAGGCCCTTGGGCTCCCATTCGTACAAACTCTGCGGATCAGGCACGGTTACCGCTCCTCCTCGTGTTCCCCGACAAGAACACCCCGCCAGGCCACGGCATTCCCGCCCTGTCCGCTTTCACACGCGGTCACGTGAGGACACGGCTGTGCAGCGCCGTCACCGCCTTCCGCGCGGAGGTGAACGCTCCGTGCTGCCAGGCGTCGGTGTGGCTGAGGTAGTCACCGGCGAAGCCGTACATGTCGGCCTTCGCGGTGCGGTAGCGCACCGGGGCCTTCATTCCCGCCTTCTCGTCGCAGAGGTAGGCGTTGGCGTTCTCGTCGGTGAACACCTGGACGGGTACGCCGAGTTCGCGGCAGCGGTCGAGGGTGACCATCCACTGCGGTATCCGGCCGGGCCCGGCGTTCATGTGCTGGCCGTCGCCGCAGGGGCGGTCTGCCTGTTGCCGTAGGTGTCGGTGGCCGAATCGCCGCCCCGCACCGTGAAGTTGCGCCCTCCGGTACGCCCCCTGGCCTCCAGGACCGTACAGTCGTACCCCGCCTTGCCCAGTTCGTAGGCGGCGGTGAGTCCGGCGATGCCCCCGCCGACCTCGGCCGCGGCCTTCCCCTTCAGCGAGAAGTCGCCCGGGCTGGGCGCCCGGAAGGCGGGTTCGCGGCTCGCGGCGGCCGCGGTGGGAGCGAGGCCGAGGGCTCCCACCGCGGCGAACACGGCGCTCCCGGCCTGCGCGACGCGAGGACGGCCCGGCCCGCCGACGGCACGTCGCCACGGGGCACGGGCCGGAGCCGGCAGGGCGTCCGGACACGAGTGAGGCCCGCCCCCCGAAGGGAACGGGCCTCACCTACAGCTCTACAGCTACCGCAGCCGATGAGCGGTCGGGGTCAGAGCGATCAGCTCTGGCCACCGGCCAGCTTCTCGCGCAGGGCGGCCAGGGCCTCGTCCGACGCCAGGGCGCCGGAGTTGTCCGCGGACTCCGAGGAGTACGAACCGCCACCGCCGCCGCCACCACTGCCGCCGGAGGCGGCCGGTGCAGCGCCGGCCGGGGCAGCAGCGCCCTCGGCCGCAGCGGCCTCGTCGGCCTCGCGGGACTTGATGACCTGGGCCTGGTGCTGCTCGAAGCGCGTCTGCGCCTCGGCGTACTGGGTCTCCCAGACCTCACGCTGCGACTCGAAGCCCTCGAGCCAGTCGTTGGTCTCGGGGTCGAAGCCCTCGGGGTAGATGTAGTTGCCCTGGTCGTCGTAGGACGCCGCCATGCCGTACAGGGTCGGGTCGAACTCGACGGAGGCCGGGTCGCCGCCGAAGGCCTCGTTGGCCTGCTTCAGCGAGAGGCTGATGCGACGGCGCTCGAGGTCGATGTCGATGACCTTGACGAAGATCTCGTCGTTGACCTGGACGACCTGCTCCGGGATCTCCACGTGGCGCTCGGCCAGCTCGGAGATGTGGACCAGGCCCTCGATGCCCTCGTCGACGCGCACGAACGCACCGAACGGAACGAGCTTGGTGACCTTACCGGGGACGACCTGCCCGATCTGGTGCGTGCGGGCGAACTGCTGCCACGGGTCTTCCTGCGTCGCCTTGAGCGACAGCGAGACGCGCTCGCGGTCCATGTCGACGTCGAGGACCTCGACGGTGACCTCCTGGCCGACCTCGACAACCTCGGAGGGGTGGTCGATGTGCTTCCAGGACAGCTCGGAGACGTGCACGAGACCGTCGACGCCACCCAGGTCCACGAAGGCACCGAAGTTGACGATCGAGGAGACGACGCCGGAGCGGACCTGACCCTTCTGCAGGGTCGTGAGGAACGTCTGGCGAACCTCGGACTGGGTCTGCTCGAGCCAGGCACGGCGGGACAGGACCACGTTGTTGCGGTTCTTGTCCAGCTCGATGATCTTGGCCTCGAGCTCCTTGCCCACGTAGGGCTGGAGGTCGCGGACGCGACGCATCTCGACGAGCGACGCCGGGAGGAAGCCGCGGAGGCCGATGTCGAGGATGAGACCACCCTTGACGACCTCGATGACGGTACCGGTGACGATGCCGTCTTCTTCCTTGATCTTCTCGATGGTGCCCCAGGCACGCTCGTACTGAGCGCGCTTCTTCGAGAGGATCAGGCGGCCTTCCTTGTCCTCCTTCTGGAGAACCAGGGCCTCGATCTCGTCGCCGACCTTGACGACCTCGTTCGGGTCGACGTCGTGCTTGATCGAGAGCTCGCGGCTCGGGATGACGCCTTCGGTCTTGTAACCGATGTCGAGGAGGACCTCGTCGCGGTCAACCTTGACGATGACGCCGTCGACGATGTCGCCATCGTTGAAGTACTTGATCGTCTCGTCGATCGCCGCGAGGAACGCGTCCGCGTCGCCGATGTCGTTGACCGCAACCTGCGGCGTGGTGGCGGTGGTCTCGGTGCTGCTCGTCATGTGGGAAAGGGCTCCGGTACGGACAGAGAGTCGTAGGTACTGCTACGCCGAAAGCCCTTATCGCCTCTGCAGAAGCCGGACAGCCAGGAAAGCACCGGTCCGGCGAACCGGACGGCGCCTCGACAACCGAGGGGACATACAACAGACGCGAGCGCGGCCTGCTAGGTCTGAGGCGCGCAGGCTCGCAGCGCAACTTGTAGCATACGGGGGCAGCCGGACAGGGTCAATGCGCGAAGGCGCACACCCGGGGCACAACACCCCAATCCCGGCACAACTCACGTTCACCGAGGCCACGTCGGCCACAGCGGTGCGTCGGGCGCACACGGGCGTACTCACCCGTACGGCCCGGGGAGGCACCCGCGCGAAGCGGGTGAAGGCAAACTACAACGACGGGCACGATGAGCCAAGAGATCCACGAGTCCGAACCCGAGGCGACCCGGCGCGAAGCCGGCGAGGCGGAGAGCAGCCACGCGAACCGCGGCTGGTGGGACCGGAACGCCGACGATTACCAGAGCGACCACGGGGCCTTCCTCGGCGACGACCGCTTCGTCTGGGGGCCGGAAGGACTCGACGAGGCCGAGGCCGCGCTGCTGGGCCCCGCGGCAGGCCTCGAAGGGCTGGACGTCCTGGAGATCGGCGCCGGTGCCGCCCAGTGCTCCCGCTGGCTCGCCGCCCGGGGCGCGAGGCCGGTGGCGCTGGACCTCTCCCACCGCCAGCTCCAGCACGCCCTGCGCATCGGCGGCGGCGTACCCCTGGTGGAGGCGGACGCGGGGCGGCTCCCCTTCCGCGACGGCTCCTTCGACCTCGCCTGCTCCGCCTACGGCGCGGTCCCCTTCGTCGCCGACCCCGTGCGGGTGTTCCGCGAGGTGCACCGGGTGCTGCGGCCCGGCGGGCGCTGGGTCTTCTCGGTGACGCACCCGATCCGCTGGGCGTTCCCCGACGAGCCGGGGCCCGAGGGGCTCTCCGTCTCCGCCTCCTACTTCGACCGCGTGCCGTACGTCGAGCAGGACGAGGGCGGTGACGCCGTGTACGTCGAGCACCACAGGACGCTGGGCGACCGGGTACGGGACGTGGTGGCGGGCGGTTTCCGGCTGGTCGACCTCGTGGAGCCGGAGTGGCCCGCCTGGAACGGCCAGGAGTGGGGCGGCTGGTCCCCGCTGCGCGGCAACCTGATCCCCGGGACGGCGATCTTCGTCTGCGAGCGGGACGGACGGGCCGGCTGAGGCACCGGCCGCCGCCTTCCCCGCGGCGGCGTACGAGACTGGGGGCGTGATCCGTACCGACGCCCTGGACAAGTTGCCCGTACGCACCGCCGTGCCCGCCCTGGAGCGGGCGCTCGAGGAGCGGGGGGCCGCGGTGCTCTGCGCGCCGCCCGGGACCGGCAAGACGACCCTCGTGCCCCTGGTGCTCGCAGGGCTGACCGGCGGCGCCCCGCCGCGCCGGGTGCTCGTGGCCGAGCCGCGCCGGATCGCGGCCCGGGCGGCGGCACGGCGGATGGCGTGGCTGCTCGGCGAACAGGTCGGCGACCGGGTCGGGTTCACGGTGCGCGGGGAGCGGACGGTGGGGCCGGACACGGTGGTCGAGGTCGTGACCACGGGTGTGCTCCTCCAGCGGTTGCAGCGCGACCAGGAACTGGCCCGCACCGACGTGGTGATCATCGACGAGTGCCACGAGCGCCACCTGGACGCGGACACGGCCGCCGCGTTCCTCCTCGACGTACGGGAGACGATCAGGCCGGAGCTGCGTCTGGTCGCGGCGTCGGCGACGACGGACGCGGAAGGCTGGGCACGGCTGCTGGGCGACGCCCCGGTCGTCGAGGCGCGGGGTGTGGCCCACCCGGTGGAGGTGGTGTGGGCGCCGCCGTCGGCGACCGTGCGGCCGCCGCACGGAATGCGGGTGGACCCGGCCCTGCTGGCGCACGTGGCCGCCGTGGTGCGCCGCGCCCTCACCGAGCGGGACGGCGACGTGCTGTGCTTCCTGCCCGGCGTCGGGGAGATCGGCCGGGTCGCGGGCCTGCTCGCGGGCGTGGACGCGGAGGTGCTCCAGGTCCACGGGCGCGCCCCGGCCGCCGTGCAGGACGCGGTGCTCGCCGGGTCGTCGGGCGGGCGCCGGGTGGTGCTGGCGACGTCGGTCGCCGAGTCGTCGCTCACGGTGCCGGGGGTGCGTGTCGTCGTCGACTCCGGGCTGGCCAGGGAACCGCGCACCGACCACGCCCGCGGGCTGAGCGCCCTGACGACCGTACGGGCGTCGCGGGCGGCCGGACGCCAGCGGGCGGGCCGTGCCGGGCGTGAGGCACCCGGCGCGGTGTACCGCTGCTGGGACCGGGCCGAGGACGGCCGGCTGGCCGCCTACCCCTCCCCCGAGATCAAGGTGGCCGATCTCGCGGCGTTCGCGCTGCAGGCCGCGTGCTGGGGTGACCCGGGCGCCTCCGGCCTCGCACTCCTGGACCCCCCGCCCGCCGGGGCCATGGGCGCGGCACGCGAGGTGCTGGGCGCGGTCGGCGCGGTGGACGCCGCGGGCCGGGCGACGGACCGGGGCGTACGGATGTCCCGGCTCGGCCTGCACCCCCGGCTGGCCCGGGCCCTCCTGGACGGCGCGGACGAGGTCGGCGGGCGCCGCGCGGCGGAGGTCGTGGCACTGCTGAGCGAGGAGCCCCCGCGCGACTACGGCGACGACCTGGCGCACGCGCTGCGCACGGCACGGCGCGGCGGGGACGGGTACGCGGCGCGGTGGCGCCAGGAGGTGCGGCGGCTCTCGCGGTCCCTCGGCCGCGGCGGGGGCGAGGGCGCCGGCACGGACGACTCCGCGGTGGGCGTGGTCGCGGCGCTGGCGTTCCCCGAGCGCGTGGCACGGGCCAGGGGCGACGGCACGTTCCTGATGGCGTCGGGCACGGGCGCCGAGCTCGGGAACGGCTCACGGCTGCGCAGCGCGCCGTGGCTGGCCGTCGCCGTCGCCGACCGGCCCGCCCACGCCGCCTCCGCGCGGGTGCGGCTGGCCGCGGTGATCGACGAGGACACGGCGCGACTGGCCGCGGGGCACCTGCGGTTCTCCGGCGATGAGGTCCGCTGGGCGGACGGCGACGTCGTGGCACGGTCGGTGGAGCGCCTCGGGGCCGTGGAGCTGTCGGTGCGCCCTCTGCGCAGGCCGGCCCCCGGGCTGGTGCGCGGGGCCCTCCTGGAGGGGCTGCGCCGCGAGGGGCCGGGACTGCTGCGGTGGACCAGGGACAGCGGGCAACTGCGGCTGCGGCTCGCGTTCCTGCACCGGGCGCTCGGCGCGCCCTGGCCCGACGTGTCCGACGGGGCGCTGCTCGCGCGGGCCGACGAGTGGCTGGAGCCCGAGCTGTCACGGGCCGGACGCCGCGCCGACCTGGCACGGATCGACGCCGGGCAGGCGCTGCGCAGGCTCCTGCCGTGGTCGACGGGGGACGCGGCCCGGCTGGACGAGCTCGCGCCGGAGCGGATCGAGGTGCCCAGCGGGTCCCGGATCCGTCTGGACTACGCGGGCGAGCAGCCCGTACTCGCGGTGAAGCTCCAGGAGCTGTTCGGCCTGCGCGAGACGCCCCGGGTCGCCGGGGTGCCGCTCCTGGTCCACCTGCTGTCGCCGGCCGGGCGGCCCGCGGCGGTGACGGCGGACCTGGCGTCGTTCTGGCGGGAGGGGTACAGGAGCGTGCGGGCGGAGCTGCGGGGCCGCTACCCGAAGCACCCGTGGCCCGAGGACCCGACGACGACGGAGGCGACCCGCTTCACCTCGGCACGGCTGCGCCGGGAGTAGGCCCCCGGTGCCGGGCCCGGCACCGGGGGCCTCACCGGGCGGCAGGCACGTGGCCCCGGGCCGGACGCCGGCCGAAGGGTGCCTGCCTGCCCCGGATCCGGCCGGCACCCCTGCTCTCGTACGGGTCAGGCCGCGGGTGCCGCCTCGACCTTGAGCTCGACGGTCAGCGTGACGCCGCTCGCGGTGGTGAGCCGCAGCTTGTACGTGCCCTCGGTGTCGTCGGCGAAGATCCCCGGGAGTTCGAGGAGCCCGTCGGCGCCCGTGGCCAGGTCGAGAGTGCGCACCGGCTCGCCCTCGGCATCCTTGAAGTACGGGCCCTTGTCGTTCTCGGCGGGCTTCTCCGCGTCGGTGATCATCGTGGCGGTGACCGCGGTGTCCGCGAGCCCCTTGCCCTTGTAGGTCGTCCGGATCTCGACGCGGTCGGCGAACTCCGCGCCCGGCGCGGCCGTCAGGGCCTTGTCGCCGGTCCGTACGACGGCGTCCGCCTGCCGGGCCGTGACGGTCGCCGCGTAGTTGAGGGTGCGCGGCTTGGCGGTGCCGGCGACGGCCGTCACCTTGAAGACACCGGCCTTCTCACCAGCCGTCAGGACCGGTGCGGTGACGGTGCCGTCGGCTCCGGTGCTCAGCGCGACCGTGGTCTTCCCGCCGGGGAAGCGGGCGTCCGTGTCGCCGACGACGGTAAAGGTGACCGGGGCCTTGGCGAGCGGGGCGCCGAGGGTGTTCCTGGCCCGGACCTTGACGCGCTGCGCGAACGCCTCGCCGGCGGTGGCCTTCAGGGGGGCGGTGCCGGCGTTCTCCAGGCTGCCCAGGGTCTGCGGCGGCGTGGGCGGAGTGGTCGGCGGCTCCGTCGGCGGCTTCGTCGGCGGGGGAGGCGTGGGGTCGGGGCTCGGTGTCGTACCGCCTCCGTGCGCCGGCGGCTTCGGCCCGGGGCTCGGCTTCGCGCCGCCGCCGCTGTGCTCGGGCGCGGGCGTCGGCGTGGGCGACGGGGTGGTGCCGCCCGTGCCGACCGGGAGGACGCCGGTGCCGTCGGGGACCTCGTGGGTGCCGCGGTTGTAGAAGGCGAACCAGGAGCGCACCGTGCGCAGGTACTCCGTGGAGTGGTTGTAGCTCAGCACCGCCCGGTCGAGGTCCGGGGCGAGCGACAGGTCGCGGGTGCCGGCGCAGAGGTAGCGCCCGGCGGCCAGCGCCGCGTCGTAGATGTTGTTGGGGTCCTTGCGTCCGTCGCCGTTGCCGTCCTGGCCCCAGGTCGCCCAGGTGGACGGGATGAACTGCATCGGGCCGACCGCACGGTCGTGGGTCGAGTCACCGTCGTACGCCCCGCCGTCGGTGTCCTTGATCAGCGCGAAGCCCTGGCCGTTGAGGGCCGGGCCGAGGATCGGGGAGAAGGTGGTGCCGTTCGCGTCGACCTTGCCGCCGCGGGCCTGGCCCGACTCGACCTTGCCGATCGCCGCGAGGAGCTGCCACGGCAGACGGCACGCGGCGTCGGTGCCCGCCAGACCCTGCTCGGCCTGCTTGTAGGCCGCCAGGATCGAGGCGGGTATACCCGATTCGGCACTTCCGGTCACCGGCAGATTCACGGACGACCCGGGCTTGTTGGGCGTATTGAGCGGCGGCAGGTCGGTGTGGTACGGCGAGTTGCCGGTGGCGGCGCTGTCGCCGGACGGAGTCGCACCGGCCGCGGTCTGGTCGCCCGCACCGTCGGGCTGCGGTGCGGCGGGGGCCTGCGAGGCGGAGAGAGCCGCCACGGCTGCCGCGGCGACCGCGGTGGTGGTGGCCCCCCTGCGCAGTCTGCGGCCGAATTGAGCTGCCATAGGTGTCGGTCCCTCCCCGTCGACGGCTGCCCGCGCTCCCCGCGCGAGGACTCAGGCGACCCTACGGCAACTCCCGCCGGCCGGACACCGGCCGCCGACCGGTTCTCACACATTCTTCAGCTTCGCGTCGCCAAGTCGTCAGGTCCGCCCCGGCGGATGACGCGGGGTCACCCGCATACTTGCCGCCATGCCCTTCACGCTCAGCCACGCCGCGGCGGTCCTCCCCGGCATCCGCCGGTCCGGCACGGGCCGCGGCCCACTGGTGGCATCAGCTCTCGTCGCCGGCTCCTTCGCCCCGGACCTGACCTACTACGCGGACACCGTCGTCCCCGGGGCCATGGAGTTCGGCGAGGTGACACACGCCGCGTGGGGGGTGTTCACCGTGGACGTCCTCGTCACGGGCGCCCTGGTGGCCCTGTGGCTGATGCTGCGCGAACCACTCGTCGCGCTGCTGCCCCGGGCGGCGCAGGGCCGCGTCCACACCTACGTACGAGGACAGCCCGGGGAGCCCGGCGCCCCGGCACTCCCCCGGGCTGCGTGGTTCGTCGTGTCCGCCGTCATCGGCTCGGGCACCCATGTCGTGTGGGACGCCTTCACCCACCACGACCGGTGGGGCACGGAGCTGATCCCCGCGCTCAGCCGGAGCGTCGGCGGGTTCCCCCTCTTCCAGATCGTGCAGTACGGCAGTTCGGCCCTGGCCCTGACGGTCCTGGCGTGGTTCGCGTACACGGGGCTGCGGAGCACCGGAGCCCTGGCGCCGCCGGAGTCCGTACCGGTGCTCGGCCGTGCCGAACGCGTGTGGGCGGGGTCGTTCCTCGGCCTGTGCGTCCTGCTGGGCGTCATCCACCGGTGCGCCCGCTGGTACGCCTACTTCGGGCGGATCGACACCCCGCTGGACATCATCCCGACGGCCTGCTTCGGCGCCGGGGCGGGCCTGGCGGCCGGCCTGGTGCTGTACGGGGCGTGGATGCGGCTGCGGAGGAAGCCGGCCGCCGCCCCCCGACCGCCGGAGGGGCCCGGTGCGGATACCGCACGGACCCCTCCGGCCGGCCGGGAGGCCGGCTGAGACCTCAGTGCGCGGCCGTCTCCCAGTCCGTGCCGACGCCGACCGAGACGTCCAGCGGTGCGCGGAGCTCCACCGCCGTGGACATCTCCCGGCGCAGGATCTCCTCGACCCGCTCCCTCTCGCCCTTCGCGATCTCCAGGACGATTTCGTCGTGGACCTGGAGCAGCATCCGTGACGTCAGCCCCGCCTCCGTCAGCGCCCGGTCGACGTTCAGCATCGCGACCTTCACGATGTCGGCGGCCGTGCCCTGGATCGGGGCGTTGAGCGCCATCCGCTCGGCCGTCTCACGCCGCTGCCGGTTGTCGCTGTTGAGGTCGGGGAGGTACCGGCGCCGGCCGAAGGCCGTCTCGGTGTAACCGGTGGACCTGGCCTCCTCCACCACCCGGTGCAGATAGTCGCGCACCCCTCCGAACCGCTGGAAGTAGGTGTCCATCAGCCCGCGCGCCTCACCGGCCTCGATGTTCAGCTGCTGGGAGAGGCCGAACGCCGAGAGCCCGTACGCCAGTCCGTAGGACATCGCCTTGATCTTGCGGCGCATCTCCGCGTCGACCGCGGACTTCTCGACACCGAACACCTGCGAGGCGACCGTCGTGTGCAGGTCCTCGCCCGAGGCGAACGCCTCGATCAGACCGGCGTCCTCCGAGAGGTGCGCCATCACCCGCAGCTCGATCTGGCTGTAGTCGGCCGTCATCAGCGTCTCGAAGCCCTCGCCGACGACGAAGCCCCGGCGGATCGCCCTGCCCTCGTCCGTACGCACCGGGATGTTCTGCAGGTTGGGCTCGGTGGAGGAGAGGCGGCCCGTCGCGGCGACCGTCTGGTTGAACGTGGTGTGGATACGGCCGTCCGCACCGATCGTCTTGACCAGGCCCTCGACCGTCACACGCAGCTTCGCCTGCTCACGGTGGCGCAGCATCAGCACCGGCAGCTCGTGCTCGGTCTGCGCCGCCAGCCACGCCAGCGCGTCCGCGTCCGTCGTGTAACCCGTCTTCGTCTTCTTCGTCTTCGGCAGGGCCAGCTCACCGAAGAGGACCTCCTGGAGCTGCTTGGGCGAACCGAGGTTGAACTCACGGCCCACCGAGGCGTGCGCCTCCTTCACCGCCTGCTGCACCGCACCGGCGAACTGCTGCTGCATGCCCTCCAGATGGGACCGGTCGGCGGCGATGCCGTGCCGCTCCAGACGGGCCAGCATGATCGACGTGGGCAGCTCCATGCCGTGCAGCAGCTCCGTGGCCCCGACCTCCCGCAGCCGGGCCGTGAACGCGTCGCCGAGATCCAGCACCGCCCTGGCCTGCGCCATCAGGGCGTCCGCCTCCGCACGGTCGTCCGCGCCGAAGGCCAGCTGCCCGTCCGACGAGGCCGCCGGTGCCAGCTCACGGCCGAGGTACTCGACGGCCAGCGCGTCCAGGGCGAAGGAACGCCGGCCCGGCTTGACGAGATACGCGGCGAGCGCGGTGTCCATCGTGATGCCGTCCAGCCGCCAGCCCTGCTCCGGGAAGACCCGCAGCGCGTTCTTGGCGTTGTGCATGACCTTGGGCCGCTGCGGGTCCGAGACCCACGCGGCGAACGCCCGCTCGTCGGCCTCGCCGAGCTCCGCCGGGTCCAGCCACGCGGCGGCCCCGTCCGCCGCGGCGAGCGCGACCTCCGTGACCGTGCCGGCGCCCAGCGACCAGGTGTCCACCGTCATCACACCGAGGGGCTGCCCGCCGTGCGCCTCCAGCCACGGGGCGACCTCGCCCGACCCCAGCACCACGCCGTCCAGCTCGATACCGGCCGCAGGCTCCGGGGGCGCCGCCTCCTGCGCACCGGGGTCCACGGCGAGGAGCCGCTCACGCAGACTCGGGTTACGGATCTCCAGGACGTCCAGCACACCCGTCACCGCAGTGCGGTCGTACGGCGCACGCTCCAGCTCGGACGGGACCTTCGGCAGCTCCACGTCACGGACCATCTCGGTCAGCACACGGTTCATCTTGACCGCGTCCAGGTGGTCCCGGAAGTTCTGACCGGCCTTGCCCTTGACCTCGTCGGCCCGCTCGACCAGCTCCGCGAACGAACCGAACTGGTTGATCCACTTCGCCGCCGTCTTCTCACCCACACCCGGGATACCCGGAAGGTTGTCCGACGGGTCACCGCGCAGCGCAGCGAAGTCCGGGTACTGGGCGGGCGTGAGACCGTACTTCTCCTCGACCTTCTCCGGGGTGAAGCGCGTCAGCTCCGAGACGCCCTTCGTCGGGTACAGCACGGTCACGTTCTCCGTGATCAGCTGGAAGGAGTCCCGGTCCCCCGTGACGATCAGGACCTCGAAGCCCGCCGCCTCGGCCTGCGTAGCCAGCGTCGCGATGACGTCGTCCGCCTCGAACCCGTCCACCGCGAACCGGTCCGCGTGCATCGCGTCCAGCAGCTCGCCGATCAGCTCGACCTGCCCCTTGAACTCGTCGGGGGTCTTGGAGCGGTTCGCCTTGTACTCGGGGAACTCCTGGGCGCGCCACGTCTTGCGGGACACGTCGAACGCGACCGCGAAATGCGTGGGCGCCTCGTCGCGCAGCGTGTTCGCCAGCATCGACATGAAGCCGTACACGGCGTTCGTCGGCTGCCCCGTCGCCGTCGTGAAATTCTCCGCGGGCAGGGCGAAGAACGCCCGGTACGCCAGGGAGTGCCCGTCCATGAGGAGCAGGCGCGGTCGGTTGTCTGCCGTCTTCTTCGATGCCGTCTCAGCCACGCCCCCGATCCTGCCACGTACCACCGACAATCCGGACCGGCCGCCGCTCGACCCCGGCTCGGGCGCCGCTCGACCCCTCCGGCGCACACACCCCGCACCGCCCTCCGCACCCGCCCGCCTCCCACCGGGACACCCCGGCACACGTGCATGACAGGATCGAAAGACAGCGAAGGCGTAGGCAGACGTGACAGGACGCGCACGCGGGACCACGCGCCCGCAAGCGCACGAAGGGGAGCACCATGGCCACCAAGCCCCCGACCGGTGACCCGGTCCAGGACGCGCCGCGGATCGACGCGGTCCAGCACTCCGCCGCCGGACTGCCCGCGGTCGCGCACACCCTGCGCATCGCACAGCAGCAGATGGGCGTGCGCCGCACCGCGCAGACCCTGCTCAAGGTCAACCAGAAGGACGGCTTCGACTGTCCCGGCTGCGCCTGGCCGGAGGGCGACAAGCGGCACACCGCCGAGTTCTGCGAGAACGGCGCCAAGGCCGTCGCCGAGGAGGCGACCCTGCGCCGCGTCACCCCGGACTTCTTCGCCGCGCACCCCCTCACCGACCTCGCCGACCGCAGCGGCTACTGGCTCGGCCAGCAGGGACGCATCACGCAACCCGTCTACCTGCCCGAGGGCGCCGACCGGTACGAGCCCGTGACCTGGGAGCGCGCCTTCGCGATCATCGCCGAGGAACTCACCGCGCTCGCCTCCCCCGACGAGGCACTCTTCTACACCTCGGGCCGCACCAGCAACGAGGCCGCGTTCCTGCTCCAGCTCTTCGCCCGGGAGTTCGGCACCAACAACCTGCCCGACTGCTCCAACATGTGCCACGAGTCGTCCGGCTCGGCCCTCACCGAGACCATCGGCGTCGGCAAGGGCAGCGTCAGCCTGGAGGACCTCCACCAGGCCGACCTGATCATCGTCGCCGGACAGAACCCCGGCACCAACCACCCCCGGATGCTGTCGGCCCTCGAACAGGCCAAGGCCTCCGGAGCGAAGATCATCTCGGTGAACCCGCTGCCCGAGGCCGGACTCGAGCGGTTCAAGAACCCGCAGACCGCCCGCGGCATGCTCAAGGGCGCCGCCCTCACCGACCTCTTCCTCCAGATCCGCATCGGCGGCGACCAGGCCCTCTTCCGCCTCCTCAACAAAATGATCATCGAGGCCGACGGCGCCGTCGACACCGATTTCATCGCCGAACACACCCACGGCTACGAGGAGTTCACCGAAGCCGCCCGCACCGCCGACTGGGACCGGACCCTCACCGCCACCGGCCTCGACCGCGACGCCATCGAACAGGCACTCGCCATGGTCCTCGCCTCGGAACGCACCATCGTCTGCTGGGCCATGGGCCTCACCCAGCACAAGCACTCCGTACCGACCATCCGCGAAGTGGTCAACTTCCTCCTCCTGCGCGGCAACATCGGCAGGCCCGGCGCGGGCGTCTGCCCCGTACGCGGCCACTCCAACGTCCAGGGCGACCGCACCATGGGCATCTTCGAACGCCCCGCACCCGCCTTCCTCGACGCCCTCGACCGCGAATTCGGCATCACCTCACCACGCCACCACGGCTACGACGTCGTACGGTCCATCCAGGCACTCCGCGACGGCGACGCCAAGGTCTTCTTCGCCATGGGCGGCAACTTCGTCGCCGCCACCCCCGACACCGCCGTCACCGAAGCCGCCATGCGCCGCGCACGGCTCACGGTCCACGTCTCGACCAAACTCAACCGCTCCCACGCCGTCACCGGCACCCGCGCCCTGATCCTGCCCACCCTCGGCCGCACCGACAAGGACGTGACCGCCTGCGGGAAGCAGTTCGTCACCGTCGAGGACTCCATGGGCCTGGTCCACCCCTCACGTGGCAACCTCACCCCCGCCGGCCCCCACCTGCTCTCGGAACCCGCGATCATCGCCCGCCTCGCCCGAGCCGTCCTCGGCCCCTCCTCCACCACACCCTGGGAGGACTTCGAGAAGGACTACGGCACGATCCGCGACCGCATCTCCCGCGTCGTACCCGGCTTCGAGGACTTCAACGCCCGCGTCGCACCCCCCGGCTCCGCAGGATTCACCCTCCCCCACGCACCCCGCGACGAACGCCGCTTCCCCACCGCCACCGGCAAGGCCAACTTCACCGCCGCACCGGTCGAACACCCCGAACTCCCCGAAGGCCGCCTGCTGCTCCAGACCCTGCGCTCCCACGACCAGTACAACACCACGATCTACGGCCTCGACGACCGCTACCGCGGCATCAAGGGCGGCCGCCGCATCGTCATGGTCAACCCCGAGGACGCCCACGACCTCGGCCTCGCCGACGGCTCCTACACCGACCTCGTCAGCGAATGGAAGGACGGCGTCGAACGCCGCGCCCCCGGTTTCCGCGTCGTCCACTACCCCACCGCACGGGGCTGCGCCGCCGCGTACTACCCGGAGACCAACATCCTCGTCCCCCTCGACGCGACCGCGGACACCAGCAACACCCCGGCCAGCAAGTCGGTCGTCGTCCGGTTCGAGACGGCCTGACCCGGACGAAGAACGGCTAAGCGCACGCTCAGCCGTTCTGATAAGAACAGTGCACACAGCAACGAACGACGCACACGATCGGAGCCGGACGCCATGGGCGAGCACACCGCACCCACGTTCCCCCAGGAGATCATCGACGAGTACGCCGCACTCGGCGTCGACCTCCCCGCACTCTTCTCCGCCGGACACCTCGGCGAGCGCATGGGCGTCACGATCGTCGAGGCCTCCGCCGAGCGCGTCGTGGGCACCATGCCCGTCGAGGGCAACACCCAGCCCTACGGACTGCTCCACGGCGGCGCGTCCGCCGTCCTCGCCGAGACCCTCGGCTCCGTCGGCACCATGCTCCACGGCGGCGCCACCAAGATCGCGGTCGGCGTCGACCTGAACTGCACCCACCACCGCGGCGTCCGCAACGGACTCGTCACGGGCGTCGCCACCCCCGTCCACCGCGGCCGCTCCACCGCCACCTACGAGATCGTCATCACCGACGAGCACGACAAGCGGGTCTGCACCGCCCGCCTCACCTGCCTGCTCCGCGACGCACCCCGCCCCGACGCGGGCTGACCCGACCCTGCGACACCCCACTGCCCGGCCGGAGAACGCACCGCGTTCCGGACCGGGCAGACCCATATCCGGAGCAATTCGCAGAAGTTGACGGACACGCTCGGTCAACACCCTTGACGGTAGAACCCGTTCAATGAGCCACTTCAACAGCCACACCACCCCCACGGCACTTCAAACACATCCCACGGATGTAACACTGCGTAACATGTGTGCAATACACGAAAAACCTCGCGAGCCGCACCCGCACACACCGCGCCGACTTCCGCCGTGCCCCATGCGCCCCGATTCGGGTGACAGCACCAAGATCACCCCAAGCCCCTTAGCAGAGCTGCGCGTTCTCACCATGCGGTCACTTCAGCCATCGGCGAAAAGCCGCACATGTCCACACAGCGACCACGAAGCCTTCCCCATGGCATAACAAGACAGTCACATCATCAGCGGACCCGTCCCGCACCCCCTCACCTGCCCATAGAGTCACGGCCAGTCACCGCGCCGCCGGGTGCGACCACTGCACCGCTCCGAAACGACCAGTACCGCCCGGCGACCGTCACGGCACCTCAGCAGAGGAGGCCGCGCCAGGGAAAGGACCTTTCGTGCGACACCGTTCTTTGCTCATCCTCACCACAGTGCTCACCACAGGCGCACTGACACTCACCGCCTGCGGATCGCGCGACGACGACACCAAGAGCAGCGGCGGCGGCGACACCCAGACCGTCGTCATCGGTGTCGACGCACCCCTGACCGGCGACCTCTCCGCCCTCGGCCTCGGCATCAAGAACTCCGCCGACCTCGCCGCCAAGACCGCCAACGCGGACAAGACGGTCCCCGGCATCAAGTTCGAGATCCAGGCACTCGACGACCAGGCCCAGCCCTCCGTCGGCCAGCAGAACGCCCAGAAGTTCATCGGCAACAAGGACCTCCTCGGCGTCGTCGGCCCGCTGAACTCCGGCGTCGCCCAGTCGATGCAGAAGCCCTTCACCGACGCCAAACTCACCCAGGTCTCCCCCGCCAACACCGGCACCGAGCTGACCCAGGGCAACAACTGGAAGACCGGCGACAAGAAGCGCCCCTACGCGGCCTACTTCCGCACCGCCACCACGGACGCGATCCAGGGCGCCTTCGCCGCGAACTACCTCTTCAAGAACGCCAAGGTCAAGGACGTCTACCTCATCGACGACCAGAAGCCCTACGGCGCAGGCCTCGCCGCCTCCTTCAAGGCGACCTTCACCGAACTCGGCGGCAAGATCGTCGGAACCGACCACATCAACCCCGACGACCGCGACTTCAACTCCGTCGTCACCAAGGTCAAGAGCTCCGGCGCCAAGGCCGTCTACTACGGCGGCGAGTACCCCGCCGGCGCACCCCTGAGCCAGCAGCTCAAGGACAGCGTCCAGATCCCCCTCATGGGCGGCGACGGCATGTACAGCGCCGACTTCATCAAGCTCAACAAGAAGGCCGAAGGCGACATCGCCACCTCCGTCGGCAAGCCCGTCGAAGAACTCGACTCCGCCAAGAAGTTCATCGCCGACTACAAGACCGCCGGCTACAAGGACGCCTACGAGGCCTACGGCGGCGGCACCTACGACGCCGCCTGGTCCGTCATCGAGGCCGTCAAGGCAGTCGTCGCCGACAACGACGGCAAGCTCCCCGACGACGCCCGCGCCAAGGTCCTCGAAGCCATGGCCAAGGTCAACTTCGACGGCGTCACCGGCCCCGTCTCCTTCGACCAGTACGGCGACACCACCAACACCCTGATGACCGCCTACCAGGTCACCGGCGGCAAGTGGACCTCCAAGCTCAGCGCAGCCGTCAAGTAGGTCCACCAAGGACCCCCACAGCAACACCCCACGTACACAACACCGCGCGGGAGCGCTACGAGCACTCCCGCGCGGCGCCATATCCGAACCACCCACGGAGGCCCTGCGGTGAACGAACTGCCGCAACAGCTGGCCAATGGACTCATCCTCGGCGCGATGTACGGTCTCATCGCGATCGGCTACACGATGGTCTACGGAATCATCCAGCTCATCAACTTCGCACACGGCGAGATCTTCATGATCGGGGGCTTCGGAGCCCTCACGGTCTACCTCGGGCTTCCGTCCGGACTCTCCCTGCTCGCTGCGATACCCCTCATGATCGCCGGCGGAGTCATATGCTCCGTCGCCGTCAGCGTCGCCGCCGAACGCTTCGCCTACCGCCCCCTGCGCAGCGCACCACGGCTGGCCCCCCTCATCACCGCCATCGGCCTCTCCCTCGCACTCCAGCAAGCCGTATGGATGTGGTATCCCGACGCCACCAAGGACCGCTCCTTCCCCCAGTTCAAGGGCGAAGCGATCGACATCTTCGGCGCCCACATCCAACGAGGCGACCTCTTCGTCCTCATCGCCGCACCCCTCTGCATGCTCGCCCTCGGCCTCTTCGTCTCCAAGACACGAGCCGGCCGCGGCATGCAAGCCACCTCTCAGGACCCCGACACCGCCAAGCTCATGGGCATCAACACCGACCGCATCATCGTCATGGCCTTCGCCATCGGTGCCGCGTTCGCCGCCGTCGCCGCCGTCGCCTACGGGCTCAAGAACGGCCAGATCGGCTTCCGCATGGGCTTCATCATGGGCCTCAAGGCCTTCACCGCAGCCGTACTCGGCGGCATCGGCAACATCTACGGCGCCATGCTCGGCGGAGTCGTCCTCGGCGTCGCCGAAGCCCTCGCCACCGGCTACATGAGCGACGTCCCCGGCATGGAACTCTTCGGAGGCGGAGCCTGGAAGGACGTATGGGCCTTCGTGCTCCTCATCCTCGTCCTCCTCATACGCCCCCAAGGCCTGCTCGGCGAACGCGTCGCGGACAGGGCGTGACCACCATGACCACCACGACCCCCGCCGCGCACAGCGCCACACTCCCCCTGCCCACCACAGCAGCCCGCGCCGCCACCACCACCGGCGCCGCACTCGCCCTCATCGGCACCTTCCTCGCCTGGACCTACACCGACACCTTCCCCGGCGACCTCACCGTCACCGGCTACCCCGGCGGCCTCCAGGTCCTCACCCTCATCACCTCAGCGCTCACCCTCCTCTTCGCCCTCGCCGGATACGGCATCAAGGGCCTGCGCTGGCTCACCCCCGGCGGCACCAACAGCCCCACCAGGCTCCTCGCCCTCGGCACCCTCATCACCACCGCCTACACCGTCATCGCCGTCGTCGTCACCAAAGACGACAACGGCAACCTCCTCGGACTGGTCGAACTCGAACCCGGAGCCTGGGTCAGCCTCACCGGCGCACTCGTCGCCACCGTCGCCTCCCTCGGACTCCCCAACGACCAGCCCCTCGACGACACCACCAAACCCAGCGCACTCAACCGATTCCTCGGCAGCCTCCGCGCACCGGCACCCGCCCGCGCCAAGGCACTCCCCTCCTGGGCCGAAATCCTCATCATCGCCGGAGCCTTCGGCGCAGCACTCGAAGTCTTCACCTACGGCATCGACACCGAATACGCCGAACTCTTCATCGGCTACGTCATCGCCGTCGCCTTCGGCTTCACCGCACTCACCCGGGCCGGACTCATCGCCCGCATCACCGCGCTGACCGCCAAACACCGCAACGTCACCCTGTGCGCCGCACTCGTCGCAGCCTTCTGCTTCCCCTTCACCCAGCAGAACGAGGAATACGCCCTCATCGGCGCCAATATCCTCATCTTCGCGACCGTCGCACTCGGCCTCAACGTCGTCGTCGGCCTCGCCGGACTCCTCGACCTCGGCTACGTCGCCTTCCTCGGCGTCGGCGCCTACGCCGCGGCACTCGTCTCCGGCAGCCCCCTCTCCCCCGTCGGCGTCCAGTTCCCCTTCTGGGCCGCCGTCCTCACGGGAGCAGCGGCATCACTCGTCTTCGGCGTCGTCATCGGCGCCCCGACACTCCGCCTCCGCGGCGACTACCTCGCCATCGTCACCCTCGGATTCGGAGAGATCTTCCGACTCACCGTCAACGCCCTCAACGGCGTCAGCGGACCCGACCTCACCAACGGCTCCCAGGGCATCCCCAGCATCCCCGACCTCAAGCTCCTCGGCTTCGACTTCGGACTCAGCCACGACGTCGGCGGCTTCACACTCGGCAGATCAGCCAACTACTACCTGCTGATGCTCGTCTTCACCGCCGTCGTCGTCCTCGTCTTCCGACGCTCCGGAGAATCCCGCATCGGCCGCGCCTGGGTCGCCATCCGCGAAGACGAAACCGCAGCCACCGCCATGGGCATCAACGCCTTCCGGCTCAAACTGCTCGCCTTCGCCCTCGGCGCCACCCTCGCCGGACTCGCCGGAACCGTGCAGGCACACGTCTCCTACACGGTCACCCCCGAGCAGTACCAGTTCGCCGGATCCGTACCCCCGAACTCCGCGTTCCTCCTCGCCGCCGTCATCCTCGGCGGCATGGGAACCCTCAGCGGCCCCCTCGTCGGAGCCGCACTGCTCTACCTCATCCCGGCCAAGCTCCAGTTCATGCAGGACTACCAGCTCTTCCTCTTCGGAATCGCACTCATCCTCCTGATGCGCTTCCGCCCCGAAGGCCTCGTCGCCGACCGCAGGAAGCAGCTCGAATTCCACGAGACCGGCCAACTCGACGTACCACCCGACACACCACTCACCGACACGGCCGCCGGCACCACGAAGGCGGGGGCGTGACCACCATGACCACAACAGACACACCCACCACCGGCACCATCGTCCTCGACGCCAGCGGCGTCACCATGCGTTTCGGCGGCCTCACCGCCGTACGCGACGTCGACCTCACCGTCAACGCGGGCGAGATCGTCGGCCTCATCGGACCCAACGGCGCCGGCAAGACCACCTTCTTCAACTGCCTCACCGGCCTCTACGTCCCCACCGAGGGCAAGGTCAGCTACAAGGGCACCGTCCTGCCGCCCAAGCCCCACCTCGTCACCCAGGCAGGCATCGCCCGCACCTTCCAGAACATCCGCCTCTTCGCCAACATGACCGTCCTGGAAAACGTCCTCGTCGGACGCCACACCAGGACCAAAGAAGGCCTCTGGTCCGCCCTCCTGCGCCTCCCCGGCTACAAGAAGGCCGAGAACGCCAGCCGCGAACGCTGCATGGAACTCCTGGAGTTCATCGGCCTCGCGGACAAGGCCGACCACCTCGCGCGCAACCTCCCCTACGGAGACCAGCGCAAGCTCGAAATCGCCCGCGCCCTCGCCAGCGACCCCGGCCTCCTCCTCCTGGACGAGCCCACCGCAGGCATGAACCCCCAGGAAACCCGCGTCACCGAAGAACTCATCTTCGCCATCCGGGACCAGGGCATCGCCGTACTCGTCATCGAGCACGACATGCGGTTCATCTTCAACCTCTGCGACCGGGTCGCCGTCCTCGTCCAGGGCGAAAAACTCGTCGAGGGCACCGCACCCGTCGTACAGGGCGACGAACGCGTCGTCGCCGCCTACCTCGGCACCCCCTTCGAAGGCGCCCCCGGCGCCGAAGAAGCCGCCGAAGTCGCAGCAGCCGAAGCCACCGCCGCAGGCACAAGCACAGGCACAGGCACAGGCACAGGCAAGGCAGACGCACCGGCCCCGGAACCGGACAGGACAGGCACCACCCACAACACCGACACCACCCGCACCGAGGAGGAGGACACCCGATGACCGCACTGCTCGAGGTCGAAGACCTCCGCGTCGCCTACGGCAAGATCGAAGCCGTCAAGGGCATCTCCTTCACCGTCGAAGCCGGCCAGGTCGTCACCCTCATCGGCACCAACGGCGCAGGCAAGACCACCACCCTGCGCACCCTGTCCGGACTCCTCAAGCCCGCCGGCGGCCGCATCCTCTTCGAGGGCAAACCGCTCACAGGCATCCCCGCACACAAGATCGTCTCCCTGGGCATCGCCCACTCCCCCGAGGGACGCCACATCTTCCCCCGGCTGACGATCGCCGAAAACCTCCTCCTCGGCGCCTACCTCCGCAGCGACAAGGCAGGCATCGCCAAGGACGTCCAACGCGCCTACGACCTCTTCCCCATCCTCGGGGAACGCCGCAAGCAGGCCGCGGGAACCCTCTCCGGCGGCGAACAGCAGATGCTCGCCATGGGACGCGCACTCATGTCCCAGCCCAAACTGCTCATGCTCGACGAGCCCTCCATGGGCCTCTCACCGATCATGATGCAGAAGATCATGGAGACCATCGTCGAACTCAAGGCGTCGGGCACCACCATCCTGCTCGTCGAGCAGAACGCCCAGGCAGCCCTCTCCCTCGCGGACCAGGGCCACGTCATGGAGGTCGGCAAGGTCGTCCTCTCCGGCACCGGCGGCGACCTCCTCCACGACGAGTCGGTACGCAAGGCCTACCTCGGCGAGGACTGAGCACCACCCACGCGCACGGAAAGAGCCCGCCCCCGGCCGGACACCGGGGACGGGCTCTTTCCGTATCCGCTCACAGGACTACTCGGCAGCCTTCTTCTTCTCCTCGGCGTCCTCGATCAGCGCCTCCGCCAACTGCTGCATCGACATACGCCGGTCCATCGACGTCTTCTGGATCCAACGGAACGCGGCCGGCTCGGAGAGCCCGTAATCCGTCTGCAGGATGCTCTTCGCCCGGTCCACCAGCTTCCGGGTCTCGAGCCGCTGCGAAAGATCCGCGATCTCGCTCTCCAACGCCTTCAGCTCCGCGAACCGGGACACCGCCATCTCGATGGCCGGCACCACGTCGCTCTTACTGAACGGCTTCACCAGATACGCCATCGCCCCGGCGTCCCGGGCCCGCTCCACGAGGTCGCGCTGCGAGAACGCGGTGAGCATCAGAACCGGGGCGATCGACTCCTCGGCGATCTTCTCGGCCGCCGAGATCCCGTCCAGAACCGGCATCTTCACATCGAGGATCACCAGATCCGGCCGGTGCTCCCGAGCCAGCTCGACGGCCTGCTGCCCGTCCCCGGCCTCACCGACGACCGAGTAGCCCTCCTCCTCCAGCATCTCCTTGAGGTCGAGGCGGATGAGCGCCTCGTCCTCGGCGATGACGACGCGGGTCGTCAGCGGCGGGACGTGCGACTTGTCGTCGTCGGCGGCGTCTACGGGCTGGGGCGACTCGGGGGTGGTCACGGGGGCTCCTTGTTTCAGGGCAGGTACAGCTCCCACGAGCCTACCTAGCTGCGATATGGTGACACTACGCAGGTCAGCTTCCGCCCTACGTTTCCAAGGCCCCAGTACTCCAACTGGTTAGAGAGGCCGCTCTCAAACAGCGGACAGTGTGGGTTCGAATCCCACCTGGGGCACTTTTCCTTAGATTCCAAGGCGTTGCGGGAACGATGAAATTTCACATGAACGTGTGAACAACGATGTATCCCGGATCAGGGTCAGCGCGGCGCGACAAAGATCGCCAGTATGTACGACCTTGATACGCGAAAGCGTGCTCTGACGCTGGTGGCTCAGGGCTTCAGCCAGAACTCCGTCAGCAAACAGACCGGCATATCGCGAGCCGCGATCCGATCCTGGCTGAAACGACTGGAGCCTCTCGGCTGCAACCGTGCTGCCGATTGCCCTCGGTGCGATACCGCAAGCCCTCCCGCAGACCCCGCCTCGTACTCCTACCTCCTCGGTCTCTACTTGGGGGATGGCTGCATCAGCTCGGCAAAACGGGGCGTCTACTCCCTCCGTATCGCGTGCGCCAACGCTTGGCCTGGCCTTATCGACGACTGCGTCGCAGCTGTCCAGCGTGCTCGCCCGGGCAACAAGGTATGTCGGGTGCAGGGCAAGGGCTGCCAGTACGTCACAAGCTTCAGCAAGCACTGGCCCTGCCTCTTTCCGCAGCATGGGCCCGGCAAGAAGCACGACCGCGAGATCGCACTGGAACCCTGGCAGCGGCAGATCGTGGACGCCCACCCGTGGGAATTCATCCGTGGCCTCATCCACTCCGACGGCTGCCGGATCACCAACTGGACCACCCGCCTCGTCCGTGGTGAACGGAAGCGCTACGAGTACCCCCGGTACTTCTTCACCAACAAGTCCGACGACATCCGCAAGCTGTTCAGCGACACGCTCACTGCCGTAGGTGTCGAGTGGACGACCCTCGCTCGCAGGAGCGACCCGTACAACATCTCCGTAGCCCGACGGGCGTCCGTGGCTCTCATGGACACTCACGTCGGGCCGAAGTACTGACGACCGCTACTTCGGGCTGTCGTCCTCGCCGATGTGGTGCACCCGTACCAGGTTCGTGGAGCCGGCGACCCCGGGCGGCGAGCCCGCCGTGATCACCACGACGTCGCCCTTCTTGCACCGACCGATCCGCAGCAGTTCCTCGTCCACCTGCGCCACCATCGCGTCCGTCGAGTCCACGTGCGGCCCGAGGAACGTCTCCACACCCCACGTGAGGTTCAACTGCGCGCGGGTGGCCTGGTCCGGGGTGAAGGCGAGGAGCGGGATCGGGGAGCGGTAGCGGGAGAGGCGCTTGACGGTGTCGCCGCTCTGGGTGAAGGCCACCAGGAACTTGGCGCCGAGGAAGTCGCCCATCTCGGCTGCCGCGCGGGCTACGGCGCCGCCCTGGGTGCGGGGCTTGTTGCGGTCGGTGAGGGGCGGGAGGCCCTTGGCGAGGATGTCCTCCTCTGCCGCTTCGACGATGCGGGCCATGGTGCTGACGGTCTCGACGGGGTATTTGCCGACGCTGGTCTCGCCGGAGAGCATGACGGCGTCGGTGCCGTCGATGACGGCGTTGGCGACGTCGGAGGCCTCGGCGCGGGTGGGCCGGGAGTTGTCGATCATCGAGTCGAGCATCTGGGTGGCGACGATGACGGGCTTGGCGTTGCGCCTGGCGAGTTTGATGGCGCGCTTCTGGACGATGGGGACTTGTTCGAGGGGCATTTCGACGCCGAGGTCGCCGCGGGCGACCATGATGCCGTCGAACGCGGCGACGATGTCGTCGATGTTGTCGACGGCTTGGGGCTTTTCGACTTTGGCGATGACGGGGAGACGGCGGTCCTCCTCGTCCATGATGCGGTGGACGTCGTCGATGTCGCGTCCGGTGCGTACGAAGGAGAGGGCGATGATGTCGGCGCCGGTCCGGAGGGCCCAGCGGAGGTCGTCGATGTCCTTTTCGGAGAGGGCGGGGACGGAGACGGCGACGCCGGGGAGGTTGAGTCCTTTGTGGTCGGAGACCATGCCGCCTTCGATGACGGTGGTGTGGACGCGGGGTCCGTCGATGCCGGTGACTTCGAGGGTGACGCGGCCGTCGTCGATGAGGATGCGTTCGCCGGTGGTGACGTCGGAGGCGAGTCCGTCGTAGGTGGTGCCGCAGGTGGTGCGGTCGCCTTCCATGGGTTCGACGGTGATGGTGAAGTCGTCGCCGCGTTCAAGGAGTACGGGGCCTTCGGCGAAGCGGCCGAGTCGGATCTTCGGGCCTTGTAGGTCGGCGAGGATTCCTACGCTGCGGCCGGTTTCCGCGGAGGCTTTGCGTACGTGGTGGTAGCGCTCTTCGTGTTCGGCGTAGGTGCCGTGGCTGAGGTTGAGGCGGGCGATGTCCATTCCCGCTTCGACGAGTGCCTTGATCTGCTGGTACGTGTCGGTTGCGGGGCCCAGGGTACAAACGATTTTTGCTCGGCGCATGGTTCGAGCCTAGACCTTACCTGTGGGTAGGGATTTGTCTCCGCGTGACTGTCCAACAGCCTTTGGATGAAGGGTTATTGACAACTGTTGAATTGTGCGGCGGTGCGCTCCGATGAGCGTGCGGGGGTGGTCGGGTGCGGTCGGGCGGGTGGGTGGGCGGGGGTTGCGGGCGGGGTTCTGGTCATCAGATCGAAACCTGTCGGGGGTGTTGCGGGTGGGGGTGGCTGGGCCAGAATCTACGCGCGTTGTTCGCAGACACGAGGAGTCAAGGATGCCGTTGAACCGTAGGACGTTTCTGGGCCGGTCGGCTGTCGCCGGTGCGGGTGTGGCGCTGGCCGGAGGGGCCGGTACCGGGTCGGCCGCGGCATCGGAGTCGCGGGGGCACGGTCACGGCCGGCCGGCGAAGCGGTACTCGTTCACCGTGATGGGGACGACGGACCTGCACGGGAACGTCTTCAACTGGGACTACTTCACGGACAAGGAGTTCGACGACACGGCGCACAACGACGTGGGGTTGGCGAAGATCTCGACGCTGGTGGACCGGATCCGTGAGGACCGGGGCCGTCGTAACACCTTGTTGATCGATGCGGGTGACACGATCCAGGGCACTCAGTTGTCGTACTACTACGCGAAGATCGATCCGATCACGGCGAAGCGTGGCCCTGTGCATCCGATGGCGCAGGCGATGAACAAGATCGGTTATGACGCCGCGGCGCTCGGTAACCATGAGTTCAACTACGGCATTCCGGTGCTGCGTAAGTTCGAGGAGCAGTGCGATTTCCCGTTGCTGGGTGCGAACGCGTTGGATGCGAGGACGTTGCGGCCGGCGTTCGCTCCGTACGTGATCAAGCGGGTTCGTACGCCGCATGGTCGCGATGTCCGGGTGGCGGTGCTGGGGTTGACGAATCCGGGTATCGCGATCTGGGACAAGGCGAATGTGGGCGGGAAGATGGTGTTCCCGGGTCTTGAGGAGCAGGCGGCGAAGTGGGTGCCGAAGCTTCGTTCGATGGGTGCGGATGTGGTGATCGTTTCGGCGCATTCGGGTTCGTCGGGTACGTCGTCGTACGGGGATCAGTTGCCGTATGTGGAGAACGCTGCGGGTCTGGTGGCGGAGCAGGTGCCGGGGATCGATGCGATTCTGGTGGGTCACGCACACTCGGAGATTCCTGAGTATTTCGTGACGAACAAGGAGACGGGTAAGCAGGTTGTTCTCTCGGAGCCGTTGAAGTGGGGGCAGCGGCTGACGCTGTTCGATTTCGATCTGGTGTGGGAGAAGGGCCGTTGGGTGGTCGAGAAGGTCGGTGCCTCGGTGCTGAACTCGAACACGGTGGAGGAGGATCCGCGGATCGTGTCGATCCTCGGGGACGAGCACAAGAAGGTTGTGGCGTATGTGAATCAGGTGATCGGTACGTCGGTGGCCGCGATGTCGACGGTGGATGCGCCGTGGAAGGACGAGCCGGTCATCGATCTGATCAACCTGGTGCAGGCGGAGACGGTGAAGGCGGCGTTGGCGGGCGGGGAGTACGCGGCGTTGCCGGTGCTGTCGCAGGCGGCGTGCTTCTCGCGTACGGCGGCGATTCCTGCGGGTGAGGTGACGATCAAGGATGCGGCGGGGTTGTATCCGTTCGAGAACACGTTGGAGGCGCGGCTTCTGACGGGTGCGCAGCTGAAGGATTATCTGGAGTATTCGGCGAGGTACTACGTGCAGACGGCTGCGGGGGCGCCGGTGGATACGTCGAAGTTGACGAATGCGGAGAATATTCCGGATTACAACTATGACGTGGTGTCGGGGGTGTCGTACGAGATCGATATTGCGAAGCCGGTGGGTTCGCGGATCGTGGGGTTGTCGTTCGATGGGGTTCCGGTGGATGGGGCGGCGCAGTTCGTTTTTGCGGTGAACAACTATCGGGCGAGTGGTGGGGGCAACTTCCCGCATGTGCCGGGTTCGAAGCAGTTGTGGGCGAATTCGGATGAGATCCGGAACACGATCATCGGGTGGGTTCAGGCGAAGGGTTCGGTGGATCCGGCGGAGTTCGCGTCGGTGGACTGGCGTCTGACGCGTGATGGTGTGCCGGTGTTCTAGCGGTTGGCGGGGCCCGGCGTGGACGCGCCGGCCGTGTGCCGGTGAAGGTGTCGTTGCGTGTGCCGGTGAGGTGTGTTTGCCGGTGCACGGGCGGTGGTCGGTGCCGGTCGGGTGTGCCGGTGGTCTTTTCGGTTGGTGGGTGTGGCGGCCGTTCCTGTTTCTGGGGGGCGGCCGCCTTTGTGTTGTCAGTGGTCCTGTGTGAAGGGGGCGAGGGGGGTGTGTTGGCCCGGTACGGCGGGTGCGGGGTGGGGGGTGAGGCCGAAGGTGGTGAAGGCGGTGCGTTGTGGGAGGGGGTAGGGGGTGGTGCCGGTGAGGTTGTTGAGGATGGTGGCGCTGCGCCAGGCGGCGAGGCCGAGGTCGGGGGCGCCGACTCCGTGGGTGTGGCGTTCGGCGTTCTGGACGTAGATGTTGCCGGTGAGGGCGGGGTCGAGGTCGAGGCGGAAGTCGGTGTGGATGCGGGGGCGTCCTTGGGTGTCGCGGCGGATGTGGGGGGCGATGCCGGTGAGGAGGGTGTCGAGGGGGCGTTCGCGGTAGCCGGTGGCGAGGACGACGGCGTCGGTGGTGAGGCGGCTTCGGGTGGCTTGTTGGGTGTGTTCGAGGTGGAGTTCGATGCGGTTGCCGGTGCCGGTGAGTCGGCCCGCGGTGCGGACGCTGACGCCGGGGGTGAGGGTGGCGTCGGGCCAGCCGCCGTGGAGGGTGCGTCGGTAGAGCTCGTCGTGGATGGCGGTGATGGTGTCGGTGTCGATGCCTTTGTGGAGTTGCCATTGCTGGGGGACGAGTGTGTCGCGTACGGGTTCGGGGAGTGCGTGGAAGTAGTGGGTGTAGTCGGGGGTGAAGTGTTCGAGGCCGAGTTTTGAGTACTCCATGGGTGCGAAGGCCTGGGTGCGGGCGAGCCAGTGGATTCTTTCGATGCCTCGGGGGCGGGCGCGTAGGAGGTCGAGGAAGATCTCGGCGCCTGACTGGCCGGAGCCGATGACGGTGATGTGGTCGGCGTCGAGGAGCTGTTCGCGGTGGTGGAGGTAGTCGGCGGAGTGGATGACGGGGACGCCGGGGGCTTCGGCGAGGGGGCGGAGTGGTTCGGGGATGAAGGGGGCGGTGCCGACGCCGAGGGCGATGTGGCGGGTGTGGGTGCGGCCGGGGGTTCGGGTTTCGCCGTCGGGGTCGTGGCGGGTCCAGTGGACTTCGTAGTGGGAGTGGTCGGTGTTCCAGTGGATGGAGTCGACCTGGTGGTTGAAGTGGATGGTGGGGAGTTGTTCGCTGACCCAGCGGCAGTAGGCGTCGTATTCGGTGCGGTGGATGTGGAACTGCTCGGCGAAGTAGAAGGGGTAGAGGCGGTCGCGGGTGCGGAGGTAGTTGAGGAAGGTCCAGGGGCTGGTGGGGTCGGCGAGGGTGGTGAGGTCGGCGAGGAAGGGGACTTGGAGGGTGGCGCCTTCGATGAGGAGGCCGGGGTGCCAGTGGAAGGCGGGGCGTTGTTCGTAGAAGGCGGTGGTGAGGGGTCGGCCGGGGGTGGTGGGAATGCCGTGGGCGAGGGCGGCGAGGGAGAGGTTGAAGGGGCCCAGGCCGATGCCGGTGAGGTCGTGGGTCCGGTCGCCGTGGGGGGTGGTCCGGTCGGTCATCGGGGTGTGCTGCCTTCCGTGGTGGCACTGGTGTGGGTGACGAGGGCGAGGAGGCGTTGGAGGTCGGCGGGGGTGGTGTGGGGGTTGAGGAGGGTGGCTTTGAGCCAGAGGCCGTTGTGGGTGCGGGCGCGGCCGAGTACGGCGTGGCCTCGGTCGAGGAGGGTGCGGCGGATGGTGGCGACGGTGGTGTCGTCGGTGTGGGTGGGGCGGAAGAGGACGGTGCTGATGGTGGGGCGGGCGTGGAGGTCGAGTGCGGGGTGTTGGTCGATGAGGTCGGCGAGGTGGTGGGCGGTGGCGAGGGTGCGGTCGATGAGGTCGGCGAGTCCGTCGCGGCCGAGTGCTTGGAGGGTGACGGCGATTTTGAGGGCGTCGGGCCGGCGAGTGGTGCGCAGTGAGCGGCCGAGGAGGTCGGGGAGGCCGGCGTCGGTGTCGTCCTGGGCGTTGAGGTAGGGGGCGTGGTGGTGGAGGGGGGTGAGGTCGTGGTGGTGGGGGACGGCGAGGATGCCGGCTGATGCGGGCTGCCAGCCGAGTTTGTGGAGGTCGAGGGTGACGCTGTGGGCGCGGTGGAGGCCGGTGAGGGTGTGGCGGTGGGTGGGGCTGAAGAGGAGGGGGCCGCCGTAGGCGGCGTCGATGTGGAGTTCGGCGCCGTGGGTGGTGGTGAGGTCGGCGATGTGGGTGAGGGGGTCGATCTGTCCGGTGTCGGTGGTGCCTGCGGTGGCGGTGACGAGGAGGGGGCCTTGGAGTCGGGTGAGGGTGTCGTGGAGTGCGGTGGGGTCCATGACGCCGGTGGGGGCGGGGATGACGACGGGTTGGGGAAGGCCGAGGAGCCAGGCGGCGCGGGTGATGCTGTGGTGGGCGTTGGCGGCGCAGACGGTCTGGACGGGGCCGTGGCGTTCGCGGGCGAGGAGTAGGGCGAGTTGGTTGGCTTCGGTGCCGCCGGTGGTGACGAGGGCGTCGGGGTGGGGGGTGTGGGGGTAGATCTCGGCGGCGAGTGCGTTGGTGAGGGTGGTTTCGAGGGCGGAGGCGGCGGGGGCTTGGTCCCAGGAGTCCATGGAGGGGTTGAGGGCCGATGCGGCGAGGTCGGCTGCTGCGGCGAGGGCGAGGGGTGGGGTGTGGAGGTGGGCGGCGCAGTGGGGGTGTGCGGGGTCGGCGGCGCCTTCGGCGAGGGCGGTGACGAGGGTGCGGAGGGCGTGGTGGGGGCCGGTTCCGTGGTCGGGGATGAGGGGGCCGGTGGTGTGGTGGAGGTGGTGGGTGAGGGTGTCGGGTCCGCCGGGGGGCAGGGGGCCGTTGCGGCGGGTGGCGCCTTCGTGGAGTGCGGTGAGGACGGTGTCCAGGAGGGGGCGGAGGTGGGTGGGGCCGGCGGTGCCTCCGGCGAGGGGTGGGGTGGGCATGGGTGGTGTGGTCCTTCGGGTGTGCGGGCGGTGGTGTCAGCTTGTCCGGATTGTGGTGGAGGCGGCCGAAGAGCCCAACGATCCGAACCCGAAAGGGGTACTGCTGTGCGGTGCGGGTGGGGTGGGGGGTGGGGGGCTGGTATTGGGGCTTGCGGTGCGCATGGCTGTGCCCGGCCCTTCGGGTGGAGGGCCGGGCACGGTCGTGGGGGTGGATCGGCGGTGTGGGTGGTGGCGGTGGGGCGGGTGTGCCTCGCGGTGCGCTGGTTGGGTGGTGCGTATTGGCCGGTGGGTGGTGCGCCGTGGTCTGTACGCCGTGGTCTGTAGGTGGGGGGCTCAGTGGGCGTCGCGTACGGCGAGGGCGCGGCGGAGGTCGTCGAGCTGGTCGGCGAGTTTGCGTCGTAGTGCGGGGGTGAGTGCCTGGTCGTCGAGGGCGTCGGTGCCGAGGCGGAGGGTGTGGGGGTCGATGGCGTAGGTGGGGAAGGCGTGGCGTCCGGCGGCTTCGGCGATGGCGGGGCCGCGGCGTGCGGCGAGTGCGGTGGCGTCGGGGTAGTAGCGGGGGACGTAGTCGCCGAGGAGGTCGGCCTGTTCGGGCTGCCAGAAGCCTTGGGCGGTGGCGGTGAAGAGGTAGTTGGACAGGGTGTCGTCGGTGAACATGGCCTGCCAGGCGGCGGCTTTGGCTTCGGGGGTGGGGAGGGCGGCGCGGCAGCGGGCGGCGCCTTCCTGTCCGGTGGCGCTGGGGTCGCTGTCGAGTTCGCGGGCGATGGCGGTCTCGTCGATGGCGCCGAGGACGGCGAGGCGGGTGAGGATGCGCCAGCGGAGTTCGGGGTCGAGTTCGGGTCCGCCGGGGACGGTGCCGTCGCCGAGCCAGTCCTGGATGGCGTCGGGTTGGGTGGCGGCGTCGATGAAGTGGCGTACGGCGGTGAGGCGGAGGCCGGGGTCGGGGCTCGGGGGGTTGTTGCCGTCGTGGCCTGGTTCCCAGTCCTTGGGGGTGAGGCCTTCGGTACGGCGCAGGAGGTCGCGGCAGAGGGTGGTCAGGGTGGTGAGGGCGGTGTGGCGGTCGTCGGGTGGGAGGTAGCGGTCGGTGATGTGGTGGGCGGCGAAGTCGAGGACGCCTTGGACGAGGGCGAGGTCGGTTTCGTAGGGGAGGTGGGTGCGGGCGGCGGTGAGGTAGGCGGTGGGGTGGAGTTCGCCGTCGCGGACCATGTCGCGGGCGGTGTTCCAGAGGAGGGCGCGGGTGAGGGCGTCGGGGATGCCCGAGAGGTGGGTGAGGGCGGTGTTCCAGGAGTCGGGGTCGAGGCGGATCTTGGCGTAGGTGAGGTCGTTGTCGTTGAGGACGACGAGGTCGGGGCGGTTGCCGGGCTGGGTGGTGGGGGTGGTGTCCTGCGGGATCTCGAGTTCGAAGCGGGCGCGCGGGATGAGCTGTTCGGTGCCGGTCTGGGTGTCGAGGCTGTGGTCGTAGGTGCCGACGGTGATGCGGTGGGGGCGGTTGCCGGTGTGGTCGACGGTGAGGTTCCAGCTGTGGCCGGTGTTTTCGACGTGGGCGGTGAGGGTGTCGATGCCGGTGGTGCGGAGCCAGGCGGTGGCCCAGGTGTGGACGTCGCGGTCGGTGGCGGTGGCGAGGTTGTCGATGAAGTCGGCGAGGGTGGCGTTGGCGAACTTGTGCCGGGCGAAGTGGGTGTTGATTCCGGCGAGGAAGTCCTTTTCGCCGAGCCAGGCGACGAGTTGGCGTAGCGCGGAGGCGCCCTTGGCGTAGGAGATTCCGTCGAAGTTGAGGAGGGCGGACGCGGTGTCGGGGACCGCGTCGGGGTCGGGGGCGACCGGGTGGGTGGTGGGGCGTTGGTCGGCGTCGTAGCCCCAGCCCTTGCGGGCGACGCCGAATTCGGTCCAGGTGTCGGTGAAGCGGGTGGCTTCGGTGAGGGTCTGGTAGCCCATGTACTCGGCGAAGGACTCGTTGAGCCAGATGTCGTCCCACCAGGTGAGGGTGACGAGGTCGCCGAACCACATGTGGGCCATTTCGTGGGCGATGACCATGGCGCGGGTCTGGCGTTCGGTGTCGGTGACGGCGGAGCGGTAGACGAAGTCGTCGCGGAAGGTGACGAGTCCGGGGTTCTCCATGGCGCCGGCGTTGAATTCGGGGACGAAGGCCTGGTCGTAGGAGTCGAAGGGGTAGGGCTCGTCGAACTTCTCGTGGTAGCGGTCGTAGCAGGCGCGGGTGATGCCGAGGATCTCGTCGGCGTCGGTGTCGAGGTGGGTGGCGAGGGAGCGGCGGCAGTGGATGCCGAAGGGGAGGCCGGCGTGGTGGGTGGTCACCGAGTGCCAGGGGCCTGCGGCGACGGCGACGAGGTAGGTGGAGATGGGTGGGGTGGGGGCGATGGACCAGCGGTCTTCGGTGGTGCGGGTGGTGGTGCCGTTGCCGAGGACGGTCCAGGTGGGGGGTGCGGTGACGGTGATGTCGAAGACGGACTTGAGGTCGGGTTGGTCGAACGCGGCGAAGACGCGTTGGACGTCGTCCATGAAGAGCTGGGTGTAGACGTATGTCTCGCCGTCGGCGGGGTCGGTGAAGCGGTGCATGCCTTCGCCGGTGCGGGAGTAGTGCATGGCGGCGTCGACGGTGAGTTCGTGGGTGCCGGCGGTGAGGCGGGCCAGGGGGTAGCGGTTGCCGTCGAGGCGTTCGGGGTCCAGCGGTTGTCCGTCGAGGCCGATGGAGCGCAGGGTTTCCGGCTTGATCTCCACGAAGGTGTCTCCGGCCGCGTGGGCGGTGAACCGGATGACGGTCCGGGAGCCGAAGGTTTCCTCGCCCGTGGTGAGGTCGAGGTCGACGGTGTACCGGTCTACGTCGATGAGCTGGGCGCGGGTCTGCGCTTCGTTGCGCGTCAGTACGGACATGGCGCCCATGCTGCCGTACGGGTGCGGGGCTGTGCAGTGGGGTTCTCGCAGGGCTGACGGAGGGCGGGGCAGTGGTCCGGGTGTGCGTGTCGGCACGGTGGGTGCCACCGGGGGTGGGCCGCTTCCGGCACGGGGCGGGACGCTTCCGGCACGGGGCGGGCCGCGGCTCCGGGCGGGCCCGGTGGGGGTCAGTCCTCGGTGCCGGCGGACTCCTCGGCGATGCGCTCGTGGTGGCGGATGACCTCGGCCACGATGAAGTTCAGCAGTTTCTCGGCGAACGCGGGGTCCAGCCTGGCGCTTTCGGCGAGCTGCCTGAGCCGGGCGATCTGGCGTGCTTCGCGGGCGGGGTCGGCCGGTGGCAGGTGGTGTTCGGCTTTGAGGTGGCCGACCTGCTGGGTCGCTTTGAAGCGCTCGGCGAGCATGTGGACGACTGCGGCGTCGATGTTGTCGATGCTTTCGCGCAGCCGGGTCAGTTCGGCGGTGACGTGCGCGTCGGTGTTGCTCGTGGTCATGGTCAGCGAGCTTAGACGCCCGGGGGCGGGGTGTGCTCACGGGCGGTGCACGCCGTGGGCGCGCGGCAGGTCGCCCGGGCCCGACGCCCTGGCGCCCGTCCGGTCCCTTCGCGTCGGGGCCGGGCGGGCGCGGGTGGCGTGGCCTGTGCGTGGAAGCGGCCCGGGGGCGCCCGTCAGGTCGGGCGCCCCCGGGGGCGTCGGCGGTGCGGTGTGCGGTGTCAGAGGGTCGCGGCGGCCGATGCGATGGCGGAGGCGAAGGTGGACACCTGGGTGTACACGCCGGGGTAGCCGGGGCGGGCGCAGCCTTGGCCCCAGCTGACGATGCCGACCTGGATCCAGGCTCCGGCGTTGTCCTTGCGGAACATGGGGCCCCCGGAGTCGCCCTGGCAGGTGTCGACGCCACCGGTGCTGACGTATCCGGCGCAGATCTCCTCGCTGGCTACGAGGTCGCTGCCGTAGGCCTGTCGGCAGGCGGTGTCGGAGACGAAGGGGACGGTGGCCTTGAGGAGGTAGCGCTGCTGGCCGCCGCCCTCGGTGGCGGCGCCCCAGCCGGCGATGGTGAAGGTGCCGGTGTCGTAGGCGGTGGTGGTGGCGAGCTTGAGGGTGGGCTGGTTGATGGGCTGGGCGAGTTTGATCAGGGCCCAGTCCTTGCCGGTGCCGTTGTAGCCGGGTGCCTGGAGGACCTTGGTGGAGCGGACCTTGACGGCGGCGGACGACTGGAGGTCGACGACGCCGCCGGTGGCGGTGATGGAGGTGTTGTTGCCGGATCCGCTGACGCAGTGGGCGGCGGTGAGCACGACGGTGGGGCTGTAGAGGGCGCCGCCGCAGCCCATGGAGAGGCGGACCATGAAGGGGAACTCGCCTTGGGCGGCGCGGGTGCCGCCGACGACGGGGGCGGGCGCGGCGGAGGCGTTCGAGGGTTGCATGCTGAGCGTGGCGAGGGCCACGGCGGCGATGACGGAACATCTCTTGAGGGTGCGCAGAAGCTGCTTCACGGGGTGTGCCTGCTTTCGGGTGGGGGGTCGGAGGGTGCTGCAGGCGTGCGGGCGTGCTTGTCCTGGTCAGGAGCACCGTCGCGTCATTCTCGACATGCCCCCGACAAGAACGATCCGATTATCGGGAGGCGCTCACCGCTGCCACAAGGCAGGGTTTCCAGCCAAGATCGTCTTCTGTCCGCGCACCGCTCTCCCCCACGGACCGGCCTACAGTGGGGGTCCGTTGAGCGTCGTCGATGGGGGTACGGACGTGAGTGACGGCAGCGGCGGAAGTGGCGGAGGCGGTCCGGTCGTCCATGGGTTTCCGCACCTGGACGCCGTGAGGTCGGCGATCACCGCGCTCTACCGGCGGGTCTCCCCCGACGGTGTACACGCGTACGCCACCAGCCTCGCGCCGTCGGACGCGGCCTTCTCCGACCTGGACGATCTGCATCCGGGTGCCCAGCGGGTGGCCGGCGCGATCGTGCGGCACCTGCGTCTGCCGCAGGCCCGCGTCGTCGTCGGCTTCCGGCGGATGGAGCACGCGGCGAGCGTCGAACTCACCGCGGGCCCGGAGTACTTCATCGAGCTCAACGACCGCTTCCGCACGCACCGCAGGGACATCGGCGCGGCGCTGGCGCACGAGATCACCCATGTCCTGCTGCACCGGCTCGGCCTGGAACTGCCCGGCACCCGCGACAACGAGATCCTCACCGACACGGTGACGGCGTACCTCGGCGCGGGCTGGCTCCTGCTGGACGCCTTCCGCCAGGACGCGGTCTCCAGCCAGAAGCTCGGCTACCTCACCCCGGAGGAGTTCGGGTACGTACTCGCGAAGCGGGCGCTGGTCTTCGGCGAGGACCCGTCCGTGTGGTTCACCAGCCCCCAGGCGTACACGGCGTACGCCGAGGGGCGGGCCGAGGCCCTGCGGGATCTGCGGCGGGCGCCGCTGGCGGGCGCGGGGTGGGCGGGGCGGCGCCGCTACGCGAAGGACCGCCGGCACGCGGGGGAACACCCGGGCGGCGTCCGGGACCCGGCGGTGCCGTACGCGTTCGAGGACGGGGCGGACGGGCCGCGGGTGTCCTTCCCGTGCCCCACCTGCCACCAGCGCGTACGGGTCCCGGTCCGGGGCAGGACGCGGGCCAGGTGCGGGCTGTGCCGCACGGTCCTGGAGTGCGACACCTGACCCGACGGCCGTGGCCGGGGCGCCCGTAGGGTCGGGGTATGACGAACGGTCCGGCCGAGGGTGCGAGCAGCGTCTTCGACGCGTTGTACGAGAACGACGACGCGGTCGTGCGGGCGCTGCGCGCGGGCGCGTCCGCCGAGTCGAGCGACGAGGAGGGGACGACCGCGCTGTATCTGGCGGCCGTTCAGGACCTGCCCGGCACGGTCAGGTTGCTGCTGGCGGCCGGCGCCGATCCGAACCGGGCCAGTGGCCCGGAGGCGGGTGACCTTCCGCTGTGCGGGGCGGTGTGCGGCGGCCATGCCGAGGTCGTCACGGCGCTGCTGGCTGCGGGGGCGGACCCCGGTCTGCGCGAGGAGTTCGGCTTCACCGCGCTGCACTGGGCGTCCGATCTCGGCCGGGCCGAGATCGCGGAGATCCTCCTCGCCCACGGCGCCGATCCGGACCTGCCGGGACCGCGCGAGGAGGCGCCGCTGGTCGTCGCGGCCCGGCGTGGCTCCGCGCGGACGGTGCGCTCGCTGCTCAGGCACGGCGCGCGCGCCCTGTCCCCCGCGCTGGACGAGGCCAGGCGCGTGCTGGAGCTCGACGTGGAGCAGGAGCTGCGGAAGGCGTTGGGTGCACTGTACGGCGGCGAGGGCCACGAGACGGTGGTGAGTCGCGCCCCGGTGGACGGTGGGGTGACCGTCACCGTCGAACTGCGCCGGGGAGGTGAGCCGTTCGCCGCCCAGGAGCGGCAGACGGGCCACGGCGCGGTAGCGACGCTCCTGGAGCAGGAGCTCGGACTACGGGCCCCGTTCGAGGAGTTGGCGGTCAGGGCGCTGCGGGACGGTGACCCGGACTTGGACAACTGGCAGGTAGCGGTGGGGGCGTTGTGGCTGCGCGGCGACGAGGAGACGTTCCAGGCCGCTGTCGCGTGGACGGCGGGGGAGGATCCGCTGCGGCGGGTGTTCGGTGTGGACGTGCTGGCGCGGCTGGGATTCGGGACCGGCGGGAAACCGTTCGCGGATCGGGCGGTTCCGCTGCTGCGGGAGCTGGCGCGGTCCGGGGATCCACGGCTGGCCGGTGCGGCGGAGCGTGCTCTCGTCGAGTACGGAGCGGCGCCCGCGGAGTGGCCCGAACGGGGTGACGCGCCCACGGAGTGGCCTGCGCGGCAGTGACACCGGCGACGGCGTGACCTGCGCGGGTGGCACTGACATCGGCCGTGACATGCGGGGCCTCACATCGCGGGCCCTGACCCACATCGGCCGTGACGCGCGGGGCCTGACATCGCGGGTGCGGCGCGCCCGTGGGACGGCCTGCGCGGCGAGTGACGCGCCGCGGGTGAGGGCGCGCGGGGCGCGGTGACCGGCGTCGGCCGGTCACCGCGTCCTTCGGTTACGCGGCCCGGCGGCCACGTCCGGGCGCGCTGCCGCGCCCGGTGCCACCGGCTGCCCGGCCCGACCCGGCGCCGCGGGCGGAGCCGCCGCCCGTGGACCCGGCTCCGCCGCGGGCCGCACCGGCGCCACCGCGTGCTCCGGCGCCGCCACGGTTCCCACCGCTGCCGCCGCCGGCCGGTGCGGCACCCGAACCCGTGCCCGTACCACCGCGTCGGCCGCGGCCCCTGCTGCCCGAGCGGAAGGCTCCGCCGCCGGCCGCGCCGGAGCCCTGGCTTCCGCCGCGCGTACGCGGCTTGGGCTGCGTCGGCTGCGGTACCTCGATGACGACGGCGACACCGGAGGGTTCACGGGCTCCCGTGATCCGGCTGAGCTCCTCGTCGCTGGACTTGATCCGGGCGGTGTGCGGCGCGATGCCCGCGTCCGCCATCAGCCGGGTCATGTCGCGCTTCTCCTCGGGCAGCACGAGCGTGACGACGCTGCCGGACTCCCCGGCGCGCGCCGTGCGCCCGCCGCGGTGGAGGTAGTCCTTGTGGTCGGTCGGCGGGTCCACGTTGACGACCAGGTCGAGGTCGTCGATGTGGATGCCGCGGGCCGCGACGTTCGTCGCGACGAGCGCGGTGACCTCACCGGTCTTGAACTGGTCCAGCGTCCTGTTGCGCTGCGGCTGCGAGCGTCCGCCGTGCAGGGCCGCGGCGCGCACGCCGCTGGCGAGGAGCCGCTTGGCGAAGCGGTCGGCGGCGCGCTTGGTGTCCACGAACATGATCACCCGGCCTTCGCGGGCGGCGATCCGGGTCGCGACGGCCTTCTTGTCGGTCTCGTCCGCCACGTGCAGCACGTGGTGCTCCATGGTGGTGACGGCACCGGCGGTCGGGTCGACGGAGTGCACGACCGGGTCGGTGAGGAACATCTTGACGAGCCGGTCGATGTTCTTGTCGAGGGTCGCGGAGAACAGCATCCGCTGCCCGTCGGCCTCGACCTGCTTGAGGAGCGCGACGACCTGCGGCATGAAGCCCATGTCGGCCATCTGGTCGGCCTCGTCGAGGACGGTGATGGAGACGGCGTCGAGCCGGCAGTCGCCGCGCTCGATGAGGTCCTTGAGGCGGCCGGGGGTAGCGACGAGCACTTCGGCGCCGCGGCGCAGCGCGCCGGACTGCCTGCTGATCGACATGCCGCCGACGACGGTGGTGACGCGCAGGTTCACGGCCGTGGCGTAGGGGGTGAGGGCGTCGGTGACCTGCTGGGCGAGCTCACGGGTGGGGACGAGCACGAGCGCGAGCGGGGCGTGCGGCTCGGAGCGGCGGCCGGCGGTGCGGGCGAGCAGGGCCAGGCCGAAGGCCAGGGTCTTGCCGGAGCCGGTGCGGCCGCGGCCGAGGATGTCCCGGCCGGCCAGCGAGTTCGGCAGGGTGGCGCCCTGGATGGGGAACGGCTGGGTGACGCCCTGGGCCGCGAGGGTCTTCAGCAGCGCGGCGGGCATGTCGAGCGCGTCGAACGACTCGACGGCGGGAAGCGCCGGGGTGAGGGTCTGCGGGAGGGCGAATTCGCCGCCCTGGGACGGTGCCGGCTTGCGCCGTGCCGGAGCCCTGCCGGCTCCTCGGGTGTTCGCCTGCGGCCGGTCCGCGCCGCGCCCCTTTATCGGGCGGCTGCGGGTAGGTCGGTCCTGGCGTTCGGAGCGGGTCATACGGAATTGCCCTCCTGGGGGATTCCTGGGATCACTGCCGACTGCTGCGGACCTGCTGGGTCTGTGCGCCCCAGGATGCATGCACAGAACAGGTGTCCCGGTGGCGGAGCCTACGGGGACGGGAAAAGTCGGAAAAAGCACAAACCGGGGCCCGCACCTTGACGGTGCGGGCCCCGGCTGCGAGGTACGCGTCCGGAGATTAGGCCGGGACGATGTTCTCCGCCTGCGGGCCCTTCTGGCCCTGCGTGACGTCGAAGGAGACCTTCTGGCCCTCCTGGAGCTCACGGAAGCCCTGGGTGGCGATGTTCGAGTAGTGGGCGAAGACGTCGGCGCCGCCGCCGTCCTGCTCGATGAAGCCGAAGCCCTTTTCCGAGTTGAACCACTTCACGGTTCCAGTAGCCATGTCATTCTCCTAAAAGAGGTGCAGTGCCGGAAATCCGCACTTTACGAATTCCAAGTCGCCGCATTGAGCCCCATCCGGAGAAAGCCGGAAAACAATAAAGCGCCTGAGGAGGGTTCCCGTCAGGCGCACATAAAGTTCATGGGTACCAAAACTGCAACTGGGCAACCGTAGCACGTTCTGTCGGCGGACGGCAGATCATCCCGCCGTCGGCGCGTCGGCGGATCGGCCGGCCGGGGCGGGGCGCCGGGGTCGTCCACCTGGGGTTCCGAATCCGTTCCCGGAGGCTTCTCGTGCCGCTCCCCCAAGGGCCGCGCACCCTCGGCGGCCCACCGGAGGCACGCCTTCCACCGGACTGCCGACGGAGGGCGGTCCGGGGCGCGGGGCGCCGGTTCACCTGGACGCCGTACCGGCGCCGGAGGCCTGGGAGCGGCGAACCGGTTTCGGCGCGCTGGGCCGCCCGGGTGGCCCGGCGGGTGCGTCCCGGGCGTCAGAACCGCGGAGAGGTGGCCGGTGCGGGTCACACCTCGCGGACCGGGCTCGCGTCGGCGCCTCTGCGCATGGTGCGCAGCGGGTGGCCGGGCCGCCACACCTGTACGACGAGGTCGTCGCCGTCGAGCCCGGTGCGGACGACCTCGGTGGGGTCGGCGCGGAAGAGGAGGAAGGGCTCCGGTGGTGTCACCTCCTCGACGAAGCGGGCGCGGACGGCGGGGTCGGTGACCTCCAGGGCGCGGCCGGAGACGCGGACGTCCCCGTGTGCCATCTCGGCGTCGGGCCCGGGGTTGGCCTGGATGGCGAAGCGGGGGTCGCGCCGCAGGTCGAGTGCCTTGCGGGAGTCCGGCATCATGCCGAACCACAGGGTGTCCATCCGGAACTCCACCTCCAGGCCGGTGACCCGGGGCGAGCCGTCCTTGCGCAGGGTCGAGAGGACGTGGTGCTTGTACTGCTGGAACCGTTTCCGGACGGTGTCGGCGAAGTCCGGTTCCGCGGTGCGGAAGTCGTGCCAGGTACTCGGGGCGGGGTTCGGTGTCGTGGGTGTCATGGGTGTCATCGAACCCCGTGATCACGACACCTTCTGTCGGGTTTTCCCGCGCTTCACCGGATCGGATGCCGTCCGGAGGCCGGGCGGACCAGCCGGCCGGTCGTCTGCGCACCGTGGCCCGCACCTCGTCGCGCGCCCTGCCTCCCGGCCCGTCCGCGCGACCCGCCGCGCCGCCCGGCCCGTCCGTGCCGCTCGGCGCGCGTACCCGGACGGTGGCACCCGGTTCACCCGACGAGCCCCTGGGCCCTGGCCGCCGCCAGCCACTGCGGGAACTCGCCCAGGAGCCGGTCGTAGAGCTCTGAGTCCGGCACGGCTGCCGGGTCGGTTCCGGCGTGGAAGAAGCCGGCGTTGTCGATGGGGCGCTTGGCCGGTACGGCGAGTTCGTCGAGCCTGCGCAGGAAGTCGAACTGTGAGCTGCGCTTGTTGCCGAAGCCGATGAACTGCCAGAACAGCGGAAGTCTCGCCGCCTTGCACAGGTAGCGTTCCGCCGCGTGCTTGCTGGTCGGGCCGCCGTCGGTCTGGAAGACGACGAGGGCGGGTGCGGTCGAGCCGCTGTCGAGGTAGTGGTCGATGACGGCGTCCATGGCCAGGTGGTAGCTGGTCCTCCCCATGTGGCCGAGGCCCGCCACGATCGCGTCGATGCGGCCGTGGTGGTTGTCGAGGGCGATGTCGGTGACGGCGTCGACGTCCGTGGAGAAGAGGACGACGGGTACCCGTCCGTCGTCGTCCAGGTGGGCGGAGAGCCCGAGCACCCGGTCGGCCAGGGCCTGGACGCTGCCGTCCCTGTAGTACTCCCGCATGGAGCCGGAGTGGTCGAGCACCAGGTAGACGGCGGCCCGCCCGCCGCTCATGCCGTGCTTCTCCAGCGACACCTGGGCGCTCCGGTACGCGCCGGCGATCGCGGGTGCCTGTTCCTCCACCTTGCGCAGGCTGACGGCCGGGCCTGCGGCGAGGGGCGAGCCGGTCATGTCGGTCTCCGATCCGGGTGCGGGCCACCGCCGGTGCGGCAGAGGGGGGTTCGAGCGTATAGGCCGTCCCGGCACCCAGGTGAGCCGCTCCTCGCGGTCGTTCGCTATCTTGAGCGCCGCCGCCCCGAGGGGTCGCTCCTGCCCGTCCACGAGTGAAGGAGCCGGCCATGGAGGCCGCCGCCACCACGTGTTACCGCCACCCGTCGTACGAGACGTACGTGAGCTGCACGCGCTGCGAGCGCTACATCTGCCCCGACTGCATGCGGGAGGCGGCCGTCGGCCATCACTGCGTGGAGTGCGTGAAGGAGGGGCAGCGCTCGGTCCGCCGGCCCCGCTCGCTGTTCGGCGGCGAGGTGCCTACCGCGGCGGCGCCGGTCGTCACGTACGTGCTGATGGTGCTGAACGTCCTCGCGTACGTCGTCGAGGTCGCCGTGCCGCGGACGGTGGAGCGGTTCGGGACGCTCGGGGCGGTGCTGGTCGGTCCGGACGGCGGGCAGTACTACTACAGGGGGGAGACGTTCCCGGGTTTCGAGCTGACGGGGGTGGCGGGCGGGGAGTGGTACCGGCTGTTGACGGGGGCTTTCCTGCACCTGCCGCCGGACACCTCGTTCGGGGTGATGCACCTTCTCTTCAACATGCTCGCCCTGTGGAACCTCGGCCGGGTCGTGGAGGGCCAGCTGGGCCGGGCACGGTATCTGGCGTTGTACCTGCTGTCGGCGCTGGGCGGTTCGGTGCTGGTCTACCTGGTCTCGCCGGAGACCACGGCGGTGGGAGCCTCGGGGGCGATCTTCGGGCTGGCCGCGTCGTTCTACGTCATCAACCGGCGTCTGGGGCGGGACATGCGGGCGGTCAACCGCTTCATGGCGGGTTTCCTGATCTGGATGGTGCTGTCCGCCGCCTTCACCTCGTGGGAGGGGCACCTCGGCGGGCTGGTGACCGGCGGGCTGGTGACGTACGGCCTGGCCTACGCGCCGGCGAGGCTGCGGACCTCGGCGGCGCAGCTGGCTGGCGGGGCGTTGCTGGTCGCGCTGCTGGCGGTGGTGGTGTTCGTACGGACCGCGGCGCTGACCGGGGCCGTCTGAACCGCCGGCCCGGCCGCCGGGTTCCGGCGGGCGGTGCAGCCGGGCCGGGCGCGTGGGTCGGCGGGCGTACCCGGCGGGCTCGGACGCGGACTCGCCTGCCGCTGAAACCGTTTCACGGTCTGACACCATCGTCTCATGGTCAGACGTTTCTCATTGCGGCAGCTGTCGTCCGCAGGACCCGGGGGTGACGGGCCGAAAGGTGTCGTACGGAGGCTGCATCCGCTCGACTGGCTCGCGGGCGGTCTGCTGGCGCTCGGGCTGCTGGCTGTGGTCACCGGGCTGCTGCCCGCTGATCCGGCCGAGGAGCAGATGCGGCGTGTCGGGCCGCTGGTGGTGTTCCTCGGCACCGTGATCGTGATGGCCGAGCTGACGAGCCGGGCTCAGGTCTTCGACGTGGTGGCCGCCTGGGTGGCTCGGGCGGGTCGCGGGCGTTACGCGCTCCTCTTCGCGCTGTGCGTGCTGTTCGCCTCGCTGACCACGATCACGCTGAACCTGGACACGACGGCGGTGCTGCTCACCCCGGTCATGCTGGCGCTGGCCACCCGGGCGGGTATCGCGGCGGTCCCGCTGGCGATGACGACGGTGTGGCTCGCCAACACCGCGAGTCTGCTGCTGCCGGTGTCGAATCTGACGAACCTCCTGGCGGCGGACCGGGTGGCGTTGTCGCCGTCGGGTCTCGCCGCGGTGATGTGGCTGCCCCAGCTCGCGGCGATCGGGGTGACGGCGGCGTGTCTGTGGGCGTTCTACTGGCGGCGCGGCCGGCGTGGTCAGGACCGGTACACCCCGCCGTCCGCCCCGGTGGCGGAGGATCCCGTCCTGCTGCGGATCTGCGCGGTGGCCTGTGCGGGGTTCCTGCTGGCGATCCTGGTCGCGGACGTTCCGCTCTGGTCGGCGTCGCTGACCGCGATGGTGGTCGTGGTGGTGGCGTTCGCCGTGCGGGGGCGCGGGAGGGAGCTGCGGCCGTCGTTGGTGCCGTGGCGGCTGCTGGTCCTGGTGCCGGGGATGTTCCTGGTGGTGGAGACGGTCAACGCGCACGGTCTGCACGAGCTGCTGGAGTGGGCGCTGGGTTCGGACAACGGTTTCGCGGGGATGGTGCGGTCGGCCGCGGTGGGCGCGGGGATGTCGAACGTCCTGAACAACCTGCCGGCCTATGTGGCAGGCGAGGCGGTCGTCCCGGCGGGGAACCAGGAGCAGTTGCTGGCGCTGCTCATCGGCGTCAACGTGGGCCCGCTCATCACCCCGTGGGCCTCGCTGGCGACGCTGTTGTGGTTCGAGCGGTGCCGGTGGCACGGGACGCGGATCGGCATGGGCCGGTTCCTGTGGACGGGGTTGGTGCTGTCGGTGGCGGGGACGTCGGCCGCGGTCTGCGCCCTGTGGCTGACCGGCTGACCGGCTGACCCGGGGACCGGCGGGCCGGGGCCCGGTCGTGGCGCGCGGCCCCGGACGCGCCACGGCGCCCACCGGTCCGGTCGGGGACTGGGCGGGCGCCGCGTTCAGTTCCGTACGCCGTTGTACGGGACGTCTGTGTGCCGTGATCAGACCAGCAGGGAGCGGTCCGTCGGGCGGATCGGGGCGTGCAGCGCGCTCGTCCCGGTGAGGAAGCGGTCCACTCCGCGGGCGGCGGAGCGGCCCTCGGCGATGGCCCACACGATGAGGGACTGGCCTCGGCCGGCGTCACCTGCGACGTAGACGCCGTCGACGTTGGTCGCGTAGTTCTCGTCGCGCGCGACGTTGCCGCGCTCGTCGAGGTCGAGGCCGAACTGCTGGACGAGGCCGTTGGCCTGGTCGGTTCCGGTGAAGCCCATGGCCAGGGTGACGAGCTGGGCCGGGATGACGCGCTCGGTGCCGGCCTTCTGCTCCAGCTTGCCGTCCTTGAACTCCACCTCGATGAGGTGGAGGGACTGGACGTTGCCCTCCTCGTCGCCCTCGAAGTGGGTGGTGGAGACGGAGTAGATCCGCTCGCCGCCCTCCTCGTGCGCGGAGGTGACCTTGTAGAGCATGGGGAACGTGGGCCAGGGCTGGTTGGCGTTACGCTCCTCGCCCGGCTGCGGCATGATCTCCAGCTGGGTGACGGACGCGGCGCCCTGGCGGTGGGCGGTGCCGACGCAGTCGGCGCCGGTGTCGCCGCCGCCGATGACGACGACGTGCTTGCCCTCGGCGGTGATCGGGGAGACCGTCAGGTCTCCCTCCTGCACCTTGTTGGCGAGGGGGAGGTACTCCATCGCGAAGTGCACGCCGTTCAGCTCACGGCCGGGGACGGGCAGGTCGCGGGAGACGGTGGCACCGGCGGCGATGACGACCGCGTCGTAGCGGCGGCGGAGCTTGGCGGCGTCGATGTCCTTGCCGATCTCCACCTCCGTACGGAACTTGGTGCCTTCCGCGCGCATCTGCTCGATGCGGCGGTTGATGTGCGACTTCTCCATCTTGAACTCGGGGATGCCGTAGCGGAGAAGGCCTCCGATGCGGTCCGCGCGCTCGTAGACGGCGACCGTGTGGCCGGCCCGGGTGAGCTGCTGGGCGGCGGCGAGTCCGGCCGGGCCGGAGCCGATGACGGCCACGGTCTTGCCGGAGAGGCGCTCGGGCGGCTGCGGGGTGACGTCGCCGCGGTCCCACGCCTTGTCGATGATGGAGACTTCGACGTTCTTGATGGTGACGGCCGGCTGGTTGATGCCGAGCACGCACGCCGACTCGCACGGGGCGGGGCAGAGCCGCCCGGTGAACTCCGGGAAGTTGTTCGTGGCGTGCAGGCGCTCGGACGCGGCCGTCCAGTCCTCGCGGTAGGCGTAGTCGTTCCACTCGGGGATGAGGTTTCCGAGCGGACAGCCCTGGTGGCAGAACGGGATGCCGCAGTCCATGCAGCGGCCGGCCTGCTTGCTGATGATCGGGAGCAGCGAGCCCGGAACGTAGACCTCGTTCCAGTCCTTGACGCGCTCGGCGACGGGGCGGGTCTGGGCGACCTCGCGTCCGGTGGTCAGGAAGCCCTTGGGGTCAGCCATTGGTCGCCGCCTCCATCATCTTCTCGGTGGTCTCCTGCTCGGAGAGACCGGCGAGCTCGGCGGCGTCCTTGGCTGCGAGCACTGCCTTGTAGGTGGACGGGATGATCTTGCTGAAGCGGGCGGCGGCGGTGTCCCAGTCGGCCAGGAGCTTCTCGGCGACCGTGGATCCGGTCTCCTCCTGGTGGCGGCGCACGGCGTCGTGCAGCCACTGCCGGTCGGTGTCGTCGAGGGTCTCGACGGCGCCGACGTTGCCGGTGTTGACGTTGTCGAGGTCGAGGTCGATGACGTACGCGACACCGCCCGACATGCCCGCGGCGAAGTTGCGTCCGGTCTCGCCGAGTACGACGGCGCGACCGCCGGTCATGTACTCGCAGCCGTGGTCGCCCACGCCTTCCGAGACGACCGTGGCACCGGAGTTGCGGACGCAGAAGCGCTCGCCGGTACGGCCGCGGAGGAACAGTTCGCCGGCGGTCGCCCCGTAGCCGATGGTGTTGCCGGCGATGGTGGAGTACTCGGCGAGGTGGTCGGCGCCGCGGTCGGGGCGGACGATGACGCGGCCGCCTGAGAGGCCCTTGCCGACGTAGTCGTTGGCGTCGCCTTCCAGGCGCAGTGTCACGCCGCGCGGCACGAACGCGCCGAACGACTGTCCGGCGGACCCGGTGAAGGTGATGTCGATGGTGTCGTCGGGCAGGCCCGCACCGCCGAACTTCTTGGTCACCTCGTGGCCGAGCATGGTGCCGACGGTGCGGTTGATGTTGCGGATGGCGATCTGCGCGCGGACGGGCTGGGCCGCCTCGGCGGTGTCGGCGCCCAGGGCGTCGGAGGCGAGCTTGATCAGCTCGTTGTCGAGTGCCTTGGCCAGGCCGTGGTCCTGCTCGGCGATCTGGTGGCGCACCGCGCCGTCGGGGAGTTCGGGCACGTGGAAGAGGGGCTCGAGGTCGAGGCCCTGGGCCTTCCAGTGGGTGACGGCCCGCTCGGTGTCGAGGAGTTCGGCGTGGCCGACGGCCTCCTCGATGGTGCGGAAGCCGAGCTCGGCGAGGATCTCGCGGACCTCTTCGGCGATGAACTCGAAGAAGTTGACGATGTACTCGGCCTTGCCGGAGAACCGCTCGCGCAGGACGGGGTTCTGGGTGGCGATGCCGACCGGACAGGTGTCGAGGTGGCAGACGCGCATCATGACGCAGCCGGAGACGACGAGGGGGGCGGTCGCGAAACCGAACTCCTCGGCGCCGAGGAGCGCGGCGATGACCACGTCGCGGCCCGTCTTGAGCTGGCCGTCGGTCTGGACGACGATGCGGTCGCGCAGACCGTTTAGCAGCAGGGTCTGCTGGGTCTCGGCGAGGCCGAGCTCCCAGGGGCCGCCCGCGTGCTTGAGCGAGGTGAGCGGGGAGGCGCCCGTGCCGCCGTCGTGGCCGGAGATGAGTACGACGTCCGCGTGGGCCTTGGAGACACCGGCCGCGACCGTGCCGACGCCGACCTCGGAGACCAGCTTCACGTGGATGCGGGCCGCCGGGTTGGCGTTCTTGAGGTCGTGGATCAGCTGAGCCAGGTCCTCGATGGAGTAGATGTCGTGGTGCGGCGGGGGTGAGATCAGGCCGACACCCGGGGTGGAGTGCCTGGTCTTGGCGACCCACGGGTAGACCTTGTGGCCGGGCAGCTGGCCGCCCTCGCCGGGCTTCGCGCCCTGCGCCATCTTGATCTGGATGTCGTCCGCGTTGACCAGGTACTCGCTGGTCACGCCGAAGCGGCCGGAGGCGACCTGCTTGATGGAGGAGCGGCGCGCGGGGTCGTAGAGGCGCTCGGCGTCCTCGCCGCCCTCACCGGTGTTGGACTTGCCGCCCAGCTGGTTCATGGCGACGGCGAGCGTCTCGTGCGCTTCCTGGGAGATGGAGCCGTAGGACATGGCGCCGGTGGAGAAGCGCTTGACGATGTCCGCGGCGGACTCGACCTCGTCGATGGAGATCGGCTCGCGGCCGTCCTTGAAGCCGAACAGTCCGCGCAGCGTCATCAGGCGCTCGGACTGCTCGTTGACCCGGCCGGTGTACTTCTTGAAGATGTCGTACCGGCGGTTGCGGGTGGCGTGCTGGAGGCGGAAGACCGTCTCCGGGTCGAACAGGTGCGGCTCGCCCTCGCGGCGCCACTGGTACTCGCCGCCGATCTCCAGTGCGCGGTGCGAGGCGGCGATGCCGGAGGCGGGGTACGCCTTGGTGTGCCGGGCGGCGACCTCCTTGGCGACGATGTCGAGTCCGGCGCCGCCGATCTTGGTGGCGGTGCCGTTGAAGTACTGGGAGACGAAGGCCTCTTCGAGGCCGACGGCCTCGAAGACCTGTGCGCCGCGGTAGGAGGCGACGGTCGAGATGCCCATCTTGGACATGACCTTGAGGACGCCCTTGCCGAGGGCGTAGATCAGGTTGCGGATGGCCAGCTCGGCGTCGATGTCCTCGATGAACGTGCCGGCGCGGACGAGGTCCTCGACGGACTCCATCGCGAGGTACGGGTTGACCGCGGCGGCGCCGTAGCCGATGAGCAGCGCGACGTGGTGGACCTCGCGGACGTCGCCGGCCTCGACCAGCAGGCCCACCTGGGTGCGCTGCTTGGTGCGGATGAGGTGGTGGTGGACGGCCGAGGTGAGCAGCAGCGACGGGATCGGCGCGTGCTCGGCGTCGGAGTGGCGGTCGGACAGGACGATCAGGCCGGCACCGTCCTCCAGGGCGGCGTCGACCTCGGTGCAGATCTGCTCGATCCGGGCTGCCAGGGCCTCGCCGCCGCCGCTGACGCGGTAGAGGCCGGAGAGGGTGGCGGCCTTCATGCCCGGCATGTCGCCGTCGGCGTTGATGTGTATGAGCTTGGCCAGCTCGTCGTTGTCGATCACCGGGAAGGGCAGCGTGACGCTGCGGCAGGTGGCGGCGGTCGGCTGCAGGATGTTGCCCGCAGGGCCGAGCGAGGAGCGCAGCGAGGTGACGAGCTCCTCGCGGATGGCGTCCAGCGGCGGGTTGGTGACCTGGGCGAACAGCTGGGTGAAGTAGTCGAAGAGCAGCCGGGGGCGCGCGGACAGGGCGGCGATGGGCGAGTCGGTGCCCATGGAGCCGAGGGGTTCGCCGGCGGTGCGGGCCATCGGGGCGAGGAGGACGCGGAGCTCTTCCTCGGTGTAGCCGAAGGTCTGCTGGCGGCGGGTGACCGAGGCGTGGGTGTGCACGATGTGCTCGCGCTCGGGGAGGTCCTCGAGCTCGATCTCGCCGGTTTCCAGCCACTCCTGGTACGGGTTCTCGGCGGCCAGGGACGCCTTGATCTCGTCGTCCTCGATGATGCGGTGTTCGGCGGTGTCGACGAGGAACATCCGGCCGGGCTGGAGGCGGCCCTTGCGGACGACCTTGGCCGGGTCGATGTCGAGGACGCCGACCTCGGAGGAGAGGACGACGAGGCCGTCGTCGGTGACCCAGTAGCGGCCGGGGCGCAGTCCGTTGCGGTCGAGGACCGCGCCGACCTGGGTGCCGTCGGTGAAGGTGACGCAGGCCGGTCCGTCCCAGGGCTCCATCATCGTGGAGTGGTACTGGTAGAAGGCGCGGCGTGCCGGGTCCATGGAGGCGTGGTTCTCCCACGCCTCGGGGACCATCATCAGGACCGAGTGGGGCAGCGAGCGTCCGCCGAGGTGGAGCAGCTCCAGGACCTCGTCGAAGGAGGCCGAGTCGGAGGCGTCCGGTGTGCAGACGGGGAAGATCCGGTCGAGCTGCGCCGCGCCGAAGAGGCCGGAGGCGAGCTGGGACTCGCGGGCCTTCATCCAGTTGCGGTTGCCCTTGACCGTGTTGATCTCGCCGTTGTGAGCGACGAAGCGGTACGGGTGGGCGAGCGGCCAGCTCGGGAAGGTGTTGGTGGAGAAGCGGGAGTGGACCAGCGCGACCGCGGTGGCGAAGCGGCGGTCGGAGAGGTCCGGGAAGAACGGCTCCAGCTGGCCGGTGGTGAGCATGCCCTTGTAGACGATCGTGCGTGCGGAGAGCGAGGGGAAGTACACCCCGGCCTCGCGCTCGGCGCGCTTGCGCAGGACGAAGGCCTTGCGGTCCAGCGCGATGCCGGACTCGGCCTGGGAGGTGCTCCCGGCGACGAACAGCTGGCGGAACTCCGGCATGACGGCGCGGGCGCCGTTGCCGAGGATGTCCGGGGTGACCGGGACCTGGCGCCAGCCGAGGACGTCGAGGCCCTCTTCGGCGGCGATCTTCTCGATCTCCTGGACGGCGCCGGTGGAGTTCTCGGCGGGCAGGAAGGCGATGCCGACGGCGTACGAGCCGGCCTCGGGGAGGTCGAATCCGGCCTCTTCGCGGAGGAAGGCGTCCGGGACCTGAAGGAGAATGCCGGCGCCGTCACCCGAGTCGGGCTCGGATCCTGTGGCGCCGCGGTGTTCGAGGTTGCGCAGTACGGTCAGCGCCTGCTCGACCAGCTCATGGCTGGCCACACCGGTCAGAGTGGCCACGAACCCGACGCCACAGGCGTCGTGCTCGTTACGGGGGTCGTACATCCCCTGCTGGGCGGGGCGACCGTCCATGGGCGACCAGGCGTGGATGCGCATCGGCTCTCCCGTCGTCGTCGTGGCATGTGCTGTGCCGAGGGACGACGCTGGCCCTCTGCGAAATTTCGTGCAGGTTACATGATGGAACGCTTCTCAAAAAGCGGATAGGTCGTTCCAGCATGCGGACACCACGGAGTCCTGGTGCCGGTGGGTCACGATTGGACGGATCATTGTGGATCACTGTCCTGGGAGACCGCAGAGAGCGGGCGTCGTTGCCCGCGATGTCTACGGCTCTTGCCCGGCGGTCATGGAATCGAAACCGCCGAGTAACGGCTACTTATGTGTAGGTCCGCATAGCGTCTCACTTTACGGGGGGCCGGCTCCCCCGCCCAGTGACGTGTGTCAGGACGTACGTCACACCGGTGCGACGCCGCAGCGTACCCGTGAGGTCCCGGCCCTCCGGCCGCGGGCCCGTGGACACACTCGCGGAGGGCGCCGGCCTCAGCCCGCGGCGACGCCGAACAGGGTGCCCAGACCGTACGTGAGCGCGGCGGCGGCGCCGCCGAGCAGGAGCTGGCGCAGCCCGCTGAACCACCAGCTGCGGGCCGTCACCCTGGCCACCACCGCACCGCAGGCGAAGAGGCCGACGAGGGCGAGCAGCACCGCGGGCCACAGGGCGGCGGCGCCGAGCAGGAAGGGCAGCACGGGGAGCAGGGCGCCGAGTGCGAAGGCCCCGAAGGACGAGACGGCGGCGACGAGCGGCGAGGGCAGGTCGCCGGGGTCGATGCCGAGTTCCTCGCGGGCGTGTATCTCCAGGGCCTGGTCGGGATCCCTGGAGAGCTGGCGCGCGACCTCCGAGGCGAGCTCCGGCTCGACGCCCCGGGACTCGTACAGGGCGGCGAGCTCCGCCATCTCGTCGGCGGGGTGCTTGCGCAGCTCGCGCCGCTCCACGTCGAGCTCCGCCTCGACGAGCTCGCGCTGCGAGGCGACGGAGGTGTACTCCCCCGCGGCCATCGAGAACGCGCCTGCGGCCAGTCCCGCCAGGCCCGTGATCACGATCGTCCGGTGGGAGACGGCACCACCGGCGACGCCCGTCATCAGCGCGAGGTTGGAGACGAGACCGTCCATGGCGCCGAAGACCGCGGGACGCAGCCAGCCACCGTTGACATCGCGGTGGGTGTGGTTGTCGCGGTGGGCCTCGTGCAGTACGGCGTCGGTCTCGATGATGGACACAGCTCTCCCCTTTTTCCGGGGCGGGCCCAGAACGTTGCGATCTCCCGCTCCACACACTCGAAAGTACGCACGAAACAAGCCCCTCGCCAGCAAGGAAGGCCGAACTTACCTGGCCTGGGAGCGTCACTCGGGCGGCCGATTTATACCAGTAACGAGCCTCTCTTCGGCCGATGCGTGGAATCAACTGCTATCCGGTCTCATCCGTTCGTTTCCGGGTGCGAGTGAAGGGGCGACACGATGGAGCTCATGGCGGACAGTGCGGCGGGCACCGGTGACCGGGCCAGGGGCGCGTTGCTGGGGCTCGCGGTGGGGGACGCGCTCGGGGCCCCCGCGGAGAACATGCGCCCGTCGGAGATCCGCCGCCGCTGGGGCCGGATCGAGGGCTTCGTCAGCGACGATCCGGCGGGGACCGACGACACCGAGTACGCGATCTTCTCCGGGCTGCTGCTGGCGAGGCACGGTTCGGCGCTGACCGTCTCGCACGTCGAGCGGGCCTGGCACCACTGGATCGCCGACCTGGACGAGGGCCCCTTCCGGGGTGCGGGGTTCAGCGAGCGCGGAACGCTGGAGAACCTCCGGCGGGGTCTCGCCGCGCCGATCTCCGCCCAGCACAGGCACGCCTGGAGCGACGGTCTCGCGATGCGCGCGGCGCCGTTCGGTGTGTTCGCGGCGGGCCGGCCCGCCGAGGCCGCCCGCCTGGTGGCCGTGGACGGACGGGTCAGTCACGACGGGGAGGGCATCTACGGCGGCCAGGCGGTCGCGGCCGGGGTGGCGGCCGCCATGGTCGGGGCGGGGCTCGCGTCGGTGATCGCCGCGGCGCTCTCGGTCGTACCGATGGACTCCTGGACGGCCCGCTCGCTGCGCCGCGCGGTCACCGCCGCGCAGCGCTCGTACCCGGACCGGCTGACGGCGGAGCGCGCGGTGCGCTCCGCCGTGGTGATCGGCGGCTACCCGTGGACGGACCTGGCACCGGAGGCGGTGGGCCTGGCGTTCGGGGCCTTCACGGCGGCCCGCGGCGACTTCCGTACGGCGGTGCTCACGGCGGTGAACATGGGCCGCGACGCCGACACGACCGCGGCAGTCGCGGGGGCGCTCGCCGGGGCCCTGCACGGGGCGTCGGCGATCCCCCGGGACTGGGCGTCGGCGATCGGCCCGGTCCGCGGCAGCTGCCTGCCGTCGATGCGCGGCTACCACGTGCTGGACATCGCGGAGCTGCTGACCCCGGACGAGGGCGAGGATCCGCCGGGGGCACCGACCGCCCCGGACCGGGAGCCCGTCTTCGCCCGAGCGTCCGGTGCGGTGCGGCGGCACGCCCCGGCGCCCGCCGCGCCCGCCGCGCCCGGGGCCCGCGGGGCCGGCCGGTGACGGCCGCCCGGCGCGCTCCCCGGAGCGCGCCCACCGTGGCGGACGAGCCGGCCGCCCCACGTGTGGCCATCCGCATCACCGCGGAGCAGCCGTCCCGTGCGACTCGGGACGCGGGCGCCGAGTGGCCCGGCAGGCGCGTCAGGATCGAGGGGCTGCTGCTCGGGCTGGCCGCCGGGGACGCGGCCGGGTGGCCGGCGGCACGCCACCGGGCCGCCCGGATGCCCGAGTGGACCCGGCGGCTGACCCGCGAGCTGGACACCTTCGCGGAGCAGAACGCGACGACGACGCTCCCGGTGCCGATCGCGCTCAACCAGCCGCCGGAGCCGCTCCGGCTCGGGCCCTCGGACGACGCCGAGTGGGCGGCGTTCACGGCCCGTACGGTGCTGGCCGCAGCGGCGGACCACGCGCCCGGCCTCGCTCCCGGCCACCGGGTGCGGGACGCGATCGACCGGTCGTGGAACGCGCTGGCGGCGAAGGTGGCCGCCGCGAGTGCCCGCGCGCCCGAGGTCGAGTCCGCCGTCCTGCCGCTCCGGGCCCGGATCTCGGTGCGGGCCGGGCTGGGCAACCTGGCGGCCGGGCTGCGCCCGCCCGCCACCGGTCACGACAACCCGCACTACTTCGACGACGCCGCCTGTGTGCGGGCCGCCGTCCTCGCGGTGGTGCATCCCGGGGACCCGTCGGCGGCGGCGGAGCTCGCCGAGTTCGACGCCCGGTACACCCAGGACGGTGACGGGGTGCACGGTGCGCGGGCCGTGGCCGCCGCGATCGCCGTGGCACTCGCGGGGGCGGACGTCGACACGGTGGTGGACGCCGCGCTGGACCAGTTGCCCGACGGCACGGAGATCGCCCGCAACGCGGTCCACGCCGTGCGGCTGGCCCGGGAGTTCACCGACGAGCCGGCGGGCGCCTTCGCGCTCGTCCCCGTCCTGGAGCACCAGATCGTGGACCACGTCTACAGCTACGGGATCGCCGCCGCCGAGACCGTGCCGGTCGCCCTCGCGCTGACGGCCGCCGCCCGGGGTGAGATCGCGCAGGCCGTGCCCGCCGCGGCCTGCCTGTCCCGGGTCGCCGATTCGGCACCGGCCCTCGCGGGTGCGCTGACCGGGGCGCTCGGCGGGGCGGGCACCGTGCCGGCGGGCTGGCGGGAGGCCTGCCGCACCCTGGCCGGGTGCGCCCTGCCCCTGCTTGCGGGTACCGATCTCATCGAACTCGCCGGGCTGCTGGCAGCCACGGATCCGGCCACCCCGGGTGGACAATTCCGGCATGACACCCAAAGCAACCGCAGGGGCCGCGGCCACCACGACGCTCACCCTGGATGAACGCATCACGGGAGCCCTGGTCGGGGCAGCGGTCGGGGACGCGCTCGGCGGTCCCGTCGAGGGCTGGACCCCCGAGCAGATCGCGGAGCGGCACGGCGGCCGGGTGGGCGGCGTCGTCGGCCCCTGGTACGGCGAGGACTGGCGCACCGCACGGCCCATCGCGCCTTACCACAAGGGCGACGGGCACGTCACCGACGACACCCTGATGACCCATGCGCTGGTGCGGGTGTACGAGACGGTCCGCGGCCACCTGGACGCGTACTCGGTCGCCGACCACCTCGTACCGGACCTGATGTCGCGGCCCCGCTGGATCCCGGAGCTGGAGGCCGAGGCGCTGCCCCTGCAACGGATCTTCCTCGCCGAGAAGTGGATCGTCACCCGGCTGCACTACGGGCACGCCGACCCTCGCGAGGCGGGCTCGGGGAACATCGTCAACTGCGGGGCGGCGATGTACATGGCCCCGGTCGGCCTCGTGAACGCGGCGCACCCGGAGGCCGCCTACGCGGAGGCGCTGGACGTCGCGGGGGCGCACCAGTCCTCGTACGGAAGGGAGGCGGCCGGGGTGCTGGCGGCCTCCGTCGCCGCCGCCTGCGTGCCGGGGGCCACACCGGCCTCCGTCGTGGAGGCCGCCCTGGCCCTCGCCAAGGACGGCACCCGGTCGGCGATCGAGGCGGTGTGCGAAGTGGCCTGCCGCCACACGGACTTCGAGTCCGCCCTGGCGCCACTTCGCGCGGCCGTCGCCCCGTTCGACACGGTGGGTCCCCACTACCGGGAACCCTCGCTCGGCGCCCGCAGGCCCTCCCGGCTGCACTCCATCGAGGAGCTGCCGGTCGCGCTCGGCATGCTCCTGGTCGGCGGCGGCGACTACCGGCACACGGTCCTCGGTTCGGTCAACTACGGCCGTGACTGCGACTCGATCGCCACGATGAGCGGGGCCCTGGCGGGTGCACTGCACGGCGAGGAGGCCGTACCCGTCGACTGGGTGAAGACGGTCGCCGAGGCGAGCCGCCTCGATCTGCACGCCCCGGCAAGGGCCTTGGCCGAGGTCACCCGCGAGGTCTTCGCGCGGGACACGGCACGGCGTCGCACACACGAGGCCGCGTTCGCCGTGCTGACGGGCGACGGTCGGTGACCGTGCGCCTGACCTGGGTCCAGCCCGAGGACCTGGTGGGCCACGAGCTGCGCCAGGCCGCACAGGACGGCCGGGACGCGGGAGACGTCGCGGGGCGGTGGCACGCGGCGGGCGGCGCCCCGGCCCCTGAGCGGGCGGGTGCCTCCGAGCCGCCCGCGCCGCCCGGGCTGCGCCCGCTCGCCGAGCGGCTGCTGGACGAACTCGGCGCGCTGGAGTGCCCGTCGGCCCGGGACGAGCCGACCGGCCTGTCCGCGATCAGGGCCGCGTGCCCCCGCTGGCCGGCGTCCCGGCCCCGCGCGGTGTCCCCCGGCCCCGACCGCCTGCACGCCGCCTGGCTGGGCCGCGCGGTGGGCTGCCTGCTCGGCAAGCCGGTCGAGAAGCTCCCGCTGGACGGCATCAGAGCACTGGCCCGCGCGACCGATAACTGGCCTCTCACCACCTGGTTCACGGCCCGGGGACTGCCGGCGGAACTCGCCGCCGCGCACCCGTGGAACCGTCGTTCCGCGCCCACCTCCCTCGCCGAGAACATCGACGGCATGCCGGAGGACGACGACCTCAACTACCCCTTGCTCGCCCTGCTGTTGCTCCGGCGCCACGGCAGGGACTTCACCACGGACGACGTCGCCCGCCTCTGGCTGGACGAGCTGCCCGCCGGCCGGGTCTTCACCGCCGAACGCGTCGCCTACCGCAATCTGCTCGACGGCCTCGAACCACCGGACACCGCCCGCCACCGCAACCCCTTCCGGGAGTGGATCGGCGCCGCGATCCGGGCGGACGTGCACGGCTGGACGCACCCGGGCGACCCGGCGGCCGCCGCCGCGCAGGCCCATCGCGACGCGGTCCTGACCCACACGGCCAACGGCGTGTACGGCGCGATGTTCACCGCCGCCGCGCTGGCGGAGGCCGCGGGCGGCGAGACGGACGTGCACGGGTGTGTCGCGGCGGGGCTCCGCGTGGTCCCGCCCCGCTCCCGGTACGCCGGAGCGGTCCGGCTGGGCGTCGCGACGGCCCGCGCGGAGCCGGACTTCGACGCGGTCGTCGACCGGCTCCACGCCGTCTACGCGGCCACCCACCACTGGGTGCACGTCCTGCCCAACGCGGCGCTGCTGGCCGCCGCCCTGACCCGCGCGGACGGCGACTTCACCCGCTCCGTCTGCCTCGCGGTGTCGGGCGGCTGGGACACCGACTCCAACGGCGCGACCGCCGGTTCGCTCGCCGGCCTGCTCGCCGGGCGGGCCGACGCGCTGCCCGGCCACTGGACGGCGCCGCTCAAGAACCGGCTGGCCACGTCCGTGTCCGGCTTCGACTCCGTCGGCTTCGACACCCTCGCGGAACTGACCCACCAGGAGGTACGCCGCCCATGACAGCGATCGCGGTGCTCGGCAGCACCAACATGGACCTTGTCGCCTACGTCCCCCGGGCGCCCGGACCCGGGGAGACCGTCACCGGAAGCGAGTTCAGGACCGTCCCCGGCGGCAAGGGCGCCAACCAGGCCGTCGCCGCGGCCCGCGCGGGAGGCGAGGTGGTGATGATCGGCGCGGTGGGCACCGACGAATACGGCTCGCGCCTCCGGACGAATCTGGAGCACGCGGGCGTGGACACGGAACTCCTGCACACCGCCGCGGGCCCGAGCGGCACCGCGCACATCGTCGTCGACGGCGACGGGGCCAACTCGATCGTGGTGATCCCCGGAGCGAACGCCACCGTGACCACGCTGGGCGCCGGCGAGGACGCCGCGATCGCCGCGTCCTGCCTGCTGCTCCTGCAACTGGAACTCCCGCTCGCCGTCGTGACCGAGGCGGCGCGCACCGCGAAGGCGCGGGGCGTGCGGACGATCCTCACGCCCTCGCCCGTGCAGCCGCTGCCGTCCGAACTCCTGGACGCCGTCGACCTGCTGGTCCCCAACGAGCACGAGGCCGCGGCGCTCACCGGCTACGACGAACCGCACGCGGCGGCGCAGATCCTTCTGCGGCAGGTCCCGGAGGTCGTGATCACACTCGGCCGGAAGGGCTGCCTGTACGCGGCCCGGGGTGGCGAAGCGGTGCTGTTCCCGGCGCCCGAGGTCACCGCGGTCGACACGACGGGGGCCGGGGACACCTTCGTCGGCACACTCGCCGTGGCCCTCGGCGAGGGCAGGTCCGTACCCGAGGCGCTGGCCTGGGCGTCCTCGGCTGCGGCGCTGTGCGTACAGCGGGCGGGCGCCTCGACGTCGATGCCGTACCGCAGCGAGATCGATGCCGTATGAGCGAAACCGGAACGGATGCGCCGTCACCGCTCGCGGGACTGCGGGTCCTGGACATCGCCACACTCTTCGCCGGGCCGCTCGCGGCCACCATGCTCGGGGACTTCGGGGCCGAGGTCATCAAGGTCGAGCACCCGCGCAAACCAGACCCCTCGCGCGGCCACGGCCCCTCCAAGAACGGGATCGGCCTGTGGTGGAAGCTGCTCGGCCGCAACAAGCGGACGCTGACGCTGGACCTGTCCAGCCCCGGAGGCCGGGACGTGCTGCTGCGGCTGGCCGCGGACACCGACGTGATCATCGAGAACTTCCGGCCCGGGACGCTGGAGCGCTGGGGCCTGGGCTGGGAGGAACTGCGTGCGGTCAACCCGCGGCTGGTGCTGGCCCGGGTCACGGGCTTCGGCCAGACCGGTCCCTACGCGCACCGGCCCGGCTTCGGCACGCTCGCCGAGGCGATGAGCGGCTTCGCCGCGGTCACCGGGGAGCCGGACGGCCCGCCTACCCTGCCGCCGTTCGGGCTCGCCGACTCGATCGCGGCACTCGCCACCGCGTACGCGGTGATGACAGCCCTGGCCGGACGTGACCGCACCGGCGGTGGCCAGGTGGTGGACCTGGCGATCATCGAGCCGATCCTCACCGTGCTGGGTCCGCAGCCGCTCTGGTACGACCAGCTCGGCCATGTCCAGCCGCGTACCGGCAACCGGTCCCGGAACAACGCCCCCCGCAACACCTATCGCACGTCCGACGGCCACTGGGTCGCCGTCTCGACCTCCGCCCAGTCGGTGGCGGAGCGCGTGATGCGCCTGGTGGGACGCCCCGAACTGATCGACGAACCGTGGTTCGGCGCGGGGAGCACACGGGCCGAACACGCCGACGAGCTCGACGAGGCGGTGGGCCACTGGATCGCCCGGCGCACCCGGGAGGAGGCCGTGGACGCGTTCGAGAAGGCCGAGGCGGCGATCGCGCCGATCCAGGACGTGCGGGACGTGATGGAGGACCCCCAGTACCGGGCCCTGGGCACGATCACCGAGGTCGACGACCCGGAGCTCGGGCCGCTGCGGATGCAGAACGTGCTGTTCCGGCTCTCGGAGACGCCGGGGGCGATCCGCTGGGCGGGCAGGCCGCACGGGGCCGACACGGAGGAGATCCTGACGGCGCTGGGCCTCTCCGCGCCGAGGATCGCGGAACTGCGGGAGGAGGGCGCGCTGTGAACGCGGTGGCGCTGACCTGGCTGTACGTGCCCGGGGACCGGCCCGGTGTGGTCCACAAGGCCCTCGGGTCGGGTGCGGACGTGGTGATCGTCGACCTGGAGGACGCGGTCGCGCCGGACCGCAGGGAGTACGCGCGGTCGGCGACGGTGGAGCTGCTCTCCGATCCGGCGGCACTCGGCACCCGGGCCGTCCCGGTCCACGTCAGGGTCCACGGCGAGGACGACGTCAGGGCTCTGGCGGCTCTGCCGGGGCTGTCCGGGATGCGGCTTCCCAAGATCACCCATGCGGCGTCCGTACACCATGTCGCGGCCCTCGCACCGGGCGTGCCGTTGTATCCCCTGCTGGAGTCGGCGCTGGCGATCGAGCACGCGTACTCGATCGCCGGGGCTCATCACGACGTACGGGGCGTCGCGCTGGGCGAGGCCGACCTCCGGGCGGATCTGGGGGTGCGGGACGACGCCGGGCTCGACTGGTCGCGCAGCCGTGTGGTGATCGCGGCGCGGGCGGCCGGGCTGGACCCGCCCGTCATGTCGGTGTTCCCGGACGTCCGGGACCTGTCCGGGCTGCGGTCGTCCTGCGCGCACGGGCGGGACCTGGGCCTGCTCGGGCGGGCTGCCATCCACCCACGGCAGCTACAGGTGATCGAACGGGCGTTCCGGCCGACGTCGCGTGAGGTCGAGTCGGCGGAGCAGGTCTTGGAGGCGTTCAGGAGCCAGGAGGGCGCCCAGGCCCTGCCCGACGGGAGGTTCGTGGACGCGGCGGTGGTGGCGAGCGCGGAACGCACGCTCGCCCTGGCACGCCGACGCTGAGACGACGCCCCGGACCGGTGGCCGGTCCGGGGTGCGGGACCCGTGCGGTCACCAGGCTCAGAGGGGACACGCGAAGGGGCCGCCGGACCCGTGGTGCGGTCCGGCGGCCCTGAGGTCGTCGTGGGGTCAGCTCCGGTCGGCCTTCTGCGGGGCCGCCCCGTCGCCCTCCGGGTCCTTCGCCCCGGCTGCGGGGGCGTCGGACGCCTCGTCGGAGGGCGTGCCTTCCGAGGGCGTGCCTTCCGAGGGGGCGTTGTCGGAGGGCGCGTCGTCGTCCGGGGTGGTGCCGTCGGAGGAGCCGGTGTCCACCTCGTCCTCGGCGCCGTCCTCGGCGCCGTCTGCCGGCAGGTCGGGCTCGACGACCTCCTCGCGGCCCGGGCGCACCTTCGCCGAGATCACGATGTAGGTCACCGCGAGCACGAACATGACGATCGCGGTCCACACGTTGAGCCGGAGGCCCAGCACGTGGTGCGCCTCGTCGACGCGCATGTACTCGATCCACCCGCGTCCGACGCAGTAGGCCGCGACGTAGAGCGCGAACGCCCGGCCGTGGCCCAGCTTGAAACGGCGGTCCGCCCAGATCACCAGCAGCGCGACACCGACGCACCACAGCGACTCGTAGAGGAAGGTCGGGTGGTAGGTGCCCGCGACCCGGTTCGTGCCCTCACTGATCTTCAGCGCCCAGGGCAGGTCGGTCGGCTTGCCGTAGAGCTCCTGGTTGAACCAGTTGCCCCAGCGGCCGATCGCCTGGGCGAAGGCGAGGCCGGGTGCCAGGGCGTCGGCCCAGGCGGGGAGCGGAATCCCCCGGCGGCGGCAGCCGATCCAGGCACCGACCGCGCCGAGCGCGACAGCACCCCAGATGCCGAGGCCGCCCTCCCAGATCTTGAAGGCGTCCACCCAGTCCTCACCGTCGCTGAAGTACAGCTGGTAGTCGGTGATGACGTGGTAGAGCCTGCCGCCGACGAGGCCGAAGGGCACGGCCCAGACGGCGATGTCGGCGACTGTGCCGGCTTTGCCGCCCCTGGCGATCCAGCGCTTGTTGCCGAACCAGACGGCGACGAAGACACCGATGATGATGCAGAACGCGTAGCCGCGGAGCGGGATCGGGCCGAGCTCGATCACGCCGGTCGACGGGCTGGGAATGAAGGCAAGGTTCATGACGGGGTCGACGCTACCCTGCCGGACGGGACGTACGGCAAGCCGTCCGGCAACTTCTGGGTAACGGGGTCGGCCCGGAGCACCGTCCGGGACCGTCGTCAGGGGGAGGGTGTCGCTCCGACCGTGCCCGGCTTCTTGCCCTTGTTGGCGTCGGCCACCCACTTCTTGAGGTTGGCCTCGGAGATCTGCTCGTCCCCCTTCTTCGGGAAGACCGACTCGCCGTTGAGCAGGGCCGTCGGAGTCCCCTCGAAGCCGCCCTCGCCGAACGCCTTGTTCGACTTCTCGACCCAGCTGTCGTGCGTGCCGTCCTCGACGCAGCTGCGGAAGGCGGGGGTGTCCAGGCCGTCCACCGAGCCCGCCAGCTCGATCAGCTTGCTGTTCTTGCTGAAGGCGTCGTCGGTCTCGGCGGGCTGGTTGCTGAAGAGCTCGTCGTGGTACGGGGCGAACTTGCCGGCGTCCTGGGCGCAGGCGGCGGCGTTGGCCGCACGCAGGGAGCCGGTGCCGCCGACGTTGCCGTCGATGATCGTGGCCAGGTGGTACTGCACCCTGAGCTGTCCGCTGTCGGCCAGCTCCGTGACGGTGTCCCGGAAGGCGTTCTCGAACTGGGCGCAGACCGGGCAGCGGAAGTCCTCCCAGATCGTGAGCGTGGACGGGGCGTCGTCCGCGCCGACCTGGAGGGCGAGTCCGTCCTCGCCCATCGCTCCGGACGGGGTGACGGCTGGTCCGGCCTCGGCGTCCTGGCCGTCCTTGCCCGCGTTGGCCGCGATCAGGCCGATCACGGCGGCCAGCGCCAGCACCCCCACCACGGCCGTCGAGACGATCAGCGTGCGGCGGCGGCGCTCCCGCGCCCTGTCCTGCTCACGCTCGTGGACGAGCCGGTCGCGCGCGGCCCTTTTTCGGTCTTGGTTCTTCTCGCTCACACCGCGCAAACGAACCGGGGAGGCACGTCAGTGCCTCCCCGGTCCCATGTCCACCCATACGGATGACGAGCGCGGTCAGCGCTTTCGAACGCCTTCGGCCAGCTCGGCCGCCAGCGCGCGGACGGCGGCGAGGCCGGAGGCCTCGTCCGGGGCGTCGAGCATCCGCTTGACGAAGGCCGAACCGACGATCACTCCGTCGGCGAAGGACGCGACCTGGCGGGCGTGCTCGGCCGTGGACACCCCGATGCCCACGCAGACCGGCAGGTCGGTGGTGGCGCGGGTACGCCGCACCAGCTCCTGGGCCTGCTCGCCGACGGACTCACGGGTGCCGGTGACGCCCATCAGCGACGCGGCGTACACGAAGCCGGAGCCGGCCGCCGTGATGGTCGCGAGGCGGGCGTCCTTGCTGCTCGGAGCGACGACGAAGACGGTGGCGAGACCGTGCTTGTCGGCGTACTCCCGCCACATGGCGGACTCCTGGACCGGCAGGTCGGGCAGGATGCACCCGGCACCGCCCGCCTCGGCCAGTTCGGCGGTGAAGCGTTCCACGCCGTACCGGTCGATGGGGTTCCAGTACGTCATGACGAGGATCGGCGCGCCCGTCGCCTCGTGCGCCTCGCGGACCGTGCGCATGATGTCGGCGATCTTCACGCCGCCGCGCAGGGCGATGTCGTCGGCGGTCTGGATGACCGGCCCGTCGAGCACCGGGTCGCTGTGCGGGAGGCCCACCTCGATGACGTCGGCGCCGCCGGCGACGGCCGCCTTGACGGCCTCGATGCCGCCGTCGACGGTCGGGAAGCCGCCGGGCAGGTAGGCGATCAGTGCCGCCCGGTCCTCGGCGGCCGCCCGGGCCAGTGTGGATTCGAGGAGCTCTCGGTTGCCGCTCACTTGGTGACCTCCACCTCTCCGTCGGCGACGTCGGCCTCGACGACCGCGTCCGCCCCGTCGTACAGGCCGAAGTAGCGCGCGGCCGTGTCCATGTCCTTGTCGCCGCGGCCGGACAGGTTGATCAGGATCAGTCCGTCCTCGCCGAGCTCCCGCCCGACCTCCAGCGCTCCGGCCAGCGCGTGCGCGCTCTCGATGGCCGGGATGATCCCCTCGGTCCGGGAGAGGAGGCGCAGGGCCTGCATGGCGGCGTCGTCGGTGACCGCCCGGTACTCGCCGCGGCCGACGTCCTTGAGGTAGGCGTGCTCGGGGCCGATGCCCGGGTAGTCCAGGCCGGCCGAGATCGAGTACGGCTCGGTGATCTGGCCCTCCTCGTCCTGGAGGACGTACGACCGGGAGCCGTGCAGGATTCCGGGCTCGCCCGCGGTGAGGGTCGCCGCGTGTTCGCCGGTCTCCACGCCGTGCCCGGCGGGTTCGCAGCCGATCAGCCGGACGTCCGCGTCCGGGATGAAGGCGTGGAAGAGGCCGATGGCGTTGGACCCGCCGCCGACGCAGGCGACCGCGGCGTCCGGGAGCCGGCCCGCGCGCTCCAGGATCTGGCGCCGGGCCTCGACGCCGATCACCCGGTGGAAGTCGCGGACCATCGCGGGGAAGGGGTGCGGGCCGGCGACCGTACCGAAGAGGTAGTGGGTGCGGTCCACGTTGGCGACCCAGTCGCGGAACGCCTCGTTGATGGCGTCCTTGAGGGTCCGGGAGCCGGACTTCACGGCCACGACCTCGGCGCCGAGCATCCGCATGCGCGCCACGTTCAGCGCCTGCCGCTCGGTGTCGATCTCGCCCATGTAGATGGTGCACTCGAGCCCGAAGAGGGCGCAGGCGGTGGCGGTGGCGACACCGTGCTGGCCGGCCCCGGTCTCGGCGATGATGCGGGTCTTGCCCATACGCCTGGTGAGGAGGGCCTGCCCGAGCACGTTGTTGATCTTGTGTGAGCCGGTGTGGTTGAGGTCCTCGCGCTTGAGGAAGATGGCTATTCTTCAGGGCGCTACCGACAACTGGACGAAGTCGTCGTACTCCGGCGGCAACGGCGCGTGCGTCGAGGTGAAGTCGCCCGTCACCCA
>NZ_JBFALP010000012.1:0-194888 GCF_040660235.1 Streptomyces sp. NPDC049970 | reverse complement strand
CGCGTCCCAGGCACCGCGTGCCTCCGCGGCCTGGGCGTACACCTGGGCGGTGGCGAAGGCGATCTCGCGGGCGTAGACCAGCAGCGCCTCGCGCAGCACGGCCTCGTCCCCCGGCGCCGCCACCTCGTCGATGGCGGACTCCATCACCTCGATGGTGGTGCGCACCATCTCCACGGTCTGGCGCAGGGTGATCGCGCGGGTCAGCTCGCGCGGCGCCGTGCCGAACACGTCGGTGGAGATGGCCTGGGGCGCGTCCGGATGCCGGAACCACTCGGTGAAGGCGGCGATACCGGCCTGGGCCACCAGCCCGATCCACGAACGGTTCTCCGGGGGCATGGCCCGGTACCACGGCAGCGTCTCGTCCATCCGTGCGATGGCCTGGGCGGCCAGTGAGCCGGAGGACTTCTCCAGTCGTTTCAGGGTCGCGGCGTGCGGATGGAGGCCGTGCGCTGAGGGGTCGGGGGTACGGGATTCGGGTTCGGGCACGGGGACAAGACTGCCTTATCCGGACTCCCGTGCGTGCCGCCGGGTCGGTGCTGGGCGTCCCGAGCAGGCATTACGGTGGTCGGCGTGACGATCGACGTACGACGCGCCACGGAGCGCTACCAGGGCGGCGACGCCGCCGCGGGGATCACCACCCGGCACGCCTTCTCCTTCGGCCCGCACTACGACCCGGACAACGTCCGCTTCGGCGCGCTGATCGCCTGCAACGAGGAGCACCTGGCCGCCGGCGCCGGATTCGACGAGCACCCGCACCGCCACACCGAGATCGTCACCTGGGTCGTCGAGGGCGAACTGACCCACCGCGACTCCGCCGGGCACGAGACGGTGCTCCGCCCCGGAGACCTCCAGCACCTCAGCGCGGCCGGAGGTGTCCGGCACGTCGAACGCAACGACGCCTCCGGGCCGCTGACCTTCGTCCAGATGTGGCTGACCCCGCGGGAGTCCGGCGGCGAGCCGTCCTACGAGGTGGTCCGCGCCCTGCCGGACGCCGCCCCGTACCCGGTTCGGCGGGCCGGCGCGGTGCTCCAGGTGCGTCGGCTCGCGCCCGACGGGCGTGCCGTGCTGCCGTCCGCCCCGTACGTGTACGTCCATGTGGTGCGCGGCCGCGTCCTGCTGGACGCCACGCACCTGGACCCGGGCGACGCGGCCCGGATCACGGGCGTGGACGAGCCCCTCCGGGCCGTGGCGCTGACGGAGGCGGAGCTGCTGGTGTGGCAGATGGAGGGGGAACCCGTCCTCGGCTGACCGCTCAGGCGCCGCGCAGCTCGGCCAGGACCGCGTCGGTGAAGGGCGGCCACGCCTCGATCGCCCACGGCCCGAAGGCACGGTCGGTCAGCGCCACGCAGGCCGCGCCCGCGTCCGGGTCGACCCACAGGAACGTGCCGGACTGACCGAAGTGGCCGACGGTGCGCGGCGAGGAGGAAGCGCCCGTCCAGTGCGGGGACTTGGTGCCGCGGATCTCGAAGCCGAGGCCCCAGTCGTTGGGGTTCTGGTGGCCGTAGCCGGGCAGCACGCCCTTGGTCCCCGGGTACTGGACCGTCATCGCCTCGGCGACCGTGCGCGGGTCGAGCAGGCGGGGCGCCTGCAGCTCGGCCGCGAAGCGCAGCAGGTCGTCCACCGTGGAGACGCCGTCCTTGGCGGGGGAGCCCTCCAGGGTGGTCCGTGTCATGCCCAGCGGCTCCAGCACGGCCTGGCGCAGATACTCGGCGAAGGGGATGTCGGTCGCCTTCGCCACGTGGTCGCCGAGCTGCTCGAACCCGGCGTTGGAGTACAGACGCCGCTCACCGGGTGCGGCCATGACCCGGTGCTCGTCGAACGCCAGGCCCGCGGTGTGGGCGAGCAGATGGCGGACCGTGGCGCCGGGCGGACCGGCCGGCTCGTCCAGCTCGATCGCGCCCTCCTCGAAGGCCACGAGCACCGCGTAGGCGGCCAGCGGCTTGGTGACCGAGGCCAGCGGGAACCGCTGCCCGGCCGGGCCGTGGGTGCCGGCGATGGTGCCGTCCGCGCGGACCACGCCCGCGGCGGCCGTGGAAACCGGCCAGTTCTCGATCGACGCCAGGCTCTTCAACGACATGGGGCCGAGCCTATGCGCCGGGCGACGTCAGCCGCATGGAGGGGGTCGTCTTGCGCACGAAACCCAGCGAGGCGTACAGCGGCTCGGCCTCGGCGGACGCGCTGAGGTCGACCTGCGGCATGTCCCGGCGGCGGAACCAGTCCAGCAGCGCCTCCACGCAGGCGCGGGCGTACCCGCGGCGCCGGGCGTCCGGGTCGGTCGCGACGCTGAAGACGTGGCCGACCCGCCCGTGCGGGTTCTCCGCCCGTCCGATGCGGTACTCGATCGTCCCGGCCGCCAGGGAGGCCAGCGCCCCGGGCCGGCCGGGGTGGTCCACGACGAACGCCGCGAAGTCGCCGTCCGGTTCGGCGAGCCGGCCCTTGAGCGTGGGCAGGGACAGGGCCTGCCAGTCGGTGGAGGGGGCGGCGCCCTCCATCGAATCGATCATCACCTGGCGCAGCCGCAGCACTTCCTCCGCGTCGGCCACGCCGGCCCGTCTCACGAGAGTCATGCCGGGCACGGTAGCCATCCGCGCGCGCCCGCGGCATGTGTTGTCCCGGCACCGGCGGGCCCGGGGCAGGTGTGCGGGCCTGTGGGGCCACCGCCGGGGTGCGCGGTGCGGCGAGCCGGGGCACGGAGCCCCGGGCTCACAGCTCCGCGAGCAGTTCCGCCTTCTTCGCGCTGTACTCGGCGTCCGTCACCAGGCCCGCCTGGTGCAGGTCCCCGAGGTGGCGTATCCGCTCGGCGATGTCCGCCGGGTCGCGGCGCCCACCCACCGGGACGGGCGCCGTCGCCACCGGCACCGACTGCGTCCGGCGGACCGACTCCAGGACCGCCGCGGCGAACGGCAGCGACTCGTGGACCGGCCCGTACCCCAGGCCGAAGACCACCGAGGCGGGGTCCTCGTCCGGCTGGGCCCGGCCGGCAGGCGGCTGCCCCGCGCCGGGCACCGGCTCCGTTCCGGGGCCGCTCGCTTCGGCTTCCGTGACGGTGCCCCGTGGCACCAGCCGCAGATAGCCCTCGAAGGCCTCCGGCGAACGCCACTCGATCCCGCCCAGGTCCGCCACGGGGAACGTCTGGTCGCCCGCCTTCCACTTGGCGCTCGACGCACCGGTCCAGAACCACCGGAAGGAGACCAGGGCCCCGTCGAAGCCTGCCCGGCCGTCGTACGCCTTGAAGTGCATCGGCGCCTCGGGAGCCGTCACCATGAAGCGCTCGGCGGGCAGCGACGCCTCCGGCCCGAGCACGGCGCGCAGCTCGTCGGCGTAGTACTCGGCGAGCGTCTCGCGCTCGGCGGGCAGCACCAGGCGGTAGGGGTCGCACCCCTCCTTGAGCTGCCCGGCCGCCGCCTCCAGCAATGGATCGGCACCTGGTCTCGGCACCGCGCGCAGGACCACCGTGCCCCGCTTGCCCGGGGTCAGCGCCACCGACGACAACGCCGCGTACGGAACGCGGCGTTCACTCAGGCTCTGGAAGAGCCTCGGCGTGCGGATTCCCCGTTCGAAGCGGATGAGCACGGCGTCGGTGTCGAACTCCCAGGTGGCATGAATTCCGGCCAGCACATCACCCATGTGCCTCATCGTATGTGGCACGGCCCCGCACGTCCCCCCTCGGTACCGGCGAAATCGGGCAGGCCGTTCGCCTTCTCTACGCGCGTCCGACGTCCTTCTACGCGCGTCGGTCCTCCGGATCCCCGGAGATCTCGCGGTGGCACGCCAGATCGGTGTTCGCGCAACTGACCGAGTCGTACGCGCCCACGCCGATCGCGGCGAAGTTGTCGAGACTCTCCGTACCCGGCTCGAAGTAACCGCTGTGTCCGACCGCGCCGCTCGCCGACACGATCCGCGCCCCGAAGTCCGGCTCGACCGGGTCGGCGCCGTGGCCGAGCCCGCCGACCGCCATGTTCGGCACGTCCGCGATCCAGTCGTCGCTGTCCCGCATCGCCCACACCCTGGCGCGGGTGTGCAGCGCGTCCGCGCTGTCCGCCCGCATCCCCGGGCTGCCCGCGACCGCGATGTCGGACACCCTGGACGGCAGCTCGTGGGCTGCCACTCCGCACAGCACGGAGCCGTAGCTGTGGCAGAACAGCGAGACGTCGGATCTGCCGGGCAGTGCCCCCACCAGCGCTTCGAGGCGCTTCGCGCCCTCTTCGGCGAGTCCGCCCAGCGCCGCGTCCATGCCGATACCGGCGGGAGCGGTGTAGTCGGCCCACGCGATGACAGCCGTACGGGAACCGGGGCGCGCCGCGTGCTCCGCGTCGTAGAGCGACCGCGCCATCCCGACGGGCGCCGCGTTCCTCTTGAGGCCGGTGCGCTCCAGAGTCAGCAGACTGGTGTCCACCCCGGGTACGACGACGGAGATCCGGTCGGCCCGGTCGAGATCGCCGAAGACCTCGGCGGCCCGGCCCCGCCCCGACGGGTCGAAGGCGAGGATCTGCCGGTCGCCCGCGAGGAGCGAGCGGAAGCGTTCGAGCCGTCGTACGGACTGCTCCAGTCCGTCCGGTGAGAGTCCCACGTCCTTCGCCCGCCGCTGTTCCGCCGTTTCGGCCTGCACCAGCGCGTGCCGGTTCGCCCGGTAGCGCAGGGCGACCGGCGCGCCGTCCAGATTGCCCACGACGAGCGGGTACTTGTCGGCGAGGGCGACCTGCTGGCCTGCGGTGAGCGTGGCGAAGAAGTGGCCCAGCCGGTAGGCGGGGGCTCCGACGTCCGGCAGCGCGTGACCGGCTATGCGGTCCTTCGCCCAGGAGGCGAGCGCGATCTCGCGCGGCGCGGCTGAGTGCTGATGACGCACGGCGGTCCAGCCGGTGGTCGCCAGCATCACGAACACGACCGCGATGGCGAGCAGAGCGCGCCATGCGGTGAGCGTGGGGGACGAGTCGAAGGAAGTCACTGCGCCCCACCCTAGGAGACGGTTACGCGAGCCCGTCGCAGGGGTGATGCGGATCACTCCAGCGCGGGGAATTGATCACTCCATTCTCACGCTCCGTGCGCACCGGCCCCACACTCCGACGCGTCGCAGGCCCGCCTGATGCCCGAAATGTCGCGCTGGGTCGAGGTGTTGTGAGTTCGGCCATTCCGCGACGGTGAGGTGTGTGGCACATCTGTGCGGTCCGGATAAGCGTGTCGCTATGCGGCGCGCCACTTCTCCGAGAGTGCAGGTCCGAGCGCGTCCAGGTGGAGTTCGGCCAGTTCCCTGAGCGATTCCACGCCCGCGTCCTGTCTGTCGCTCCACAGCTGTCCGGTCAGCCGCATCACCCCGGAGAACGCCGCGACGGCCACCAGCGGGCGGGGATCGGTCTCGGGCGCGATTCCCTCACGCTCCGCGATCAGCAGAGCGGCCTGCCGCTCCAGGCCGACGCTCCGCCGCATGTGGGCCGCGAGCAGTGCGGGGGTCGATTCGATCATGCGGTAGGTGCGGATCCGGAGTTCGACGGTGGCGTCGTTTCCGGCCGACTCCGCGATGCTGCTCCAGGCGTTCAGGAACGATCGGCGCATAGCCTCGAAAGGGGTCTCCGCGGCGGGCCGTTGACGCAACTCGGCGAGGAAGCGTGCCTCGATCGCGTCCTGGACGGCGAAGGCGGCGGCCTCCTTGCCGGCGAAGTAGCGGAAGAAGGTGCGCTGGGAGACCTCGACGGCGTCGGTGATCTCGTCGATGGTGGTCCGCTCGTATCCCTGGGTGGTGAAGAGCGTGAGTGCGGCGTGCAGCAGGGCCTCGCGGGTGCGCTGCTTCTTGCGCTCGCGCAAGCCGGACGGGGCCTCTGGCGAGGGACCCCCGGATGTCTGCCCGCCTGCCACGTGCTGGACCCCTTTCCGCCGCTTCGCCCCGATCAGCCTATCTGTGAGCTACCTGACAGTTACCTTCCGGTGAATTGCTTCGTCAACTGTCAGTCGCTGACATAATCTCCTGCCCATGACTAGTCAGACCACTGTCGAGAAGGCACCGCGGGAGCCTGAAGACACACTCGTTCCCGCACCGACGAAAGGGCTGCGCGGCCACCCCTGGCTGACGCTCTTCGCCGTCGCCATCGGCGTGATGATGGTGGCGCTGGACGGCACGATCGTCGCGATCGCCAACCCCGCCATCCAGCAGGACCTCGGCGCCTCGCTCGCCGACGTCCAGTGGATCACCAACGGTTACATGCTCGCTCTCGCGGTCTCCCTGATCACCGCGGGAAAGCTCGGTGACCGCTTCGGCCACCGCCAGACGTTCCTGATAGGGATCGCCGGGTTCGCCGCGGCCTCGGCGGCCATCGGCCTCTCCGGCAGCGTGTCCCTGGTGATCCTCTTCCGGGTGCTGCAAGGCCTGTTCGGCGCACTGCTGATGCCCGCGGCGCTCGGTCTGCTGCGCGCAACCTTCCCGGCCGAGAAGCTGAACATGGCGATCGGCATCTGGGGCATGGTGATCGGCGCCTCGACCGCGGGCGGCCCCATCCTCGGCGGCGTACTCGTGGAGCACGTCAGCTGGCAGTCCGTGTTCTTCATCAACGTGCCCGTCGGTGTGATCGCGCTGCTCTTCGGTCTCGTGATCCTTCGCGACCACCGCGCGGCCAACGCGCCGAGGTCCTTCGACATCGGCGGCATCGTGCTGCTCTCCCAGGCGATGTTCTGCCTGATCTGGTCGCTGATCAAGGGCTCCGAATGGGGCTGGGGCGACCCGAGGACGCTCGGCTTCCTGGGTGCCGCGCTCGTCCTGTTCGTCGTGTTCGCGCTCTCCCAGAAGAACGTCCGCGAACCCCTCATCCCGCTGGCCATGTTCCGCTCCGTGCCGCTCTCCGCCGGTGTGGTCCTGATGGTGCTGATGGCGTTCGCCTTCATGGGCGGCCTGTTCTTCGTCACCTTCTACCTCCAGAACGTCCACGGCATGAGCCCGGTCGACAGCGGTCTGCACCTGCTGCCGCTGACCGGGATGATGATCGTCGGCTCGCCGCTGGCCGGCGCCGCCATCACCCGGTTCGGCCCGCGCGTGCCGCTGGTCGGGGGGATGGTGTCCGTCGCCGTCGCCATGTTCGGCATGTCGCAGCTGACCGTCGGCACCGGCACCCTGACCATGTCGCTCTGGTTCGCGATGCTCGGCTTCGGCCTCGCGCCGGTCATGGTCGGTGCCACCGAGGTCATCGTCGGCAACGCCCCGATGGAGCTCTCCGGCGTCGCCGGGGGACTCCAGCAGGCGGCCATGCAGGTCGGCGGCAGTCTCGGTACGGCGGTCCTGGGTGCCGTCATGGCCGCCCAGGTCGACGCGAAGCTCGGCGACAACTGGGATGCGGCGGGCCTCCCGCCCGTCGACGACGCCCAGCTGGACCAGGCTTCGTCCGCCATCAAGGTCGGCATGCCGCCTGTCGCCCCGGGCACCCCGCCGGAGATCGCGGCGAAGATATCGGACGTCGCCCATGACACGTTCGTGTCGGGTATGAGTTCCGCCTTCATGGTCGCCGGCATCGTCGCCGTGGTCGCGGCCCTGGTCGCCACGCTCACCAAGCGCGGCGCGAACGCCGAGGCCGGCGCGGGCGCGGCCCACATCTGACCCGTCCCCGGGCCCCGGCCCGGCCCGGCCGGACCCGCACCCCCAGGCGTCAACACGGCGCATCCCGCAGCCCCGCCGGACTGTTCCGGCGGGGCTGTCGCCTATCAGGGTGGTCCACTGCCAGGCCCCTTCCCCGCCCGAGGTCCCGCAGGTCAGAGTGCGGACATGGCGAGCCGTCCGGTTCGCTCGACCACGGGGGAGATCCACCATGCGCAAGACCGTTCTCGCCGCCGCCCTGGCGGCCACCGCACTCGTCCCGGCCACGGCCCCGGCCTCCGGCGCCGCGCCCGCCGTCCACCACGGGTCCACCGGGCCGGGGCACTCCCGCAGCGCCCCGCACACCGCGCCCACCGGCCTCGCGCCGTGCGGTGCGGGACAGCTCTGCCTCTGGGCCGCGCCCGACTTCTCGGGAGCCGCGCAGGTCCACGAACTGTCCACCGTCGACATCGAGAGCTGTGTCCCGCTCCCGGTCGGCCGGACCGCCCAGGCGCTCGTCAACCGAACCGGGCGCCCCGTCACCACCTACCAGTCGGCCGAGTGCGCGGAGACCGGCGAGTTCGAGACGTACCCGGGCGGCGGCACCTGGGTGCCCCGGTCGCCGTACACGGTGAGGGCCTTCAAGATCTGGGAGAGCTGAGGGCACGGCGGGCGGACGAACCGCCGACGGCCCGTCCGCGTCCGCCCGCCGACGCACTCGGGGAACGCCGGAGGGCGCCGGGAACGCCGGAGGGCGGCGGGGTCGTGAAACCCCGCCGCCCTCCGGTCCCTGCCAGGGGTGCTACGCGTCGCCACCGGCCGGGCCGGGGCCCGCGGCGGCCACGTCCAGCAGTTCGTAGCGGTCCAGCGCCGTCTTCAGCGCCGACCGGTCGACCTTGCCTTCCTTGGCCAGTTCGGTGAGCACCGCCAGCACGATCGACTGCGCGTCGATGTGGAAGTAGCGGCGGGCCGCCCCCCGGGTGTCGGCGAAGCCGAAGCCGTCCGCACCCAGCGACTGGTACGCGCCGGGCACCCAGCGCGCGATCTGGTCGGGCACGGAACGCATCCAGTCCGAGACCGCCACGAACGGGCCCTCGGAGCCGGAGAGCTTCTGCGTCACGTAGGGGACGCGCTGCTCCTCCTCGGGGTGGAGCAGGTTGTGGCGCTCCACATCGACGGCGTCGCGGCGCAGCTCGTTCCACGAGGTCGCCGACCAGACGTCCGCCTTCACGTCCCACTCGTCGGCGAGGATGCGCTGCGCCTCGACCGCCCACGGGACCGCCACGCCGGACGCCAGGATCTGGGCCGGGATCCGGCCCTTGTCGCCGCCGCGGTAGCGGTGCACGCCCTTGAGGATGCCCTCGACATCCACGTCGGCGGGCTCGGCCGGGTGCTGGATCGGCTCGTTGTAGACGGTGAGGTAGTAGAAGACGTCCTCGTTCTCCTCGGGCGTCCCGCCGTACATCCGCCGCAGACCGTCCTTGACGATGTGCGCGATCTCGTACCCGAACGCCGGGTCGTACGAGACACAGGCCGGGTTCGTCGAGGCGAGCAGCTGGGAGTGGCCGTCCGCGTGCTGGAGGCCCTCACCGGTCAGCGTCGTACGGCCGGCCGTCGCACCCAGCACGAAGCCGCGCGAGAGCTGGTCGGCCATCTGCCAGAACTGGTCACCCGTGCGCTGGAAACCGAACATCGAGTAGAAGACGTACACCGGGATCAGCGGCTCGCCGTGCGTGGCGTACGCCGAACCCGCTGCGATCAGCGAGGCCGTGCAGCCGGCCTCGGAGATGCCGTCGTGCAGCATCTGACCGGTCGGTGACTCCTTGTACGCGAGCAGCAGCTCGCGGTCCACCGACTCGTACTGCTGGCCGAGCGGGTTGTAGATCTTCGCACTCGGGAAGAACGCGTCCATACCGAAGGTGCGGTACTCGTCGGGCGCGATCAACACGAAACGCTTGCCGATCTCCTTGTCCCGCATGAGGTCCTTCAGGACACGGACGAACGCCATGGTCGTGGCGATCGACTGCTGGCCCGAGCCCTTCTTCGCGGACGCGTACGCCTTCTCGTCCGGAAGGGGCAGCGGCTTCGCACGCACCACGCGCGTCGGGACGTAGCCGCCCAGACCCTGGCGGCGGTCGTGCATGTACTGGATCTCCTCCGAGTCGCGGCCCGGGTGGTAGTACGGCGGGTTGCCGTCCTCCAGCTGCTTGTCCGCGATCGGGATGTGCAGGCGGTCACGGAAGCGCTTGAGGTCGTCCGCCGTGAGCTTCTTCATCTGGTGGGTCGCGTTGCGGCCCTCGAAGTTCGGCCCGAGGGTCCAGCCCTTGACCGTCTGCGCCAGGATCACGGTCGGCTGGCCCTTGTGTGCCTTGGCCGCCGCGTACGCCGCGTACACCTTGCGGTGGTCGTGACCGCCGCGCCCCAGGTGCAGGATCTGCTGGTCGGACATGTCCTTGACCATGTCGCGCAGCCGCGGGTCGTCACCGAAGAAGTGGTCCCGGATGTACGCGCCGGTCTCGGTGGCGTACGTCTGGAACTGGCCGTCCGGGGTCGTGTTCAGCTTGTTGACCAGGATGCCCGTGCGGTCCTGCGCGAGCAGCGGGTCCCAGCTGCGGTCCCAGACCAGCTTGATGACGTTCCAGCCGGCTCCGCGGAACTGTGACTCCAGCTCCTGGATGATCTTGCCGTTGCCGCGCACCGGGCCGTCGAGGCGCTGCAGGTTGCAGTTGACCACGAAGGTGAGGTTGTCCAGCCCCTCACGGGCGGCGATGGAGAGCTGGCCGAGCGACTCCGGCTCGTCCATCTCTCCGTCACCGAGATAGGCCCAGACGTGCGACGCGGAGGTGTCGGCGATGCCGCGCGCCTCCATGTAGCGGTTCATCCGCGCCTGGTAGATCGCGCCGAGCGGGCCGAGGCCCATCGAGACGGTCGGGAACTCCCAGAAGTCCGGCATCGACCGCGGGTGCGGGTAGCTGGAAAGCGCGTGCCCTTCCTTCGACTTCTCCTGGCGGAAGCCGTCGAGCTGCGCCTCACTGAGCCTGTCGAGCAGGAACGCTCGGGCGTAGATGCCCGGGGAGGCGTGCCCCTGGAAGAAGATCTGGTCGCCGCCGCGGCCGTCGTCCTTGCCGCGGAAGAAGTGGTTGAAGCCGACGTCGTACAGCGAGGCCGACGAGGCGAAGGTGGCGATGTGGCCGCCGACGCCGATCCCGGGACGCTGCGCGCGGGAGACCATCACCGCGGCGTTCCAACGGGTCGCGTTGAGGACCTTGCGCTCGATCTCCTCGTCGCCGGGGAAGAACGGCTCGTCCTTCGTGGCGATCGTGTTGATGTAGTCGGTGCTGCGCATCTCCGGCACGGCGACACGCTTCTCGCGCGCGCGCTCGATGAGCCGGAGCATCAGATAGCGGGCCCGCTCACGGCCTCGCTCGTCGACGGCGGCGTCGAGTGAGTCGAGCCATTCCTGGGTCTCTTCTGGATCGAAGTCCGGGACCTGGCTCGGAAGGCCGCCAATGATGATCGGGTTGCGATCTGATCCGGAAGCCACGCTGTTCCTTCGCTGTTCGGTGGTGCTCTTCAGGGCCTGGTTGCGGGGAACGTACCCCCGTGGTGGCGGCTGTACGCCGCCTCCATCGTGTACCGCGAGGACCTAAACGTCATCTCTACTGTGGGGTAACACAAGGTTCCCGGACGACGTGTCCGGGCACGGTTACCAGCACTGCGAGGACGGTCCGGCCCAAACCGCAACCATACGCCCGACCCGGCCAAGCGTTCCCAAAGCCCGTTCGAATCCGAATGGCGGAGCGAAACGGCATAAGCTGAGGAAGGACGCAAAGGGTCCGGACGCCATTTCCGGCCCCGCAGGAGACATGCCGGACACGGCGGCGACGTGGCATGGAACGTCACCGTTTAGGCGGTCTCGGACGCCGGGTACTTGCGCGATTCGCCGAGCCCGTGTGGACTACGGCCAATGCCCCGCGCACGCGCGTGGCTGAAGCATTTTCCGAAACATGATCAGGAGGCAACCCGTGAGCGCGACCGCGGACCACGCGGAGGAACGGACCAACACGGCCGCAAGGCTTGGGTTCGAACCCGGACAGGTGGTCCAGGAGATCGGCTACGACGACGACGTCGAGCAGGAGCTCCGTGAGGGCATTGAGGCCACAATCGGCCAGGAACTCGTCGACGAGGACTACGACGACGTCGCCGACGTCGTCCTGCTCTGGTTCCGCGACGAGGACGGCGACCTTACGGACGCGCTGGTGGATGCCATTGGTCTGATCGAGGACGGTGGGGCGGTCTGGCTGTTGACGCCCAAGACCGGCCGAGACGGATACGTCGAGCCGAGCGACATCAACGAGGCTGCCCAGACAGCTGGTCTCGCCCAGACCAAGAGCATCAGCGCGGGCAAGGACTGGACGGGCAGCCGTCTGGTGACCCCCAAGGGGGCCCCCGCCAAGCGCTGAGCTTCCCAACACCATGAAGGCCCCCGACGGCACCACGCCGCCCGGGGGCCTTCGTACGCGCCGGTGGGGGCGGGCCCTTTAGGGTGGTGTCACCCGGACGGCCCAGGCCGGGGAAGTGGTGACGTCGGTGAAGGGATGCGTTTACATGGCGATCGAGGTCGGGCAGAAGGCTCCGGATTTCGAGCTGAAGGACAACCACGGGCGGACCGTGAAGCTCTCGGACTTCCGTGGCGAGAAGAACGTGGTGCTGCTCTTCTACCCGTTCGCGTTCACCGGGGTGTGCACGGGCGAGCTCTGCGCGCTCCGCGACGAGCTGCCGAGGTTCGAGAACGACGACACCCAGCTGCTCGCCGTCTCCAACGACTCGATCCACACCCTGCGGGTCTTCGCGGAGCAGGAGGGTCTGGAGTACCCGTTGCTCTCGGACTTCTGGCCGCACGGCGCGGCCTCGCGGGCGTACGGCGTGTTCGACGAGGAGAAGGGCTGCGCGGTGCGCGGCACGTTCGTCATCGACAAGGAGGGCGTGGTCCGCTGGACCGTCGTGAACGGCCTGCCGGACGCGCGTGACCTGAACGACTACATCAAGGCGCTGGACTCGATCTGACCCGAACGGCCCCGGGGCCGGCGCGCAGCCGGACCCGGGGCCGCGGAGTGCCGGATCCGGGGTGTTCGACGCCTCGGATCCGGGGGTCCCGCGGCGGCGCCCGGCCAAAAGCCTGTTTTGGCAGGGAACCGGTCACTAGGATCCAATCGTTGATCCGATGCCAACGCACGACGGGGGTGCTGGCGTCTGCCGGCCCTCTCAAAACTTTTGGAGGACTCGTGGGAGTCAGCCTCAGCAAGGGCGGCAACGTCTCGCTGACCAAGGCCGCGCCGAACCTGACCGCGGTCATCGTCGGTCTGGGCTGGGATGCCCGGACGACCACCGGTGGTGATTTCGACCTCGACGCCAGCGCTCTGCTGACGAACGCCGAGGGCAAGGTCGGCAGCGACGGGAATTTCGTCTTCTTCAACAACCTCAAGAGCCCCGACGGATCCGTCGAGCACACCGGTGACAACACCACCGGTGAGGGCGAGGGCGACGACGAGGTCATCAAGGTCAACCTGGCCGGTGTCCCGGCCGACGTCGACAAGATCGTCTTCCCGGTCTCGATCTACGAGGCCGAGACCCGCCAGCAGAGCTTCGGCCAGGTGCGCAACGCCTACATCCGCGTGGTGAACCAGGCGGACAACAGCGAACTCGCGCGTTACGACCTGAGCGAGGACGCCTCGACGGAGACCGCCATGGTCTTCGGCGAGCTCTACCGCAACGGCGCGGAGTGGAAGTTCCGTGCCATCGGTCAGGGCTACGCCTCGGGCCTGCGCGGTATCGCGCAGGACTTCGGGGTCAACGTCTGACCAGGTCCGGAGGATCCTCCGGACCCTTCGGCTCCACCGCGTCCGGCGCCGCACCCGTGCGGCGCCGGACGCGCTCGGCGGTGCGCCCCGCGTCCGGCAGGCGCCGTGCCGCGAGAAAGACCGTCCACAGACTCGGGGAGGACACACCATGGGCGTCACGCTCGCCAAGGGAGGCAACGTCTCCCTCTCCAAGGCCGCACCCGATCTCACTCAGGTGCTGGTCGGGCTCGGCTGGGACGCACGATCCACGACGGGAGCCGACTTCGACCTCGACGCCAGCGCGCTGCTGTGCCAGTCGGGCCGGGTACTCGGCGACGAGTGGTTCGTGTTCTACAACAACCTCACCAGCCCTGACGGATCCGTCGAGCACACCGGTGACAACCTCACCGGTGAGGGCGAAGGCGACGACGAGTCCGTCATCGTCAATCTCACGCAGGTGCCGGCGCACTGCGACAAGATTCTTTTCCCGGTCTCGATCCATGACGCCGACAATCGCGGGCAGACCTTCGGGCAGGTCAGCAATGCCTTCATCCGTGTGGTCAACCAGGCGGACGGCCAGGAACTGGCGCGTTACGACCTCACCGAGGACGCTTCGACAGAGACGGCGATGATCTTCGGTGAGCTCTACCGCTACGGCGGGGAGTGGAAGTTCCGTGCAGTCGGGCAGGGGTACGCGTCCGGACTTCGGGGCATCGCTCTAGACTTCGGGGTCAACGTTTCGTAAAGCCGCGCACGGCGCGGGGGAGCCCCGTACTCAACCGGGGGAGACCCGTTACATACACGATGGGGTAGCCAGTGCTTCTGAAAACCTTCGGCTGGTCGTTCGCGGTTACCGCGCTCGGCCTGGTCGCAGCGGTGTTCTACGGGGGGTGGCAGGCATTCGGCATCGTCGCGATCCTGTCGATCCTGGAGATCTCGCTGTCCTTCGACAACGCGGTGATCAACGCCGGAATCCTGAAGAAGATGAATGCCTTCTGGCAGAAGATCTTCCTCACCGTCGGCGTGCTCATCGCGGTCTTCGGTATGCGGCTGGTCTTCCCCGTCGTGATCGTGGCCATCAGCGCCCAACTGGGGCCGATCGAGGCCATCGACCTCTCGTTCAACGACCCCGACCGGTACAAGGAACTCGTGACGGACGCCCATCCGTCCATCGCCGCCTTCGGTGGGATGTTCCTCCTCATGATCTTCCTCGACTTCATCTTCGAGGAGCGTGACATCCAGTGGCTGCGCTGGATCGAGCGCCCGCTGGCCAAGCTCGGCAAGGTCGACATGCTGTCGGTCTGCGTCGCGCTGATCGTCCTGCTTATCTCCGCCATGACGTTCGCGACCCACGCGCACCAGCACGGTGGCGGCCATGCCGACAAGGCGTCGACCGTCCTGCTCTCCGGTATCGCCGGCCTCATCACGTACCTCGTGGTCGGCGGTCTCTCCGGATTCTTCGAGAACAAGCTCGAGGAGGAGGAGGAGCGCGAGCACGAGGCCGAGGAAGAGGCCAGGAAGGCCGGGAAGCCGGTCTCCTCGGTGGTGCTCGCGGGCAAGGCCGCGTTCTTCATGTTCCTCTACCTCGAGGTCCTCGACGCGTCCTTCTCCTTCGACGGCGTCATCGGCGCCTTCGCCATCACCAACGAGATCGTGCTGATGGCCCTCGGCCTCGGTATCGGCGCCATGTACGTCCGTTCGCTCACCGTGTACCTGGTCCGCCAGGGCACCCTGGACGACTACGTCTTCCTGGAGCACGGCGCCCACTACGCGATCGGTGCCCTGTCGGTCATCCTGCTCGTCACCATCCAGTACGAGATCAACGAGATCATCACCGGTCTCGTCGGCGTCGTACTGATCGGCTGGTCCTTCTGGTCCTCGGTGCGGCGCAACAAGGCGATCGAGGCGGCCGGCGGCGAGGGCGGCGGCTCCGATTCCAAGGCCGAAGTCTCCTCCGGGGTGTGACCCGGTAGGGATTGAGGAACGCTCTCTCTGCGGGGCGGTCATGTCGGCGGTTCCGGGAACACCCGGAACCGGCCCGCCGGCCGCCCCGCAGTGACGTGCGGGGGCGTGTGGGCCGTAAGCGCGGGGTCGGGAAGTACTACGGATACATGTGGGGGTTGGGATGGCCTTCTGGGACGGCCTGTTTCCTGGACGGGCGGCGCAGTTCGAGTCGGGCAACTCGGCGACGAACTCCATCGTCCTCTCCAGGCGCAACGCGACGGTCTCGCTGACCAAGCAGGGCGCGCTGTCGGGCAACCTGCGCGTCAACCTGTCGTGGCGGATGCGGACTTCGGACATCGGGGGCAGGTCGCGGCAGGGCGGACGCCTGCTGCGCCCGCTGAAGCTCTTCAAGCCCGACGTCGTCCAGGCCCACACCCAGGGCATGGTCAACGTCGACCTGGACCTGGGCTGCATGTACGAACTCGCGGACGGTACGAAAGGTGTGGTGCAGCCGCTCGGCAACCTCATCGGGGACCTGAACGCGGCGCCGTACATCCGGCTCAGCGGGGACGACCGCTTCGGGGCGCCGTCGGGCGAGACCGTCTACGTCAACCTCGACAAGCGCGAAGAGATCAAGCGCCTGCTGTTCTTCGTCTACATCTACGACCAGACCCCGGCCTTCGACCGCACCCACGCCAAGGTGACGCTCTACCCCGGCAACGGCCCGCGCATCGAGATCGAGCTGGACGAGCGGGCCCCGCAGGCCCGGTCCTGCGCGGTGTTCACCGTGGACAACACGAAGGGCGAGCTGGTCGTCCGGCGCGAGGTGAAGTTCGTGTACGGCTTCCAGTCGGAGCTGGACCGCCTGTACGGCTTCGGCATGCAGTGGGGGCGCGGCTACAAGACACGGGCCTGAGTGCGCACCGTCGAGGGCGGCCGCGGCGCCGGTTCAGGACCTGAGGAACTGCGGGCCCTGCGGGGGGAGCACGAAGTTCGGGTCCGCGGCGTGTGCCGCCGCTGCCGCGGGCTGCGGATAGCCGTAGGCGGGCTGAGCGGCCGGCTGAGGATAGCCGTACGCGGGCTGCGGGGACGTGGCGGGCTGCGGGTATCCGTAGGAGGGCTGCGGAGCGGCAGACGGCTGGGGATAGCCGTAGGCGGGCTGGGGCGCCGCGGAAGGCTGCGGATAGCCGTAGGCGGGCTGCTGGTGGTGGACCGTGGCCTGGTTGTCGGGCGAGAGGGCGCCGGTCCCGGCCATGGCCCCCTCGGCCGCGGCACAGGTCTCGGGCGTCGCCGCCGGGCCCGGCTCGGAGGCTGCCTCCGCCTCGTCCACCGAGATCCCGAAGGCGGTGGCGAGACCGACCAGGCCCGTCGGGTACCCCTGGCCCACCGCGCGGAACTTCCAGCCCTCGCCGCGCCGGTACAGCTCCCCGCAGATGACGGCGGTCTCCTCGCCGGTCTCCGCTCGCACGTCGAAGACCGCCAGCGGCTCGCCGTCGGCCGAGGCCGCGTCGTACAGCGATATGCGCAGATCCCGTACGTGTTCGAACGCGGCCTCGTCGCAGGACGCCGCGATGACCACCTGTTCGACGGACGGGTCGAGCGCGGAGAGGTCCGCCTCGATCGTGTCCGTGAGACCGTCGGGAGAGCTGCGCTTGGGCAGCCGGCGCACCAGGCCCGACGGATGCCTCGGCTGGTTGTAGAAGACGAAGTCCTCGTCCGAACGCACTCGACCGGAGGAACCGAGCACAAGCGCGGAGGCGTCCACGTCCGGAACACCGGTGCCCGGGGTCCAGCGCAGCACGGCCCGTACGGCCATGGCGTCGAGAGGGACGTTCGAGCCCTTCAGCATCGCGTGCGTCATGGCGTTCATCCTGCCTGCTGGTGGGGCACCCGGACAACGCGGGGTGCGAACCAGTAGGCCAGGACCTGCTCGCACGCGGCACGACGGCGCGCCGCGCCAGACGTGGGATACGCCGGGGTTACCCGAAGTTCATATGCGAGGGGAACCACCGACACCCGTCCGAACGTACTATTACCGGCCAAACGTTGTCCGGTCTATCTGGCAGTAAGGGGGAAACACATGCGTCATTTCGGGCACATCCTGCCCGCTGTACGGGCGGGCCTGTTCTTCAGGGAGCCTTGCGCGTTCACCGCGGACTCCTCCTCCCAGGTGCTGTCCGCGGCCCTGGGCGCCACTCTCTACAGCCCCGCGACGCGGCCAAGGCTGGCCGACGACGTCATCAAGCAGGTGGGCAGGGGCGTCGTCTCCATGGTGCTCTGCCTGGAGGATTCCATCGACGACGCCGAGGTGACCGGAGCCGAGGCCAACCTCGTCCGGCAGTTCGCGGACCTGGAGGCGCGGGACACCGACGTGCCGCTGCTCTTCATCAGGGTCCGTGAGCCCGAGCAGATCTCCGACCTCGTGCGGCGGCTGGGCAGCTCCGTCCGATTGTTGTCCGGATTCGTACTTCCGAAATTCACGGAAGAGCGTGGCGAGCTGTTCATGGAGGCCCTCACCGCTGCCGAGTCCGACAGCGGTCACCGGCTGTTCGCGATGCCCGTACTCGAATCGCCCGAGCTGCTGCACCTGGAGACCAGGGGCGAGACACTGCGGGGAATCGCCCGCACCGTCGACAAGTACCGCGAGCGGGTCCTGGCGCTGCGGCTCGGTGTCACCGACTTCTGCTCCGCCTACGGTCTGCGCCGCGCCCCCGACATGACGGCGTACGACGTCCAGATCGTCGGCGCGGTCATCGGGGACGTCGTCAACGTCCTGGGCCGGGCCGACGGCACCGGCTTCACCATCACCGGACCGGTGTGGGAGTACTTCCGACTCCAGGAGCGGATGTTCAAGCCCCAGCTGCGCCGCAGCCCCTTCATGGGCCAGGCCGAGGAACTGCGCACCGCCCTCATCGAGCACGACCTCGACGGGCTGCTGCGCGAGATCGAGCTGGACCGGGCCAACGGCCTGCTGGGCAAGACCTGCATCCACCCCTCCCACGTCCTGCCCGTGCACGCGCTGTCCGTCGTCAGCCACGAGGAGTACAGCGACGCGCAGGACATCCTGAGGCCCGAGCGCGGCGGCGGCGGGGTGCTGCGCTCCGCCTACACGAACAAGATGAACGAGGTGAAGCCGCACCGCGCCTGGGCGGAACGGACCCTCCAGCGGGCCGAGGTCTTCGGTGTCGCACGGGAGGACGTCGGCTTCGTGGAGCTGCTGGCCGCAGGAGTGACGGACTGAACGCGGACATGACCGAGCGCACCGCCGCCGGCATGACCGAACGAGTTGCCGCGGACATGTCCGGGCGCACACCGGACGGAGCCGAGCACATACCGGAAGAAGAGGCAGTGGACGTGGAGTGGTCGGGTAACTGGGTCGCGGAGCGGCTCGGAGTAGAGCTCGTCGGCGACGGGGAACTCCGGGAGCTGCTGGGCCTCGCCCTGCGCCGCAACCCGAAGCGGGCCCATCTGCTCGTGTCGAACATCCTGGGCAAGCACGTGCCCCAGCGGCCGTCCGTCGTGCACGGGGCGGGTCACGAGCTCGGCGAACGCGTACGGGACCTGCTCGGCGAGGCGGCAGCCCGCCGGGCCGTCGTCCTCGGGTACGCCGAAACGGCGACCGGCCTCGGCCACGCCGTCGCCGACGGGCTCGGGGTGGCCCCGTACCTCCACTCGACCCGGCGCCCCGTCGCCGGTGTCGCACAGGCCGGCGGATTCGAGGAGTCGCACTCGCACGCCACCTCCCACCTGCTGCTGCCCGAGAACCCCGACCTGCTCAGGACGGGCGCCGACGATGCGCCCCTGGTCCTGGTCGACGACGAGTTCTCCACGGGCAACACCGTGCTCAACACCATCCGGGCCCTCCACGCGCGCTACCCCCGCGACCGCTACGTCGTCGTGGCGCTGGTGGACATGCGCTCCGAGGCCGACCAGGGCCGGCTCGCCGAGTTCGCCGCCGAGATCGGCGCCCGCGTCGACCTGGTCGCCCGCGCCCGCGGCACCGTGCTCCTCCCGGACGACGTCCTGGAGAAGGGCCGAGCCCTGGTCGCCGCGCACGAGTCCGACGACACCCTGGACGTACCCCCCGCACCCGAGGCGCACCCCGCACCGAGGACCCCGCCCGTCCGCGTCGGCCTCGACTGGCCGGCCGGAGTGCCTGACGGCGGGCGCCACGGCTTCACCCCCGCCCACCGGGCGGCCCTGGAAGCCGCCCTCCCGGCCATGGCGGGCCGTATCGCCGACGCGCTGGGAGACGCCCGCCGGGTGCTCGTCCTCGGCTTCGAGGAGCTGATGTACGCGCCGCTGCGCCTCGGCACCGCGCTGGAGGACGCCACCACCGCCGAAGTGCGCTACTCCACCACCACCCGCTCGCCCGTCCTCGCCGTCGACGACCCGGGCTACGCGATACGCAGCCGCCTCGTCTTCCCGGCCCACGACGATCCCGCCGACGGCCCCGGCGACCGGTACGCGTACAACGTCGCGGGCGGCGGATTCGACGCCGTCGTCGCCGTCGTCGACTCCACGGCCGACACCCCGGCCCTGCACGCCCCCGACGGACTGCTGGCCACGCTCGCCGCACACACCGACCAGGTGCTTCTCGCCGTCGTCCCCTCGTACGTCCCGCCGCAGACCTCCCACAGGCAGGAAGCCGCCATGCTGCCCGAACCCCTCCGGGGCCCCGCCTTCTCCTCCTACGCCGCCGAGGACGTCGGCTGGCTGCTCCAGGACCTCTCGGACACGCCCCTTGAGGCCCCGACCGAGGAACGCGAGGAGGCCATCCAGAGCGGTGGCGCGCACTACGCAGAGTCGCTGCCCGTCGAGTACCAGCCCACCGAGCAGTACCAGGAGCTCTTCAAGGCCGCCCTGGACACCTCGGCCGCCCGTATCGCCCGGGCCGTCGGCACGGTCACCGAGACGATCCTCGCCGAACTGCCCCACTCCCCGCTCCACCCGGGCGGGGACACCTCCGCCCGGCGCCCCGTCCTCGTCTCCCTCGCCCGGGCCGGCACGCCCGTCGGGGTCCTGATGCGCCGTTGGGCCCTGCACCGGCACGGACTCGACCTGCCGCACTACGCCGTCTCGATCGTCCGGGGCCGGGGCATCGACGCCAACGCACTGCGCTGGCTGGCCGCCCACCACGACCCGGCGGACGTCGTCTTCGTCGACGGCTGGACGGGAAAGGGCGCCATCACACGTGAACTCGCGGCGGCCCTGGAGGAGTTCGGCGGCTTCAACCCGGAGATCGCCGTACTGGCCGACCCGGGTGGCTGCGTACGGACCTACGGAACGCGCGAGGACTTCCTCATCCCGTCCGCCTGCCTCAACTCCACCGTGTCCGGGCTGATCTCCCGTACCGTCCTGCGTTCCGACCTGGTCGGCCCGCACGACTTCCACGGCGCGAAGTTCTACCGCGAACTCGCGGAGTCCGACGTCTCCGGACTGTTCCTCGACACGGTCGCAGCCCGCTTCGACGAGGTCACCGACGCGGTGGACGCCGAGGTCAAGGAGCTCCTCGCCGCGGACCGCACGCCCACCTGGGAGGGCTGGGCCGCCGTCGAACGGATCAGTGAGGAGTACGGCATCCACGACGTGAACCTGGTCAAGCCCGGCGTCGGCGAGACGACCCGGGTACTGCTGCGCCGGGTCCCCTGGAAGATCCTCGCCAACCGCGGTGCGGGTGCCGACCTCGACCACGTACGCCTGCTCGCCGAACAGCGCGGCGTACCGGTCGAAGAGGTCGACGGACTCCCGTACACCTGCGTCGGGTTGATCCATCCCAAGTACACGCGGGGCGCCACCGGCGCGGACGGCACGGCGGTGACGGCGAAGTGACCGGATCCGCGAAGGCACCCGTGACGATGGTCGCCAGCGACCTCGACCGCACCCTCATCTACTCGGCGGCAGCGCTCCAGCTGACCATGCCGGACGAGCGCGCGCCGCGCCTGCTCTGCGTGGAGGTCTACGACCGGGCGCCCCTCTCCTACATGACCGAGACGGCAGCCGCCCTGCTCGACGAACTGGCCCGCACCACGGTGTTCGTACCGACCACCACCCGGACCCGCGAACAGTACGCCCGTATCCACCTGCCCGGCCCGGCCCCCCGGTACGCGATCTGCGCCAACGGCGGACACCTCCTCGTCGACGGCGTCTCCGACCCCGAGTGGCACGAGGGGGTGACCCGCAGGCTCGCCGAGGAGTGCGCCCCCCTCGACGAGGTCCGCGCCCACCTCCGGGCCACGAGCGACCCGTCCTGGCTGCTCAAGGAACGAGTCGCCGAAGACCTCTTCGCGTACCTCGTCGTCGACCGGACCGCGCTGCCCGAGGGCTGGGTGAAGGAGCTGTCCGCCTGGGCCGGCCCCAGGGGCTGGACCGTCTCCCTCCAGGGCCGCAAGATCTACGCCGTACCCCAGCCACTGACCAAGAGCGCCGCGATGCACGAGGCGGCACGCCGCTGCGGCGCCACGAGGACGCTCGCCGCCGGTGACTCGCTCCTCGACGCCGACCTGCTCCTCGCGGCCGACCTGGCATGGCGCCCGGGCCACGGCGAGCTGGCCGACAGCGGCTGGGGCGCGCCGCACACCGAGGTGCTCAGGGAGCGGGGCGCCGCAGCGGGCGAGGAGATCCTGCGCCGTTTCCTCCGCGCCTCCGACCCGGTACGCGCGGGTCGCTGAGCGACCCCCCGGCCCGGCCGCTCAGGGTACGTGCGGTCGCTGAGCCCTCCCCGGCCCTGCGCTCAGAGGGAACTACTACAGGGGCGACCGGCGCGGGCCCGCCGATCGCCCCTCGCGCGCGCTCAGCCGCAGCAGCCTCCGCCGCAGCACCCGCCACCACCGCCGCCCGACGGGGCGGGAGCCGCGGACGCGGCGGAGCCGCCCACGGCCACGGTGGAGAGCAGCTTCACGGTGTCCTCGTGCCCGGCGGGGCATGAGGCCGGGTCGGAGGACTCGGCCATCGGACGGCTGACTTCGAACGTCTCGCCGCAGGGGCGGCAGCGGTACTCGTAGCGAGGCATGGCCCCAGATTAGAGCCTCTTCCCGTTCGTGACCTCGGGCATCGGGGTACGTTCGCGGCGCTGCTCCGCCGCGACCTGCTCGGGGTGCCGGGCCTGCCAGTACGGATTGTCGTGGGGCAGGCCGCCGCTGACCCTTCCGTACATGCCGAACATCATCAGCAACAGCCCGACCACGAAGCTGAACAGCACGTTCGGCATCTCGAAGGCCAGGAAGTTCAGCCCGGTGTCCAGCAGCGCCAGATTCACGAAACCGCTGAGGACGAAGGCGACGCCCAGGACCATGTTCAGGGTCGAGGCGAAGTTCCCGCCGATGACCATCCCGATGAAGAGCAGCGCCCCGACGCAGATGGACAGGATGCTCAGCGCGCCGTTGGTGTTGAGGCCCGCCACCGTGTCACCGCCGGTGTCGAAGACTCCGATACGGTCGATGAGCCCGAAGATGCCGAAGATGACGAGCACCAGGCCCATGAAACCGGCCCCTGCCCGGTAGAACCGGCTGAGCTTGTGATCGACGGGCAGGTGCTCGTCGAGCCGGGTGGCCTTGCGGCGCCGGCCGGTGGGGCGCAGAACATGTGTGGCCATGACGACCTCCTCCGGCCGCGTGCGGCCACCGGGACGCGTCAGCGGAAGCCGCTGCGTATCTACAGCATCGGCGCACCTGCGGCCGGGGACAAATCGGGCAGGGCGGGCTGGTCCGCGTTCGGGGGATGCTCGGTGAGGCACGTCTGCCGGGTCAGGCGCGGTCTCAAAGGTCAGGGTCCTCAAAGGTCAGGGCGGCCTCAGAGGGCCGACACCGCCTCCCGGGTCAGGCGCCGCCGCACAGGCCGGACACTGACTCCCAGCTCCGACACCGACTCCCAGGTCAGGCGCCGCCGCCCAGCTCCTCGCGGATCGCCGAGACCACCCGGGTCGCCGTCTGCCGCACCGCCTCGGTCTCGGTCAGGAAGTGCCAGTAGTCGGGGTGGCGCCCTTCCAGGCCGGTGATCGCCCGCTCCAGCCGTGCCACGGCGTCGTCCAGCGGACGGGCATGGCGCGGATCCGGGGTGTTGCGCCCGGTCATGGCGAGGCGCTGGGCGTCCCTGAGGGCGAACCGGGTGCGGTCGATCTCGGCCTGCGGACTCTTTGCCACCGCGTCGAGCCTCTGCAGTCGGTCACCGGCGGCGGACACCGCCTCGTCCGTCGTGTTGAGCAGCGCCCGGACCGTACTCAGCCGGGACGTCGCGTCGGCCCAGCGCTGCTCCGACCGTGCCTCGGCGGCCTCCTTCAGCTTCGCCTCGGCCTGCCGGACATTGACGGCCGCCTGCTCGGGAACGGGCTGCAGATCCTGCCAACAGGCGGCGGAGAAGCGGCGGCGGAGCTCGCTGAGCACCGGCTCGACCTGCCCGGCCCTGGTTGTCAGCGCCTGGGCGCGGGTGCGCAAGGAGACGAGCCTCCGGTCGATCTCGGCCGCGCGCTCAGGGAGACGGTCCGCCTCGGCCCGCACCGCCTCGGCATCGCGCAGCACCTGGTCCGCGCGCTGCAGCGTCTCGGCTACGCCGTGCCGTCCGGCGCCCTGGTTGAGCTTGGTCAGCTCCGGGGCGAGAGCAGCGAGGCGGGCCGCGAGATCATCCGCGCGCAGCCCGGAGGCGCGTACGGAGTCCAGTGCGTTACTCGCCGCGATCAGCGCCTGACGGGCCCGCTCCACCGCGGGAGCCAGCCGCGCGAGCTGGGTCTCCGCGCTGTTGAGCAGCGTCCCGAGGCCCTCGGCGAACCGGTCCAGCTCGCCCTTCACCCGCACGAGCTCGTCCTTGGCCCCGGTCAGCTGGGTCTTCGCCCCGGCCGCGGCCGAGGGCTCCAGATCGTCCCGGTCCAGGTCGTGTGCGTCGACCGCGGCGATATAGGTGTGGCTGACCTCGTCGATCCGCCGGCCCAGCGCCGCGAAGTCCTCCGCGACCTTGCGGGCACGGGGGGAGCTGTCGACGGCGGTGATCGTCTCGATCGAGATCTGAAGATCGCGCTGAGCGGTGTCCAGCTCGTAGAAGGCCGAGGCCGCCGCGTCCTTCGCCGCCTGGGCGTCGGCCCGCTGATTCTCCCCACGGCCCCCGAACCAGCGCCGCGTACCCCCGCCGGCGAAGGCGCCGGGCAGGGCCGCGACGAGCAGCGGCACCGGGAGCAGCATCAGCACCAGGACGTCCCTGACGGCGGAGCCAGCACCCGCTTTCGCCTGCGGCCGCGTGTGTGTCGCCGTCACATCCCTCTCCCGTGCCGATTCGCCCTGCCCGGTTCATTCTCGCACCAGTTAGGACGAACGCACGGGCCGGTTAGTTCGCACTTCGGACAGTGACTTCACCGTTGTCGCTGCGCGCCTTCACCACGTGCTCGCTGCTGTCGCTCCGGGGCACGTCGACGGAGACGTTTCCGTTGTCGGCCTCGGCGGACACCGCGTACGTGTCCTGCCCCGGAGGGAGGCCGATGTCGATTCGCCCGTTGTCACTGACGGTGTCCACCAGCGCGGGGACCCGGGTGAACCCGAGCCGGATCTCCCCGTTGGCGGAGCGCGCGACCACGGAACTCCCCGATACCCGCTCGGCCACGACGGAGCCGTTGTCGCTCCGCAGCTCCAGGGGCCCGGAGGCGTCCCGCACGCTGATGCCGCCGTTGTCGGCGGAGATCTTCAGCCGGGTGGTGAAACCCGCCGCGGTCACCTTCCCGTTGTCGCCCTCCACGGACAGAGCCACCCCGCGCGGCACCTTGACCTCGTGCCGCGCCTCACAGTTGCTGATCATCGCGCTGCACTTCACGCCGAGCGTCAGCTTGTCCCCTTCGAGCTTCCACACGGGGTCGGGTCCGTTGCCCAGGAACACCCACCCGTCCACGCGGCGGGTGACCTCGATCCGCTCCACGTCGGCGGGCACGAGTTCCAGGGCCGAGTTCTCGGCATCGATGGTGAGGGACTTCCTGCCGAAGGCGAACGACTTGTGCTCGGTGGGCGCGCCCTCCGCGTTCGCACTGCCGCAGCCGCTCAGCGCCGCGACGAGAAGTACGGTCCCGGCGGCGGCCACGAGTGCCTCGGTGCGTCGTGTACGGATGGTCATGGTCGAGTCCCCCTGAGAGCGCTGCCGATGTGGCTCCACCGTAAGGAAGCACCGCCCCGGGGACGATCCGGACGGCTACCGTTTCCGGGGTAGGGCTAACCCCCCGTGCCGCTGTGGCTACCGCGCGGGCGCGCGGTCGGTGCGGGCCCGCACCACCGAGCCGGCGCGCGCAGAGCGATCCCGGGCCCCGCCGATGCCGATGAGCGGGGCGCAGAACCGGATTGCCGCCGGGGGGCGTGGGCCATGTAACCTGTTGGCTCATCCACGGGTGCGTAGCTCAGGGGTAGAGCGCTGCTCTTACAAAGCAGATGTCGGCGGTTCGAAACCGCCCGCGCCCACCAGTGCAAAGGCCCCCAACCGATCATGGTTGGGGGCCTTCGACGTCCACTGCGTGCTGTTCACGCAGGCTTAGGCTCAGTTGCTAGTGGCAGTAGTCCGACGTCCTCAAGATCCAGAACAGAGAGAAGCGGGGCTGCGATACCCACCTTTACGGCAGATTGATGGATGGCTTCCCGCAGGTAGGGCCGCGTCACCGGAGTCGCGATGATCTCGGCGAAACGCTTCGCGACGGCCGCCGGAATACTGATGGGCTCCGGCGTCCTGAAGACTGCTGCCACGTCCGCAACCATCCGGCCTTCTGAGGTCACGACCATGGCCCGCATGCGGACAGCCAGCTGATTGCCCTCCATCCGCTGCATGAGCTGGATCTCTGCCTGATCGCCGCTGCGTTCCTCTTCGGAGTCGTCACGGAGCTGGTCGAAACCATCGGCCCTGCGTGCACTCACCTCGTAGTAGACGATGTCAATCAACTCGGCGAGCTGCTGCAGCTCCTCCAGGGATGACACCTCTCGCAGCAGCGACTCGGTGCTCATGCAGCACCACGTCGGCCACCAGCCACCGGGACGGGCTCAGCGCTCTGCGCCAACGGCTCCCAGCTGTCCGTACTCAGGGCCGGTTCGCCGACAACGTGTGGCCTGATTGCCACGGCCATCCCCACTGCCCGGGCATACCGCATGAGCGTGGACAGTCGGGGGTCCCCACCCAGTCGCTCCAGATCGGAAACCGCAGACTGAGTGGTTTCCATGGCCTGCGCCACCTGCCTCTGGGTGATGCGGCACGCTTTACGATGCTTTACCAGGGTCTCCACGAGCATCATGACCGCATCGACGTCGCTGGCGGCAGCACTCGTCTGCGCGTCGTCGAGGTCAAGACCAAGCAGCCCTGCGAGGTGCTCGTCCATAGCACTCCTTCCCTGACTGCCGAGTATCGCTCAGGACCGATATCACTTCAACGCCTACGCAGCGCCACCGTCACTGCTTGGCCTGTTTTGCCACTCAGATAGCCGTTTGCGCGCCGTATCAATATCGACCGGGTCCGTTTTCGTCCCCTGTGTGGACTTCTTGTTAACGAATCTGAGCGCGAGGAGCACCGGGCTCTCTCCCTCGACCAAGCTGTAGAAGAGCCTGAAGATCCGCTCCCCGCAGTTCAACCGCAGCTCCCACAAGCCGTCACCTAGGAACTTGCGATCTTTGGGTAGCAGCTCCTCGTTGGCCGCGCGCCCCATGATCTTCCCTAGGCGGAGGCGTTCGTGCTGCTTCAGCTGGCACTTGGCGATCTCCTTCTGGACCACATCGGCGTCCAGCGCTGACCTATAGAACTGCCATGTCTTGGTCATCCGCCCCCGCCTCCGCACCTCGCGCGGCGTCGACCTTACCGCGCGAGCCTCAGTCGTAACAGACGGTGAACCGAAGCCGTCCGCTCTCGTCACGTGATCAGTCGGCCACGCCCAGGTCTTCGCGCATGATCCGGCGCATCGCGGTGAGTGCCGGTTCCGCCGCCTTCAGGTCGAGGAGAGCCTGTTCCGCGCTCTCGCCGTCGCGGGCCAGACCGCGATCAAGTCGCTTGGCGGCGGCGTCTGTCGCGGCAAGGACGACGTTCACCTCACGGGATGCCACGAGCACCGCCTCGGGGACGATCAGCTGGGACTCGGCGTATCGGTCGCGATAGTCCCGGCGGGCGTCCTCCACCCCGGTGCGGTCGTCGTCGGTGTAGACACCGTCGCGCAGCCGGTGGAGGGCGTCCTTCAGCATGGTGTGGAAGTGGCGGGACGCCCGGTTCATCGCGGTGTAGGCCGCGCGCCGTTCCTCGAAGAGCCGCCGTGTCGACTCGACTTGACCGTCCTCAGCTCGCTGACGCCGCGTCACCCATGTGGTGACCAACGGTGCCGAGAGTGTCCCCAGGACTCCGACGACGGCGGTGACCATGGTGGCTGTGACGGTTCCCATGGCCAGGACCCTAACTCCGTGTCAGGCGCGTGACGGAGGCCAGGACGGTGTCCCAGGGGAGCTCCCGTACCGCCGGTCCCTCGCGTGGCTCGTGCAGAGGCCAGACGTCGGGACCCTCTACGATCTCCACCTCGGCCTTCCGCAGCGCCGCGACATGTCCCGCCCACGCCGGGTGCCGTACATGCGCCGCGTTGACCCGGGGGAACACCACGACGGGTACGCCGATGGTGCCCAGAGCCTCGCCCACCAGCGTCAGTGCCTGGTTGTCCGCGATGCCCGTCGCGAGCTTGGCGACGTAGTTGGCGCTCGCCGGGGCTACGACGAGGCAGTGGGCGACCGGGTGGGGGCGGGGCTCGGCCGGCAGGCGGGAAGCGTCCCGTACCGGCAGGCCGGTCAGTCGCTCCAGGCGGTCGGCCTCGCCGTTCGACCGCAGCCACCGGCCGGCGTTCGGGGTCAGGGTCACGGCCACCTGCCAGCCCATCGCCATGGCAGGCTCGACCAAGCCGGTGCGCAGCACCTCGACCCCGTCCGTCGCCGTACCCACGACACCCAGCACTCCGCGACTTCCTGCGCTCACGGTCTCACCGCCCCGAATCCGTCCGTCCTGGCCGGCACGCAGTACGGCGGGTAGGTCCGCGACTGTCACTGCCCGCCCTTACCGTGTCAGAGGAACCGGGCCGTTCGGAACCGGGCAGTTCGAACCGGGCCGTAGGGCCGCCGGCGTTCCCGAATGCCGCCTGGCGTGCGTCTGTCGTGAAGCGGAGATCCTTTGAGCGAGCGCCAGCGGCTCGGCCGGCCGTTCGGATGGCTGTGGTCGGCGTATGCCGCCAGCACCCTCGGGACCTGGCTGGGCTTCGGGGCGCTGCCCCTCATCGCCCTCCAGGTGCTGCACGTCGGACCCGCGGCGGTGTCCGCTCTGGCCGCCGTCGGGCAGGCGGTGGGCGCGCTGCTCGCCCTGCCGCTGGGCCCCTGGGTCGAGCGCCGGCGGAAGAAGCCCGTGATGGTGGCGGCCGACCTCGTCCGCTCGGTCGCGCTGTGCGCCATTCCGGTCGCCTACGCCCTGGGGGCGCTGACGTACACGTACCTGCTGGTCGTGTCCGTGGTCTCCGCCGCCGCCAACATCGCCTTCCGGTCGGCGAGCGGTGCCTATCTCAAGATGCTCGTGCGGCCCGGGCAACTGCTCGTCGCCAACGGCCGCTTCGAGTCGACCACCTGGACCGCGACCGCCTTGGGCCCCACCCTGGGCGGCGCCGCCATCAGTCTCCTCGGCGCGGTGGTGACCGTGATCGCGAACGCCGTCGGCTTCCTGCTCTCCGCTGCCGCCCTCCTCGCCATCCGCGCACGCGAGCCGAAGCCGGAGCGGGCGGGCTCCGCGCGTCTGCGGGGGGCCGACCTGTTCGAGGGCTGGCGCTTCATCCTGGCCGATCCGGAACTGCGGCCGCTGTTCCTCAACACCGTCGCCGTGAACGCCTTGATCATGGCCACGCAGCCGCTGCTCGCCGTGCTCCTCCTCAGGGACCTCGGCTGGGAGGCGTGGCAGTACGGGCTCGCCTTCGGGCTGCCGTGCGTCGGAGGCTTCCTCGGTGCCCAGGCCGCTCCGCGTCTGGAGGCCCGTTACGGCCGCAGGCCCGTGCTGCTGTGGTCGGGCGCACTGCGTTCGGCGTGGCTGACAGGCCTGGTCCTCGTCACGCCCGGAGCCGGTGGCGTGGCGCTGGTGGTCCTGGTCGAGTTCGGGCTCATCGCGTGCATGGGCGTCTTCAATCCCCTCTACGCCACGCAGCGGCTCCAGCACGTACCGGACGATCGCGTCGCGCGCGTGCTCACCGCGTGGAGCGTCACGAGTACGGGGGCGATCGCGGCGCTCACCGCACTGTGGGGGGTGCTGGCCGCCGTGGTCGGGGCGCGAGCGGCCATCGCCGCCGCCGCGCTCCTGCTGGCCGCCACGCCGGTCCTGCTGCGCCGTCGGCCGCCTGTCGTGGCCGTCGTCGAGGAGCCCGCTCGGGGTGCTTGACCTGCCCTGACCGTGCCGGGATGCGAGGGGGCGGGGGCCGGGGGACCGTGGAGGCATGTCCGGACATCCGCCCGTGATCGTCTACCCGCCCTCGTCGACCGGAGGGCGGCGGGTCACTGTCCACGGGCAGATCGTCGGACTTGCGCACGGACGCGGAGAGGTCGCCTCGTTCCTGCGGAACGCCGGACTCGCCCTCGGCGCCGAGGAGATCGACCTCGACCGGCCCGAGTTGATCGAGTGGCGGGGCGGAGACCTCGACACCTGGAGGTGAGGGCCGTGAACCGCCGCCAGGCGCCGCGTGCGTGAGCCCCGTGAACCGCCATGTTCCGCACGCCTCGCGCACGGCTCCCGCACCGTCGACGCCCCGGGCCGTCAGCTTCCGTGGCGCCTGAGCGGGGACACGGCATCACCCGGACGGGTGCGCCCGGGTCGTCGTGGGGGAGGTCGTCGCGGAGGGTCGGACCTGCCCGTCGACGCGCCGGGCCGTCCGTCTTCCCAGGGAGGATTCCCATGGCCCAGTCAGCACCCACCCCCGGCAGTCCCCGGCACACCGGCACCGCGAGCGGCGGCGCCTGGGCCGCCGGCGGGACGATGTTCGCCGGTGTCCTGCTGCTCGTCGACGGTGTCCTCTCCATCTTCAAGGGCATCGCGGGCATCGCCACCGACGACGTCTACGCGAACGTCAACAACTACACCTTCGCGTTCAACGTGACGTCCTGGGGCTGGATCCACCTGATCCTCGGCGTCGTCCTCGTGCTCGTGGGCGTCGGCATCCTGAAGGGCGCGGCGTGGGCCCGTGGCGTGGGTGTCGGTCTCGCGGCCCTGAGCATCATCGCCAACTTCGTCTGGCTGCCGTACCAGCCGGTGTGGGCCGTCGTCTCCATCGCGATCGACGCCTTCGTGATCTGGGCCCTGTGCACGGACCGTCCCAGGGAAGCCCACTGAACGGGTACGAACCCGTCCACGCGCGCACCCGCCAGGACTCCGGGCGGACCGGTTGTTCGGCGCGCTGTGTGCCACGGTCCCGGGGCGGCCCGCCGGTGCCCATGGCTGTGCGCTGCGTTGCGCGAGGCCGCCACCGGGGCGTGGGTGCTGGGCGCGCCGGTCCCGCGTACGCCCCGAGGCGCGTTGGCGTTGTCAGTGGCGCGTCGCACACTTGAGTCATGTGCCGCAGTATCAAGACGCTTCGACCGCCCGCCATCGCCGAAGAGGCCACCGAGGAGGAGATGAGAGCCGCCGCCCTGCAGTACGTGCGCAAGGTGTCGGGCTTCCGCGCGCCCGCCGCGCACAACCAGGAGGTCTTCGACCGGGCGGTGGCCGAGATCGCCGAGTCGACCCGGCGGCTGCTCGACGGCCTGGAAGTGAGGGGCAGCGCCGCGCGGGTCTGACCGCTCGCCGGACTCCGCCGTTGGTGCGGCTTCCGCCATGCCCGGCTGCCCGCGTGGTTCCTCAGGTACCGGCCGGGGTTCCTGCGGCCGGTACCACTGCCGGGTGGTGTGCCGGGCGGCGGACTACGACCGCCGCCAGAGAGCCCGCCAGGAACAGGGCCAGGACCGAGACCGCCGTACCCAGCCAGCCCGCGCCCAGCCACTGGCCGCCGAAGTAGCCGAGGCCGACGCTGTAGAACGCCCAGGCGAAGCCCGCCACGGCGGACCAGGGCAGGAACTCCTTCACCTTGCGGTGTGCGGCGCCTGCCCCCAGGGAGACGACGGAGCGGCCTGCGGGCGCGAACCGCGCTATGACGACGAGGAGCCCTCCGCCACGGCTCAGCGCCGCACCCAGACGCTCCTGGGCGGAGGTGAGGCGGCGGGAGCGGGCGATGGCGCGGTCGAGGCGGTCGCCACCGCGCCAGGCGAGGCGGTAGGCGACGAGGTCGCCGAGCACCGAGGCGGTGGCGGCGGAGATGACCAGGATCAGGAGCGACGGCACGTGCCGGGTGGCCTCGCCCGCCGCCGCGGTGACGGTCGTCGTGCTCGCGGCGGCGGCCGTGGCCGCGGTGATCACCAGCACACCGCTCGGAAGTACGGGCAGGAAGACGTCCAGGAGCACCGAGAGGGCGACCACCACGTAGATCCATGGGCTGCCTGTCAGCGCGCCCACACTCTCCAGCACTTCGTACTCCCCGTCCCCGTGTTCCCGTGCGAAGCCGCGACGTCGCGGGGGAGCGGCATGAGCGGCAGGCTCAGCTGTACAGCGTACGCCTGCCGTTCACCCGCCGTTCGCCGGTGTGCGGATGACGTCGCGGAGGCTCTTGTGAGCCCCTGACCCTCCTGGCCGCGTGCGTATCCGCACTCCGACGGCCGCGCCCCCGGCGCCCTCGGGGGAGGGGTCGGGGGCGCGGCGGAGAGGGGGTCAGACCGATACGGCCCGGGCCTTCTCGGGGGCGGGTTCGCTCCGGCGGACGGAGTCGTCGCGTGAGGAGAAGAGCCGGTCCACGGCCACGGCGCCGGGGCCCGTGAAGACCAGCAGGAGGAAGGCCCAGCAGAAGACCGCGGAGGCCTCGCCGCCGTTCTGCAGGGGGAACAGCGACTCGGGCTGGTGCACCTTGAAGTACGCGTAGGCCATCGATCCGGAGGCCACCAGCGCGGCGACGCGGGTGCCGAGGCCCAGTGCGACGAGGGTGCCGCCGACGAGCTGGATCACCGCCGCGTACCAGCCGGGCCAGGTGCCGGCGGGGACGGTGCCGCCGCCCATGGAGCCGCCGAGGACTCCGAACAGCGAGGCGGCGCCGTGGCAGGCGAACAGGAAGCCGATGACCGCGCGGAAGAGGCCGAGCGCGTAGGGCTGGGCCTGGTTCAGACGTATGGACATGGGGGGTGGGCTCCTTCGGTTTGGGGACGTGAACCGAGCGGGGCCCATCAGGTTAGGGTGGCCTCACCATTGCTTGCAAGTTCAACATTTGGTCGTTTGGCTGAAAGTAGAGGTCACTCTTCCGGGGTAAGAGTGAGCTCCAGGGCTGTCTCCAGCTGGGCTCCAGTGGGCCTGGCTTTGGCCTGAACCAATGTCAGTGCAGCTTTCCGGCCATGCAGGGTAAGGGTCATCAGCTGATTGCCGAACCAGGGTCCGCCCGTCCTGCGCCAGCGCGTCGGTGGCGCTCCCGTCCGCCCGTGGAGCAGCAGTCCGCGCCCGAGCCGGCGGCCCGCACGGCTCCAGCCGAAACGGAAGCCGAGGCGGATCCACCCGGGAACGGAATTGTGCACGGGGGAGCAGGTCAGCTGCAGGACGCGTGCGGTGGGGGTGTCGCCGGGGGCGGAACCCGACCACTGGGGCTCGGCGATGTACGCATGGTGCACATCGCCCGACAGCACGCAGACGGTCGCCGGGGCGCCGGTTCCGCTGCCCACCTCCCTCAGCAGCTCCGACAGCCGGCGGAAGGACTCCGGGAAGGCCGCCCAGTGCTCCAGGTCACCGGCGCGGCGCACCTTCTCCCCGATGCGCGCCCACCGTTCCCCGCGCGAGCCGCGGCACAGTGCCGCGTTCCAGGTCTCCGCGTCGTGTACGAGGTGCGGCAGCAGCCACGGCAGCGAGGTGCCGATCAGCAGATGGTCACAGGACTCGCGGTCGGCGAGCACCTCCTCGCGCAGCCACCGGGCCTCCTCGTCGCCGAGTATCGACCGCCGCTGTTCGTCGAGGACCCGGGCCGCCCGGGTGTCGACCATGAGCAGCCGCACCCGGCCGAAGTCACGCCGGTAGCTCCAGCGGGTCAGGGCGGGGTCGGCGTCGGCCGCCGCCGCGTGTTCGCGCAGGGTCTCCGTGCCGTCGGGTGCGGCGCGTACGGCGGCGTAGACCGGATCGGCCTCCAGGGCGTCCGGGGAGAGGTTGCCGAGGTGCTGGTAGACCCAGTACGACATGAGGCCGCTGACGATCCGCTCGTGCCACCACGGTGTGCCGCGTATGTCCCGCAGCCAGGCGGCGCTGGTGTTCCAGTCGTCTATGACGTCGTGGTCGTCGAAGATCATGCAGCTGGGCACCGTGGAGAGCAGCCACCGCACGTCCGGGTCGCGCCAGGACTCGTCGTAGAGGAGGGTGTACTCCTCGTAGTCCGCGACCTCCGTGCCCGGCGCCTCCGCCAGGTCCCTGCGGGCGGCCAGCCGCCGCTGGGTGGCCTGCGAGGTCTCGTCCGCGTACACCTGGTCGCCGAGCAGCAGCAGTACGTCCGGGCGTACGGCCTCCGGGTCGGCGGCGAGGCTGCTCGCCAGTGTGTCCAGCGCGTCGGGGCCGATCGGATCGTGGCCGTGTCCGTCGGCGGGAGGGGCGGCCCAGCGGCAGGAGCCGAAGGCGACCCTGACCGGGCCGGCTTCGTCCGGCTGCGGCACGGCGGGGGTGGAGATGGTGCTCGGCGGGAAGGCCGACTCCTCGGGCGGCCAGGCGCGCCGGCCGTCCAGCAGCACCTCGTACTCCGTGGCCGAGCCGGGTGTCAGGCCGGTCACCACCACCAGGGCGTAGTGGTGTCCCTGCACGGCGAAGGTGGGGGACGTGCCGCCCGCCCCGTCCGCGCAGCGGACCTCCGCCGTGCAGGGCCTGGTCGTCTCCACCCAGACCGTCGCCCGGGAGCCGGTCTCCCAGTCGACGTACCGCAGCAGTGGTCCCAGGCGTAGCCCGGCCATGTGTGCCCTCCTCGCGTCGCCGTGACCGATGGCTCCGAAGGGTACGGAACGACGGCGGCGGGCGGGTACCCCCGCCCCGGAGGGTCCGGGGCGGGGGTGACCGGCGGGGGAGGGTCAGCAGCCGTTCAGCACGGACTGCAGTGAGCTCTTCTCGGTGGAGTCGACGCTGAGGCCGTAGTAGTGCTTCACGTGCACCCAGGCGCGTGCGTAGGTGCAGCGGTAGGCCGTGCGCGACGGCAGCCACTCGCCCGGGTCCTGGTCGCTCTTGGACTGGTTGACGTTGTCCGTGACCGCGATGAGCTGAGGGCGGGTCAGGTCGTTGGCGAAGGACTGGCGCTGGGCGGTGGTCCAGCTGCTCGCCCCGGAGCGCCAGGCCTCGGCGAGCGGGACCATGTGGTCGATGTCCAGGTCGGAGGCGGCGGTCCAGGTGGCGCCGTCGTACTCCGAGTACCAACTGCCGCTGGTGGCGGCGCAGGCGGAGTCCTGCACGACGCCGGTGCCGTCACGTTTCAGCACCACCTCGCGGGTGTTGCAGGCTCCGGACTGGGTGATCCAGTGCGGGAACTTGTCGCGGCTGTAGCCGGTCGACGAGCCCTCGGTGGAGACCGTGAGCTCGCCCAGGTAGGTGCGGGCGGTCGAGGCGCTGACCGGGGTGGGCATCGCGGCCTGGGCGGCCGGGGCGGTGAGGAGCCCGGTCGAGGCGGCGAGGGCGGCCGAGGCGACGACGACGGCTATGCGGCGGCCGTGGCTGCGACGCGCGTAGATACCGGACATGCGAACTCCCTTGATGTGGGGGAACCTTGGGCGGCGACCTGTGGGGCCGGACCATCGTGGCGGCGCCGGGTTTCGGTGGGGTGGTCGCCAGGTAACAGAGTGGCGACATGCGCACGTCACATCAAGAGGTAGGACGATCGATCTGGCGTCCCGCCCGAAGTATGTTCGGGTCGGATGCCTGACTGAGCGACAGATGGGCTTCGCGCCTGTGGAGTTCGCGGCACCCTAAAGTGGCCGCGTGCTGCTTCCGGTCACCCCCACGCTCGGCGCCGTGCTCGCCGTGCTGCTGGTGTTCGCCGCCGCCGTCGCCGCGTGGGCCTCGCTCGGGAGGTCCCGTGAGATCGCGGTGGCGGGGCTGCGGGCCGCGGTGCAACTCGCGGTCGTATCCCTGCTCATCGGCTGGGTGGTGCACTCCATCGGACCGCTCCTCGGCTTCCTGGCACTGATGTTCGCCGTCGCGGTGCGCACCGCGGGGAGGCGGATCACCGGCAACCGCACCTGGTGGTGGGCCGCGCTGCCGATCGGGGCGGGCGTCGTGCCCGTGGTGCTGGCTCTGCTGCTGACCGGGCTCGTCCCCGTGCGCGGCATCGCGCTGATCCCGGTCACCGGAATCCTCGTCGGGGGCGCGCTCACCGCGACGGTGCTCGGCGGGCGGCGGGCCCTGGACGAGCTCGGGACGCGGTGAGGTGAGGTCGAGGCCGGGATGGCGCTCGGTCTGCCCGACCGGGACGCCCGGCTGGAGATCGCCCGGCCGGCGGCGTCGGACGCGCTGCTGCCGGGGCTGGATCAGACCAGGACCGTCGGGCTGGTCACCCTGCCCGGAGCCTTCGTGGGCATGCTGCTGGGCGGCGCCTCACCGGTCGAGGCGGGCGCCGTGCAGCTGTTCGTACTGGTCGCGCTGATGGCGGTCCAGGCTGTCGCGGTCGCCCTGGTGCTGGAGCTGGTCGCGCGGGGGTGGCTGCACCGGGACCGAGGCGCCGCCCGGACACGGGCGGAACCGGTGGCGGGGCCGGAGGCTAACGGGCGTCGATGAGCAGACGGATCGATCCGTCCGCGCCCGCTTCCACCCGCAGTCGTGTCAGGTCGTCCACGTGGGCGTCGGGTGAGAGCGCGGCCGCGCGCGGGCCGACGCCCACGACGCGCATACCGGCCGCCCGGCCCGCCGCGATGCCTGCCTCGGAGTCCTCGAAGACGACGCAGTCCGCCGGGGCGAAGCCCAGTTCGGCCGCGCCCTTGAGGAAGCCCTCGGGGTCCGGCTTGCTGGCGCCGACCAGCTCCGCCGTGACCCGGGTCTCCGGCATCGGCAAAGCCGCGGCGGTCATCCTGGCCTGGGCGAGGGCCTCGTCGGCCGAGGTCACGAGTGCGTGCGGGAGTCCGGCGATCGACGTCATGAAGGCCGGGGCTCCGCCGATGGGTACGACGCCCTCGGTGTCCGCGGTCTCCTCCGCCAGCATGATCCGGTTCTCCGCGAAGTTCTGCTCCATCGGGCGGTCCGGCAGCAGGGCGGCCATCGTGGCGTAGCCCTGGCGGCCGTGCACCACCTTGAGCGCCTCCACGGGGTCGAGGCCCTGCGCGATCGCCCAGCGCCGCCAGCAGCGCTCGACCACCGCGTCGGAGTTCACGAGGGTGCCGTCCATGTCCAACAGGAGGGCGCGGGCTTCGAGGACGGTGGCCGGCATCGGCATGCTCCAGAGCGCGGGGGAACAGCTCGCAGCTGCATATGGGGAGGATCGGTGGCTGAGGGAAGACAAGTAGCCCCGCCCGCCGGTCAGGGAGAACGGGCGGAGGCTACTTTGTTCCACCACGATACAAAAAGGCGCGGTGAAACGCCAATCCTGGTGGCGGGGCCGGTTCGGAAGGGCTCCGCCGCGGAACCGGGAAGCCCGTGAACCCCCGGGTTCGTCACGGCGGTTCGGGAGTGCCGGAGGCCCCGGGTCGGATCCGTCGGGAGTACCGGGCCCCGGGTCGGGTCCGTCATGGTTCGGGCGTACTCGCCGCCCGCGGGCGGCGAGGCCCGGGCGGACCGGGGCCCCGCGTCCGGTGCGGCTCCGGCGCCGCTCAGGACCGGCGTCCGTCCCCTGTCGTCCGCGCCTCCAGGGCCTGGCGGGTCTCCGGCCCGTACACGCCCGAGGGGTCGCTGCCGGCCGACACCCACCGCTGGAACTCGGCGACGGCCTGCTCCACCTGGCCCGAGTACCGGGAGTCCTCGGGCCCCCGGTAGACCCAGATCTCCTGCAGGCGGCGCTGGAGCTCGGCGACCTCCGCACCGCTGTCCCCGCGCCGCAGCGTGGCGACAGCCACCTCGGCCGGCGGCGCCGCCGCGGTCGTCGTGGGCGTGTCCGTCACGGACGCCGAGTGTGAGGGCGTCTTCGACGCGACGGCGGAACGGGACGCCGAAGGGCTCCTCGACGGGGTGGCGGACGCCGAGGGCGACACGGACGCCGCCGACCGGGACGCTGCCGCCGAGGGCGAGGCCGACGGGGACGGGGACTCCGACACGGACGCGGCCGGTGCTCCCGTGGCGTCCTGCACGCTCGCCGTGGTCTCGGGCAGGGCGGTGTCCTCGCCGTCGGCGGCGTCGAACAGGCCGCCCGCGAACGCGGCCGTGCCCACCACCGCCGCCACGGCCGCACCCACGGCGACCACCGCGAACGGCCCCCGACGGCGCGGCTGCACGGGATCGGGACCACTGCCCGCGTAGGCGGCGGCGCTGCGCCGGCGGCTCTCGTCCACCACGACCGCGTCGGGCAGCGGGCCCGCCGGCCGGTGCGGCGGCGCGGCCTGCGCGTCGTCCAGGAACAGCGGCGTGGTCGTGCCGACGGCGGGAGCGTCGTCGTCCGTGTCGTCACTGTTCAGCGTCACGTACGGCCGGATCCGCAGCGGGTCGAAGTCCTCGGCCGCCGCCGACTCCGCCGAACGGGCGGCCCGCACGGCCTCCCCGCCCGGCCGGGAGGCCGTGCGGTCGGCGCAGGCGCACGCCGCTCCGGGGCTCGCGCCCTGCTCGTCGCCGCACTCCGGGCATATATGTCCGGTCATCGTGGGTTCCCCTCCCCTTTGAACTGCCTGCGATTATGCAGGCCGCCGCGGGTGGCCCCAACGCCCCTACCGCTGCTCGGCAGGCCATAACGGCGCGTACCGGCCAGGATGGGGTCAAGCGGACCCGAGGAGATGCCCCATGGCCCAGCAGCTGAGCCCGCCGCCCCTTGCCCCCGGTGAGGGGCGGTCACGGCGGAGTGTCCTCGTGGCCATCGGCGCCCTGCTGCTCGGCATGCTGCTCGCCGCACTCGACCAGACCATCGTCTCCACGGCCCTGCCGACGATCGTCAGCGAGCTGGGCGGTCTCGACCACCTGTCGTGGGTGGTCACCGCCTACATGCTGGCGGCGACCGCGGCCACACCGCTCTGGGGCAAGCTCGGCGACCAGTACGGCCGCAAGAAGCTCTTCCAGACGGCCATCGTCATCTTCCTCATCGGCTCCGCGCTCTGCGGCGTCGCCCAGAACATGCCGCAGCTGATCGGCTTCCGCGCGCTCCAGGGCCTGGGGGGCGGCGGGCTGATGGTGCTGTCGATGGCGATCGTCGGCGACATCGTCACGCCGCGCGAACGGGGCAAGTACCAGGGCCTGTTCGGGGCCGTGTTCGGTGTGACCAGTGTGCTGGGCCCGTTGCTCGGCGGCTTCTTCACCGAGCACCTCAGCTGGCGCTGGGTCTTCTACATCAACCTGCCGATCGGCGTCGTGGCCCTGCTCGTCATCGCCGCCGTCCTGCACATCCCGGTCCGCCGCACCAAGCACACCATCGACTACCTGGGCACCTTCCTCATCGCCTCGGTCGCCACCTGCCTGGTCCTCGTCGCCTCGCTCGGCGGCACCACCTGGCGCTGGGGCTCCGTCCAGATCGTCGCCCTCGCGGTCCTGGCCGTGGTGCTGCTGGTGGCCTTCGTCGCGGTCGAGCGCAGGGCGGTCGAACCCGTGCTGCCGCTGAAGCTGTTCCGGATCAGGACCTTCAGCCTGGTCGCCGTCATCAGCTTCGTCATCGGCTTCGCGATGTTCGGCGCCATGACGTATCTGCCGACCTTCCTCCAGATCGTGCACGGCATCAGCCCGACCCTCTCGGGTGTGCACATGCTGCCGATGGTCTTCGGGCTGCTGCTCACCTCGACCGGCTCCGGCCAGATCGTCAGCCGGACCGGCCGGTGGAAGATCTTCCCGATCGCCGGAACCGCCCTCACCGCGGTGGGCCTGCTGCTGCTCCACACCCTCTCCGAGACCAGCTCCACCTGGACGATGAGCCTCTGCTTCTTCGTCTTCGGCGCCGGGCTCGGCCTGGTGATGCAGGTGCTGGTCCTGGTCGTGCAGAACTCCGTCGGATACGAGGACCTCGGCGTCGCCACATCCGGTGCGACCTTCTTCCGGTCCATCGGCGCCTCGTTCGGCGTGGCCGTCTTCGGCACCATCTTCACCAACCGGCTGACCGGCAAACTCGAAGCGGCGCTCACCGGCCGATCGCTCCCGCCCGGTACGGACGCCGGGGCACTCGCCGCCGACCCCCGGGCCATCGGGCGGCTTCCCGCGGACCTGCGCCCCTCGGTCCTCAGCGCGTACTCGACCTCGATCACCGACGTCTTCCTCTACGCCGTCCCCGTCGTCGTGATCGCGTTCGTCTTCGCCTGGTTCCTCAAGGAGGAGCCCCTGCGCGGCTCGGTGACGGCCCCCGACAGCAGCGAGACCCTGGCCACCAACCCCGTCCAGCGTTCCTCTTACGACGAGTGCGCCCGCGCCCTCTCCGTGCTCGCCACCCGTGAGGGGCGCCGGGAGATCTACGAGAAGATCACCGCCAAGGCCGGATACGACCTCCAGCCCGCCGCGAGCTGGCTGCTGCTGCGGATCAAGCGGCACGGGACCGTCGAGCCCGGCCGGCTCGCCGAGGTCGCGCCGGTCCCGCTGAGGGTGATCACCTCCGCGGCCCGGCAGGTCGAGGAGCGCGGCCTGGCCCGGCGCGAGGGCATGCAACTGGTCCTCACCGAGCCGGGCGCGGAGGCCGTGGTCCGGCTGTCGCACGCCCGCGAGGAGTCCTTGGCCGAGCTGCTCGGCGACTGGTGGGGCCCGGACCGGCCCACCGACCTGGTCCGCCTCGTGACGGAGCTGACGGCCGAGGTGAGCGGTTCGAGCGCGGAGCGGCCGCACATGCCCGAACCGCGCCGCGACCACTGGGCCGGCTGACCGGGCCGAACCGCGCCGCGACCACCGGGCGGGCTGACCGGCCGGGCCCGGAACCCCGTCCGGCCCGCCCGGAACCCCGGAGGTACGCGCGCCGAACGGCCTCGGTCTCACAGCTCCTTGGCGAACCAGTGCTCCGCGTACTCGCCCTGGTTGAAGGCCGGGACCTCCCGGTACCCGTGCTTCGCGTACAGCCCGCGGGCCTCCACCAGGTCGTTGCGGGTGTCGAGCCGGATCCGCCGCACCCCGAACGCCCGCGCGGCGCTCTCGATGCCGGCGAGCAGCAGTGCGCCGCCGCCGGTCGAGCGGAACCCGGGGCGTACGTACACGCGGGTCAGCTCCGCCGTCTCCGCGTCGATCAGCAGCAGACCGGCACAGCTCGCGGGCTTGCCGTCGTACCGGCCGACCAGGAACTCCCCGGTGGGCGGGGTGAGCAGGCCGACGCCGTCGTTCGTCAGCCCCTCGTCGATCTCCGCCCCGGTCGCCGGGCGCTTCCAGTAGCGGCTCGCCACCTCGTCGTAGTAGTCACGCCGAAGCAGGAGCGCGTCGGGGGTGGCGAAGTGTTCGGGAGTCACGGTCCAGGTCATTGGGCCATTCTGGCGGTGGGTACGACCTGATGACGAACCACTCACACACAGGGGGCCGTGACGATGCGGGAGACGACCGGGGCCGCGGCGGTACAGGGGCTCGGCGAGCGGTGGCTGCGGGAGCTGGAGCGTACCGGCGGGGCCGAGGGCTTCGTGTGCTCGCCGGCCGGACTGTGGCTGGCCCTGACGGCCGTCGCCGCCGGGGCCCGTACGGCGACCGCCGACGAACTGCGGGACCTGCTCGGGGTCGCGGGCCGGGAGGCGGCGGACGCCGTTACGGAGGCGGCCCGGGACTGGGGGCGCACCGACGCGCTGAGCGTGGCGACGCGGGTGGTGGCCCGGGTCCCGCTGCACCCGGAGTACGAACAGGCCCTGCCCGACGTCGGGTTCGGGCCGGTCGGCCCCGCCGGGATGGACGCCTGGGTGTGCGAGCGGACCGGTGGCCTCATCGAACGCCTGCCGCTGGAGCTCACCGACGACGTCGCGCTCGCCCTGGTCAACGTGCTGGCGCTGAAGGCGCTCTGGGCGTCCCCCTTCGACCCGGGCCGCACCCGCGACGTGCCCTTCACAGATGCGGCCGGCACGGTCCGGCCGGTGGCGACGATGCACGCGTCCGCCGCGCGGCGGGACGTGTGGACGGCGTCCGGCGCGTACGTCGTCGAGCTGCGCTGCCACGCGGAGCCGGACGGCGCGGCCCCCGCCCGGGTCAGGTTCGTCCTGGGCGAGCCGGGGGCGGGTCCCGCACAGGTCCTGGCGGCGGGGTGGGCGGCGCGGGAATCGTGTACCCCGCTGGACGCCGACGCGGTGACCGTCGCGGTGCCGCGCTTCACCCTGCGGACGGATGTCCTGGTCACCGGGCAGCTGCCGGCACTCGGTGTGCGGCTGGCGACCGATCCCGCGGCGGCGGACCTCTCCGGTCTCTCGCCCGTACCTCTGCACATCTCCGCGGTGGTGCAGGAGGCGGTCGTGAAGATCGCCGAGGAGGGCGTGGAAGCTGCGGCCGTCACGGTCGTGGCGGCGCGGTCCGCGGCCCGCCCGCCGCGGGCGGTGCGGCACATCGCGTTCGACCGTCCGTTCGGAGTCGTCGTCCTGGACGGCACCTCGGACGTCCCCCTCTTCACCGGCTGGCAGGCCGCAGCCCCCGAGTACGAGGACTGACGCCCCCGGACACCCACCCGCCGCCCGGTTCCGCCGCGCGCCTGGCGTTCCGGGCGCCCGGCGGACCTTCTTCGTGCATTCTTTCGGCAAATCGATGGTGACAGTCAGGCGAAGAGGGGGTTGATTGTGTCTACCTCATAGGGCAATGCAAGGCTTCATCCGCACATACCCGGGTCGAGGGGACAGTGCACAAAACGGGAGGGTCGGCGCAGCGTGACTGATGCTGAGCGCAGTGTGCGGGGGAACGTGGCCGTGGATCCGGGGGCGAGGGCGAGGGCGGCGACGGCGAGGGCCGTCCTCTGGCTGCTCGTCGCCGCCCTGGCGGTGCGGCAGATCGCGGTGGTGCTGCGCAGGCCGCCGGGCGAGCGCCTCACCGACCTGGAGACCTGGACCGGCGCGACCGGGGTCCTGCACATGGCGGGTTCCCTCTACGACCCCGGCCGGTTCACCGGGACGCCGTTCGCCGGGCTGGTGCTGAAGCCGCTGACGGTCTCGGCCGAGGAGGCCCTCGGCGTCGTGTGGACCTTCGGTTCCCTGCTGCTCGTCGTCGCGCTCGGGTTCGTCGCCGCCCGCGCCCTGCCCGCCCCGGTGAGCCGGCGCACCGCGTTCCTGGCGGCGCCCTTCGCGATCACCCTGCTCATGGTGTCGCTGCCCGTCCGCAACACCCTGTTCCTCGGCCAGACCAGCATCCTGCCGGTCCTGCTCGTGCTCCTCGCCTGCTTCGTGGCACGGGGCGAGCGGCTTCCGGGCGTACTGACCGGGATCGCGGCGGCCCTCCAGCCCGCCGTCCTGATCTTCGCCGTGCTGTTCTGGTTCACCGGCAGACGCCGGGCCGCGGTCACGGGGGGCGCCACGTTCGCCCTCTGTACCGCGCTGGCCTGGGCGGTGATGCCGCACGACTCGTGGGCGTACTGGGTGCACCACCTCGCGGGTGCCGGGCTCGGCGAGCGGCCGGACAGCCTGGCCAACCAGTCCCTGCACGGCGCACTGCTCCGCTTCGGCCTCCAGGGGCCGCTGGAGATCGTGCTGTTCCTGGTGCTGGCCGCCGCCGTCACCTTCCTCGGGCTGCGCCGCGCGGTGGGCTACGCACGGGACGGGCAGCTGCTCCTGGCCGTCGCCGTCACGGGCTGCGTCGCCGTCGCGGTGTCGCCGACGGCCTGGCAGCACCAACTGCTCTGGGTGCTGCTCGCCGTCGTGGGGCGGGTCGGGACGAAGGCCTCCGACCGGCTCGTGTGGCCGGCCGTGGTGGTGCTGGTGCTCACCCTGCCGGGGAAGATGCTGCTGCCGAACGTCGGAGTGCTCCTTCCCGTACGCGACAACGTGCTGCTCGTCGTGGCGCTCGGCGCGGCCTGTGCGGCGCCCTTCCTGTCCCGTACCTCGCCCCACTGGCAGCATCCGATCCCCACGGACCACGCCCGGCCGGTGGGGTCGCGCCTCGCGTGGGTGCCCCTGCTGCCGTTCTGGCGCCGGGTGCTCAGCCGCCCCAACCTGCTGCTGGAACTCCTGCTCATCCGGGTCGTCTACTCCGCATACGCCCAGGTCCGGCTGGCCGCCACCGCCGGGCGCCCCACGGCGGAGGCGCACGGCCGGCAGGTCCACGCCGCCGAGCAGTGGCTGCACATCGACATCGAGCACTGGGCCAACCACGCGGTCGTCGGCATCCCGTGGCTGCGCGACTTCTTCGACTACTACTACTCGACGTTCCACTTCATCGTGCCGCTCACGATCCTCGGTGTGCTGTACGTGCGGCGGCCCTCGGACTACCGCTGGGTGCGCAGCTCCATCGGCTTCGCCACGATCCTCGCCCTGTTCGGCTTCTGGCTCTACCCGCTGGCACCCCCACGGCTCATGCCGGGACTCGGCTTCATCGACACGGTCCACGGCGCGCAGGACCTCGACAGTCCCGATTTCGGGGCGCTGACCGCGGTGACCAACCAGTACGCGGCCATGCCGTCGCTCCACTTCGGCTGGTCGCTCTGGTGCGGGGTGGTGATCCTGCTGCTCGCCCCGAAGGCGTGGATGAAGGCACTGGGCCTGCTGCACCCGCTGTTCACGGTCTCCGCCATCGTCGCCACCGGCAACCACTGGGTGCTGGACGCGGTCGGCGGTGCGGCGGTGGTCGCGGCGGGCTTCGGCCTGACCTACGTCCTGTGCGGGCCCCGGCGGCTGGAGGCCGCCGCGGGCACACCCGAGCGACCCGGCCGGGACACCCCGGACACCGCCGGGGCGCCGGTCCCCGAACCGGCCGGCAGCAAGGTCTAGCGGCTTCCCCGGTCCTCGAAGGCGGCGCGGTCCTCGACGACGGCCCGGTCCTCGACGACGGCCTCGGCCTCGTGCTCGAAGGCGGCCCGCGCGTCGAAGGCCGCGCGGCGGGTCGCCCGGCGCAGGGCGCGCAGCAGCGCGGGGCCGACGGCGAGGGTCAGGGCCACGGTGAGGACGGCCCGGCCCAGGTCCCAGCCCAGCGAGGTGGCGGTGCAGTAGGCGAGGAAGCGGACCAGGTTCTCGTGCAGCGCGCCACCCGCGACGAAGGAGATCCCCGAACCGAGCCCCGGCACGATCGTCCACCCGTACAGGTTCATCACCGTGCCGTAGGCGAACGCCGCCACGAAGCCGTACGCCCCGAGCATCAGCAGCTCGCCCCGGCCGCGCAGCCGGTCGGGGCCGGGCAGCAGGCCCGCGCCCATCGTGAACCAGCCCATCGACAGCATCTGGAACGGCATCCACGGCCCGACCCCGCCCGTGAGCAGCGCCGAGGCGAACATCGTCACCGAGCCGAGCACGAAGCCGAAGCCAGGGCCCAGCACCCGCCCGCTCAGCACCATCAGGAAGAACATCGGCTCCAGACCGGCCGTCCCCGCGCCCAGCGGACGCAGCGCCGCACCCACCGCCGCCAGGACGCCGAGCATCGCGACGGCCTTGGCGTCCAGGCCCGAGTCGGCGATCGTCGCCACGACCACTCCGACGAGCAGCACGAGCAGCACGGCGAAGAGCCACGGCGCGTCCTCGGCGTGGGCGAGACCCGAACCCGCCCCGGCCAGCAGCGGCCAGCCGAACGCGACCAGCCCGGCCGCACTGGTCAGCACGAGCGCCGCGACGGCACGGGGGCCGAGCCGGACCGCGCGCACGGACCGGGCGGTCACGACGGGCCGTCCAGGGCCGCGCGCACCTGTGCCACGGTCAGCCACGCCTGGGGCGCCAGGATCTTCGAGGTCTGCGGGGCGAACGCGGGGGAGGAGACCACGACCTGCCGGGTCGGGCCGTCCGCGACGACCTCGCCGTCGGCGAGTATCACCACCCGGTGCGCCAGATCGGCGGCGAGCTCCACGTCATGGGTGGCCAGGACGATGGTGTGGCCCTCGGCCGTCAGCCGGCGCAGCACGCCGACCAGCCGGGCCTTCGCCGCGTAGTCGAGGCCGCGCGTCGGCTCGTCCAGGAGGAGCAGCGGAGGCCTGGCGGTCAGCACCAGCGCGAGGGCCAGGGCCAGCCGCTGCCCCTCGGAGAGATCACGGGGGTGGACGCCGTCCGGCACACCGGGCAGCAGCTCGGAGACCAGGGCCCGGCAACTGCCCCGGGGCGCGCCCGCGTCGGAGTCGGCCGCCGCGCACTCGGCCGCGACCGTGTCCGCGTACAGCAGATCGCGTGGTTCCTGCGGTACGAGCCCGACGCGGCGCACCATGTCGCGTGGCGGGGTGCGGGACGGGCGCACACCGCCGACGAGGACCGAGCCCGCGGTCGGCTCGGTCATCCCGACGAGGGTGGTCAGCAGTGTGGACTTGCCCGCGCCGTTGCGGCCCATCAGCGCCACCGCCTCGCCGGGTGCGAAGGACAGCGTCACCCCGCGCAGTGCCTCGACCCGTCCGCGCCGTACCCCGAGCCCCTCGACCCGGGTGACGCCGCCGGGGGGAGGCCCGGCGGGTGCCTCGCGCGCCGGACGACCGAGCAGGCGGCCCAGCAGCCCGGGGCGGGAGGCGGCGGCAGCGGCCGGCGGTACCACCGGGGGGTCCGCCGCGGTGTGGGGCGACGGCGGTTCGGTCCCGGCCAGCCGCTCGCGCAGCTCGGCCGCCCTGCGCCGCGCGTCACGCACCGAAAGGGGCAGCGGGTCCCAGCCCACCAGCCGGCCCAGGGCCACCACCGGCGGCCGGACGGGCGAGAGCGCCATGATCTCGGCGGGCGGCCCCATCAGCGGGGCGGCGCCCGGGGCGGGCAGCAGGAGGACCTGGTCGGCGTACTGGACGACACGTTCGAGCCGGTGCTCGGCCATCAGCACCGTCGTGCCCAGGTCGTGCACCAGCCGCTGGAGCACCGCGAGCACGTCCTCCGCGGCGGCCGGGTCCAGGGCGGACGTCGGCTCGTCCAGGACCAGCACCCTCGGGTGCGGGGTGAGGACCGAGCCGATCGCGACCCGTTGCCGCTGGCCTCCGGAGAGCGTGGCGATCGGCCGGTCGCGGAGCTCGGCGAGGCCCAGCAGGTCCAGCGTCTCCTCGACCCGCCGCCGCATGACGTCGGGGGCCAGACCGAGCGACTCCATGCCGTACGCCAGCTCGTCCTCGACGGTGTCCGTGACGAAGTGGGCGAGCGGGTCCTGGCCCACCGTGCCGACGAGATCGGCGAGTTCACGCGGCTTGTGGGTACGGGTGTCACGGCCGCCCACCGTGACCCGGCCCGTCAGCACGCCGCCCGTGAAGTGCGGTACGAGACCGGACACCGCGCCCAGCAGAGTCGACTTGCCGACTCCGGACGGGCCGACGACCAGCACCAGTTCGCCCTCCGGGACCGTGAGGTCCACCCCGGAGAGGGTGGGGCGTGCGGAACCCTCGTACCGCACCGAGACCTGCTCGAACCGGATCACGCGCTCTCCTTGGAGTCCGAGGGGGAGACGGGCAGCGGTGCCACCACGGCGGGCAGCAGCCCGCTCAGCACCGCGACGGCGGGCCACAGCGGGAGCACGGGAGCCGCCAGCGGCACGACACCGGGACGCAGGGCGTCCGGATCGGCGGCGCCCGCCCAGACCATCGCCGCCGCGACGACGGCACCCGAGCCCGCGACGAGCCAGGCCCGAACGCCCCAGCGGTCGGGCCGGTAGCGGGTGCGTACCGAGCGGCGCCCGCCGAGCCTCAGCCCGGCCAGCGCCGCCACCAGCCCGGCCAGCAGCAGGGGCAGGCCGTACACGGCGCCCTGCGCGGCCAGCAGCCCGTACGTACCCGCGCACACCCCGAGCAGCCCGCCGAGGGTGAGCACGTGCGTGGTGCGCCGGACGGCGGGCGGGACCTGGGCGGTGCGCCCGTACCCCCGCGCGTCCATCGACGCCGCCACGGCCACCGACCGCTCCAGCGCGCCCTCCAGCACCGGCAGTCCGATCTGGAGCACCGCCCCGATCCCACCGGTCGGACGGCCGCGCAGCCGGCGGGCCGTCCGCAGCCGGGCCACGTCGGCGACCATGTTCGGCGCGAACGTCATCGCGACGACCACGGCCACCCCGACCTCGTACAGGGCGCCCGGCAGCGACTTCAGCAGCCTGGCCGGGTTGGCCAGCGAGTTCGCCGCGCCGATACAGATCAGCAGGGTGGCCAGCTTCGCCCCGTCGTACAGGGCGAACACCAGCTGTTCGGCGGTGACCCGGCCACCGATCCTGACCCCCTGCGCCCAGCCGGGCAGCGGCACCTCGGGCAGCGCGAACAGCGTGTGCGTGCCGGGCACCGGGGAGCCGAGGAGTACGGAGAAGACCAGCCGCACCGCGACGACGAACAGCCCCAGCCGGATGAAGGCACCGTACGAACGGGCCCACGGCGCGTCCGTACGCCGGGCCGCGACCACGTAACCCGCGACGCCAACCAGCAGACCGAGCAGCAGCGGGTTTGACGTGCGGGACGCGGCGGTCGCCAGCCCCAGCGCCCACAGCCACCAGGCCCCCGCGGGAAGGGCGTTGCCGCGCGTGGCGCTCGGGGCGCGCAGGGCATGGTGGAGCCGGGCGGGGCCGGTGGAGCGGGTCATCGGCGGCGTCGGGCCCGCAGCAGCGCGGCGACACCCAGGACGAGTACCGCGCCGATCCCGGTGAGCACTCCGGCCGACGGGCCGCCGCCGCTGTCGTCCGCACGGTTTCCGTCCCCGGAACCCGCGGTGTCCGCGGCGCTGTCGGTGGCCTTCTCCGACCCGCCGTCCGCGACCTGTTCACCGCAGCCGGAGCGCGGATAGCCCGAGATCGCGCAGAGCATCGCGGCACTGTCGTACCGCAGGGGCTTCGCCACCGAGGCGAGCGCCTCCGCCGTGCTCGCGTCCGGAGCCACCCGTGCGCAGGCGGTGCGCGGGGCCGGGGGCTCCTCGCCGTCCGGCGCGTCCGCCGCCGTACCCGGGTCGATGACCAGGGCGACCCGCTTGCTGCCGTCCTTCGCCGGGGTGCCCGCGCAGACCGCGCCGAAGTCCGGGGCGCGGCGCGGCCGGGCGGAGTCCTGGGAGTCCTCGCTCACCGAGAAGCGGAAGCCCTGGACCGTGCCGTCGTCCGGCCGGACGAGGGACGGGCCCTGGGTGGCGTAGGTCCAGCCCTTGCCGCCGTCGCCCTCCCAGAACGACCAGTAGCGGTAGCCGGCGGCCTGCGCACCGCCCGCGCCGAGCACGGCCGACACGGCGGCGACGGCCAGGAGCAGCGCCGCCGTGACCAGCCGGCGCCTCACAGCTGCTGGTTCTTCCGGCGTCCGCTGAGCAGGAAGCCGACGCCCGCGCCGAAGGCGAGGCCGATGCCGATGATCCACCAGAGGCCGAGCCCCTCGTCGTCGCTGCTCGTGTCCGCCGGCTTCTCGGGCGCCGTCGAGGTCGGCGAGGGCGCGGCGGTGGCGGCGGGCGCGGGTCCCGTCGCGTTGAGCTGCTTCACGAGGTCGACGCCGCCGAAGTCACGGGCGTCGGTGCCGGTCGCGTGGGCGGCGAGCACCAGCTGGGCGGTGGCGGCGGGGCCGCCTTCCTCGGCCCAGCCCTGCGCGTTCTTCTCCAGGTAGGCGACCGCACCCGCGGCCTTGTCCTTGTGGCCGGACGCGGCCAGCGCCACGACCGCGTCGGCCGTGTTGCCGAAGTCCGGCTGCGGCGCGGAATCCTCGGCACCCGGCATGGGCGGCAGGTCCAGGTGGCCGGACCCGGAGAGTGCGGTCGCTAGGTAGTGGGCGCCGTTCTGCGCGGACTGCTCGACGGTGAGGCCGGTGCCCTCGGTACAGACGGGGGCCTTCACCGCGTTGGAGTTGCCCGCGGCCATGCCCTTGCCCATGGCGCCGAGCACCGCGGCCGCCGTGGCGTCCGCGTTGGCCGTGAGCTTGCCGTTCTTGTCCGGCTGGTAGGCGAACGCCCCGCCGCCCTCGCCGCCGCAGGGCAGCGCGAAGCCCTGCAGCGCGGTGTACGGCGTCTTCCCGCCGGGCTTGGTGATGTCGGCCAGCGGCACACCCGCCCGTCCCAGCGCCCCGGTCACCACGGCGGTGGAGTTGGCGTCGCTCGGGCTGCCGGGGTTGTAGCCCCAGCCGCCGTCGTCGTTCTGTACGGACTTCAGCCAGCTGACCCCGTTGTCCACGACCTCGCGGTGCACGGCCAGCTCCACCATGGCCTGGACCGCGGCCGCCGTCGCGTTGGTGTCCGCCACCGTCTTCGCGTCGCAGGGCTTCGAGGCGTCGCGGTACGCGGCGAACGCCCCGCTCGCGCACTGCTGGCCCACGAGCCAGTCCACCGACTTCGTGGCAGGCGTGACGAGCTCGATCCGCTGGGCGAGGAAGGCGAGCGACTGGCGCCACACCCCGTCGTACGTCGGGTCCTTGGTCCCGTACAGACCGGCCGGCAGGGCGGGCGCGGAGGAGGACGGGGACGGACTCGGTGCGGCGAGCGCCGCCGGGGCGGCCGCTCCACAGAGCACGGCGGTGATCGCGAGCGCTGCCGCGCGGCGGCGTACGGACATGACGGGCTGGGCCTCTCGAATGGGACTTCCCCTGCTCGAGCGCGCGGGGAAGGGGCTGTGCCGGATTCGCACCGGCTTCCCCCCGTAAGGGCAGGATGACGAGTCACTCACTCTACCGGGGCAGCCCCGACCCCCTCCGGGCGGACGGCCGCATCCGCTCGCCGCAAGGGCTTCCCAGCAGGTCAGAGCCCGTGCGAGACTCCGGCGAGGTCACATGGGCGCCCGCCCGTGGGAAGGCACGACCGGGGTGGGAAGCACCAGTGCGCAGAAGAGGTACGGCGGCTGCCGCCGTCGCGGTGGCCGTATTCACGACGACGGCGGGCTGCGGCCTCGTCGGCGACAGCGAGAGCGCGACCGCGCCGGCGTCGTCCCCGGATCCAGTCGTCCCGTACACCAGGGAGACGGCGGCGGGCGAGATCACGTCCCTCGCCCTGGCCGGCGGACTCCCGGCCGGCGACATGGCCATGTCCGGCCTGCCGAAGGGCGGTTGGCGGAACTGTGTCGCGCCCTGGACGACCGAAGCGCCGGCGGCCGGGGCCGCCGACGCGTTCGAGGCGACGGTGATGCGGTTGCGGCAGCACGACTGGGAGATCGTCTCCAGCCACGCCGAGAAGGACATCACCTACCGCACCCTGGCCAAGCGCGGCTGGAAGATCTACGCCAGGTACTACGCCATGGAGGGCTTCGGCCCCGACCGGATCGTCTCCCTGACGGCCGTCGAGGACGGCTGCGCGCTGCCCGGGCGGATCAGGGGCGACTACGAGGACCCGGCCTGACAGCCGGAGTCCGCGATCACGAAGTGGCCGGCCGGTGACTCCCGGAGCGTGTGGGTGACGAACACGTTGTACAGACCCATGTCCTGGTTCGAGCCGTTCGCGTAGGCGTGGCCGCCCGAGGTGTGCGCACGGCCGGCCGTGACGTGCGCGTAGTTCGTCGCCGTGAAGCACCGGGCGGGCGTCGCCCCGCCCGACGTCGTCGCGGTCAGGGCGGCGGAGGCGGCCCCCGCGGTGCCCGCCGAGTCGGCCGCCGCCACGGTGTAGCGGTAGGCGGTGCCGGCGGCCAGACCGGTGTCGGTGTACGACGACGAGGTGGTCGTGGCGACCTTCGCACCGTCGCGGTACACCAGGTAGGAGCCCGCCGACCCGACCGTGTTCCAGGCCAGCGAGGCGCTGTTGTCCGTGACGCCGGTGACCTTCAGGCCGGTGGGGGCGGGCAGCCCGTTCCCACCGCCGGGCGCCCCCTTGTCCAGCCCCCAGAACACACCCGTGTGGTACGACGAGCAGACGGTGTTCAGGAAGTACGCGGCCGTCGACCCGCACTGCTCCGTGCCCGACCCGGGCCCCACCGGCAGACCGTGCCCCATGCCGGAGACCAGGAACGTCTCCACCGCCGGCTGCCCGGACGCGTCTGCGTAGACGCTCCTGGTGGTGTTGCCCGGCAGGCTCTGGGTGCTGGACGGGGTCTGGCCGATGCCCCAGACGTCCGTCCACTGGTCGCGCAGCGCCGTGGCGTTGGCGGGGTAGACCGTGTAGTCGGACGTGCCCTGCCAGATCGCGACCCTGGGCCAGGGGCCGGTCCAGCCCGGGTGGGAACCCCGCACCTTGTCACCCCACTGGGCGGGGGACAGCGCCGGCGGCCCCGTCTGGCAGCCGGAGGCGGCGGCCTGGCTGGTGGCGCACTGGGCGGGCAGCCCGGAGGCAACGGACCCGCCCGCGAAGACGTCCGGGTAGGCGGCCAGCAGATCGGCGGTCATCCCGCCGCCCGCCGAGAGCCCCGTGACGTACACCCGGCGGCCGTCCGAGCCGTACGTCTGCTTCGCGTACTCGACCATCTGCACGACCGACGCCGCCTCGCCCTTGCCCCTGGTGCTGTCGGCAGGATCGAACCAGCCGAAGCACGACAGCGGGTTGTTCGCCGACGTGGTCTGCGGGAAGACCACGTCGAAGCCCCACAGGTCGGCGTACTTCGGCCAGCCCGAGTTGGTGTAGTAGGCGTTCGCCGTCTGGGTGCAGCCGTGCAGGGCGACGACCAGCGGGGCGCCGGCGGGCACGTCGTCGGGTGTGTACGCGAACATCTGGAGGTTTCCGGGGTTCGAGCCGAAGCCGGTGACCTGCTGGAGCCCGGCGGCAGCCGGGGCGGCGGGAGCGGCGAAGGCGCCGGCCGGGTTCGTGGCGAGCAGCGCCAGGACGGCGACGGACGCGACGCGGCGGAGCAGGCGTCGCAGGATCGGTGGGCGGGGCGTCGGTGGGCGCACGGTGGGGCCTCCCTGGTCGGACGTGCGGATGCTGCCGGAACCTATGAGCCCGGGACACCGCCGCCCATGTGGCAGGCGGACACCCGCCGCGCACCGGTGTGTGCGGCGCTCCTCTTGCGCGGCCCGAGGCCCCCGCCGGCCCGGCGCCGAGCACCCGGCCGTACGCCGCGGACCCGGCCGGGCGCACCATGTACGCCGCCACCATGCCCCTGCCCCGGGGTGTGTGAACCGACCCCGTGTGATGCGGGCGGGGACGTCCTTACGGTGACGCCCATGCAGACTTCCCGGACCCCGCAGCACGAACCTCCCGCCCCCGCCTCCCTCGCCGGGCGTACCGCCCTGGTCACCGGGGCCGCGAGCGGCATCGGACTGGCCTGCGCGCAGGCACTCGCCGCCGCGGGCGCGCACGTCCACGTGGTGGACAAGGAGGGCGACGCCGCCAGGAGCCTGGCCGAACGGATCGGCGGCACGGCCTGGGTCGCCGACCTGTCCGTGGCGGAGGCGGTGGACGCGCTGCCCGACGACGCGGACATCGTCGTCAACAACGCGGGGCTCCAGCACGTGGCACCCGTGCACGAGTTCCCGCCGGACCGCTTCACGCTGATCCACCGCGTCATGGTGGAAGCCCCGTTCCGCATCTTGCGCCGTACGCTCCCGGGGATGTACGAACGCGGCTGGGGCCGCGTGGTCAACATCTCGTCCGTGCACGGGCTGCGCGCCAGCCCCTACAAGTCGGCCTACGTCTCGGCCAAGCACGCACTGGAGGGGCTCAGCAAAGTGGTCGCACTCGAAGCGGCGGCGCACGGCGTGACGAGCAACTGCGTCAACCCCGGCTACGTCCGCACACCGCTGGTCGAGAACCAGATCGCCGACCAGGCACGCAGCCACGGCATCTCCGAGCAGGAGGTGGTAGACCGGGTGCTGCTGGAACGCAGCGCACTCAAGTCCCTGATCGAGCCCGCCGACGTCGCCGGGGCGGTCCTGTGGCTGTGCGGCCCTGGCACGGCGCACATCACCGGAAGCTCCCTCGCCATGGACGGCGGCTGGACCGCCAACTGACACCCGACCGTCCCCGGAAGCCGGAAGAACGATGTCCGCCCATGTCTGAGCCCTCCCCCTCCTCCGCGGCCCTGATGGCCCGCCTCCTCGATCTGCTGGCCGACGACGCCCCGGCCGAGGAGCTGGGTGCCGTCACCTCCCGGGCGCGGGCCGCCGGCGTGCCCGCCGCCGAGCTGGCCGAGGTGGAACGGGCGGCGGCCACCGCCCTGCGGATCAGGGGTGCGCTGCGCCAGCACCGGCGCCGGGAGCTCCAGCTCACCGCCCTGTTCGACACGGCCGGCGACCTGGCCGCCTCCAGGGACCTGGGCGACGTGCTCAAGGCGATCGTGCGGCGGGCCAGGATGCTGCTGGGTACCGACACCGCCTATCTCACCCTCCCCGACGAGGAGGCGGGGGACACCTACATGCGGGTCACCGACGGGTCGGTGTCCGTGCTGTTCCAGCGGCTCCGGCTCGAACTGGGCGAAGGGCTCGGCGGGCTCGTGGCACAGACCGCGAGCCCCTACGCGACCCCCGACTACCGCACCGACGAGCGCTTCCGCCACACCCGCAACATCAACGCCGGTGTGCTGGACGAAGGACTGGTCGCGATCCTGGGCGTTCCCCTGCTGCTCGGCTCCAGCCGGGGCGGCACGGGAAAGGTCATCGGGGTCCTCTTCGCGGCCGACCGCGCCGCCCGGGTCTTCAGCCCCGACGAGGTCGCCCTGCTCTGCTCCCTCGCCGCGCACGCCGCGATCGCCATCGACACCGCCCGGGCCCTGGACGACACCAGGACCGCCCTCGCCGAACTGGCCGGTGCGAACGCCGAACTGGCCGACGCCAACGCCGCCGTACGCGCGCACTCGGCCGCCATGCAGCGCGCCGAGGAGGCCCACGACCGGCTCACCGACCTGGTACTGCGCGGCGGCGACGTCAGGGACGTCGCCGCTTCGGTCGCCGGGCTGCTGGAGAGCCCCCTGACCATCCACGACCCGGGCGGGCGCCCGCTGGCCGCGGTGCGGCCCGACGGCTCCGCGTTCGCCGTCGACAGCATGGACGCCGACTGGCTCGAAGGGGCCGCCGAGGAGTCCCGCCGCGGGGCCCGCGCCGTGCACCGCGACGGCCGGTGGATCTGCGCCGTACTCGCGGGCCAGGAGCTGCTCGCCGGCCTCGTACTGCACCGGCCGGACCGGCTCGACGACTCCGACCGCCGGCTCTTCGAACGCGCCGCCGTCGTCACCGGCCTGCTCCTGCTGCTGCGCCGCACGGTCGCCGAGACCGAGAACCGCGTCCGGGGCGAGCTGATCAGCGACCTGCTGGGCGACCCGGAACGCGACCCGGCCGGGCTGGCGGAGCGCGGCCGGAGGCTCGGCATAGACCTGGACCGGCCGCACCTGCTGCTGGTGGCGGAGGCCGCGCCCCGGGAGAAGCTCGGCGGCGCCGCGATGCGCTACCTGTTCGGCGGCGACATCCACGGGGTGAGCGCCGAACACGCCGGCACGGTCGTGCTGCTGCTCGACTGCGACGCCCGCTCCCAGGCCTCCTCCTCCGCGGCCGGCGACGCCGCACGCGCGGCGGCGGCACAGCTCGGACACCTCGTCCAGGCGCCCGTCACCGTCGCGGGGACGGGACCGGCGGGCGGTGTCCGCGAACTCGCGGCCGCCTACGCGGAGGCCGCCCGCTGCCTGCGCGCCATGCGGGTGCTGGGGCGGGAGGGCGAGGGCGCCTGCGTGGACGAACTCGGCTTCCTGGGCGTCGTACTGGGCAACGCCAAGGACGTGGACGGCTTCGTGACCGCCGTGCTGGGCCCGCTGCTGCGTTACGACGAGCGGCGCGGCACACATCTCGTACGGACGCTCAGGGCGTACTTCGGCGCCGGGGGCAGCCTGATCCGGGCCAAGGACGAACTGCACGTGCACGTCAACACGGTGGTGCAGCGCCTCGACCGGATCCAGGTGCTGCTGGGCCGCGACTGGAACGAGCCCGACCGTGCGCTGGAACTCCAACTGGCCCTGCGGCTGCACCTGCTGTCGGGCGGCCGGGACGGCTGAGCCGCCGGTCCTGACCCTCCGGTACGGCCTGGGGGAGGGCCCGGTCCGGCCTCAGCGCGGGAGCGACGCCCGCAGCAGGGCGCCGGCGACCTCGGAGGCCCCCTTGTCGCCCGTCAGCACCGTGTAGTGGTTGACGTCCTCGACGCGCACCGCCTCGACGATCGTGCCCGGCAGGCCCGCCGCCGCGAGCCGGGACTCGTCGTACAGCCCCTGCTCCTCGTCCATCAGGCCCCGCTGCGCCCACAACAGCACTGCGGGGTGCGGTAGTTCGCGTACCGCCGAGAGCACCTCGCCCTGGAACAGCCCCACCCCGTCCGTGCGCACGGCCTCCAGCCGGCAGCCCGAGCGCATCGAGGGCTCCTCGCCCGTCAGGTCCCGCTGGATGTAGGCGTCCACCTCGGGGGACCAGGCGTCGCCGCCGAACGCGGGGTGGGCCCGCCAGAACTCGCGGTAGGCGTCCCGGTCGGCGAACGTCATCGACAGGCGGTCCATGGCCGGGCCGATCACCGCCCTCACCAGCTCGTCCGCCGACAGGTGGGTGGGTGCGGGGAAGCCGAACCCGCCGTCCACCAGCACCAGTTCGCCGAAGCGCTCCCGGTGGCGCACGGCCGCCAGCGCCGCGACGAAGGCACCCATCGAGTGGCCGGCCAGCGTCACCCGGTCCAGGCCGAGGGCTTCGGCCAGGGCGGCGGCGTCGTCCGCGTGCGCGGCGATGCCGTACGGCCCCGGAAGTCCGGCGCTGGCCGCCCGGCCGCGCAGGTCCGGGGCGATCAGGGTGACCCGGCCGGCCAGGTGGCGGGCGACCGTGCCCCAGGACAGCGCGTTGGCGGTGATGCCGTGCAGCGCCATGACCACGGGCGCCCCCGGGTCGGGGGCCGGCCAGCGCAGCGCGGCCAGTCCACCGCCTGCGACGGGGACGCGTATCTCCTCGTACGGGGTCATCGGTTCTCCTCACGGGGCCGGCGCAGACGGGACGGCAGACGGGCCAGACCGCCCGGCAGCAGGTGTACCACGGCCACGAACAGCACCCCGAGCAGGAACAGCGGCTGGGAGAGCGGCACGCGCAGGACCGCGGGCAGGTCGGCGACGGCACCCGAACCGGCCAGGTCACCGAGCCGGTGGTCGGCCCAGGTGTAGAGGACACCGCCGACCATCGGGCCCCAGCGGGTGCCCGATCCGCCCAGCACCACCATGACGAGCAGCGACAGGGTGAAGTCCGAGGTCGTGGTCTGGGGGGTGGAACCGCCGGTCAGCAGCAGATGCACGAGCCCGCCGACCGCCGCCAGGGCTCCGGCCAGCACGAACGCCGTCAGCTTGAAGCCGTACGGTCTCAGGCCCAGCACCTCGACCCGGCGTTCGTTCTCCTTGATGCCCTCCCAGACCCGGCCTGTGGGGGAGCGCACCGCCCACCGGACCACCCCGAGGGTGAGGACGAGGTAGGCGAGGGCGATCCAGTAGAGGTTCGCGGTGTTGTCGATGCCCACCAGCCAGGACGGCAGGAGTTCCGCCGGGGCCGCCCGGCCCTCCTCGCCGCCGGTGAGACCGCCGGGGTCGCGGGAGACCAGGATCGAGCCGGCCTGGGCGAAGGCGAGCGTCACCATGGAGAAGCCGATGCCGGTGACCCGCAGGCTCACCGAGCCCAGCACCAGGGCGAGCACGATGCCGGAGCACAGCCCCAGCACGGCGGCGAGGGCGAACGGAAGCCCCGCCTCCAGCAGGAACGTGTTCGTGGCGTAGCTGCCCGTCGCGAAGTACAGGGCGTGCCCGAAGGAGAGCAGCCCCGTCCGGCCGAGCAGCAGGTCGTATCCGGTGGCGAGGGCGCCGAACAGCAGGCAGGTCGCCAGGAGTTGGAGGCTCCCGGGGCTGCCGAGCGGGCCGTCGAGCAGCCCCGGCACGGGGAGCGCGCTCCAGGGCGCGGAGACCAGCAGCGCGAGGACCGCGGCCGGCCACCAGCGCAGCAGCCGGACTCCCGGGCGCTCCGGCGCGGTGCCGACCGGAGTGGGTGCGGGTGCGGATGTGGTGGCGGTGCTCACGCGAGCCTCCCGGTCAGTCCGCGCGGCCGGACGAGCAGCAGCGCGGCGAGCAGGACGACGACGGCCAGGTCGCCGAGACCCGCTGCGGTGTAGTAGTTGGCGAACTGCTGGACCAGGCCGATGACGACGGCCGCCACGGCGGCGCCGGTCACCGAGCCCATCCCGCCGGTGACCACGACGACGAACGCGAAGATCAGCAGCGAGGTGCCCTGCCGGGGGTCGACCGAGCCGAAGTACAGCCCCCCGAGTGCCCCGCCGAGCGCCGCGACGCAGCCGCCGATCGCGAAGACCAGGGTGAACGCCTTGCGGACGTCGATGCCCAGCGCCGTCACCATCGCCCGGTCCTCGACCCCGGCCCGTACGACGAGACCGTGCCTGGTGCGGCCGAGGAAGACCCGCAGCGCGGCGAGGACGAGGGCCGCCGCCGCGATCAGCACCAGCCGATTGACCGGGACTTCGGCGCCCAGCAGCCCGAAGGTGCCGGACAGGGCCTCGGGCCCGGGGAAGGTCCGGGCGTCCGGACCCCAGATGCCGGACAGCAGGGCGGGCACGGCGAGGCCGACACCGACCGTGGCGAGCACCTGCTCGCGCGGCCGGGTGTAGAGCGGGCGCACGACTGCCAGTTCCAGGAAGACGGCGGCCAGCGTGCCCGTCGCCGTACCGAAGAGGACCGCCAGGGCGAAGCCCCAGCCGCCCGGACCGGCGCCGGGCAGGTTGCCGGACGCGGCCCACCAGGTGCCGTACGCGCCGACGGAGAGCAGTGCTCCGTGGGCGAAGTTGAGCACGTCCATCAGGCCGAAGATCAGCGAGAGCCCCGACGCGATGAGGAAGTAGAGCGCTCCCAGGCCGAGTCCGGTCATGGTGAGCAGCACGACGGTGGACATCAGGAATCCGCCTCCGCGGTGTGTGTGGCGAGCGGGTCCCGGCCGACGCCGAGCAGCCGCCGGGTGGCCTCCGCGTCGCCCAGCAGTGCGGCCGCGTCCCCCCGGTGGGCGGTACGGCCGTCGGAGAGCACCACGCAGTGCCGGGCGAGCCGGCGCACGACGGCGAGGTTCTGTTCGACCAGGAGCACCGGCACCGCCTCGGCGGCGCGTTCCAGGACCTGGGCCACCTCGGTGACCACCTTGGGCGCCAGGCCCTTGGTGGGCTCGTCGGCGATGATCAGCCGGTTGTCGTTGAGCAGGGTCCGCCCGATGGCCACCATCTGCTGCTGCCCCCCGGACAGGGTTCCCGCCAACTGGCCTCTCCTGCGCTTGAGTTCGGGGAAGAGCTCATGGACCAGGCCGTACGCGGGGCTGCCCGCGCCGCGGCGCTCCGCCAGGCGCAGGTTCTCCGCGACGGTGAGGCCCGCGAAGACCCCCCGGTCCTCGGGGGCGTAACCGACGCCCCGGCGGACCAGGGTGTGGGTGGGCAGTCCCACGGTCTCCTCGCCGTCCAGAAGCACGCTCCCGGCGCGCGGCACGAGTCCGAGGACGGCGCGCACGGTCGTGGTTTTGCCCGCCCCGTTGCGGCCGAGCAGCGCGGTCACGCCGTGGCGGGCCACGTCCAGGTCCACGCCGTGCAGGATGTGCCGGCCGCCGATGAGCACGCGCAGGTCCCGCACGGCGAGCAGGGCGGGCGCCGTGGCCCCGGGGGGCGCGGTCACAGTCCCTCCCCGAGGTAGGCCCGCTGCACGACCGGGTCCGCCGTGACGGCGGCGGGCGTGTCCAGGGCGAGCAGGCGGCCGTGGTGCATCACGGCGAGCCGGTCCGCGAGACCCAGCAGGACGTCCATGTGGTGCTCGACCATCAGCACGGTGCGGCCCTCCTCGCGGTGCAGGGTGCGGATCAGCTCGGTGAGTGCCGGGACCTCCTCGGCGCTCACCCCTGCCATCGGTTCGTCGAGCAGCATGAGCCGGGGCTCGCCCACCAGCAGCACCGCGAGCTCCAGCTTGCGTTTCTCACCGTGGGAGAGTTCGGCCGCCGTGGCCCCGGCGCGGTGGCCGAGGCCCGTGCGCTCCAGTACGCCGTCCACCTCGGCCGGGTAGGGCCGGGCGCGCCGCCACAGCCGGTGCGAACCGCCGTGCACGGCCTGCGCGGCCAGCCGGACGTGCTCGGCCACCGTCATCCCCGGCCAGAGGCTGGAGGTCTGGAACGTCCGGCCGATCCCGCGCCGCGCCCGGGTGTGCACGGACAGGCGGGTCAGGTCCGAGCCGTCCAGCGTGATGGTGCCCGCGGTCGGCCGGACGATCCCGCTGATCAGGTTGAACAGGGAGGTCTTGCCCGCCCCGTTGGGCCCGATGAAGGCGAGGAACTCGCCCTCGCGTACACCGAGGGTGACGTCCTCGACGATGGTCGCGCCACCGATCCGCCAACCCAGGCCGTCCAGTCGAAGCACCGGGGCGCCCGCGAGCGCCCCCTCGTCCCGCGCGGTGGCGGAGCCGGTCGCCGTCACGGGTCAGCCCGCCGAGGGCTTCGCGGGCGGGGCCACCTCGTCCATCGGCAGCGTGCTCACCAGTTCGGGCTTCGCGGCGGCTCCCGTGCCGTTCAGTCTGGCCACGAACATCGGCTGGACCAGAGCGTGGTCCTCGGCCCGGATCAGCTCCTTGCCCTTCACCCCGTCGAAGCTCCAGCCCTCCAGGGCCTTCACCATGGCGGCGGTGTCGGTGGCGCTGCCCTCCTCGACGGCCCGCACGACCATCTGCGCCGCGGTGAAACCGTCGGGGGTGAACAGGTCGGGGGTCCCGCCCGCCTTCTCGACCCCGGCCAGCATGGCCTTCTCCACGGCGTTGCCGCCGCCCGCGCCGGGGAAGTAGTGCGCGAGGAAGGAGACCTTCGCGCCGGCCTTCCCGAAGACCGGGTACGACGCCGTCCCGGCCAGCCCGGTGACGACCTTGCCGGCGTTCAGCACGCCCTGCTGGTCGAGCGCCGTCCACAGGGCGGGGGCGGTCGCACCGGCCCAGGCGACGAAGACGAGATCGGGCGAGCCCGCCTTGACCTGCCGGGCGAAGGGGGTCAGGTCCGTGGCGCTGGGCGGGGCCAGGACCGAGCCGACCGACGCCCCCTCGGCGCCGAGGACCGCCTTGACGGCCGCGACGTTGGCCTGCCCGAAGGTGGAGTCCTGCGCGAGGACGGTGACCTTCTTGCCCTTGGGGTCCCCGAGCATGGTGCCCGCGGTGAGGATGTCCTGGTAGGACTGCCGGCCCGAGCGGAAGGTGTACTCGTTGACGCCGGTCAGGGCATCGGTGGCGGCCGGGCCGTTGACGTAGAGCACCTTGTTCTGGGCGGCCAGCGGGGCCATCTGGAGGGCCACGCCGGAGTCGGTGGTGCCGGCCAGCACCTTGCAGCCCTTGCCGATCAGGTTCTTCGCCGCGGACACCGCCTTGCCTGGGTCACCCGCGTCGTCCTGCTCGGTGACCTCGATCCGGTGGCCGCCCGCCTTGCCGGTGCCCTTCGTGGCGTGGTCGAGGCCCGCCATGAACCCGTCGCGGTACTGCTTGCCGTACGCGGCGAGCAGCCCCGTACGGGAGTACACCAGGCCCACCTTGACGGCCTCGTCGTCGCCCGAGCCGCTCCCGGATCCGCCGCCCGCCCGGCCGGCGGCGGTGCAGCCCACCATGAGCAGACCCGCGGCGCCGAGGGCGGCCGCGGTCAGGGTTCTTCTCCGGACGGTGCCTACAGTTCTGCGACGCATGGGGACCGGCTCCTCGGCGTGGTTCGGGTGATGACGGCCGAACCGTACGAACACCTGGGCGCCGTCGACATGTTGCAGGAAACCCCACCTGGGCGGGTGCCGGTGTGCGTACCGCACATGGGCATGGCTCAGGGGGTGTCGGCCGACCGGCCGATCAGCCCGCACACCGTCTCGATGTCCCGCCTCACCTGCGCCACCGACTCACGGCCCGACAACCAGGTGATCAGCGCCGAGTGCCAGGTGTGCTCGATGACGCGGACCACGGACAACTGCTCCTGCGTCGGCTCCTCCAACTCCATCGCGTCCAGCACGATCGCGGTGGTCAGCCGGGACACGGCGTCGACCTCGGCGCTCACCCCCCGGTCGGCGAAGGTCAGCGCCCGCACCATGGCGTCGGCCAGGTGCGGATGGCGCTGGAGGGCGCGGAAGGCGCGCATCAGGGTCTCGGCCACGCGCTCGGCGGCGTCGTCGCCCGCCGGCGGCTTCCTGCGCAGGGTGGTCTGCATCTGCTGGAGCTGGTCCTGCATCACCGCGACCAGCAGGTGGACCTTGGAGGGGAAGTAGCGGTACAGCGTGCCCAGGGCCACCCCGGCGGCGTCCGCCACCTCGCGCATCTGCACCGCCTCGAAGCCGCCCCGCCCGGCGAGCTGGGCGCCGGCCCGCAGGATGCGGCGGCGGCGGGCCTCCTGGCGTGCCGTCAGAGGGCCCGCTGCCGGCCTGGCTTCCGCTGTCATCTGCCCCATCCAAAAAGGGAGAACCGGTTACCTGTCCGGTCGGTGCCGGTTTCCGGGCACACGCAGCCGGCCAGAGCGTCCGTCGTGGCGTGAATCACCTGTTCCGGCCGTCACGCGGACGCTACCTGCCGGTAGATTCGATACGTATTGAACGAACGAGTCTGAAACTTGTTCTAGATTAGCGCGACCGGTTACGCTCCGGCGAAAACGCAGTGAGAAGGGTGCCGAGTGTGACCGCTGAGGCCATAGAGACAGGCCCCTTCGCGGGCGGTGGCGTGTCGGACACCGACGGTGACCGGCCGTTGCGCATCGCACTCCTGACCTACAAGGGCAACCCCTTCTGCGGCGGCCAGGGAGTCTACGTCCGCCACCTCGGCCGCGAGCTCGCCCGGCTGGGCCACAGCGTCGAGGTCATCGGCGCCCAGCCCTACCCCGTGCTCGACGAGGGCGTCCCCCTCACCGAACTGCCGAGCCTCGACCTCTACCGCCAGCCCGACCCGTTCCGCACCCCCGGGTTCGGTGAGTACCGCGACTGGATCGACCTCGCCGAGGTCGCCACCATGTGGACCGGCGGCTTCCCCGAGCCCCTCACCTTCAGCCTGCGGGCGCGGCGCCATCTCGTGTCCAGGCGCGGCGACTTCGACATCGTGCACGACAACCAGACGCTCGGTTACGGCCTGCTCGGCGATCTCGGCGCCCCTCTCGTCACCACGATCCACCACCCCATCACCGTGGACCGCCGACTGGACCTGGACGCCGCCGAATCCGGACGACGGCGCCTCTCCGTGCGCCGCTGGTACGCCTTCACCCGCATGCAGAAGCGTGTCGCCCGCCGGCTGCCGTCCGTCCTCACCGTCTCCGGCTCCTCCCAGCAGGAGATCGTCGAGCACCTCGGGGTGCGCCCCGACCGCGTCCACGTCGTCCACATCGGGGCCGACACCGACCTCTGGTCGCCCGACCCCTCGGTCGCCGAGGTCCCCGGCCGGATCGTCACCACCTCCAGCGCCGACGTACCGCTCAAGGGCCTCGTCCACCTCGTCGAAGCCCTGGCCGAACTCCGCACCGAGAACCCGCGGGCGCACCTCGTGGTCGTGGGCAAGCGCGCCGAGGACGGGCCCGTGGCGCAGGCCATCGAGCGGTACGGACTCCAGGACGCCGTCGAGTTCGTCAAGGGCATCAGCGACGCCGAACTCGTCGACCTGGTCCGCAGCGCCCAGATCTCCTGCGTCCCCTCGCTCTACGAGGGCTTCTCGCTGCCCGCCGCCGAGGCCATGGCCACCGGCACCCCGCTGGTGGCCACCACCGGCGGCGCCATCCCCGAGGTCGCGGGGCCCGACGGTGAGAGCTGCCTCGCCGTCCCGCCCGGTGACGCCGGGGCCCTTGCCGCCGCTCTCGGCCGACTCCTCGGCGACCGCGAGCTCCGCGCCCGCCTCGGCGGGGCCGGCCGCGCCCGGGTGCTGGCCAACTTCACCTGGGCGCGTGCCGCCCTAGGCACCGTCGAGCTCTACCGTCAGTCGATCGCCGCCCGGGGAGCCCGCAGGTGAGCGCCCCCACGGCTCCCGGAACCCGTACCTCCGACCTCGAAGGCAGGCCCTCGTGCTGACCGTCGACTTCACCCGCTTCCCGCTCGCCGCAGGCGACCGGGTGCTCGATCTGGGCTGCGGCGCCGGCCGGCACGCCTTCGAGTGCTACCGGCGCGGCGCCCAGGTGGTGGCCCTCGACCAGAACGCCGAGGAGATCCGCGAGGTCGCCAAGTGGTTCGCCGCCATGAAGGAGGCTGGCGAGGCCCCCGAAGGCGCGACCGCCACCGCGATGGAGGGCGACGCGCTCAACCTGCCGTTCCCCGACGAGTCCTTCGACGTCGTCATCATCTCCGAGGTCATGGAGCACATCCCGGACGACAAGGGCGTCCTCGCCGAGATGGTCCGCGTGCTGAAGCCCGGCGGCCGGATCGCGGTCACCGTGCCCCGCTACGGCCCCGAGAAGATCTGCTGGGCCCTCTCCGACGCCTACCACGAGGTCGAGGGCGGCCACATCCGGATCTACCGCGCCGAGGAGCTGCTCGGCAGGATCCGCGAGGCCGGGCTCAAGCCCTACGGCACCCACCACGCCCATGCCCTGCACAGCCCGTACTGGTGGCTGAAGTGCGCCTTCGGGGTGGACAACCAGAAGGCGCTGCCGGTACGCGCCTATCACAAGCTGCTGGTCTGGGACATCATGAAGAAGCCCCTGGCCACCCGGGTCGCCGAGCAGCTGCTCAACCCGGTCGTCGGCAAGAGCTTCGTGGCGTACGCGACCAAGCCGCACCTGCCCAGGGCCGAGGCGTGAGTACGCCCGAGCAGACGGAACACCTCGTCCTGCCGGGTGTCCTCACCGCCGAGCAGGCCGCGGAGACCGTGGCCGCGCTGCTCGCCGTGCAGCGGGAGGACGGGGCACTGCCCTGGTTCCGCGGCCACCACCTCGACCCCTGGGACCACACCGAGGCCGCGATGGCCCTGGACGCGGCCGGTGAGCACGAGGCCGCCGCCCGCGCCTACGCCTGGCTGGCCCGGCACCAGAACGACGACGGGTCCTGGTACGCCGCCTACCACGACGGCGACGCCGACCGGCCCACCGACCTCGGACGCGAGAGCAACTTCTGCGCCTACGTGGCCGTCGGCGTCTGGCACCACTACCTGGCCACCGGCGACGACGCGTTCGTCGACCGCATGTGGCCGACGGTCTACGCGGCGATCGAGTTCGTGCTGGGGCTCCAGCAGCCCGGCGGCCACATCGGCTGGAAGCGCGAGCCCGACGGCACCCCCGTCACCGACGCGCTGCTGACCGGCTCCTCCTCCGTCCACCAGGCACTGCGCTGCGCACTCGCCCTGGCAGAGGACCGCGAGGAACCCCAGCCGGACTGGGAGTTGGCGACCGGCGCGCTCGGCCACGCGATCCGCAGCCACCCGGAGCGCTTCCTGGACAAGAGCCGCTACTCGATGGACTGGTACTACCCGGTGCTCGGCGGCGCGCTCACCGGACCCGCCGCGACACGGCGGATCGGGGAGGGCTGGGACCGCTTCGTCGTCCCCGGCCTCGGAGTGCGCTGCGTGCTGCCCAACCCCTGGGTGACGGGCGGCGAGAGCTGCGAACTGGCCCTCGCCCTCTGGGTGACGGGGGAGTCCGACCGGGCGCTGGAGATCCTCCAGTCCGTCCAGCACCTTCGGGCCGAGGGCGGTCTGTACTGGACGGGATACGTCTTCGAGGGCGAGAAGGCCTTCTGGCCGGAGGAGCTCACGACCTGGACGGCCGGCTCACTGCTGCTCGCGGTGGCCGCGCTCGGGGGCGACGAGGCGACCACGGCGGTCTTCAGCGGTGAGCGGCTGCCGACGGGACTCGAACCCGACTGCTGCCGCGAGCCCGTCTGACCCGGACCGAAGAAGTACCCCGCCCCGCGAACGTACGGCGGGACGGGGCGCGGGACATGGACCGTGGCCCCGGTCGGGAGCGGGAGGGGGCGCCCCGGTCCGTACCGGGGCCACGGGCGTGGACAGCGGGCAGGCGGGTCAGCGGCGGACCCGGCCGGCCACGGCGTGCCCGATGAAGAGGTAGACGACAGCGGCCAGACCGTAGCCGGCGACGACACGCGCCCAGGCCTTGTCGAAGGTGAACAGGTCGTACGACCAGCCGGCCAGCCAGTTGGCCGAGTCGTGGACGAACTGCACCAGCTCGTTGCCCCGGTTGGCGTCGAGCAGGTACATCAGGATCCACAGGACGAGGATGAACGCCATGATGTCCGCGACGATGGCTATGACCCGCGCGGCGGTGCTGCTTCCTGAGCCTCTTCTTGTTGACATGCACTCCAGATTGCCGCTTTGCCGTGGCTGAAACCCGTACGGCGGGCACCGACTGGCGGACGGCTCCCGCACGGGCGAGCCTGAGGCGGGCGCCGAGGTGACGGACAAGGTGCCGTCCACCTCCCAGTTGGGCCGGTAGCCTCCCGTCGGCGCACCCGGGAGACGGCAACACCCCGGCCGGGAACGGCAGTGGCCCCCGCCCTGGAGGGCGGGGGCCACTTGCCGGGGATCAGTCAGCCGCGCTGGATGCCCGTGGTGTCCTGGAGCACGCCACGACGGCCGTCCTGCGTCTGGGCGATGAGCCCGGGACCACGCTGCTCGACCGCGAGGTACCAGGTGCCGGGGGCGAGCTCGGCGATCGGGTTGGGCGCGCCGTCCTCGCCGTACAGCGGGCGCGCGACCGGAACCGCGAACCAGAACGGTGTGAAGTCACCGGCCGGTGCAGCACCGCCCTGGGGCGCCTGCTGGGCCGCCGCCGCCTGCTGTTGCTGCGGCTGGCCGGGCTGGCCCTGCTGCGCACCGTACGGCTGCTGCTGGCCCTGCTGCGCGCCGAACTGCTGCTGGCCGCCGGGGTAGCCGTAACCCTGGCCGGGCTGCTGGCCGTAGGCCGGCTGGACGCTCTGAGCCGGACGCGGAGCACCCATGAGCGGGGCCTTGAGCGCGGGCACCAGCGGTGTGGCGACCGCAGCGCCGGCGAGCACGATGGTGGCCAGCAGTCCGAGGATCAGACCGGCACCGGCGTCACCGGCGTCGATGATCGTCCAGAACATGGTCCACAGCGAGTACACGGTGAACGCGACGCCGAACGGGCCGAGTTCGAGTCCGGCCACCTTGCGGCCCGGCAGGGCGCGGCTGACGATCAGCAGCGCGGCGCCGATGATGCCGGCCAGGTAGATGCCCATCAGGACGGAGAGCGAGTCCCAGGCGTTCGCGCTGTAGCCGGAGCAGTCCACGCCCGAGGGGCAGTCGTAGCCGGAGAGGTCGAGGAAGGAGGCGATGAACAGCACGACCGCTGCTCCGATCACCACGCCGTCGCCTCGGGAGAGGGAGCGGATATTCACGTGAAGGTCCTTAGTCGGTCGTCTCGTCGGGGCGGTCGTCGATGCCGCCGGAACGGCGGGCAGGGCGCGAAGCTCGGGGGCGGCCCCCCATCGTACGGATGAATCTATCGTCTGCCCGTGCGGGTCGTGCGGCTGCCCGGACCCCGGACCGGCAGTCCACCAGATGTCACCACGATCACCGCAGAACTACCGCTTCAGATAGCCGCCGATGCCCTCGGCGATGCCGAGAGCGGCTTTCTGACGCCAGTCCGCACCGGTGAGCAGGGTGGCATCCTCTGGATCACGCATGTTGCCGCATTCGATGAACACTTTGGGCACGGTCGACAGATTCAGGCCGCCGAGGTCCTCGCGGGTGTCCAGCCCGGTGTCCCCTCCGACGTAGTTGGAAGGGGTGCTCCCGGTGACGCGGACGAAAGCCCCCGCTATCCGTTCGCCCAGGTCGCGCGAGGGGGCGACGATCTTCGAGGTGTCCGCGCCGCCGCCTTGCACCGCCGCGGGGAGGATCACGTGGAAGCCCCGGTTGCCCCGCGCCGAACCGTCCGCGTGCACCGAGACGACCGCGTCCGCCCCGGCCTTGTTGCCGATCCGGGCGCGCTCGTCGACGCACGGGCCGAACGGGCGGTCGCCGTCCTGGGTGAGGACGACCTTCGCGCCCTGCTTCTCCAGCAGTGCGCGCAGCCTGCGCGAGACGTCGAGGGTGAACCGGGCCTCCGGGTAACCCGCGTCGGTGGCCGTTCCGGTGGTGTCGCACTCCTTGCGCCCGGTGCCCATGTCCACCTGGCGGGCGATCTCCCGGGTGTGCTCCCGGTTGCCCGGATTGTGCCCCGGGTCGATGACCACGGTGCGTCCGGCGAGCGGCCGCTGCGGAGGCTCCGAGGACGGGGTCGGGGCCGGCGTCCGCTCCGGGGCCGAGGCGGGGTCGCCGCCGGGTGCCGTCCCCCCGTCACCCCCGCATCCCGAGGCGGTCAGGCAGGCGCAGCCGAGCGCCGCGGCGGCGAACACGGTCCTGCGGCGCGCGCTCGCGCGCAGGGCGGGGGGTGTGAAGTCGTCGTGGTGCACGTCGAGATGCTATCCGTGCCCCTCAGATCCCCGCCCCGGTACGCCGCAGGACCCGCAGCGAGTCCAGGGCCGAGATCTGGGTGAACGCCCCTGATTCCAGGGCGCGTCGGTGCACACGGTGGGGGGCCTGGCCGCCGTCCGCCGGGTCGGGGAACACGTCGTGGATCACGAGCAGCCCGCCGTCGGCGACCTTCGGGGCCCAGCCCTCGTAGTCGCCGTTCGCGTGCTCGTCGGTGTGCCCGCCGTCGATGAACACGAGACCGAGCGTCCCGCCCCACACGGCCGCCACCTGAGGGGAGCGGCCGACGAGCGCCACCACGTGCTCCTCGAGGCCCGCCGAGTGCAGGGTGCGGCGGAAGGACGGCAGCGTGTCCATCAGGCCGATGACGGGATCGACCACCGACGGGTCGTGGTACTCCCAGCCGGGCTGCTGCTCCTCGCTGCCCCGGTGGTGGTCGACGGTGAGAGCCGTGACCCCGGCGGCGCGGGCCGCCGCGGCGAGCAGGATCGTCGACCGCCCGCAGTAGGTACCGACCTCCAGGAGCGGGAGGCCGAGAGCGGCGGCCCGCACGGCCGCGGTGTACAGGGCGAGGCCCTCGTGGACCGGCATGAAGCCCTTGGCGGCCTCGAAGGCGGCGAGAACCTCCGGCTCGGGACGGACGGCGGACTCGGCGGCCACGGGGTTCCTCCTGGTGGGGCGGGGTGCGTAGGACGGCGTCCCATCGTGCCGTACACCCCCGCGACGCGGATCGGCGGGGGCGCGGGGGTGTACGGAGGGCCCGGCTGACGGGGCCGGTCAGCAGCTCTGCCAGAGCCGGGTCATGACGCGGACGCCGAAGCGCAGGCCCTCCAGCGGGACGCGCTCGTCCACGCCGTGGAAGAGCCGGCCGTAGTCCAGGTCGTGCGGGAGCTTCAGGCCCTTGAAGCCGAAGCAGCGGATGCCCAGGTGGTCGAACGCCTTGGCGTCCGTGCCACCGGGGTTGCAGTAGGGGACGGGGTGGCCGTCCGGGTCCTCCGCGCGGACGGCCGCGCACATCGCGTCGACCAGCGGGCCGTCGAACGTGGTCTCCATCGCGATGTCGTGGTTGACCCACTTCCGGGTGACCGAGGGCAGCAGCAGCCGGTCGACGGCGTCGACCAGTTCCTGCTCGTGGCCCGGAAGGAACCGGCCGTCGACACGTGCGGTGGCCGTCCCGGGGATCACGTTGGTCTGGTAACCCGCGGTGAACATGGTGGGGTTGGCGGAGTTGCGCAGCACCACCTGCATGAAGTCCGCGACCGGGCCCAGCCGGGACAGCGTCCCCTCGATGTCCTCCTCGTCGAACTCCACTCCGTACAGCCGGGCGGCCTCCCGCAGCAGGGCGCGGACCGGTTCGATCAACCGGATCGGAAAGGTCGCCCGGCCGATCCGGGTGAGCGACTCGGCGAGGTCGGTGACCGCGTTCTCGTCGTTGGGCGACGAGCCGTGGCCGGCGCGCCCCGTGGCGGTGAGCTCCATCCAGGCCATGCCGCGCTGGGCGTTCTCGATCGGGTACAGCCGCCGTGTGTCGTCGATCGCGAACGAGAAGCCGCCGCCCTCGCCGATCGCCTCGGTCACTCCGGCGAACAGCTCCGGACGGTGCTCGACCAGCCAGTGGGCGCCGAACCTGCCGCCCGCCTCCTCGTCGGCGAGGAAGGCGAGGACCAGATCGCGGGCGGGCCGCGTACCGGTACGGGCGAAGTGCCGGGCGGTGGCCAGCATGACCGCGACCGTGTCCTTCATGTCGATCGCGCCGCGCCCCCAGAGGTACCCGTCGCGGATCTCCCCGGAGAAGGGCGGCACCTGCCATTCGGAGGCCTCTGCAGGTACGACGTCGAGGTGGCCGTGCACCAGCAGGGCGCCCCGGGAGGAGTCGGCACCCTCGACGCGAGCGACGACGTTGGCCCTGCCAGGTGCGGACTCGACCAGCTCGGAGGCGATACCCACCTCGGCGAGGCGGGCCGTCACCCAGTCCGCCGCCGCGCGTTCGTCGCTGGTGGGGTTGGAGGTGTCGAAGCGGATCAGCTCGGCACAGAGACCGATGACCTCTTCCTGGGCCTCCTCGGACGCGGGGACGGTACTCATGCCGCTCCTGACGTGGTGGTGGTGACGGGGGCGGCGGCAGCGGGGGTGTGCGCGTCGTCGTCCAGGGTGGAGGTGCCGTAGGGCCTGACCCAGCCCAGCAGGCCGAGCGCGCAGTACAGCAGGAAGGCGGTGGCCAGGGAGTTGAGGGCCGGGATACCGCCGTCGAAGAACTTGCCGACGCAGAAGGCCGTGATCCAGATGGCCAGTGACATCGGTACCCAGGTGGGGGAGGTCCGGGGGAGCGTCTGCGCCTCCCGGGTCTCGTCGAGGGGCCGGCGCATCCGCTTCACCACCCAGTACTCCGCGACGATGATCCCGCCGATCGGCGGGATCATCACGCCCAGCAGGGACAGGAACTCCGTGAAGTGGGTCATGATGCCGACCGCCGAGAGGAGCGTGCCGGCGGCGCCGAGGGCGACGGTGACCACCCCGCGGTGCAGTCGCTTGCCGAAGACCACCTGGAAGAAGTTGACGACGCCGAGCGAGGATCCGTACAGGTTCCAGTCGTTGATCTTGGCGGTGGACATCAGGACCACGATCACACCGAACGCGCCGGAGGTGGAGAGCACGATGTGCGAGACCTCGCTGGACTTCACCAGGTGGCCGAGGAGCACGCCGACCATGCCGACGATGTACTCGGAGAGGATCATGGAGGAGGCGCTCTGCACGAAGACGTGCGAGCCCTTCCTGTTGTAGCGGGTCATCTCCGGGGAGACGATGGCGCCCGTCATGTAGCCGCCGGCGATGGCGGTGGCGGCGACGGCCAGCGGGATCGTCTCACCGGGCGGTGGCGAGCTGATCAGGTCGCTGAGCGAGTGGTCCTTCAGCGTCGTGACGACGGACCAGGCGACCATGGCGAAGAAGAGCGGGGTGACGATCTTCGCGAACATGGCCATGTACCTGAAGCCGAAGATCACCAGAGCGGTGATGGCGATCCCGGCGAAGACGCACCACATCCAGGACGGGCCGCCGACGAGGGCGGAGACGCTGTTGCCGAAGATCGTGTTCTGTACGCCGAACCAGCCGACCAGGCTGACCGCGATGACGAAGCTGACCAGCGCCGAACCGTTGCGGCCGAAGCCCACCCAGCGGGTCAGCATCGGGGTGGCGAGGCCCTCGCGCATCCCGGCCAGGCCGATCGCGAAGATCACTATCTCCAGGATCACCGCGCCGAGGGTGAAGGCCAGGAACGCGTTCCCGAAGGTCATTCCGACGCCGATGGTGGCGCCGAGCGTGAACTGCGAGATGGATCCGGACTGGGCGAGCCACTGCAGGAGCATCGACCAGAAGCCGAAGCGCCTGTTGCGCGGCACCCGTGAGAGCGAGTAGTCGTCGCTGCCGATGCTCTTGGCCTCAGGGGCCGTGGCGACGGCCCGGCTGTCGGATGCCATCAGGACTCCTGGGGTGTGCGGCCGAAGGTCTGCAGGTGAGCGAGCGACCCGTAGCGGTTGACGAGGTTGTCGAACTCCACCGCGTCGTGGAAGTCCAGGGTTCCGGCGCCGAAGGCCTTGGCGACCTCGACGGCGTACCGGGCGGCGGACGCGATGTCCGCCTCGTGGCTGGCGCCCGTCTGGCAGCCCGGCACCGCGGCGGCCGAGGTGATCGCGAGGCCGGCCACGGGGACGGCGGTCGCGGTGGAGGGCTGCAGGATCGAATTGATGTGGTGTGCACCATTACCGTACGGGGTGATGTCCTGTGTGGTCACCGGATAAGTGACCAACGGCTCACCGGTCACCACGGCGAGCAGTTCGCCGAGCTGCTCGGAGACCCGGAGCACCCAGCCCTCCTTGACGGTGGGCGAGAGGGCCAGGCCCTTGTGGTTGATGATCCGGTTGCCCTTGGTGGTGTCGATCGAGAGCACCGCCTCCATCTCGCCGGTGACCTCGTGCCGGTTCATCGTGGCGATGTCCACCGGGGACCCCATGAAGGGCACGGGGTCGTGCGGCTCGGTCGGCGCGCTCGGACAGACGTGAGTGGCGATGACCACGTCGCCGGGCAGTACGTCGCCCCGGCGGCGCATGTCCAGCAGCTTGGCGGCCGTGGCGAGGGCCGAGACCGCGCCGTCGGCGTCGGACACGAGTCCGGTCACCTCCGGCCGTGCGCCGACACCGCCGAGCCGGCCGACCACACCGAGCGTCCGGGCGGTGCCGCCGGAAAGGCGTCCCCGGGTGCCGGGGATGCGGACGAGCACGAAATCCGTCGACCCCCGCTCGCCGGTCACGGTGGTGACCTGCGCGGACGCGCCCTCGGCCCCGGCGACGGAGTCGAGGTGCCCGGCGACGGACCTGCCGCTGACCTGCGGGTCGTCCAACAACTCGACGATGTCCAGTACGTACTTGAGCATGGGGGGCCTTTCTCCGGTGCGGGACACCCGTCCGGCGCTCCCGAGGTGGGGCGCGGGGCGGGGTCTGGAGCAACATTCGGGATCGGCTACCGTGGAACGCAACAGTTTCCCGTTATCTGCAATTCAGGTCTGAATGGTGAGATGCTGATGGCCGACTTCGATCTCGACCGGAACACCCCCACCGGCGCGCTCCAAACCGTCGACCGGGCGCTCCTGGTGCTCCTCGCCTTCGAGCGCACGAGGCCCGACTGGGGTGTCACCGAGGTCGCCGAGGAGTTCGGCTGGGACACCTCGGTCGCCCAGCGCCTGCTGGCCACCCTCGCCGGCCGCGGATTCCTGGTCTCCGATCCGGTGACCCGCCGCTACCGCATCGGTCCCGCCGTGCTGCGGCTCGGGCGTCTCTGGGAGCGCTCGGGATCGCTGGAGCTGCTGGCCGCACCGGTGCTGGAGGACCTGCGCCGGACCACCGGCGACACAGTCCTGTTCTGCCTGCCCGACAGCTTCCACATGCGGTGCGTGGCCGCCGAGGAGGGCGAGTCCGGGCCGCTGCGCTACTACCCGCTGGTGGGTGAGCTCTATCCCGCGCACGCCGGCGCCACCAGCAAGTCCTTCTACGCCTGCCTGCCCGACGATCAGCGCAACCGACTGTTCCGGGGCCGCCCCATGGCGCGTTTCACCGACCGGACCGTCACCGACCCGGACCTGCTGGAGAAGGAGTTCCTGAAGATCCGCGCCCAGGGGTACGCGTGGACGGTCGGCGAGTACGACACCGGGATCGCGACCGTCGCCGTGCCGGTGTTCCTGGGGCGCGAACCCTACGGAAGCCTCAGCCTCGGCGGGAGCGAGGGCCGGTTCGGGGGAGCGCCCGAGGACCGGCTCGACGCGCTCCGGCACGCCGCCCGCCTCCTGGAGCGGCGGCTCACCCACCCGCCCCAGCGGCCCAAGTCCCGCGCGGGCCGCCCTCGTACCGCCCGAAACCCGGCCGGGAGCCGACCGCCCGTCCCCGCACCGACCGGCCGCCCCGCCGGCAGCCGGTCCCGTCCCCACGAGGAACCACCGTGAATCTGCTGCTTCTCTCCAACTCCACCCAGTACGGACTCGGTTACCTGGAGCACGCCCTGGACACCGTCGCCGCCTTCCTGCCGCAACGCGCGCGGCTCGCCTTCGTGCCGTACGCCCTCGCCGACCACGACGGGTACACCGCGCGGGTCCGCGCCGCTCTGGAGCCGTCCGGGGTCAGCGTGCGAGGCGTCCACGAGAGCGCCGACCCGGTGGCCGAACTCGACGCGGCGGAAGCAGTGTTCATCGGAGGGGGCAACTCCTTCCGGCTCCTCGACGCCCTGTACCGCACCGGCCTCCGCGAGGCGGTGCGGGACGCCGCACGGAACGGACTGCCGTACATGGGCGCCAGCGCGGGGACCAACATGGCCGCGCCGACACTCCGCACCTCCAACGACATGCCCATCGTCCAGCCGCCGTCCTTCGACGCGCTGGGGCTGGTCCCGTTCCAGATCAACCCGCACTACCTGGACCCGCGTCCGGCCGACACCCACAAGGGCGAGACCCGTGAGGAGCGGCTCACCGAGTTCCTCGAGGAGAACGACGTGCCCGTGCTCGGGCTGCGCGAGGGCTCCTGGCTCCGTGTCCACCGACACGCGGCACACCTCGGCGGTGCCGGACCCGCCCGGCTGTTCACCCGAGGCAACCCGCCGCAGGAGCTCCCGGCCGGGTCGGACCTGTCCCGGCTGCTGACCACGGAGCCGAGGTTCGACTCTCCGGGGCGCTGACCGCCGCCGGGGCGGGCCCTCCGGCTACGGCGCCGAGGTCCGGGGTCCCGCCGCGGCGACCGGTGCCGCCACGGGGCCGACCCCGGCGGACTCCGCGGCGGCGAGCGCGTCGCCCGCGCTGCTGGCCAGCAGCACCGGCCGCGCGGGCCGCTGCGCGGGCAGGAACGCGGCCAGTACGAGACCGATCAGCACCGCCCCCGTGGCGATCATGAACGAGGTGCGGAAGCCCTCCATGCTGGGAACGTCCACCGCCCCCATCCGCACCGAGGTGTTGGCCAGCACCATTCCGATGACCGCACTCGACAGCGAGGTGCCGATCGACCTCATGAGCGTGTTCAGGCCGTTCGCCGCACCGGTCTCGGACGCGTCGACGGCACCGATGATCAAGGCAGGCAGCGAGGAGTACGCGAGCCCGATCCCGGCGCCGAGCACCACCGCGATCACCACGGTCTGCCAGGCCGCGCTCATCAGCCCGAGCCCCGCGCCGTAGCCGATCGCGATGATCAGCATGCCGAGCATCAGGGAGGTCTTGGGTCCCCGGCGGGCGGAGATCCTGGCGTACAGCGGGGCCACGAACATCATCGTGAGCCCCAGCGGCGCCACGCAGAGCCCGGCGACGACCATCGACTGCCCCAGCCCGTAGCCGGTCGACGCGGGCAGCTGGAGCAGCTGCGGCAGGACCAGCGAGACGGCGTAGAAGGCCACCCCGACCATGATCGAGACGAGGTTGGTGAGCAGCACCTCACGGCGGGCGCTGGTACGCAGATCGACCAGCGGCGCCGGGCTGCGCAGTTCGAAGAGACCCCACAGCACCAGGATCACCAGGGCCGCCGCGATCAGCCCGAGGGTCAGGGGCGAGGTCCAGCCCCAGTCACTGCCCTTGGTGACGGGGAGCAGCAGGCTGACCAGGCCCAGGGAGAGCCCCAATGCGCCGACCACGTCGAAGCGGCCGGGCGCGCGCAGCGGGGGCTCCGGCACGACGAAGGCGGTCAGCGTCATGGCCAGCACCCCGAGCGCGGCCGAGCCGAGGAAGAGCGCGTGCCAGTCGGCGTGCTGCGCCATGAGCGCGGCGGCGGGGAGGGCGAGTCCGCCGCCCACGCCTATGGAAGAGCTCATCAGGGCCATGGCGGAGCCGAGCTTCTCGCGCGGCAGCACGTCGCGCATGATGCCGATCCCCAGCGGGATGGCACCCATGGCGAAGCCCTGGAGCGCCCGGCCCGCGATCATCACCACCAGGTCGTCGGTGGACGCGCAGACCAGCGAACCGACCACCATCACGGCGAGGCTGGCGAGCAGCATCCGCCGCTTGCCGTTCAGGTCACCGAGCCGCCCCATGATCGGGGTGGCGACGGCACCGGCGAGCAGGGTCGCCGTCATCACCCAGGTCGCGTTGGCGGGATCTGTGTGGAGAAGGGTCGGGAGGTCCTTGATGACGGGGACGAGCAGGGTCTGCATCACGGCGACGGTGATCCCCGCGAACGCGAGTACGGGAACGACGCCGCCGCCCCGGCGCGGGCCGCGGAGCTTCCCGCCTTGCTGTTCGTTCGTCGTCCGTCGCATACGTGTGGCCTCCGGGCAGGGGAGTCGGAAAAAGGCAGGGTGGAGCGTGCGGGAGTGCGCCGACGGGCAGCACCGACCGCCAAGTGTGTGCATGGTGAACGCTTCCGTATGCCCGGGGTATTCCGGTGAACGCGGCGTAAAATCAGCGCAGTCGGTGAGGGTCCTACGTCCTCCGGCCGGGACCGGAGCGGGACCCCGAACCGATGTACGGGGCACGCACGGCCTGCGAGTATGACACCCATGGCTCACGACTCCCCACCCGCACGACTGCCCGCCCCGTCGAGAACCCGTACCTGGGCCGTGGTCGCGGCCGCCTGCACCGGTCAGTTCCTCGTCGTCCTCGACGTGTCGGTCGTCAATGTGGCGCTGCCGTCCATGCGCACCGACCTGGGGCTGAGCGGTCCCGGACTGCAGTGGGTCGTCAACGCCTACTCGATCGCGTTCGCCGGATTCATGCTGCTCGGCGGGCGGGCCGCGGACATCTACGGCCGCAAGCGGATGTTCATGACCGGGCTCGGCCTCTTCACCGCGGCCTCGCTGGCCGGCGGGTTCGCACAGGAGGGCTGGCAACTGCTCGCCGCCCGCGCGGCGCAGGGCCTCGGCGCCGCGGTGCTCTCCCCGGCGACGCTCACGCTCCTCACCGCGGCGGTCCCCGAGGGCCCCGCGCGGACCCGGGCGATAGGCACCTGGATGGCGGTCGGCGCGGGCGGCGGAGCGGCCGGCGGGCTGGTCGGGGGCGTCCTCACCGACGCCCTGTCCTGGCGGTGGGTCCTGCTCATCAACGTGCCGATCGGCGCGCTCGTGCTGGCCGGCGCGGCGGTGTGGCTCGCCGAGGGCCGGGCGGGCGACCGGCGCCGGGTCGACCTGCTGGGCGCTGTGCTCGTCACGGCGGGGCTGGCGACGACGGCGTACGGCATCGTGCAGACCGAGGCGGCGGGCTGGTCCGACGCGGGCACCCTGGTGCCGCTCCTCGGCGGGCTCGCGCTGCTCGGAGTCTTCGTCCTGGTGGAGGCGACCGCCGCGGCGCCGCTGATGCCGCTGCGGGTGCTCGGAGTGCGGGCCGTCTCGGCGGCGAACGTGTCGATGCTGCTGCTGGGTTCGGCGACTTTCGGTATGTGGTATTTCATGACCGTCTACGCCCAGAACGTGCTGGGCTACACACCTCTGCAGGCCGGGTTCGCCCTCGTGCCGAGCTCGGCCGCCGTCTTCGTCGGCGCGAAGGCCGCTCCCCGGATCATGGCGCGGACCGGTGCCAAGCCCCTGGCGGTGGCGGGCGTCCTGGTCGCGGCCTCCGGTTTCGGCTGGCAGTGCACCATGGGCGAGCACGGGTCCTACCTCACCGCGGTCTGCCTCCCCGGCATGCTGATGATGGCCGGCTCCGGCCTGGCCTCCACCCCGCTGGCCTCGCTCGCCACCTCCGGCGCGGCGCCCGGCGACGCCGGACTCGTCTCCGGCCTGATCAACACCTCCCGCACGATGGGCGGTGCGCTGGGCCTCGCCGTGCTGTCCACGGTCGCCGCGGCCCGCACCGCCGGGTCCGGCGCCGCGGGCGAGATCACGGCCGGATACGCCCTGGCCTTCCGCACCTCCGCGGTGGTGCTCGTGGCCGGAGCGGTGATGATGCTGCTCTGGCTGCCGGGGCACCCCGGAAGGCGCGGAGCCGGCGCCGCAGGCGTGCCCGGCCGGAAGCCGGCGGACGAGCCCGTCGCGGGGACGAACGGGGCGACGACCACCGACGGGACGGCCGGGAAGACCGCCGAGCGGGCCTGAGGGCCCGAATGCGCGCGGAGGACCGCCCCTTGCCGGGACGGCCCTCCGCGTCTCGTGCCCCGCGGTCTCAGACCGCCGCGCTGTCACCCCCTCCGGCCGGACGACGGTGCCGGCCGTGCGGCCGCACGGCCGCGCTCTCCGCCGACGCGCCACCCCGGTGCCTTCCGGAGCCGTCGTCGCGTTCCGCCTCCGGCCCCGGCGGACGCGTCTGGGTCGTGTCGGTTCTGGCCTCGGACATCTGGGAACTCACCCCGTAACAAATCGCCTGCATGTGCGTTGCGGGACCCGCCGCCCCCCGGTCCTCCGGCCGCGCGTACCGCTGCGCGGCCGGAGTTCACGTACGCCCTCGCGCCTGACCGTCAGCCGGCCGCCGTGCTGCCCGCGAGCGGAGCCTGGCCGAGCGGCACGGGCCTGCACACTCCAGGAGTCACCTGCGCCGCGGACGGTTGCGCTCCGGTGGTGTGCGGCGCGCGGGCCTCCTCCGCCGGCGCCTCCATCACCGCCACGGCACAGGGCGCACCGGGTCGCGCGTACGGCAGGTGCAGAGTGCCCTCCCGGCTCCAGAACCCTGCCCCGCACAGCCAGCCCTCCGGGGCCGCGACCTGGTGCAGCCGCCGTCCCGACGGACGCCACAGCCCCACCCAGCTGCCGGCCGGCCCGTCGATCCGCAGGGCGACCGCGCAGCTCTCCGGCGTCAGCATCTGGCCCGGCTGTACGGCGACGGGCGTCACGGACACGCCGGCCGGGTGGAGGCACTCGGGGAAGCGCACCGGCAGGAAGCTGCCCAGCACCCCCCAGCCGAGGCGGTCGTGGCCGGGGGCGTCGGAGCGGATCAGCAGCAGCCCGCTGTCGGCGTCGGCCAGCAGCAGCCGGTCGTCGCTGCCCGGCGCGATCTGCAGCAGCGGCGTCACCTCGCCGCCCCGCCCCAGGTCCACGGCGACGGCCTTCACCGGCCCACCGCCGGGCCACTGCCGGTCCAGCGCCAGGAGCCGTCCCTCACGGTCCAGCCACGCGCCGCCCGAACAGTGCCCCGCCACGTCCGCGACGTGTTCGGGACCGAAGGTGCCGCCCGCCACCAGCCAGACACCGGTGGAGCGCTCACCGGGGACCAGGGCGTAGGCGCTCATGCCGTCCGGGGGCGGGGGGAGCAGCGTGAGGTCCGTGCATTCGAGCGCGCCCAGGGGGAGTTCGCCGGTTCCCGGACCCGTCGGGTAGAGCAGCGAGAAGGCGTGCCGGTCCGCCACCCGGCGGCGGATGAGCACCCGTCCGTCCGAGAGGGGCAGGACGTCCGAATCCGCCTCCTCCGGCTGGTCCAGGGGGAGGGGTACGGCGTAGGGCTCGGGACCGTCCAGGGTCCATCGCTCGGGGAACCAGGCCGGATCGGCCGCCCCCGTGTCGGCCGCCGTGAGCCGGGCGGCGTACGAGTGGTCGGCGGCGATGGTGAGCACCGAGGGGGTGACGCGTGCCGGGGCCTCGCCGGCGGCGGCACCGCCCGGCGGTCCGGGCGGGAAGGGCGGCGGTGGGGGTACGGGGGGAAGGGGCGGGACGGCCGCCTCCGCGAACGCCGCACCGGGCCCCGGCCCGGCGGACCGTTCGGAGGCGCCAGGCCTCCGGGGCTCGGCGGAACCGGCGGGACCGCCGCGACCGGCATCCGCTCCGGGAGCACCCGCGTCTCCCCGATCGGGGCCGGACGCCTCCACTCTGAGCGGATCCGAGCCCTCGTCGGACGTACCCGCGGCGCGGGGTTTCTCCGGTTCGGCCGGTCCGACCGCTTCCACGGGCCCGGGGGCGGGCTCCGCCGTCGCGGCGGCCCCGGCGGCCCCCGCGGTGTTGTTCTCGATGGCACAGGCAGTCATGGTTCGGTCACCTCCGGCAACCGAAGCTAGGTTTCGGACTCCCCACCGGACAACATGCGCCACGGCACTTCACACATAAGGGTGCCGATGTCCGGATTCGCCTGCGGAGGCGAGGACGGCTGTGCTGCGGCTCGGGCGAACGCTCCGCCCGTCCGTGCCGATCGGGCGCCGCGGGTCCGTCCTCGCCGGTCCGGCCGTCCCGGGAACTCCCCGGCACGCCCGCGAGTGGCCGGGGGCCCCGGCGGCGGGACCGGCTCGTCGCGTAACGATTCATGACGTGCCGCCCGTCCGCCCCCGCAGCCCCGGCGGCCAGGGGCGGCGGGGCACGGCGGACAGGTAGCCTTTCCCCCGTGCCCCGTCTGTCTGAAGTCATCGCCGAGCTCGACGCCCTCTGGCCACCCGGGCGCGCCGAGGGATGGGACGCGGTGGGCACGGTCTGCGGCGAGCCGGAGGCTGAGATCGACCGGGTCCTCTTCGCCGTCGACCCCGTCCAGCCGATCGCCGACGAGGCCCGCACCCTCGGCGCCCAGCTGATCGTCACCCACCACCCGCTGTACCTGCGCGGTACGACGACGGTCGCGGCCTCCACCTTCAAGGGCCGGGTCGTGCACGACCTCATCAAGCACGGCATCGCCCTGCACGTGGCGCACACCAACGCCGACACCGCGGACCCCGGGGTGTCGGACGCCCTCGCCGGTGCGCTGGACCTGAGGGTCACCGGCCCGCTCGTGCCGGATCCCACCGACCCCGCGGGCCGCCGCGGCCTCGGCCGGATCTGCGAGCTCGATCCCCCCGCGACCCTCCGTGACTTCGCCGCCCGCGCCGCCTCCCGGCTCCCCGCCACCGCGCAGGGCATCCGGCTGGCCGGCGACCCCGACGCCGTCGTACGGCGGGTCGCGGTGAGCGGCGGCTCCGGCGACAGCCTCTTCGACGCCGTACGCGCGGCCGACGTGGACGCCTTCCTCACGGCGGACCTCCGCCACCACCCGGCCTCCGAGGCCGTCCAGCACTCGCCGCTCGGCCTCGTCGACGCCGCACACTGGGCCACCGAGTGGCCCTGGTGCGAGCAGGCCGCCGCGCAGCTCGACGCACTTTCCGACCGCCACGGATGGGACCTGCGGGTCCACGTCTCGAAGCTGGTCACCGACCCCTGGACCACCCACCACTCTTCTGGAGCCCCCAACTGAACGCCGCGCCCGCCGACCAGATCCGACTCCTCGAAGTCCAGGCCCTCGACGTACGTCTGTCGCAGCTCTCCCACAAGCGCACGTCCCTGCCCGAGCACGCGGAGATCGAGTCGCTCGACAACGACCTCGCCCACCTGCGCGACCTGCTGGTCGCCTCGCAGACCGAGGAGAGCGACACCACCCGCGAGCAGACCAAGGCGGAGCAGGACGTCGACCAGGTGCGCCAGCGCGCCGCCCGCGACCAGCAGCGGCTCGACTCCGGCGCGGTCTCCTCGCCCAAGGACCTGGAGAGCCTCCAGCGCGAGATCACCTCGCTGGCCAAGCGCCAGGGCGACCTGGAGGACGTCGTCCTCGAGATCATGGAGCGCCGCGAGGGCGCCCAGGAGCGCGTCGCGGAACTGACCGAGCGGGTCGGCGCGGTGCAGGCGAAGGTGGACGACGCGACCGCGCGCAGGGAGGCGTCGACGCGGGAGATCGACGCCGACACCGCCTCGGTCGCCAAGGACCGTGAGGTCGTCGCGGGTGCCGTCCCCGCCGACCTGCTCAAGCTGTACGACAAGCTGCGCGCCCAGCAGGGCGGTGTCGGCGCCGCCCGGCTCTACCAGCGCCGCTGCGAGGGCTGCCGGCTGGAGCTGAACATCACCGAGGTCAACGACGTCAAGGCTGCGTCCCCCGACACGGTGCTGCGCTGCGAGAACTGCCACCGCATCCTGGTCCGTACGTCGGAGTCGGGTCTGTAATGGCCGCACCCCGCCAGCTGGTCGTCGAGGCCGACGGGGGCTCCCGGGGCAACCCGGGGCCCGCCGGTTACGGCGCGGTCGTCATCGATCCGGTCTCCGGCGGCACACTCGCCGAGGCCGCGGAGTACATCGGCGTCGCGACGAACAACGTCGCCGAGTACAAGGGGCTCATCGCCGGTCTGAAGGCGGCGAGGGCCCTGTTCCCGGACGGCGATGTGCGGGTGCGCGTCCGGATGGACTCCAAGCTGGTGGTCGAGCAGATGTCGGGCCGCTGGAAGATCAAGCACCCCGACATGAAGCCGCTCGCGGCGGAGGCCGCGGGAATCCTCCCCGTCTCCTCCGTCACGTACGAGTGGATTCCGCGCGCCGAGAACAAGCACGCCGACCGGCTCGCCAACGAGGCGATGGACGCGGGCAAGCGGGGTGAGCGGTGGGACCGGGCGTCCTCGACGGCCGACCTGGACACCACGCGCGCACCGGCTGCTCCCGAGCCGCCGGCCGGCCCGCCCGGCGACCCGGTCGCGGGCGCGGCGAAGGTCCGCGCGGCGATGGCCGCCGCCCGCCCGGCCACTCCGCAGACGGGTTGGGGGAGTGCCCCCGACCTGGGTGCGCCCGCCACCTTCATCCTGCTCAGGCACGGCGAGACGGCCCTCACCCCGGAGAAGCGGTTCTCCGGCAGCGGAGGCAGCGACCCGGAGCTCTCGGCCACCGGTCGCCACCAGGCCGCCTGCGCGGCCGCTGCCTTCGCCGCCCGGGGCACGGTCCAGGACATCATCAGTTCGCCGATGCGCCGCTGCCGGGAGACGGCCGCCGCCGTGGCGGACCGGCTCGGCCTGGAGGTCCGCATCGAGGAGGGCCTGCGCGAGACGGACTTCGGCGCCTGGGAGGGGCTCACCTTCGCCGAGGTGCGGGAGCGCCACGGCTCCGACCTGACCGCCTGGCTCGCATCCTCCGACGCGGCGCCCACGGGCGGCGGCGAGAGCTTCGCCGAGGTCACCGAGAGGGTCACGGCCGCCCGCGACCGGCTCATCGCCCGCCACGCCGGCCGGACGGCACTCCTGGTCACACACGTCACCCCGGTCAAGACCCTGGTCAGGCTCGCGCTCGGCGCACCGCCCGAATCGCTGTTCCGCATGGAGCTCTCGCCCGCGTCCGTCTCGACCGTGGCGTACTACGCGGACGGGAACCCGTCGTTGAGGGGCCTCAACGACACCTCGCACCTGCGCTGACGGCGTCGGGCCACCGGTTCGACCGGGCCTCCTCGCGCCGGACCACCCCTACGTGGCCCGGGCGCGCGGTGGAGCCGGGGCTCAGCCGCGGACCAGTGCCGCGGCCCCGGCCGCCAGCCGCTCCACGCGCGCCCAGTCCTTCGCCGCCACCGCGTCGCCCGGCACCATCCAGCTGCCCCCGACGCAGCCGACGTTGGGAAGCGCCAGGTACGACGGCGCCGACTCGGGCGTGATGCCGCCCGTCGGGCAGAACCTGGCCCGGGGGAGCGGGGAGGACAGCGCCTTCAGATAGGCGGTGCCGCCCGCCGCCTCGGCCGGGAAGAACTTCATCTCCGTGATTCCGCGCTCCAGCAGCGCGACCACCTCGGACGTCGTCGAGACGCCCGGCAGGAACGGCACGCCCGATGCCTTCATCGCCTCCAGCAGCGCGTCGGTCCAGCCGGGGCTGACCAGGAAGCGGGCCCCGGCGGCGACCGTCTCGGCCACATGCGCCGGGGAGATCACGGTGCCGGCGCCCACCACGGCGTCGGGGACCTCCGAGGCGATCGCCCGGATCGCGTCGAGCGCGGCGGCGGTACGCAGTGTGACCTCGATGGCGGGCAGCCCGCCCGCGACGAGCGCGCGGGCCAGCGGCACCGCGTCGGCCGCGTCCTCCAGGACGACGACGGGTACGACGGGGGCGAGGTCCAGGACGGACGCGGACACGGCGGCGGGCACGGAGGAGGTCATGGGCTCATCCTGCCGCCTGAACCGCACAATGCGCAACGAGCGTTGCGCAGGATGCAATGGGTCAGTGGATCTCGGTGACCACCACGTCGAGCGCCCACGGCCGGCCGGCCCGTTCCGGAGCCTGCGCCTCCACGACGTGTCCCAGGTCGCGAAGCGCTTCCACCAGCTCCGCCGGACCCTTCGGATGCGCCCCGGCCAGCAGCAGATCGCGAACCATCCGCCCCTTCGTCGCCTTGTTGAAGTGGCTCACCACGGACCGCTTCTCGACCCCGTCGACCAGCCGGGAGTGGAGCACCCGCACACTCGCCGTACGCTCCGCCACCGCGCCCGCCGGCTTCCACGCCCCGGCGTACGCCGACGACCGCAGGTCCAGGACCAGCCCCTCCCCGGCCGCCTCGGGCATGACCGACGCCATGGGCGCGCGCCAGAACGCGGTCAGCGCGCCCGTCCCCGGCAGCTTCACGCCCATCGAGCAGCGGTACGACGGGATGCGGTCCCCGATCCTGACCGCGCCCCACAGCCCGGAGAAGACCAGTAGCGACTTCCCGGCGCGCCGTCGCGCCGCCGCGTCGAGCGTGGCCAGGCCGAGCGCGTCGTACAGCACCCCGGTGTAGATCTCCCCGGCCGGCCGCGTCCCGGCCGTGCGCAGTTCCGCGTTCTTCGCGATCTCGCCCCGCAGGCCCTCACTGAGACCGAGCACCTCGCGGGCCTTCTCCTCGTCCGCCAGGCAGAGTCCGACCAGCTCGTCGAGTACGGCGGCCCGGGCGTCCGCGAGCCCCGGCAGGGACAGGGACTCCGGCTTCAGCGGTGCCCCGCGCCCCGAGGCGGCCTTACCTTCGGAGGGCGGCAACAGCACGAGCACGGGGTTCTCCTTCGGACGCGGCACGGGGTCCCTGACGCACGGAAACCCCGCAGCAAGAGTACGGTGACCGCGACCCCCGGATCACGGGGCGCGGCCCGGCCCTGGGGCACCCCGGATGGCCGCGGCGACGGGGCGCCGGCCGGCCGCGGTGGCACCCGGACCGCCGGCCGTGGGCGTGAGCCCACCTGCCGGGCGGCTCGCCCCGTCTCGTACGATCGCGTCCTCGAAGGCACCGCACGCCACCAGACCGGCACCGCACCGCACACAGCCACCGCCCGCACCGGACAGCCACGCCACCGCACCGCATCAGGAAGGCTCACGCGTGACCGACCTCGCCGCCGGCCCCGCCGCCGACCGGCCCCGGCAGATCGTCACCGCCGCGCGCACCCTCCTGGAGGCGGACGGGCCGGAGGCGCTCACCATGCGCAGGCTGGCCGACCGGGTGGGTGTGAAGGCCTCGTCCCTCTACAAGCACTTCCCGGACAAGTCGTCCGTGGTGGCAGTCCTCGCCGGGGAGATGCTGCGGGAGGTCGCCGGTGTGCTGGCGGCGGCGGAGAAGGCGGCCCCGGGCTCGCTGTCCGCGCTCGCCACCGCCTACCGCGCGTACGCCGTGGCCCATCCGCACCTCTACCTCCTCACCATGGGCCGCGCCCTGCCCGCCGCCGGGGCCGCGGACGCCGCCGCGGCCCCGCTGTTCCGATCCGCCGGGGGCGACGAGGACAGCGCCCGCGCCGCCTGGGCATTCGCCCACGGAATGGTGGTCCTGGAACTCGGCGGCCGGTTCCCCCCGGGGGCCGACCTGTCGGCAGCCTGGGAGGCGGGCATCGCGGCCTTCACCGCCCGCACCGCCGGGTAGCATGGTCACCACGGCAGACGAGCCGGGCGGACGGTCGCGTGGGGATCCCAGGATTCTCCCGAGGAACGTCCGGGCTCCACAGGGCAGGGTGATGGCTAACGGCCACCCGGGGTGACCCGCGGGACAGTGCCACAGAAAACAGACCGCCCGGGACTCCGGTCCCGGGTAAGGGTGAAACGGTGGTGTAAGAGACCACCAGCGCCTGAGGCGACTCAGGCGGCTAGGTAAACCCCACCCGGAGCAAGGTCAAGAGGGACCGTCGCGAGGCGGTCCTGCGCGAACGACCGAGGGCGGCCCGCCCGAGTTCGCGGGTAGACCGCACGAGACCGGCAGCAATGCCGGTCCTAGATGGATGGCCGTCTCCCCGGCCGCCGCGAGGCGACCGGGCGACAGAACCCGGCGTACAGCCCGACTCGTCTGCCGCTCGACCCCCTGGCCGGCCCGACCGGCAGGACGCTCCTCAGGGGCGGGCGCCGACGACGGCGTCGACCGCCTCCAGGGCGAGATGCCACGGGTAGCCCTCCTGCGGCCGCTCCCCGGGCCGGTTCGGCACGAAGCCGCCCTCGCTGTACAGGACGGTCACGCCCGATGCGCGAAGGGCGTCCACCGACCGGTGGAACTGGGGATGCCGGGCATAGGCGCTGTTGACGCACGGCATCGCCACGGTCGGGATCTCCTTGCCGATCGCCTCCGCCACGACGCCGACGACGAACTTCGATGTCAGCCCCAGCGCCCACTCGTTGACCGTGTTGAAGGTGGCCGGCGCGAACAGGATCACGTCCGCCGGGGGCCACGCGTCCGGCTCTCCCGGCAGCTTGTACTCCGAGCGCACCGGATGCCCGGTCAGCTCCTCGAGGGCGGGCAGGTCGGCCTCCAGCCACCGGGCCGCGGCCGGCGTCAACGCCAGGCACACATCCCACCCCCTGTGCTGCCCGGCCTTGATGACCTCGGCGACTTCGAGGACCGGAGGAGCGGCGGAGCCGAACAGATACAGGGTCGTCATGGGCCCATCCGACCACACGCAACCGCCCCCGAACCGCGACGAATCGGGGGCGACGCGGGTTCCGGCACACGGACGTGGCGGTACCGTCCCGGATGAGAGCCAGGAACGGAGGACGGCGTGCCCAGACCGGACGACCACACAGGCACCCGCATCAGGGAGCAGCGGAAGCTCGCCCGTCTCACCCAGCGGCAGTTGGCGGACAGACTCCCGTACTCGTACAGCCTCCTCAACCAGGTCGAGTGCGGTGCCAAGCCCGCCAACCTGGACTTCCTGGCGGCCGTTGCCAAGGCCCTGCGGGTCGACGTCACCGTCCTGACGGGACAGCCCTACGTCACCGAGCTCCAGCAGGACCGCCTCGCCGGGCTCGTCCGCCCCATCAGAGAGGCACTCGACCTGTACGACCTGGGGGCCGACGGCACCCTCCCGGAGACGCCGGCCGGCCGACTCGTCGCCGGCGCCGAACACCTCTGCTCCCAGGTCCGGGCCACGCACCTGCGGAGTGCGGCCCGGCTGCTCCCGGCGACGATCGCGGACCTGACGACCGCGGCCTGGCGGACGCGGTCGACGGAGCTGTGGCAGGCGCTGGCCTCCACGTACCGGACGGCCCACGACATCGCGGTCAAGCTCGGCTACTACGACCTCGGCTCGGTCGCCCTGGACCGCATGGACTGGGCGGCCCACCGGGCATCGGACCCGTGCCTGGCCGCCGTCCGCCAGTACATGCGGGCGCTGGTGTACTTCCGGGAGGGCGAGTACGCGATCGGGCAGCGGCTCGTCGCCGTCGGCCACGGGATCGTCGGCGCCGCGGAGCAGACCCGAGAGGTCGTCGCGGTGACCGGGCAGTTGCACCTCGGGGCGTCCGTCATCGGCGCCCGGGCGGGCGACCAGGACGCCGTCGACACCCATATCGCCGAGGCGGAGCGCTGCGTCCGCCGGACCGGGGACGCCTCCGAGGTCCACTGGCTCAGCTTCGGGCCGACGAACGTGGCGCTCCACCGCATGTCCGCGGCCGTGGAGATGCGGCAGTACGACGACGCCCTCACCCAGGCCCGGCAGATCGCACTGCCCCCGTCCCTGGCGACGTCGAGGCGCGCGCACTTCCTCATCGACCGTGCCAGGTCCGAGATGGAGACGGGCCGCACCGAGGCGGCGCTCGGGACCATCGTCGAAGCCCGGCACGCGGCGCCGGAGCAGACCCGGTACCACCCCGGCGCCCGCGAGACCATCAAGGGCCTGGTCCACAACTCGCGCCGCGCCCCGGACACCCTCGGCCACTTGGCGGCCTGGATCGGGTTGTGAGCGCACTCGTACCCCCCGGACCTGCGTTCCGGCCCGCCCGCGCTCACGAAGCCGTGAGCGTCGGGCCCTCCCCTGAGCGCCACGCTGGTCCCGTACCTGATCAACGACGAGCCGGGGACGCCATGACCGTGAGGGACCTACCGCCAGTCAGCGGGTTGACGGAGCAGCAGCAGCGCGGATGGGTGTGCGTCTGGTGCGCCACGGCACTCCGCACCGGCACCGCGCGGGATCTCGGCGAGCAGCGGTACCAGCCGGCGGAGGGGTGCGCGTACTCCTGGTTCCCGCGGGCCTGCCCGGACGAGGCGGCCTGCGCCGAGCGGGAGGCCGCCGGGTCACCCGCTTGATCCGCAGCGGCCGGACGGGGCGGGGACGCCGTACCGGTTGTCCCCGTTGGAACCCCGCTCCGCCTCGTCCGGCACCCCGATGCCATGGTGATGCCGCACCGCCGGGCCGGCCGGCGTCGGCCGCGGTCAGATGATCGGCGGGCGGCCCAACCGCGTCATCCGCCACACCGTCCGCCAGCGCATCGGCCTGCGTGTGCCGCACGGGGTGCGCATCCCCTCGGCGAAGCCGGCCACCCAGGCCCGCAGTCCCGCGACCGAACGGGTGCGGGCCACGGTGAGCAGGACCCAGGTGCCGAGGTAGACCGGGACCAGGGGGAGGGGCAGGTTGCGGCGGGCCAGCCAGACGCGGTTGCGGGCGGTCATGCGGTGGTAGACCGTGTGCCTGGCCGGGGACGTCCTGGGGTGCCGCAGCAGAAGAGCGGGCTCGTAGAGGATCTTCCAGCCCGCGTCGAGCGCCCGCCAGGACAGGTCCGTCTCCTCGTGGGTGAAGAAGAACTCCGCCGGCCAGGGGCCGGTCCCGGCGAGCATCCTCATGGAGAGCGCGTGGCCGCCGCCGAGGAACGCGGTGACCTGTCCGCGCCGCATCGGGTCCTTGGCGCGGAGGCGCGGGACGTGGCGGCGCTGGGTCCCGCCGTGCTCGTCGGCGATGCGGAAGCCCACGATGCCCAGGTGCGAATCGGCGGCGTACAGGTCCTGGACCGCGCGGATGACGTCCTTGTCCACGAGGAGTCCGTCGTCGTCGAGTTCGATCACCACGTCGACGTCGCCGAAGGCGGCGAGGGAGGCCAGCGCCTCGTTGCGCCCGCCGGGGCAGCCGAGGTTCTCGTCGAGCTCCAGCACGGTCACGCCGCCGGTGAGGCCGGCCAGGCCCGGGAAGGCGCTGTAGTCGGGGAGCGGCGAACCGTTGCCCACGACGACCACGCGCGCGGGCCGCACATCCTGCATGGCCACCGACGCCAGCAGCGCCTCGACCTGCTGGGGGCGGTCCCCCATGGTCACGATCGATACGCCGACGCGTGGTGATGGCAAGGCTCGGCACTCCTGGGGTTCGGTCCGCCGCGACGGCGTGGTGCGGGCGCGGTGCCCGCGATCGTAACGCCCTGCCGTTCAGCTTCCCGTGGGCGGCCGGCCATCGGAGGGGCGGTCGCTGTTCAGCCGGGCGTACATCAGCATGTCCCGGCGGCGGCCCCCGATCTCCTGCCAGCCGCGCAGCAGCCCCTCACGGCGGTATCCGGCGCTCTCGGCCGTCCGCACGGAGGCGGTGTTCCACGGCTCGACGAGGAGCTGGACCCGGGGGATGCGCAGCTCGTGCAGGGCCCAGGTGGTGACCGTGCGCAGCGCCGCTCCCGTCACGCCCTGGCCGCGGGTGCGCGCCGTCATCCAGTAGCCCAGTGAGGCCCGGCCCTCGCCGGTGTCCGAGAGTCGGAGTCCGATGGCGCCGACCGGCCGGCGGTCGCGTGTACGGGCGATGGCGAAGGGATAGCCGGTCCCGGTGGCGGCCCGGCTCCACTGCCGCCTCACGAAGGCCTGGGCCCCGGCGTCGGAGTACGGCGAGGGGACCGAGCTGATCAGCGGGATGTAGTCGTCGTCCGCGGCCTCGCGCAGGAGGGGCAGGTCGCTCATCTCCCAGGGGCGCAGGACGAAGTCCGCTCCGGCGGTCATGCTGGGGACGGTCAGCGGTTGTGCCATGACCGCCATCCTGCCGCGCGTCCGCCCCTCGCCCCGGGCCCGACTCACCCGTGCGACCCACCTGCCTGCCCGGGTTCCCGACCCACCCGCCTGCGGTGCCGGGGCGGGGGCGGTCCGGAGCCCCGACGCTCCGGACCGCCCCCGCCCCAGGGCGGCTGCGGTCAGTGGCAGACCTTGACCCCGCTGCCCTTCGACCAGGAGCAGGAGTCGAGGAGCGCGCCGCCCGGCTTGAACAGCCGGGCCTTGTCGCCGGTGTTGTTCCAGACGTACGAGCCCCGGTTCCAGTACACGTGGGCCCCGCCGTTGCCGCCCTTGCCCGTGTGGACCCGGACCGTCTTCCCGGCGCCCAGCGTGTAGGCGGGGAAGGTGTAGGTGTAGCCGGTGTCGTCCTTCAGCCTGTAGCCCTTGAGCGCCAGCTTGGACTTGCCGTTGTTGTGGATGTCCACGTACTCGGCGTTCAGGGAGGTGTTCGTCCGGGTGTCCTTCCCGGGGCTGTCGTACTGGATCTTGCCGAGGTGCAGCCCGCCCTGGTGGGAGGCCGCCGAGGCCGGGGCCGTGGCGAGGAGCGAGCCGGCCAGTGCGGTGGCGGCGGCCAGGGCGAGGGGCGCGGCGGTGCGTATGCGCATGCGGTGTGTTCCTTCTGTGTGCGAACAGTGAAGGTCAGTAGCATACGGTCGGCGCGCGCTCGCCCCGGCCCGGTGGCGGAAATCTGCAAACTCGGTCATTCCTAGGCGAGTTACGGGCAAGTGCGGAGCGAAACGGTCACCCCCGGCCGACGTACGGCATCGCCGTGGCCAACACCGTCGCGAACTGCACATTCGCCTCCAGCGGCAGCTCCGCCATGTGCAGGACCGTCCGTGCCACGTCCGCCGCCGCCATCACCGGCTCGACGGCCACCTCGCCGTTGGCCTGGAGGATCCCCGTACTCATCCGCTCCGTCATCTCGGTCGCCGCGTTGCCGATGTCGATCTGGCCGCAAGCGATCCGGTACGCCCGCCCGTCCAGCGACAGCGACTTCGTCAGACCGGTCACCGCGTGCTTGGTCGCCGTGTAGGCGATCGAGTGCGGGCGCGGTGCGTGGGCCGAGATGGAGCCGTTGTTGATGATCCGGCCGCCCTGCGGGTCCTGATCCTTCATCAGGCGGAACGCCGCCTGCGCGCAGAGGAACGTCCCCGTCAGGTTGACGTCCACCACGGCCCGCCAGTCCTCGTACGCGAGATCCTCGACCGGCACCGAGCCGGGCCCGAACGTCCCCGCGTTGTTGAAGAGCAGGTCGAGCCGGCCGAACCGGTCCCGTACACCGGCGAAGAGCGCCGCCACCCCGTCCGGGTCGCTCACATCGGCCGGCAGGCACACGGCGGTGCCCGGACCGGCCGCGGCGGCCGTCTCCTCCAGGGCCGAGGCCCGCCGGCCCGCCAGGACCACCGTCCAGCCCGCACCCGTGAGGGCGAGCGCGACCGCCCTCCCGATCCCCGATCCCGCACCCGTGACGACAGCGATTCTCTGCTCAGCGTTCATGGCCCGGCAGCGTACGGGAGGGTTCGCGCCGGCCGGCACGCGGTGGCCATCGCACCGCCATACGGATGTGGTGTGCGTGCCGACGGAACGTCGTCGCCCGGGACTCCAATGCCTCTGACAGCATCCGGCAGTGGAGGGGCATATGACACCCGCACAGATCAGCACCACGCCCGGTCGGCAGGAGCGTTCCGCAGAGTTCCGGGCCGCCGCCCGGCGGCTGGGGTCCGGAGTGGACCGGCGCCGCTTCCTCACCGTCACCGGTGCGGCAGCCGCGCTCGCGTTCGCCGCGAACCTGCCCGCCGCCGGTGCCGCGAGCGCCGCCGAGCTCGACGCCCGCAGGATCGCCGAGGACCCCTTCACCCTCGGCGTGGCCTCCGGCGACCCCCTGCCCGACTCCGTGCTCCTGTGGACGAGACTCGCGCCCCGCCCCTACCAGGCGGACGGCGGGCTGCCCGCCGAGCGGGTCGAGGTCCGCTGGGAGATCGCCCGGGACGAACGCTTCCGACGCCCGGTCCGGCGCGGCTCCACCACCGCGCACCCGGAGTTCGGCCACAGCGTCCACGTCGACGTGAAGGGCCTCGACGACGACCGGACGTTCTACTACCGCTTCCGCGCGGGCAGTTGGATCAGCCCCACCGGCCGCACCCGCACCGCGCCCTCCGCGGGGGCACGCAACAGCTCGCTGACCCTGGCCGCCGTCTCCTGCCAGGCGTACCACGACGGCTGGTTCACCGCCTACCGGCACCTGGCGACCGAGGACGTCGACATGGTCCTCCACCTCGGCGACTACCTCTACGAGTACGCGGTCACCGCCGTCGGCGGCGCCCGCAACCACACCGACCACGTGCTGCCCGACCACTACAACCGCGAGACGCTCACGCTGGACGACTACCGCATGCGGTACGGCCTCTACAAGTCCGACCCCGACCTGCGCGCCGCCCACGCCGCACACCCCTTCGTCGTCACCTGGGACGACCACGAGACGGAGAACAACTACGCGGGCGACACCCCGGAGAACAGCGTCCCGCCGGAGGAGTTCCTGCTGCGCCGGGCCGCCGCCTACCGCGCGTACTGGGAGAACCAGCCGCTGCGCGCCCCGCAGCGCCCGACCGGCCCCGACATGCGGCTCTACCGTCGGCTCCGGTTCGGCCGGCTCGCGCAGTTCGACATCCTCGACACCCGCCAGTACCGCAGCGACCAGGCGTACGGCGACGGCTGGAGGGTCCCCGGACCGGAGTCCGAGGACCCGTCGCGCACCATGACGGGCGCCGCCCAGGAACGCTGGCTGCTCGACGGCTGGAAGAGCTCGGACACCCGCTGGAACGTCCTGCCGCAGCAGGTCACCTTCGCGCAGCGCCGTGACGTGCCGGGCGACGCCTACAAGCTGTCCATGGACTCGTGGGACGGCTACCCCGCCTCCCGGCAGCGCGTCATGGACGGCGCGGAGGCGGCGGGGATCGAGAACCTGATGGTCCTGACCGGCGACGTGCACGTCGGCTACGGCTTCGACCTGAAGAAGGACTTCGACGACCCGGCGTCCCGGACCGTCGGCACGGAGATCGTTGCCACCTCGATCACCAGCGGCAAGGACGGTGCCGAGAAGCCGGCCAACTACGACAACCTCACCCGGGCCAACCCGCACATGAGGTTCTACAACGGCCGCCGCGGCTACGCGCTCGTCACCCTCGGCAGGGAGCAGGCGCGCGCCGACTTCCGTACGGTGTCGGCGGTCACCACGCCCGGTGCGCCGCTCGGCACGGCCGGCTCCTTCGTGACCGAGGCCGGGAACCCGGGGCTCACCCCGGTCTGAGGGCACTCCCGCAGTCCGTGCCGGACTCGCGGGCTCCCCGATCCGGCCCGACCCGGACGAAGGACCCGGCCCGCCGGGTCAGACCAGGTCCGCCGGGTAGCGGACGCCGATGCGCCCACGTACCGCGTCGAGCGTCCGCATCACGGCGAGCGAACCCTCCAGCGGCACCAGCGGGGACTCCTTCTCGCCGGCCAGCAGGGCGCGCGTCACCTCGGCGGCCTCGTACTGCATGCCCGAGAGTCCCTGCGGGCCGGGGCCCGTGGTGACCTCCTCCGGCTCCCGGCCCTGCCGGTGCAGAACGAAACCGTCCGGGTGGAAGAAGCCCTGCGGGAAGTCGACGCGCCCCGCGGTCCCGGTGACCGACGCGACGGTCGGCAGGTCCCCGACGATCGAGCAGCCCAGCAGCGCGGTGGCACCCGAGTCCCAGCCCAGCAGCATCCCGGTGTTCAGGTCGACGCCCTCAGGGGACAGCAGCGCGTCCGCCTGGACCCGGTCCGGCTCGCCCAGCAGCAGCTGGGCGAACGACACCGGATAGACCCCGAGGTCCAGGAGCGCGCCGCCGCCGAGCGCGGGGTCACGCAGCCGGTGCTCCGCACCGAAGGTGCCCGCGAAGCCGAAGTCGGCCTGCACCGTGCGGATCTCGCCGATCGCACCGTCCCGCACCAGCTCGGTCATCCGGCGGATGAGCGGATTGCAGTACGTCCACATCGCCTCCATCAGGAACAGCCCGCGCTCCCGTGCCAGGTCCACCAGCTCCCGCGCCTCGCGCTCGTTGAGGGTGAAGGCCTTCTCGCACAGCACGTGCTTCCCGGCCTCCAGGGCGAGACCCGCGGCCTCCCGGTGCGCGGAGTGCGGGGTGGCCACGTACACGACATCGATGTCCGGGTCCGCGACGAGCTCCGCCCAGCTGCCGTACGCCCGCCCGATCCCGAACCGGTCGGCGAACGCCTTCGCGGAGGCCTCGGTGCGGGACGCCACCGCCACGACCTCGGCCCCTGAGCCCTCCATGGCCAGCAGGTCCGCCGTGAACGTCGCGGCTATGCCGCCCGTCGCCAGAACTCCCCAACGCACAGTCCCGCTCATGCCCGCCCGCCCTCACACAAAAAGGTTTCGACCACTACGACTGACCTGAGAGCATAGATGCGGATTCAACGAAGCGGAGAAGACGATGCCGGACAGCGGCGTGGGCCGGGCCCAGCAGGAACAGCACGAGTACATACCGGCCATCGACAGCGCCGCACCAGGCCCCTCCGCCACCGTCGCACGGCGGGTCGGACTCCTGGTCACCCTGGTCCTGGGCGGGCTCACCGCCCTGCCGCCCCTGTCCATGGACATGTACCTCCCGGCGCTGCCCGCGGTCACCGACTCGCTGCACGCGCCGGCCGCCACCGTCCAGCTCACCCTGACCGCCTGCCTCACCGGCATGGCGCTCGGCCAGCTCGTGGTCGGCCCCATGAGCGACCGCTGGGGCCGGCGCAAGCCGCTGCTCATCGGCATGGTCGTCTACGTCGTCGCCACCGCGATCTGCGCCCTCGCCCCCACCGCGGAACTCCTCATCGGCTTCCGCCTGCTACAGGGCCTGGCCGGCGCCGCGGGCATCGTGATCTCGCGGGCCGTCGTACGCGACCTCTACGACGGCATCGAGATGGCCCGGTTCTTCTCCACCCTGATGCTGATCTCCGGAGTCGCCCCGGTCATCGCGCCGGTGATCGGCGGCCAGGTGCTCCGATTCACCGACTGGCGGGGCATCTTCGTCGTCCTCGTCGCCGTCGGGGTGGCCCTCACCCTCGTCGTCTGGAAGTTCCTCCACGAGACCCTCCCGCCGGCGGAGCGGCACACCGGCGGCGTCCCGGACGCCCTGCGCACCATGCGGGGGCTGCTCGCCGACCGCGTGTTCACCGGCTACATGATCGCGGGCAGCCTCGCCTTCGCCGCGCTCTTCGCCTATGTGAGCGCGTCCCCCTTCGTCGTCCAGGAGATCTACGGGGCCTCGCCGCAGACCTTCAGCCTGCTCTTCGGCGTCAACTCCATCGGGCTGATCGCCGTCGGCCAGATCAACGGCAAGGTGCTGGTGGGGCGGATCAGCCTGGACAAGGCGCTCGGTTTCGGGCTGGCGGTCATCTCCCTCGCCGCGGTCGCCCTGCTGCTGATGACCTCCGGAGTCTTCGGTGACGTCGGACTGCTCCCGGTCGCCGCCGGGCTCTTCGTCCTCATGTCCTGCATGGGGCTGGCGATGCCCAACACCAACTCCCAGGCCCTGATGCGTACCCGGCACGCGGCCGGTTCGGCCTCCGCGCTGCTGGGGACCTCACAGTTCCTCATCGGTGCCATCGCCTCACCGCTCGTCGGCATCGCGGGCGAGAAGACCGCCGTGCCCATGGCCGTGGTGCAGGTGGTCTGCGCCCTGTCCGCCATGGCCTGCTTCCTCCTGCTGTGCCGCCCGTGGCGCAACGGCGACGCCCCCGCGTAGCAACCTGCCCGGACCGGGAGGCAGTTCGCCTCCGCAGCCGTTTCGTCCCGGCCGTGTGCCGGGACACCGGGCTGCGGGACCGGGTCCCGCAGCGCCTACAATTCGGCGGTGAACGCCACCCTCCCCACCGCGGAAGCCCTGCGCGCCGCCCTGGCCGCACTGCTCGACGGGCTGCCGCCGACGCAGGCCGCACAGGCGGTCGACCGGCTGATCGCCAGCTACCGCGGGACCACCCCCACCGACGCCCCGGTGCTCCGGGACCGCTCCGACGTCGCCGCGTACGCCGCGTACCGGATGCCCGCGACCTTCGAGGCCGTACGGTCCTGCCTCGACGCGCTCCGCGGGGCCGCGCCCGACTGGGCACCCGCCACCCACACGGACGTCGGGGGCGGCACGGGTGCGGCGAGCTGGGCGGTCGCCGGGGCGTGGGACGGCCCGCGGACGACGGTCCTGGACTGGGCCGAGCCGGCCCTCACCCTCGGCCGTGAGCTGGCCGAGGCCTCCGGGATCCCCGGGCTGCGCGCCGCCGTCTGGCAGCGGGCGAGGATCGGCACGGCGCTCGACCTCGCGCCCACCGACCTGGTGACCGTCTCGTACGTGCTCAAGGAGCTCAGGCCCGAGGACCGGGTCGTGCTGGTGGACGCGGCGGCCGCGGCCGCGCAGGCCGTGGTCGTCGTCGAGCCCGGCACCCCCGACGGCTACGCCCGTGTCATCGAGGCCCGCGACCGGTTGATCGCCGCCGGGCTGAGCGTCGCCGCGCCCTGCCCGCACGACGGCGCCTGCCCGATCGAGCCCGGCACGGACTGGTGCCACTTCTCGGCGCGGGTCAGCCGCTCGTCCCTGCACCGCCAGGTCAAGGGCGGCTCACTCAGCCACGAGGACGAGAAGTTCAGCTACGTGGTCGCGACGCGCTTCCCCACCACGCCGGTGTCCGCCCGGGTCACCCGCAGGCCGCAGATCCGCAAGGGCCAGGTGCTGCTGGAGCTCTGCACCCGTGAGGACGGGCTGGGCCGTGCCACGGTCACCAAGCGGCACGGCGCGCTCTACCGTGCCGCCCGGGACACCGCGTGGGGCGATGCCTGGCCGCCGCCGGACCAGACGGACGAGCGGCCCTGACCCCAGGACCTACGGCCGCAGCTCCTGGGTGCAGCACTTCACGCTGCCGCCGCCCTTGAGCAGCTCGCCGAGGTCCATCGGCACCGGCTCGAAGCCCCGGTCCCGCAGCGGATCGAGGAGCCCCACGGCCCCTTGCGGAAGCAGCACGTGGAGCCCGTCGCTCACCGCGTTGAGCCCGAACGCCGCGGCGTCCGCCTCCTGGGCGATCAGCGCTTCGGGGAAGAGCCGGGCCAGCACGGAGCGGCTGCCGGGCGAGAAGGCCCCGGGGTAGTACATGATCTCGTCGGCCGCGTCGTCGAGCACCGACAGGGCCGTGTCCAGGTGGTAGTAGCGCGGGTCCACCAGGTCCAGGCCGATCACCGGGCGCCCGAAGAACTCCTGCGCCTCGTCGTGGGAGAGCGGACTCGACCGGAAGCCGCGCCCGGCCAGGATGTACGACGAGGTCACCGCGAAGTCGCCCTCGCCCTCGTTGACGTGGGCCGGTTCGTGGATCTCGGTGAAGCCGTTGGACCGGAACCACTCACGGTGCGCCCCGGCCTCGGCGTACCGCTCGCGGTAGGCGAACAGCGCGCCGAGCACGCGTCCGTCGACCACCGTCGCGCCGTTGGCGGCGAACACCATGTCGGGCAGGTCCGGGTGCGGGGTGAGGAGCTCGACGGTGTGGCCGAGCGCCCGGTAGCGGTCGCGCAGGTCCTCCCACTGGGTGTTGGCCAGGGGCAGGTCCACGGGCTTGGACGGGTCCATCCACGGGTTGATGGAGTACGTGACCTCGAAGTGGGCCGGGGCGCACATCAGGTAGCGACGAGGGGTGGCGTCACGGGTCAATGCAGGCTCCTACGAACGGCGGCCGAGGCCGCGGAACGGCGGGATACGCACGGGGTGTGTGCGTGAGCTCATGGTGCGCCCCCGACGGGCCGTTGCGCTGTGATCCGTTCGGGTGGTTCACATGGGCCGACGGGGTGGTTCACAAGACGATACGTGTCGGACCGCGGGCCTCTAGGCTGGCCGGATGTCACCTCACAAGGCCCCCGACGCCGGCCGCCGCAGCGACCGCTCCCGCCGCGCGATCCACGACGCCGCGCTCGCCCTGGTCGGCGAGACGGGCTACGCGAGGACGACGATCGAGGGAATCGCCGCGCGCGCCGGGGTCGGCAAGCAGACCATCTACCGCTGGTGGCCCTCCAAGGCGGCCGTGCTCATGGAGGCGTTCCTCGACATGACCGCCCGGCAGGCGGCGGAGGCGGGCGGCCCGGGGGAGGCCGGCGAGCACGGCATTCCGGACACCGGGGACCTGGCGGCCGACCTCAGGACGGTCCTGCGGGCCACCGTGGACGAGCTGAACGACCCCGCGACCGAGGCGCCCACCCGCGCGCTGACGGCCGAGGGTGTGGTCGATCCGGTGCTGGGCGCCCAGTTCGTCGAGAACCTGCTCGAACCCCAGCTCCGGTTGTATGTCACACGCCTCCGCTCCGCCCAGGAGGCCGGAGACGTCCGAGCGGACGTCGATCCGCGCGTCGCCCTGGAGCTCCTGGTCGCCCCGCTCACCCACCGCTGGCTGCTCAGGACCCTTCCCCTGACCCACGAGTACGCGGACGCCGTGGTCGACCACGCCCTGCGGGGACTCACCCCCAGGGCCTGAGAGGGCCACCGGTTTCGTGATGTTCGCCACGAACCCGTCCGCCCCCGCACGGTTGTCCGGGCACCCCGCTCGGCGACTCTGGCCACCCGGGGAGCAGGATGGTGCGACCATGGTGAGGTAACCGCTGAGGTGAGGGGATAGATGGGCGCCGATTCCGGCCGCTATCGCGGCACAGAGGGCAGGATTTCCCAGTGGCTGCGCAGGCGGCCGAAACCACAGCCGGGAGCCGACGACGCGGCCAGGCTGGCGCTGCTCCTGGCCGTCGCCGAGGCGGGGATGCCCATCGCGCCCGCCGCGTACCCGTCCGGATACCGATGTTCGTGCGAACGCGTCGGCTGTCCGACCCCCGCGCGGCACCCCGTCTCGTTCGCATGGCAGACGCAGGCCACGACGGACAGCGCCCAGATCGAGCTCTGGGCGGCCGGCCAGCCGCTGGCCAACTTCATCACCGCGACCGGTCTCACCCACGACGTACTCGACGTCCCCTTCTCCGCCGGGCAGTCCGCCCTGGAGCGGCTCACCGCCGCCGGCATCGACGTGGGCCCGGTGGCACAGTCCGGCACCGACCGGATGCTCTTCTTCAGTGCCACCCGCGGCACCCCCGACGACGAGGACGAGTGGTGGCCGTGCGAGCTGGACTGCCACCCCGAGACCATGGACGAGCATCCGGGGCTGCGCTGGCACTGCCGCGGCAGCTACGTCCTCCTGCCGCCCGCACGGCTCCCCGGTGAGCTGGACGTGCACTGGATCCGCGGCCCCGAGCACCCGCTGCCCGATCCGCTGACCCTGCTGGAGACGCTCACCGACGCCTGCGCCCGGTACGCGCACACGGCCGACGAGAGCGACCTCGACCACGACTCGGTGGCCTGGCCGCTCAGCCGCTGACGTCCCCGCCGGCTCCGGGGTCCGCCCCCGGTTCCGGTGGTCAGGACGTCCCGGTGGTCAGGACCCCTCCGCCGCGACCAGTCCCGGCAGCCTGTTCAGCACGCGCACCCTGCCGTCCGTGGCCCCACCGTCCCCCGCGCCCCTCTTCGGGACGTAGACCAGCTGACTGGAGACCCGCTCCTTGGTGAGGGTGCTCTTCACCTCGCCGGTCAGCAGCGCCCGCACGTCGTCCGAGACCGCCGGGCGCAGCCCCTCGGCCGCCGTCTGCCGTTCGAAGTGCCTGCTGCTGAAGAAGACCAGCGCCCCGCCGTCCTCCGTCGTCAGACCCAGCGGCGCGAACGTCCCGGAATCCAGGGCCTGGTCGACGTACTGGAACGAGAACCCCGCCTTGCGGGTGTTCTTGCGCGCGTCCCGCCAGCCCGAGGTCGTCACACCCGGAGCGAAGATGTCCGGTGCGCCCTTCTGGAGGTAGCCGGTGTACGTGGTGCTGAGCTCGGCCGGAGGCGTGGCCAGCGTGGCATCGGTGTCCGCGGCGGGCACGGGCTGCGCCCACCCGTCGGCGTCCTTGCGGAACTTCGGCAGCGCGGACGGTGCCACGACCGCGAGGTAGGCGACCTTCCACGGCGCGTCGGCCCCGGTGCGGACGAACGCCAGCAGCCACCGGGTGTCCAGCTTCCCGCCGTCCTGGTCGCGGTTGGAGTCGGTGTCCGCGACGAACCAGCGCGGCCAGCCCGCCTTGGCGGGAATGGTGTACGTGGCGTCGCTGAGCTCCAGCGGCTTGTGGGCCGCGTTGCCGTCCGGGTTGTTCTTGCGCCGCGCTGTCAGACCCGCCTGGTTGATGGCACCCAGCGAACCGGTCACCCGGTCCTCGTCCAGCGCCGGATCGTACGCCTCGTCCGCCCTGTTGTACGCGACGGTGAAGTCCGCCAGGGCCTTCGCGGCCTCAGCCCTCGTCGCCCCCGGCACGACTTCCAGTTCGCCGTGCACCGTCACGCAGCCGCTCGCCGTCACGCTCAGCACCGTCGCCGTCGCGAGCCCCGCCGCCAGTCGACCCAGCCTTGTCATCCGTTGCCTTCTGCGCCTTCTGATCCGTCGTCCGCACTGACCGCCTGAACCCTACCGGGGCGAGGAACAGCGCGAGCGTGGGGATGAGATAGAGCGCCCACACCGTGACCTGAAGGACGGTCGGGTCCGCCTGGAAGTTGAGGACGCCCTTGAGCAGCGTGCCGTACCAGCTGTCCGGCGGAATCGTGCTGGTGACGTCGAACGCCTTGTCGCCCAGGCCGCCCAGGAAGCGCGCCTCCTGGAGGTCGTGGACGCCGTAGGCGAGCACACCCGCCGCCACGACCACGAGCATGCCGCCCGTCCAGGTGAAGAACCTGGACAGGTTGATCCTCAGCGCGCCCCGGTAGAACAGCCAGCTCAGCGCGATCGCCGTGGCGATGCCCAGCAGCACCCCGACCAGCGGCGACGAGGAACCCTCGCCGCTCGCCCGCACCGACGCCCACACGAACAGCGCGGTCTCCAGGCCCTCACGGCCCACCGCCAGGAAGGCCGTCGCCACCAGTGCGCCGGTCCCCATCGCGAGGGCGGAGTCGAGCCTGTCGTGCAGCTCCCTCCTCAGGTGCCGCGCGGTACGCCGCATCCAGAACACCATCCAGGTCACCAGCCCGACGGCGATGATCGACAGCGAACCGCCCAGCGCCTCCTGCGCCTCGAACGTCAGCTCCTGGGAACCGAACTCGAGCGCGGCCCCGAAGGCCAGCGAGATGGTGCAGGCGATGGCGATGCCGGCCCACACCGGGCGCAGTGCGTCGCGGCGTCCGGTCTTGACCAGGTAGGCGACGAGGATGCAGACGACCAGGCCCGCCTCCAGCCCCTCGCGCAGGCCGATCAGATAGTTGCCGAACATGCCGGTCCCTCCACGGTGTCGGTCATGAGAACAGGGCCCGGCCCCACCAGTCGTCCTTGTCGCGGACGCCCGGCGGGACGGCGAAGACCGCCGAACCCACGTGCTGGATGTACTCGTTGAGCGCGTCGGACGCCGCGAGGCTGCGCTGCACCGGGATGAAGCCCGTACGGACGTCCCGCTGGTAGGCGAGGAAGAACAGGCCCGCGTCCAGCCTGCCCAGTCCGTCCGTACCGTCGGTGAAGGAGTAGCCGCGGCGCAGGATCGTCGCCCCGCTGTTGGTGTCCGGGTGGGCGAGGCGCACGTGCGCGGTCGGCAGCATGGCCTTGAGGAACGGCTCGTCGCGCTCCTTGGCCTTGCCGACCGGCGCACCCTCGCCCTTGTCCCGCCCGAAGATGTCCTCCTGCTCACGCAGCGGCGCGCGGTCCCAGGTCTCGATGTGCATCCGGATACGCCGTGCGACCAGGTACGAACCGCCGGCCATCCACCCGGAGCCGTCGGCCCACACGTGCTTCTTCAGGGCGGCCCCGTCCGTACCCGCGATGTTCCGGGTGCCGTCCTTGAAACCCATCATGTTGCGCGGGGTCTGGGCGCCGGGAGTCGTCGAGGACGTCTTCCCGAAACCCAGCTGCGACCAGCGGATCGCGGTGCGCCCCATGCCGATCCTGGCGAGGTTGCGGATGGCGTGCACCGCGACCTGGGGGTCGTCCGCGCACGCCTGGACGCACAGGTCGCCTCCGCTGCGCGTGGGGTCGAGGTTGTCGCCGGGGAACTTCGGCAGGTCGACCAGCGCTTCGGGCCGCAGGTCCTCCAGCCCGAAGCGGTCCGCGGCGAACAGGGACGGGCCGAAGCCCAGGGTGAGGGTGAGCCGGGACGGCCTGAGCCCCAGCGCCTCGCCCGTGTCGTCCGGCGGCGCCTCCTCCGGGCCCCCGTACGCCCCCTCGCCCACGGTCCGCCCGGCCGTCATCCGCTCGGCGGCCCGCGTCCACTCCTTGAGCAGCGCGACCAGCTCGGCCCGGTCCTTCGTCGTCACGTCGAACGAGGCGAAGTGCAGCCTGTCCTGGACGGGGGTGGCGATGCCGGCCTGGTGCGCCCCGTGGAACGGCACCGCGGCCCCGCTGTCCGACGCCGGTCGGGCACTCTCGCCGGAGCGCACCGCGGCGACCGTGCCGCCGGCCGCGGCGGCGCCGAGCGCCAGCCCGGCACCGCCCCAGCCGAGCAGCGCGCGGCGCGACGGCGCGGCGGTGCCGCCGGTGTCCGTGCCCTCGGCGTCCCGGGTGTTCCCGGTCTCCCCGGTGCTTCCGCTCATGTGCTCGGCTCCCGCTACTTCGTGACCGCGGCGGCCAGCTTGGACAGCGGCTCGGCGAGCGCGTTGACCGCGTCGGAGAGCTCCTTGCGGTCCGCCTTGCCGACCTTGTCGTACGAGGTGAAGTCGTAGGAGGCCTTGTCCGAGCGGTACTTGTCCAGCAGCGTGTTCAGTGCCGCGAACTGCTTGTCCAGGGAGGCGGTCAGCGCGGCGTCGTTCTTCGACGCGATCGGCTTGAGGAGCGTGTAGGACTGCTCCGCGCCCTCGACGTTCGCCTTGAAGTCGACGAGGTCGGTGTGGCTGTAGCGCTCCTCCTCACCGGTGACCTTGCCGGTGGCGACCTCGTCGAGGAGTTCCTTCGCGCCGTTGGCCATCGAGGTCGGGGTGATGTCCGCCCGGCCGACCCGCTTCTGCCAGTCCAGCAGGTCCTTGTGGAGGGTGGGCGCGAGGGCCTTCTCCTCGGCGCCCAGCTTCCCGTCCTGCCACAGCGCCTTCTCCAGGCGGTGCCAGCCGGTCCACTTCTGGCCGTCCTCCAGGCCGTCCTCGCGGACGTCGACCTTCGGGTCGATGTCACCGAAGGACTCGGCGACCGGCTCGGTGCGCTCCCAGCCGATCCTGGAACCGGCGTACGCCTTCTTCGCCGCCTCCACGTCGCCCGCCGCCACGGCGTCGGTGAAGACCTTCACCTTGGGCAGCGTCTCGTCGGCCTGCGCCTGCACGTAGTCGCGGTAGCCGGCGACGGCCTTGTCCATCTCGGGGCTTCGCGCGGCGGCCTTCCCGCCGGTCACCTCGACGGTTTGGCGGATGCCCTTGCCCTTCATGCCGGGCTTGCAGGCGATCTCGTACGTGCCGGCCTTGATCTCGGCGGTGATCTTCGCCTTGGTGCCCGGGCCGATGTTCTCGCGCTCGGTGACGATCCGGTCGTCCGGGAAGAGGACGTAGACCTCGGTGACCTTGGACCCCTTGTTCTCCACGGCGAGTTCGACGTGGCCGGCCGGGATCTTCGTCGACGACACGTCGCAGGAGTCGTCCTTGGCGACCACCTGGACGGCGCCGTCGCTCTTGCCGTCGCTCTTCTCGGCGCAGCCCGTGACTGCGGTCAGGGCGGCCACCGTGGCGACAGCGGTGACGACGGAGGAACGAAGGGCTCGCATGCGGGGCTCCACAAGGGTGAAAGAGCGGGGAGGTGGTGCGGACGAATACAAGGTGAGGCGGGCCTAACTTAACCGTGCCTTACCTTGCCGATAACCGTCGTTCGCGTGATTCAGCTCTCACTCGGCCGGGTCGGAAACGCCCCGGTCACGGTGGCCTCATGGAAAACCCACAGAAAGGTCAAGGGGAGGTCAAGCAAGCCTTTTCGGTACGACGAGCGGCACGCCGGTCCGCGGGTGGGGGAACACCTCGACCGGCTGCCGGTACACCTCGCCGAGCAAGGCGTCGGTGAACACCTCGGCGGGCGGCCCGGCCGCCGCGATCGCACCGCCGCGCAGCACCACGGCCCGGTCGGCGTACGCGGCGGCGAGCCCCAGATCGTGCAGCACCACGACCACCGCGTCTCCGGCTGCCGCCCGTTCGCGGCAGATCCGCAGCACCAGTTCCTGGTGGCGGAGGTCCAGGGCGGCCGTCGGCTCGTCCAGGAGCAGCAGCGGGGCGCGCTGCGCCAGCACCCGGGCCAGGGCGACCCTGGCACGCTCGCCGCCGGACAGGGCGGAGAACGGGCGGGCGGCGAACTCCGCCACCTCCGTCGCCTCCATGGCAGCCGCGACCGAGGCGTCGTCCTCGCCCTCGCGGGACGTGCCCGCCCAGGGTGCCCGGCCCATCCGTACGACGTCCTCGACCGGGAACGGGAAGGCGAGGGCGGCGGCCTGGGGCAGCACGGCCCGGCGCAGCGCGAGTTCGGCCGCGGACCACCCGGCGACCGGGCGGCCGTCGACGCGCACCTCGCCGCTGTCCGCGGGCAGGTCCGCGGCGAGCGCCGCGAGCAGCGTCGACTTCCCGGCGCCGTTCGGCCCGACCAGGGCCAGCACCTCACCCGCCCGGACGGTCAGCTCCACGGAGTCGAGGACCGGCCGCCCGCCGAGCCGGACACCCAGCCCGGCCGCCTCGGCTACAGGGGTGCCGACGGCCGCGCGGGAGGGCAGCTCCCGGCTGCGGGCCGCGCGCAGTGCCTTGAACGGATTCACGCCCAACCTCCCTGCCTGCGACGGGTCCTGCGGAGCAGCCAGAAGAAGAACGGGCTGCCGAAGAGCGCGGTCAGCACACCGAGCGGCAGCTCGGCCGGGGCGGCCACGGTGCGTGCCGCGAGATCGCCCGCCACCAGCACCAGCGCGCCGCCGAGCGCGCTGCCGGGCACCAGGAAGCGGTGCCCGGGGCCGTTCGCCATCCGCAGCAGGTGCGGGACGAGCAGCCCGACGAACGAGATGATCCCGGCGACGGCGACCGCGGCGGCGGTCAGCAGAGCCACGACGAGTACGAGGACGATCCGCAGCCGTTCCACGTCGACGCCCAGATGCCGGGCCGGGCGTTCGCCGAGCGCCAGCAGGTCCAGCCGCCTGGCGTGGAAGGGGGCGACGAGCAGTCCGAGTACCGCGCACGGCAGTACGGCGAGGACCTTCGGCCACGTCGCCTGGGCCAGCGAGCCGAGCTGCCAGAACGTGATCTGGGTGATCTGGGCGTTGTCCGCGAAGAAGATGAACAGGCCGATCAGGGCGCCCGCGAAGGCATTCACGGCGATGCCGGTGAGGATCAGCGTGACGACCTCGGTCCGGCCGCCGGAGCGGGAGAGCGCGTAGACCAGCAGGACCGTGGCGAGACCGGAGGCGAACGCGCAGACGGTGATCGTCCAGTTGCCGAAGAAGGTCAGCCCGAGCGCGATGGAGGCGACCGCGCCGACCGCCGCACCCGAGGAGATCCCGATGACCCCGGGCTCCGCCAGCGGATTGCCGAACACCCCCTGCATCAGCGCCCCGGCGCAGCCCAGCGAGGCGCCGACGAGCACGGCGAGGACGACCCTCGGCAGCCGTACGTTCCACAGGACGCTCTCGCCGACCCGGTCCAGCGGCTGTCCGCCCAGGCCGACGCGGTGCTGGACCGAGGAGAGGACGTCGCCGAGCGGAATGCCGTACGCGCCGAGCCCCGCCGAGAGCAGGCAGCAGGCGAGGGCCGCGCCGGCCAGGGCGGCCGTGAGGACGAAGGTCCTGCCGCGCCTGGCGCGTACCTTCCCGGCGCTCGCCGTGGGTTCGTCGCAGGAGGTGGCGGTCACTTCTTCCCGCCGCCGTCCGGGTAGAGCTGCTCGACCAGTTCGGCAAGCACCCGGTCGGTGCGGGGCCCGTAGTTCAGGAGGACCCCGTCGTCGACGGAGACGATGCGGCGGTCCATTCCGGCCGGTGTCTCGGCGACCCCGGGGATCCGTACCAGCCCGTCGACGCCGCCCACCGAATCGAGCCCCTTGCTCATGACGAGGATCGCGTCCGGCGCGGCCTTCGCGAGGGCTTCGGCGGTGATCGCGGTGAAGTCCTTCGTCAGTCCGGAGGCCTTCCCCGCGTCGACCGCCCCCGCCGCTTCGAGCAGGGAGCTCGCGCCCGACTCCCGTCCGCCCAGCAGGTACACGGAGGCGGAGCCGCGCAGGTAGAGGAACGCGACACGCGGCCCGCCGCCCTCGGGCCGAGGAGGGATTCCCTTCCGGACGGCGGCGATACGGGACTCCGTGCGCGCTTCGAGCTCGTCCCCGGCGGACGGCACGCCGAGGGCCGCCGCCACGGTGCCGGTCCGGCGGCCCACGTCGGCGAGTTCCTTGGCCGGTTCGACGACGACGAGCGCGATTCCCGCGTCACGGATCTGGGCGACGGCCTCCGCGGGGCCGGTCGTGGTGTCCGCCAGGACGACCGTCGGCCGCAGTGCGAGCACGCTCTCGGCCGAGACGTCGTGGGCGCGGGTGACCACCGGCAGCCTCTCGGCCTGTTCGAAGGTCGCCGTGATGTCGCGGGCCACCACCTGCTTCCCGAAGCCGAGCGTGAAGACGATCTCGCTGAGCGAGCCGGTGAGCGGAATGATCCGGTCGGCTGACGTGACGGTGACGTCCGTGCCGTCGGCCGAGTGGACGGTGACGGGCAGGCGCGGCGAGGGTGCGGCGGCCAGCGGCTCGACGACGTCCGCCGCGGCGGTCGGTGTCGCTCCGTCACCGACCGCCGGGGCCGGCGCCTCCGTGCCGCCGCAGCCGGTCAGGGTGGCCAGCGCCAGCGCCAGCGCGGCGGCCGACGTCCCGGGTCCACCGGTGCGCCGGCGCACGGCTCTTCGGACCGCCGCGGCGGAGTACTGGGGCAATCGCACGGGTGCACCGTCCTGGGGTGTCGCGGAAGCGGAGTGGCGGATGGGGTTCCGGCACACGATGGGTTTAGCTTAGGTTAGCCTTACCTCACTTTCCAGCCCTGGGGGTTCCCGTGCCGCCGTCCGTCTCCACCCGCCCGCTCGCCGTCGCGCTTCTCGCGGTGCTGCTCGGAGCCCTGCTCCCGGCCACGGCCGCGCATGCGGCGAACCTCACGGTGCAGGGCGGCCGACTGGACTGGGGCATCAAGTCCTCCTTCCAGAGCTATGTCACCGGGCCCGTCGCCCAAGGCAGTTGGAGCCTCACCGGCGGAGCCGCGACAGTCGGCGGAAGCCAGTTCCGCTTCCACTCCGCGACGGGCTCCTACGACCCCGCGAGCGGCGCCTTCCGGGCCGGCTTCTCCGGCGGGGTCCACTTCGTCGGCCACAAGCAGGCAGGCGGCGGCAACCAGCTCGACCTCACCATCAGCCGTCCCACCGTCCGCATCTCCGGAGGCACCGGAACCCTCCACGCCGACATGGTCAGCAAGGACCGGGGGAGCGGCCGGGTCACCACCTCGGCACAGGTCCCGCTCGCCACCCTCGGCCTCTCCGGGATCGACATGACGGGCGGATCCACCCCTGTCGCCCTCGACAACGTCCCGGCGACGCTGACCTCGCAGGGCGCGAGCGCCTTCGCCGGCTACTACTCGGCCGGTACGCCCCTGGACCCGGTCAGCCTCTCCGTCGACACGACGGGCCCGGCCACGGCGAAGCCGGAGAAGTCCGCGGCGCCCTTGCCCTCGGCCTCCGTGCCGGAGAAGAAGGAGAGCGCGGGCCGTTTCGAGGACGCCGCCGTGGACTGGGGGGTGCGCCGCACCTTCCGCGAGTACGTCACCGGCTCCATCGGCCGCGGCAGGTGGACCCTGGCGGACGGCGCCCAGGACGGCGGGGCGGTCTTCCGTTTCCCGCAGGGCAAGGGCAGCTACGACCTGGGGAGGCGGAAGCTGAACGCCTCCTTCGCCGGCGGCGTCCACTTCACCGGGGCGGGCGGGCTGGACCTCGAACTCGCAGGGTTCACCGCCCGGGTGGCCTCGGGCCGGGGCACGCTGCTGGCGGACGTCACCACCGGGGGCAGCACCCGCGAGGACGTCCCGCTCGTCACCTTCCCCGCGAAGGGCCTCACCCCGGAGGGCGGGCTCGCCGTCCTCACCGAGGTCCCCACGACGCTCACCGCCGACGGCGCCGAGGCCTTCGGCTCCCTCTACCGGGCCGGTACCGCTATGGACCCGGTCTCCCTCGCCGTCGCCGTCGACGCGAAGGCACAACTGCCCGCGCTGCCGGACCTGGGCAGCGGGGCCGAGCTGTCGAGGACCCCGTCGGCCAGGCCGGCCGGGACCCCCGCCACCCGGCCCGCCGCGGCCGGGTCCGGCTCCCGTACCGCTCTCGCCGTCGGGGGCGGGGCCGTGCTGCTCGCCGCCGTCGCCGCAGGGCTGCTCGTGGCCCGTCGCCGACGTACGGCGAACAACAGCTGAACCACCTCTCCTCTCTCTCCCATCACTTGAATCACCAGGAGTCACAGCAATGGCAGCAACCCGCCGCCCCATAGCCCTCGCCGCAGCCGTCGCCACCGCTGCCGCCCTCGGCGCCACCCTCGCCCTGCCCGCGCTCGCGGCCGACAACACGGCCGCCGCCGCCCCCGCCGCCACCACGGAGTTGACGGACGGCACGCTGGAATGGGGCTTCAAGGAGTCGTTCCGCAGATACATCGGCGGCGCGGGGAAGATCACAGTCGGAGACGGCGCCACGCGGGCGGCCGGGAACGGCGCCTTCACCTTCGGCAACGGCAAGGGCACCTACGACACCACCACCCACGCCACCGACACCGCGTTCGACGGCAGCGTCAACTTCAACGCCCACGGCGGCGTACTCGACATCACGCTCTCGGACGTCAAGGTCTCGACGAGCGGCACCACCGGTGCCATCACCGTCGACCTGAAGACCCCGGAAGGCACTTCGGACGACGTCGAGTTGGCCCGGCTCGACCTGTCGTCGGTCCGCCCGGGCCAAGGCGAGGGCGGCGCCATGGTCTTCAAGGACATCCCCGCGAAGCTGACGAAGACCGGGGCGGCGGCCTTCAACGGCATGTACGCGGAAGGGGAGGCGCTCGACCCGGCCACGCTCTCCGTCAAGGCCGTCACCGCACCCCCGACCGAGGAGCCGACGAAGGAGCCGACGAAGGAACCGTCCGAGGAGCCCACCGACAAGCCGACCGGAGAGCCCACCGCCGCGCCCACCGCCGTGCCCACCGGAAAGCCGACCTCGCCCGCTCCCACCACGTCCGCCACCACCCCGGCGGCCGACCGGGGCGCACTGGCCGACGGCACCCTTGACTGGGGCGTCAAGGAGTCCTTCCGCTCGTACGTCACCGGCCCCATCGCCAACGGCAGGGTCGAGACGACCGGCGGCGCCACGGCCTCGGGCGACGGCTACCGCTTCCCCGACGCGACCGGCAGGTTCGACGCCGACGAGCAGACCCTGGAAGCCGGGTTCGACGGCAAGGTCCGCTTCCTCGGCCACAAGGAAGGCGACGCCTACACCCTCGACCTGTCGCTCACCGGACTCGAAGTGAAGGTGAGGGGCGGCGCCGGCACGCTGGTCGCCGACGTCTCGGCCAAGGACCGTGAGACCGAGAAGGTCACCACCTACACCGATCTCGCCGTCGCCGACCTGAAGCTCCCCGGAGGCGAACTCGCAGCGAAGGACGGTGTCGTGACCCTCCCGGCCGTGCCGGCCACTCTGACCGCCGACGGCACGAAGGCGTTCGGCGGCATGTACACAAAGGGAACCCCGCTCGACGCCCTGACCGTCTCCGTCGCTCTCGACGAGGACGCCGAACTCCCCGCCACCACCGGCGGATCGGGGACCACCGGCGGCAGCGGATCCACCACCGGTGGCAGCGGCACGGTCGGCGGCGGCGGCACCGTGGGCGGCTCCGCCTCCCTCGCCTCCACCGGCTCCGGCGTCCCGACCGGCGCACTGCTCGCGGCCTCCGGCGTCGTTGTGGCGGCCGGCGCCGGAGTGGTGATCGCGGCACGCCGTCGCCGTACCGTCTGATCCCCGTCCCCGCGGCACCAGGGCCGCACCGGCGCTCCATGCCGGTGCGGCCCCGTGGCGTGCCGGGGCACGGGCGGTGCTTGAATGCCTGGGTGAACGACTTCGACGTACCCGAGGGCATCGACGTACTGCGTGTGTTCTGCGGACCGGACGGCCGGCACGGCAACGCGCTCGGGGTCGTACGGGACGGACGCGAGTACCCCGACGACGAGTCCCGCCAGGCGCTCGCCCGGAAGCTCGGATTCGGCGAGACCGTGTTCGTGGACGACCCCGAGCGAGGCACCGTCGACATCCGGACACCGGAACTGCGCCTGCCGTTCGCCGGGCATCCGCTCGTCGGCGCGGCCTGGCTGCTCGACCTGGAGGTCCTGGAGATGCCGGTCGGGGACGTGGTCACCCGTCAGGACGGCGAGTTCACCTGGATCGCGGCCCGTCCCGAGTGGGCGCCGCCGAGGACGCTGGAGCGGTACGCGTCGGTCGCGGAGGTCGAGGCGCTGACCGGGCCGCCGCCCGGCGAGGGCCGGCTCTACGTCTGGGCCTGGGAGGACGAGGCGGCCGGCCGCGTGCGGGCGCGGGCCTTCCAGCGGGGCCATGACGAGTGCGGCGACAGCCGCTCAGGTGGGGCCGGGGTCTGCGCCGGGGGCGTCGAGAGCAAGACCGTCGATGAGGGCAAGGACGAGGACGAGGCGACCGGTGCCGCGGCCATGCTGCTGAGCGCCGAACTCGGCCGGGCGCTCAACATCACTCAGGGCCGGGGCTCCCAGATCCTCACCGCGCCCGCCCCGGACGGCATGGTGGAGATCGGCGGACGTGTCCTTCTGGCGGTCGCGTCCTGACCGGGGCGTCGGCGGCCGGCGTCACGCGCCGAGCGGGAAGACCTCGCCCAGCTCGCGGAAGACGGCGGTGTTCAGCGCGAAGGCGTGCTTGCACTCGTCGATGATGCGCTGCTTCTCCAGGTCGTCGGCGTTCACCGCGTCCAGCAGCTCGCGGTACTCCCGCTTGAAGGCGGCGGGGTTGGATATCTGCTCGAAGACGTAGAACCGCACCCCGTCGCCCTTGCGCTCGAAGCCCCAGGTCCGCTCCGCCGTGCCGCGGATGATCTGGCCGCCCGAGAGGTCGCCGAGGTAGCGGGTGTAGTGGTGCGCTATGTACCCGGCCGGCCACTCCCGCGCGCACTGGGCGACCCGCGCCGCGTAGGCGGCGGTGGCGGGCAGCGGCTGCAGCCCCTCGCGCCAGCCCGCGCCGCGGAGGTGGGCGAGGTCGCGCTCCAGTTCGGCGGCGCGCATCAGCTCCGGCTGGATGAAGGGGCCGGCGACCGGGTCCTCGCGCAGGGTCTGCGCACCGTCCTCCAGTGCCCGGTAGACGAACCACAACTGCTCGGTGTAGCGCGCGTACGCGTCGACGCCGAGCCCTCCGCCCAGCATGTCGCTCATGAAGGTCGAGGTCTCCGCCTCGGTGTGCTGCTCGTGCGAGGCGGTGCGGATGAGCGTGGAGAAGGGTGTGGTGGTGACGGTCGAGTCCAAGGCGGGCCTCCGGGGACCGAGGGGACGGGGAAGTCCGGGCGGATGTGTACATACCGGCGTCAGTTGCACGCGCCACCGCACGCCGATAGCCTGATCCTCCTACTTAGGCTTACCTAAGTCAACGGGTTCCCGACTGTCTGTCGGTAAAAGTGTCCGCCGACGGAGACGCCCGCCGGGCGCGGGTGTCCGCCGTGGTGAAGCGGGACCCTACGGAAGGGTCAGGATGTCCGCACCGGTCCCGGTGACCACCAGGGTGTGCTCGAACTGCGCGGTCCGCTTCCGGTCCTTCGTCACCACGGTCCAGCCGTCGTCCCACATGTCGTAGTCGTGGGTCCCGAGCGTGAGCATCGGTTCGATGGTGAACGTCATCCCCGGCTCCATCACGGTCGTCGCGTGCGGGCTGTCGTAGTGCGGGATGATCAGGCCGGAGTGGAACGAGGAGTTGATCCCGTGCCCGGTGAAGTCCCGCACCACGCCGTAGCCGAACCGCTTCGCGTACGACTCGATGACGCGCCCGATCACGTTGATCTGCCGTCCGGGCCGCACCGCCTTGATCGCGCGGTTCAGCGACTCCCGGGTGCGCTCCACCAGGAGCCGCGACTCCTCGTCGACGTCGCCGCAGAGGTAGGTGGCGTTGTTGTCGCCGTGCACCCCGTCGATGTACGCCGTGACGTCGAGGTTCACGATGTCCCCGTCGCGCAGCATCGTGGAGTCGGGGATGCCGTGGCAGATGACCTCGTTGAGCGAGGAGCAGAGCGACTTCGGGAAGCCGCGGTAGCCGAGGGTCGACGGGTACGCCCCGTGGTCGACCATGAACTCGTGCGCGACCCGGTCGAGTTCGTCGGTGGTGACCCCGGGGGCGATGTGCCTGGCGGCTTCCTCCATCGCCTGGGCCGCGATCCGGCCCGCGATCCGCATGCGCTCCACCGTGTCGGAGTCCTGGACCTCGGGCCCGGTGTACGGCGTGGGGGCGGGCTTGCCCACGTACTCGGGGCGCCGGATCCTTCCGGGCACGGAGCGGACGGGAGTGATCTCCCCTGGTGCGAGAAGCGACTGGCCAGACATGTCAGCGAGTCTAACCAGCACACTCGGGGCACCATGGCATCGAGGAAAGGATCCGTCGATGGCCCTGTTCAAGAAGCGCACGGTGGGCAAACCGGGCGAATGGTACTACTGCCTGGAACACAAGAAGGTCGAGGAAGGGCCCGAGTGCCCGGCCAAGGACCGCTTCGGCCCGTACACCTCCCGCGAGGAGGCGCAGCACGCGATGGACACGGCGCGTGAGCGGAACCTCGAGTGGGAGAACGACCCGAAGTGGCACGACCGCTCGGACAGGCCGACGGGCGAGACCCCGGACTGAGGCTGTCCCCCGGGCCGTTCGGCGGGTACGGGCCCCGGGACGGGAGTCCGGCCCGGGGCCCCATCGCGCCGCGGGCAGGGGCCCGTGTTCCCGCGGGCATCCGGGCCGGGGGCGGGCCCCCGGTCACCACCGCTCCGGTGGAGGCGCGGTCAGCTGGTCCGCCAGCCGGGAGAGCCGGTCGCGGAAGGTGCGGCGGCCCCGGGGCGACGGGGCGCCGTTCTCCCCGGCCGCCGCACTCACCAGGTGCTGCACGGTGTCCAGGTCCACCTCGTCGTCGGCCGAGACGGTGAGCGCCTCGTGGGCCAGGCCCCGCACCTCCTGGTCGCCGCCGTCCAGCGCGAGCACCGTCGCCCCCGCGCGCCGCGCGTCGTGCACGCGTTCCAACAGGCCGTCGTCCGGTCGTCCGGGCGCCACCACGAGCAGCGTCTCGCCACGCCCGGCCGCCTCGATCCGGCCGAGTCCGACGGCCAGGTGCACCGGATCGTCCGGCTCCACCCGGTGGCGTACGAGGGTGGGCCGAAGCTGGGGAAGACCCGACCAGGTGGACTCGTCCACCAGGTGCGCGGCCATGTGCCACGGCTCGTACACCTCGGTCCCCACCAGCAGCAGCCCGCCGTCCCGCGGGACGACCGACGACCGCAGGGTCCGGGCGAACCCGCGGGCCGCCGCGGGCCACTCGGTCCCGGCGAGCACCTCACGCAGCAGGGCGACACGTACGGCATCCATGGCCCGGCATCATGCCGCCGCGCCGGCCCCCGTGGCAGCCCGATCGCCGTAATGCACCCGAACGGGAGCCCCGGCACCTCGCGGGAGGGCCGGCCTACCTGGCAGTAGGGTCGGCGCCATGACTACGAATGACAGTGGCAGCGCCCCCAAGCCCCCCGCGAAGGACCCCTGGGACCTCCCCGACGTGTCCGGTCTCACCGTCGGCGTACTCGGTGGGACCGGCCCCCAGGGCCGCGGCCTCGCCTACCGCTTCGCCCGCGCCGGGCAGAAGGTCGTCATCGGCTCGCGTGCCGCCGACCGGGCCGAGGCGGCCGCCGCCGAGCTGGGCCACGGCGTCGAGGGCGCGGACAACGCGGAGTGCGCGCGCCGCAGCGACATCGTGATCGTCGCCGTGCCGTGGGACGGCCACGCCGGGACGCTCGAGTCGCTCCGCGAGGAACTCGCCGGAAAGCTCGTCGTCGACTGCGTGAACCCGCTGGGCTTCGACAAGAAGGGCGCCTACGCCCTGAAGCCCGAGGAGGGCAGCGCCGCCGAGCAGGCCGCCGCCCTGCTGCCCGACTCCAGGGTCACCGCGGCCTTCCACCACCTCTCGGCGGTCCTCCTCCAGGACGAGGCGATCGAGGAGATCGACACCGACGTGATGGTGCTGGGCGAGGCGCGCGCCGACACCGACACCGTGCAGGCCCTCGCGAGCCGCGTCCCCGGCATGCGCGGCGTCTTCGCCGGCCGGCTGCGCAACGCGCACCAGGTCGAGTCGCTGGTGGCGAACCTCATCTCGGTCAACCGCCGCTACAAGGCACACGCGGGGCTGCGCACCACCGACGTGTGAGCCCGTGCCCGGAGCCGGGACGGGCATGAGGGACACTGGACGGGACCGCGCGCCATCCCCTGACAGGAGCACCAGCCCTCATGCCCCGCCTCGCTCTCTATGCCGGCATCGTCTGCGTCCTCGCCGTGGTCGCGGCCGTCGTGTCCTTCGCCGAGGGCAGCCTCCTCGGGATCGTCTGGGTCCTGCTGGCCGGCCTCTCCTCGAACATGGCGTGGTTCTACCTGCGCAGGCACAAGGCCGAGACCCGCACGGAGCCCGCCGCGCGGTAGCGGTCCACCGCGTCAGCGGATCATCGCGCAGCCCTGGTCCTGGTCGCCGAACCACTCCTGCCAGAAGCGGTAGGTGTCGAGCCCGCAGTACGTCTCGACCTCGCTGACCCCCAGGCCTCGCAGCAGCGCGTCCACCGCGTCGAAGAAGACCCCGTTGACCTCGGGGATCCACAGGAGCGCGAAGACCGCGATCAGCCCGAACGGCGCGAACGGCTCCACCTGGCGGCGGATTCCGTGCGACAGCCAGGGCTCGATCACGCCGTAGCCGTCGAGACCCGGGACCGGCAGGAAGTTCAGGATCGCCGCCGTCACCTGGAGCAGCGCCAGGAACGCCAGCGCGAACCGGAAGGACAGCGGGACGCCGTCGAGCGCGCCCAGCCAGAACGGCGCCGTGCAGACGACCGCGAACAGCACGTTCGTCAGGGGGCCGGCCGCGGAGATCAGGCTGTGCTTCCAGCGCCCGCGGATGCGCCCCCGCTCGATGTAGACCGCCCCGCCCGGCAGACCGATGCCGCCCATGATGACGAAGAGCACGGGCAGCACGATGCTCAGCAGCGCATGGGTGTACTTGAGCGGATTGAGCGTCAGATAGCCCTTCGCCCCGATCGAGATGTCGCCGCTGTGCAGCGCGGTGCGCGCGTGGGCGTACTCGTGGAGGCAGAGCGAGACGACCCAGGCCGCAGTGACGAACAGGAAGACCGCGAAACCGGTCTGCTCGGCGAAGTCCGTCCACACCGCCCAGCCCGAGACGGCCATGACGGCGACGATCCCGAGGAAGATCGGACTGACCCGCCGGTCGCTGGGACGGCGGAACGCGGTGGTCATCTGCGGCACTCCTGGGGGCTGGACGGCTGTTGAGGCCCCCGACCTTACGGGTGGCAGGGCGAGAACGTCCCACGGCAGGGTGGTGGTTCCACGGAGCACGGGGTCGTCACGGACAATGGGCCCGTGCACTACGGCATCCTCGGTACCACTCGCGCCCTGCGCGCCGACGGCACGCCCGTCGCCCTCGGCGGGGCGCGGCTGCGCGCCCTGCTCACCGTGCTCGCCCTGCGCCCCGGGCGTACGGTCCCGGCCGTGGTGCTCGTCGACGAGGTGTGGGACGGCGACCCGCCCGCCGACGCCCCGGGCGCCCTGCAGGCGCTCGTGGGCCGGCTCAGGAGGGCGCTCGGCCGGGACGCGGTCGAATCCGCGGAGAACGGCTACCGCCTCGCCGCCGATCCGGACGCCGTGGACCTGCACCGCTTCGAGCGGCTCGCGGGGGAGGGGGCCCGGGCGCTGGAGGACGGCGAGGCGGTGCGGGCCCTCGCGGCCCTCGACGACGCGCTCGCCCTGTGGCGCGGGCCCGCCCTCGCCGACCTGCCGGACCGTGCCGTGGCGGGCGCCCGCTGGGAGGCCAGGCGCCTGGACGTGCGCCGGACCCGGATCGAGGCCGTCCTCGCACAGCACCGGCCCGACGACGTACTGCCCGAGCTCGCCGGACTCTGCGCCGACCACCCGCTGGACGAGCCCCTGCAGGCCCTCCGCATCAAGGCGCTGCGGGACGCCGGGCGCACCGCGCAGGCGCTCACGGCGTACGACGAGGTGCGCACCCTGCTCGCCGGCCGGCTCGGCACCGATCCCGGCCCCGCACTGCGCGGCCTGTACCAGGGGCTGCTCCGCCAGGACCCGCCCGCCCCGGCCCCCGCTCCCGTCGCCCGCCCCGTGCGGCGGGGCAATCTGCGCGCCAGGCTCACCAGCTTCGTCGGGCGCGAGGCGGACATCGCCGACCTGCGCGAGGACCTGACCCGGGCCCGCCTGGTCACCCTCCTCGGACCCGGCGGTGCGGGCAAGACCAGGCTGTCCCAGGAGGCGGCGGAATCCGCGGATCCGGCCGCCTGGCCCGACGGCGTATGGCTGGCGGAGCTCGCGCCCGTCGACGATCCCGAGGCGGTGCCCGAGGCGGTCCTCACCGCGCTCGGCGGCCGTGAGACCGTGCTGCGCGGGGCGGGCGCCGAGGAGCTCCGGGCGGCGGAGCGGGGCGCGGGCGAACCGCTCGCCCGGCTCACCGAGCACTGTTCCGGGCGCCGCATGCTGCTGCTCCTGGACAACTGCGAGCACCTCGTCGAAGCGGCCGCGGCCCTCGCCGACCACCTGCTGGCCCGCTGCCCCGGGCTCACCGTCCTCGCCACCAGCCGTGAACCCCTCGGCGTACCGGGTGAGTTCGTGCGGCCGGTCGACCCGCTGCCCGACCCGATGGCGCTGCGCCTGCTCGCCGACCGCGGGGCCGCCGCACTGTCCGGCTTCCGGGCCGACGCGGACGAGCGGACCGCGGCGGCCTGCGCCGAGATCTGCCGACGCCTCGACGGGCTTCCGCTCGCGATCGAACTCGCCGCCGCCCGGCTGCGCATGCTCACCGCCCGCCAGATCGCAGACCGCCTCGACGACCGCTTCCGCCTGCTGACCAGCGGCAGTCGCACCGTGCTGCCGCGCCAGCAGACCCTGCGGGCGGTCGTCGACTGGTCCTGGGACCTGCTGGACGAGGACGAACGCACCGCCCTGCGCCGGCTGGCGGTCTTCTCCGGCGGCTGCACCCTGGCCGCCGCCGAGGTGGTCTGCGCGGACCGGCCGCGGGACGCCTACGACGTCGCCGGGGCTCTCGGCTCGCTCGTCGACAAGTCCCTCGTCGTCGCGGCCCCCGCCGCGGACGGCCGGATGCGCTACCGCCTCCTGGAGACCGTCGGCGAGTACGCCGCCGAACGCCTCGACGAGGCGGGGGAGCGGGACGCCGTCGAACGGCGGCACCTCGCCTTCTACCGGGAGCTGGTCCGCACGACCGACCCCGAACTCCGCGGCGCCGGACAGCTCGCCGCCCTCGAACTGCTCCAGCGCGAGTACGAGAACCTGCGCACGGCGCTGCGGCACGCCGTCGCCGCTCGCGACGAGCAGGAGTCGCTCAGCATGGTGCTCTCGCTCGCGTGGTACTGGCAGATGCGTGATCTGCGCGGCGACGCCCTGCACTGGGCCGAAGCCGCCGCCGCGCTCGGCCCCGACCCGTTCGGCGCGACCGCGGGTGCCGCGCCCTCGCTGACCGAACGGTGCACCGACGCGCCGCCGCCGATGCGCCCCGAACTGCTCCTGGAGGCGCGGCGCCAGGTGGCGTTGATCCAGATGGCCAGCCTGGACCACGCGATGGACGTCTGGGCCGACGAGGCAGGCATGGCACGCCTGCGGGTCATCGCCGCCACCTACCGGGCCGGCCAGCCGCAGACCTGCCGCAGCCCCGGTCTGCTCTGGCTGTTCGCCGTCATGCTCACCGGTGACGTCGCGGACCCGCGCGGCCTGCTGGACGAGACGGTGGGCGCCGCACGGGAGCTCGGATACGACTGGGAGCTGGCCGCCGTGCTCCAGATGCGTGCCAACGTGCTGGCCAACCGGCCCGACCGGGCGGACGCCGCGCACGGGGACGCCGACGAGAGCCTGGAGATCTTCCGCCGGCTCGGCGACGACTGGGGTGCGGCGGAGGCGCTCTCCTCGCGCGGTGAGGCCAACGAGAAGAAGGGCGACCACGCTCGTGCGGCCGAGGACTACCAGGCCGCGATCGGCTATGCGGAGCGGCTCGGTGCCCGGGCCCAGGTGCTGGTGCTCCGCACCCGGTACGCCTCCGCGCTGGTCGAGCTCGGCCGTGGCGCGGAGGGCGAGGTGATCCTCCGTGAGGTGCTCGTCGAGGGGCGCCGCTCGGGGCACGAGGCGACGGCGTTCGCCCGGTTCTTCCTGGCCATGTGGCTGGGCATGTCCGGCCGTACCGTCGAGGCCCGTGAGCAACTCGCCGTGCTGCAAGATGACTTCGGGGCCTCGTCCGTGGGGTTCTTCGAGGCGTTCGTGCTGGGTGGCCTGGCTCGGCTGGACAACCAGGAGGGGCGGTACGCGGACGCCCTGGCCCGGAGCCGGGAGGCGCTCGCACGGGCCGACGACCGGTTGTCGCAGATGGTGGCGCCGCAGATGAGCGTGCTCCACCTGGTCACCGCGGCGCGGGCGCTCGGCGGGCTCGGCGGTGAGCGCCGGGCCGCCCTCGCGGCGCGGCTGCTGGGCGCCGTACGCGCGCTGCTGCCCGACGAGCACGTGCCGACGTCGATGGAGCGGGACGACTACGCCGTGGCCGAGGAACTGGCCCGCGGCGTCCTCGGGGACGCCGGCTACGCGGCCGCGTACGCCGAGGGCGGTGGCCTCTCCCAGGAGGAGGCCACCGCCCTCTTCGACGCACACCGGGACTGAGGCCCGCGGATCACGGCCGGCCGGGGTCCGCGGCCTCCTCCGTCAGGACTTCTTGCGGAACCTGGACACCGCCAGCGGTGCCATCACCGCGGTGATGAGCACGGTCCAGCCGAGCGTCACCCAGACCGAGTGGGCGAGCGGGCCGCCCATCATCAGGGCGCGGGCGGCGTCGGCCAGGTTGGACAGCGGGTTGTAGTCGGTGAAGGTCTGGAGCCAGCCGGGCATGGTGCCGGTCGGCGCGAAGATGGACGAACCGAACTGCAGCGGCATGAGCACGAGCATCCCCGTCCCCTGGACCGCCTGAGCCGTCTTCATGGTCAGTCCGAGCAGGATGAAGATCCACATGATCGCGGCGCCGAACGCGGCCGACAGGGCGATCGCCCCGACCAGCCCCAGCACGGACTCCTGGAGCTCCATGCCGAGCGCGAAGCCCATGCCCAGCAGGATCAGCGTGGCCACCATCATCCGGCCGAGCTCGACCACGATCTTCGCGATGAGCACCGAGGAGCGGGCGATCGGCATCGTGCGGAACCGGTCCATGACCCCCTTGCGGAAGTCGTCGTTGACACCGGACCCGACCGCCATGGCGATGTTCATGCCCATCATCGCCATCAGGCCCGGGATCAGGTAGTTGAGGTACTCCTGCCGGCCGCCGCCCATGCTGCTGCCGACCGAACCGCCGAAGACGTAGACGAACAGCAGCGTGAAGACGATCGGCATCAGGAGCGCGTCGAACATCGACTCCGGATCCTTCTTGATCTGGAGCAGGTTGCGCCGCACCAGTGCCCCGATGTGCCGCAGGTTGTTCCGCAGGCCGATCCGGCCCTCGTCGTGGAGCTTCGCGGCCGGTGCGGACGCGGCCGGGCCGGTGGGGGTGGGCGTCAGAGTCGTCGTGCTCATGCCGCGACCTCCTGGGGGCTCGTGGCGGTGGTGGTGGTCTTGTCACCGGTGATGGCGAGGAACACCTCGTCCAGACTGGGCAGCGCGGTGGCGACATGGGCGAGCGCGAAGCCCCGGGTACCGAGCAGGCCGATCACCGCGGTCAGCTGCTCGTCGCTGAGGATCGGTACGTAGAGCAGTCCCTCGTCCGGAACCGCCTGGGCGCCCGCGACGCCGTCGAGTCCGGTCTCCCGCAGCGCCTGCGCCATCGCGGCCAGTTCGGCCGGGTCGGAGGGACGGATCTGCAGTGTGCGGCCGCCGACCTTGGCCTTGAGCTCGTCCACCCCGCCCCGGGCGATGATCTTTCCGTGGTCGATGACGGTGAGCTCGTCGGCGAGCTGTTCGGCCTCTTCCATGTACTGGGTGGTGAGCAGCACGGTCGCCCCCTCGGCGACCATCCGCTGCACCTCGTCCCAGACCTCGTTGCGGGTACGGGGGTCGAGGCCCGTCGTCGGCTCGTCCAGGTAGAGGACGGCCGGGCTGCCGATCATCGATGCGGCCAGGTCCAGTCGGCGCCGCATGCCGCCCGAGTAGTCCATCGCGGCCTTCTTGGCGGCGTCGGTGAGCGAGAAGCGCTCCAGCAGTTCGTCGGCGCGGGAGCGCGCCTTCTTGCGCGGCAGGTCGAGCAGCCGTCCGATCATGTAGAGGTTCTCCCAGCCGGAGAGCTTCTCGTCGACCGAGGCGTACTGCCCGGTCAGGCCTATGGTGCGGCGCAGCTGCCGGGGCTGCTTCACCACGTCGTAGCCCGCCACGACCGCGTGCCCGGCGTCGGGCAGGATCAGGGTGGACAGGCAGCGTACGAGGGTGGTCTTCCCGGCGCCGTTGGGGCCCAGCACGCCGAGGACGGTGCCTTCGCGTACGTCGAGGTCCACACCGTCCAGTGCCTTGGTCTCGCCGTAGTGCTTGACCAGCCCCCGCACCTCGACGGCGTTCCTGCCGCCCCTGAGGTTCTTGTCGATTTGCGTCATGGGCACCATCAGACCAGCCCGCACCGACAAGTCACCGACATGTCGCTGACAGAGCGCCCACGGCAGGCGACAGCCCGCCGATGGGGGAAGTCGGCGGGCTGTCGGTGGTGCGGCAGTGGTCGTGTGGGCGTCAGTGGAAGGTGTGCTCCGCGGCGGGGAACGTTCCGCCGACGACGTCTTCGGCGTACTCCCTGGCGGCGCCGGCGAGCACCTGACGCATGTTCGCGTACTGCTTGGTGAAGCGCGGCACCTTGCCGCCGGTCAGCCCGACCATGTCGGTCCAGACCAGTACCTGGGCGTCCGTGTCGGGCCCGGCGCCGATGCCGACGGTCGGGATGTGCAGCGTGCGGGTGACCTCGGCGGCCAGCTCGGCCGGTACGAGCTCGAGGACGACGGCGAACGCGCCCGCGTCCTGGACCGCCTTCGCGTCCCGCAGCAGCTGCTGGGCCGCCTCCTCGCCGCGGCCCTGCACCCGGTAGCCCATGGCGTTGACGGACTGCGGGGTCAGGCCGATGTGGCCCATGACGGGGATCCCGGCCTCGACCAGGAGGCGGATCTGCTCGTGCGAACGCTCGCCGCCCTCCAGCTTGACCGCGCCGACACCGGCGTCCTTGACCAGCCGGGTGGCGTTGCGCAGGGCCTGGACCGGGCCCTCCTGGTACGCGCCGAAGGGCAGGTCGGCGACGACCAGGGCGCGCTTCGTGCCCCGCACGACGGCGGCCGAGAGGATGGTCATCTCGTCCATGGTGACGGGCACCGTGGTCTCGTAACCGAGGTGGCAGTTGCCCATGGAGTCACCGACGAGCATGACCGGGATGCCGGCCTCGTCGAAGACGGACGCGGTCATCGCGTCGTAGGCGGTGAGCATCGGCCACTTCTCGCCCCGCTCGGTGGCGGCGGCGATGTCGTGGACACTGATGCGGCGGGTGCTCGTGCCCCCGTACAGCGCCTTGCCGGCGCCGGGGGTGGGACCCGCGGGGGGTGTGGCGGACTGGTTCTGCGCAGCCTGAAGCGACATGGCCAACGGCTCCTTCGTCATCTCGTGGCGCCCTGACGGCGTCCCCGGATCCCTTCCATGGTGGCATCCCGTGACCGTTCCCGGGAAGTGGGCCCGCCGTACCACGTGAACGGTGCGCGCCGAGTGGGTAAAGTCTTTCCAATACGAGACGGTCTCGTATTGGAAGTCGGATAGGGTCGTGGCCATGTCCATACCGTCCGGCGCCCCTGCCGCCGCGCCCCGTGTCCCGGAGGCGGTCCACCGCCGCCGCTGGGCCGTCCTCGGCGTCCTCATGTTCAGCCTGCTCATCGTCGTTCTGGACAACTCGATCCTGAACGTCGCGGTCAAGACGATCGCGAGCCCCGCGCCGACCGGGATCGGCGCCACCCAGAGCGAGCTCGAGTGGGCCATCAACTCCTACACGCTCGTGTTCGCCGGGCTGCTCTTCACCGCCGGGCTGCTGGGCGACCGCATCGGCCGCAAGAAGGTCCTGCTGGCCGGCATCCTGGTCTTCGGCATCGGGTCCGCCCTGGCCGCGCTCTCCACCTCGCCCGGCCAGCTCATCACCTGGCGCGCGCTGATGGGCTTCGGCGCGGCGTTCGTGATGCCCGCCACCCTCGCCGTCCTGATGAACGTCTTCGAGCGCGACGAGCAGCCCAAGGCCATCGGCATCTGGGCCGGCAGCGTCGGCCTCGGCATCGCGATCGGCCCGATCACCGGAGGGCTGCTCCTGGAGCACTTCTGGTGGGGCTCGATCTTCCTGGTCAACGTGCCGGTGGTGGTCGTCGCGCTGATCGCCATGGCCGTCCTGGTCCCCGACTCCCGCGACCCGAACCCCGGCCGCGTCGACCCGTTCGGGGTCGTCCTGTCCATCGTCGGGCTGGTCCTGCTGGTGTACGGCATCATCCGCGGCGGCGAACTCGCCTCCTTCACCGACATCACCGTCCTCGCGCCGCTGATCGGAGGCCTGCTGGTCCTGACGGGCTTCGTCTGGCACGAGAAGCGCAGCAGCCACCCGTCCATCGACATCTCCTACTTCCGCAAGCCCGCCTTCTCCGCCGCGGTCGCAGCCATCGCGCTGGTCTTCTTCGCGCTGATGGGCGTCACCTTCTTCTCCGCCTTCTACCTGCAGAGCGTGCGCGGCTACACCGCGCTGGAGTCCGGGCTGCTGATCCTGCCGCTGGCCGCCGCGCAGATGATCTTCGCCCCGCGTGCCCGCCTGGTCGTCGACCGGTTCGGGGCCCGCGCGGTCTGCACCGTCGGCATGCTGCTCGTCGCCGCCGGCCTCGCGGCCTTCGCGCTGTTCGGCGCGGACACCCCGCTGTGGGTGCTCTGCCTGGTCTTCTTCGTCCAGGGCACCGGCATGGCGCACATCATGCCGCCGGTCACCGTCGCCGTGATGCAGGCACTGCCCCGCGAGCGGGCCGGTTCCGGCTCCGCCATCAACAACACCTTCCGCCAGGTCGGCGGGGCGCTCGGCATCGCCGTACTCGGCTCGGTGCTCTCCACGGTCTACCGGAGCGACATCGAGGGCCACCTCGACGCCGTACCGGCCGGCGCGCGCGACGTCGCGGGGGAGTCCATCGAGGCGACCCTCGGCGTCGCGGAGAAGCTGGGTCCGGCCGGCAGGCCGCTGATCGCCGCCGCCAACGACGCGTTCATCGGCGCGATGCACGTCACCGCCCTCGGCTCGGCGGCCGTCGCCCTGATCGGCGCGGCGGTCGTGGCCGCCTTCCTGCCCGGCAGGCCGCGGGCCAAGGCCCCTGAGGCCCCTGAGGAGAGCGGGGAGCGCGTGCTGCAGTCCTGATCCGACGCCGACCGGCGGTCGCTCCGCCTCCGCCGGTCGGCGAGAATCGAGACGGACGGCGGAACGGCGCAGCGAGAGGCGGCCCAGGTGCGGCAGGCGGCACAGAACCCGGCACAGGACCCGGAACGGGACCGGGCCGAGGACCCCTCTGCCTCCTGCCAGGGCCCCGAGCCCCGGCGTGGCCGTCCCCGCAGCGCGGCCGTCGAGCGGGCGATCCTCGACGCCGTCGTGGAACTGCTGGAGGCGGGCGAGACGCTGGACGGCCTGTCCATCGAGCGCATCGCCCGCACCGCCGGGGTGGGCAAGGCGACCATCTACCGCCGGTGGAGCGGCAAGGAGGAGCTCTTCGTCGACGTCCTGCGCGACATCGAACCCGCCGATCCCACCGTCTCCGGCACCGAGGGCCTGGACGACCTGCGCGTGCTCCTGGAATCCATGCGTACACGCGGTCTCGCCCAGCGCTCCTCCGCACTTCTGCACAACGTGTTCGTGCAGATGAAGAAGCATCCCAGGCTGTGGACCGAGTACCAGGCCACCGTCATCGCACCCCGCCGCGCCGCCATGCTGGCCGCCGTGCGGCGGGCGGTGGACGCGGGGGAGCTCCGCGACGACCTCGACGTGGAGTTCATGGACGACCTGTTCCTCGGCCCCATGCTCGTACGCACCGTCCACCGGCCCGACGCGCCCCTGCCTGAGGACCTCGCGGACCGCATCATCCGGATCCTCCTCCAGGGCCTCGCTCCACGGCCGGCGAAGCCGCCGGCCACGGCCGGGGAACCGCCGTCGACCGCCGTTGTGTGATCGTTCTGTCACAAGCCAGGCAAACGCCACGGTGACCGGAACCCGCCGCACCGCATCGTTCGTCCCCATGGCAGAACGGCCGTCGTCGACGGCGGGAACGGCGTCACCCATCGCCTAGGGTCATGAGGCGCGGTGATGTGTAAGGCAAGGCAGTGAGGACGAGCGCAATGGTGCAGGCGTACAGGGCGGACACCGAGAACGCAGACGCGGGCCGGCGGCCCGGCTCCCGTCTCGGGGCCCTGCGCCACAGACTCGCCACCGACCGGGGCATCTGGCGGCGAGGCATCCTCCTGGCGCTCTGCTCGGTCCTGCTGACCCTCGTGATGGTCCTCCACTCGGACATCCCGAACGCCATCGGCAACCTGGGCAGCCTCATCGAGACGTTCCTGCCCTGGATCGGCCTGCTCGTACCGGTGCTGCTGGTCCTCGGCCTGGTCCGGCGTTCCGCGACCGCGGTGATCGCCCTGGTCCTGCCGGTCGCGGTCTGGCTCAACCTCTTCGGCGGCCTGCTGTTCGCCGACAAGTCGGGCACCGGCGGCGACCTCACCGTCGCGACCCACAACGTCAACGCGGGCAACCCCGACCCCGCGGGCACCGCCCAGCAGGTCGCGGGATCGGGCGCCGACATCGTGGCACTCCAGGAACTTCCCGGCGGCAAGGTGGCGGCGTACGAGGACGCGCTCGCCGACCGCTACCCGCACCACTCCGTACAGGGCACCGTCGGCCTGTGGAGCAAGTACCCGCTGACCGACTCCAGCCCCGTCGACATCAAGCTGGGCTGGACCCGCGCGATGCGCGCCACGGTCACCACCCCCGAGGGCCCGGTGAAGGTGTACGTCGCGCACCTGCCCTCCGTACGGGTCAAACTGCACGCGGGCTTCACCGCCAACCAGCGCGACGACAGCGCCGACGCGCTGGGCGAGGCGATCTCCCACGAACAGCTGGACCGCGTCGTCCTGCTCGGCGACCTGAACGGGACGATGAACGACCGCTCGCTGAACGCGGTCACCGCGCAGATGCGCTCCACCCAGGGCGCGGCCGGTGACGGCTTCGGGTTCAGCTGGCCGGCGTCCTTCCCGATGGCGCGGATCGACCAGATCATGGTCAAGGGCGTCGAACCCCTCGCCTCCTGGACGCTTCCCGCCACCGACAGCGACCACCTCCCGATCGCGGCCCGCGTGCGGCTGTGAATCACCGGGTGAGCGAGTCGGAGCGGACGTCGCCCGCCCGGCCCGGCCGCGGAGCCTCCTGTGGACCGCACGGCGGCCCCGAACCTTCGTCGCCCCGAAGCCGCGTGACCGGCTGCCGGGCGAGATAAGCTTCCCTCCATGCCCAGCCCCGAGTCCGACAGAATCCGGCCGCCGGTTCGCCGGTGGCCGGTCGCCGACGCCGAAAGCCCCTGACCTCAGCGGTCAACCGGCCTTCCCCGTCGTGCCGTCGACCACCGCCGGATCCCCGTGGCGGTGTGGGCCGACTCCCGTGTCCGGCAAGGACACCAGCATTCCGCCGTGTCGCCGTCCTCGTGCTCCCGCGCGTGACGACGGGCGCGGCCTGCATCCCCTGCACGCCGTTCATTCCTCCGACGGTTCCGTACAAGGGGTCTCCTTCTCATGCCATTCGCTGTGTACGCGCTCGGGCTCGCGGTCTTCACCCAGGGCACATCGGAGTTCATGCTGTCCGGGCTGCTCTCGGGTATCGCCGCTGACCTGCACGTCTCGCTGGGTGCCGCCGGTCTGCTGACCTCGGCTTTCGCGGTGGGGATGGTGGTCGGTGCGCCACTCACCGCTCTGGCCGGCCGTACCTGGCCCCGGCGCCGGGCCCTGCTGTTCTTCCAGGGCGTCTTCATCGCCGCCCACGTCGTCGGGGCGCTCACCGCAAGTTACGGTGTGCTGCTCGCCACCCGGGTGGCGGGGGCGCTCGCCAACGCCGGTTTCTGGGCGGTGGCACTCGTCACCGCGCTGGCCGTGGTCGGTCCGCACCAGCGGGCGAGAGCCACCGCGGTGGTCGTCGGCGGCGTCACCGTCGCGTGCGTGGTGGGTGTTCCGGCGGGTGCGGTACTCGGGGAACTGTGGGGCTGGCGCTCGGCGTTCTGGGCCGTGGCCCTCGTCTCCGTACCTGCCGTGGCCGTGCTGACCGTGTCGGTGCCGGGCGGCCGGCCCGACGGCCCGCCGCAGGCGGGGGTGCGGAGTGAACTGCGGGCCCTGGCCCGCCCCCGGCTGTTGCTCACCCTGCTTGTCATGGCGCTCGCGCAGGGGGCGACCTTCTGTGCCTTCTCCTACCTGGAACCGCTGGTCACCCGGGTCACCGGTTTCGGCGCGGGCTGGGTACCCGTGGTGCTCGCCCTGTTCGGTGCCGGCTCGTTCGCGGGTGTCACCCTGGCCGGACGCCTTGCCGATACCCGCCCGGACACCGTCGTCCGGCTCGGAACGGCGGCGTCGGCCCTCGGTTGGGCCGCACTGGCCCTGACCGCCGCCCACCCGGTGGCGGTCCTCGTCCTGGTGCCGCTCCAGGGGGCGCTCGCCTTCGGTACGGGGACCACGCTGATCACCCGGGTCTTCCGACTCGCCCCGGACGCACCGACGATGGCGGGTTCCTTCGCGACGGCCGCCTTCAACGTAGGTGCCGCCGTGGGCCCCTGGCTGGGCGGGCTCGCGCTCGGCGCCGGCTTCGGCTACCGCTCGCCGGTCTGGGTCGGCGTACTCCTCATGTGCCTGGCGGTCGTGGGCACAGCGGTACTGTTCGTGTCCCCGAGGGCGGTCGGGGCCCGGAGCGGGGTGCCCACCGGCCGCTGTCCGGAGCGGGAGCTGTGACGTCGGATGTCCCGGGGGGCCGGTGCGGGGCCGTCGAGTGACGCCCACATCACACCTCGGCGCAACGGCATGTTCACGTCCGGGCATAAAACGTCTGAGAGACTTTGTTCCGAAGGGGTACATAACCCGTCCCGGCAATGAAGCCGACGCTCCCGCACACATCCACCGCCGCCCACCGCTGAGGTCCGGGCCGCGCCCCCTGACCCCGAAAGGTCTCCACCATGCCCCTGGCCCTGCTCGCCCTCGCTGTGAGCGCCTTCGGCATCGGCACCACCGAGTTCGTGATGATGGGCCTGCTGCCCAACGTCGCGGACGATCTGGGAACGTCCGTACCCACCGCCGGCTACCTCGTCTCGGCGTACGCGATCGGCGTCGTCCTCGGTGCTCCGCTGCTCACCGGTCTCGGCTCCAGGATCCCGCGCAAGCGGATGCTCCTGCTGCTGATGGCCGTCTTCACCGTCGGCAACGCCGCCTCCGCCTTCGCGCCCGACTTCGGCTGGCTGCTGGCCGGCCGGTTCCTCGCCGGGCTGCCGCACGGAGCGTTCTTCGGCGTCGGCGCGGTCGTCGCCGCCCGCCTCGTGCCGGACGGCCGCCAGGCCCGCGCCGTCGCCACCATGTTCCTCGGGCTCACCGTGGCGAACATCGTCGGCGTACCGGCCGCCACCCTGCTCGGGCAGCACCTCGGCTGGCGCGCCACCTTCATGGTGGTCGCGGTGATCGGCCTCGTCGCCATGGCCGCACTCGCCCGTCTCGTCCCGCAGATCCCCGTCGAGGCCCAGCAGAACGTCCGTCGCGAACTGAGCGCGCTGGGCAACCGGCAGGTGCTGCTCGGCCTGCTCACCGCGGTCCTCGGCTTCGCCGGCGTCTTCGCCGTCTACTCCTACCTCTCGTCCATGACGACCGAGGCGATGGGCTTCGGCGAGTCCTCGGTCACGCTGGTCCTCGCGCTCTTCGGCATCGGGATGACCCTGGGCGCCCTGGCGGCCGGACCGCTGACCGACCGGGCGCTGCGTCCCACCCTCTACGGCTCGTTGGGGGCACTGGCCGTCGTCCTGGTCGTCTTCCCCTTCACGGTCCACGTGCAGTGGGCGGCGTTGGTCATGGTCGTGCTGCTCGGCGGCATCGGCTTCATGACGACCACGCCGCTGCAGATGCTCGTGATGAACAAGGCCAAGGACGCCCCCACGCTCGCCTCCGCCTCCAACCACTCGGCCTTCAACCTCGCCAACGCGGGCGGGGCCTGGCTAGGCGGTGTGGCCATCGCGGCGGGCTGGGGCTGGACCTCCCCGGCGCTGGTCGGCGCGGTGCTGGCGGTGGCCGGACTCGCGGTGGCGGTCACCGCGGGTGTCCTGGACCGGACCCCGGGCGCCTCGCGCGTGGTGGCCTCCGGCGCGCGCGCCGAGGTGCGCGAGACGGCGAAGGCGTCCTCCCGCGAGTCCTGAGCCCGCGCGTACGACGAAGCCGGGTCCGCACCGAGGGTGCGGACCCGGCTTCGTTGTCGGATCAGGTCGACTCGCGCCACCGGTTGGTGATCGGCAGCCTGCGGTCCTTGCCGAAGCCCTTCGGTGAGATCTTCGTGCCCGGCGGGTACTGCCGCCGCTTGTACTCCGCCGTGTCCACCATCCGCAGCGTCCTCGTCACCAGGGCCGCGTCGAACCCCGCCGCCACGATCGCGTCCCCGCCCTGGTCCCGGTCGACGTACATCTCCAGGATCCTGTCCAGCACGTCGTAGTCCGGCAGGGAGTCCGTGTCCACCTGGTCCGGGCGCAGTTCGGCGCTCGGCGGCTTGGTGATCGAGGCCTCCGGGATCGGCGGGACCTGCCCGCGCTCCTCGGCGGCGCGGTTGCGCCACTTCGCCAGGCGGAAGACCGACGTCTTGTACACGTCCTTGATCGGCCCGTACGCGCCGACCGAGTCCCCGTACAGCGTGGAGTAACCCACCGCCAGCTCGGACTTGTTGCCCGGCGCCAGCACGATCTGGCCCTCCTGGTTGGAGACGGCCATCAGCATCGTGCCCCGGAGCCGCGACTGGAGGTTCTCCTCGGCCAGGCCGGTCAGCCCCAGCGAGCCCATGTAGGCGTCGAACATCGGCTCGATCGGTACGGTGCGGAAGTTCAGCCCGGTGCGCCTGGCCAGTTCCGCCGCGTCGCCCTTGGAGTGCTCCGAGGAGTACTTCGACGGCATCGAGATGCCGAACACGTTCGCGGCGCCCAGCGCGTCGCAGGCGATCGCCGCGACCAGCGCCGAGTCGATACCGCCCGAGAGCCCGATCAGCACGCTGCTGAAACCGTTCTTCGCGGCGTACGCGCGCAGGCCCACGACCAGCGCCGAGTACAGTTCCTCGTCGTCGTCGAGCCGCTCGGCGTACCCGCCCGCCAGCTCCGGTTCGTAGGCGGGGAGCGGCTCCCCGTCGAGCACCACGTGGTCGACACGCAGCCCGTCGCCGACCACCCCCGACGGCGCCTCGGCGGCGGCGGCCGGCAGATCCAGGTCCAGGATCACGCTGCCCTCCGCGAACTGGGGCGCACGGGCGATGACTTCGCCCTCCCTGTCGACGACGATCGAGTCCCCGTCGAAGACCAGCTCGTCCTGGCCGCCGATCATCGCCAGGTACGCGGTCGTGCAGCCGGCCTCCCGGGCGCGCCTGCGGACGAGTTCGAGCCTGGTGTCGTCCTTGTCCCGTTCGTACGGTGAGGCGTTGATCGACAGCAGCAGCCCGGCCCCGGCGGCGCGCGCGGCCGGGACACGGCCGCCGTCCTGCCAGAGGTCCTCGCAGATCGCGAGGGCCACGTCGACGCCGTGGACCCGCACGACGGGCATCGAGTCGCCGGGCACGAAGTACCGGAACTCGTCGAACACGCCGTAGTTGGGCAGGTGGTGCTTGGCGAAGTTCAGCGCGACCCGTCCGCGGTGCAGCACGGCGGCGGCGTTGCGCGGGGAACCCGCGGGCTGCCCGTAGCGCACCGCGGCGTGTTCCGAGCGGTCGAGGTAGCCGACGACGACCGGGACCTCGCCGAAGCCCTCGTCGGCGAGGCGGGAGGCGAGTGCGCGCAGCGCCTCCCGCGACGCCTCGACGAAGGACGAGCGCAAGGCCAGGTCCTCGACGGGGTAGCCGGTCAGCACCATCTCCGGGAACGCCACCAGGTGGGCGCCCTGCTCGGCGGCGTGCCGGGTCCAGTGGACGATCGACTCCGCGTTGCCCGCGAGGTCACCGACGGTCGAGTCGATCTGGTTCAGTGCGAGACGTAGTTGAGGCACGGGGCCAGTGTAATCGTCTGACTGACGCGATGTCCTGCCGTGGGCCCGGCAATCCGTCCGGTCCCCGCCCCCAGCCGGCTCACCGCAGGTAGCCGAGCACCGTCATCATGCCCGCCTCCGCGTGGTAGACGTTGTGGCAGTGCAGCATCCACAGGCCGGGGTTGTCGGCGTCCAGGTCGACCGTCAGCGAACGCCCCGGCAGGACCGCGGCGGTGTCCTTGCGGGCGCCGAGGGCCGTGCCGGCCAAGGCGAACGTGTGGCCGTGCAGATGGATCGGATGCCACATCCCGGTGCGGTTGGTGAAGACCAGCCGCACCCGCTCACCGGCCTTGACGGGCTGCCGCACCGCCGGGTCGTAGGGCTTGCCGTCGAAGGCCCAGTCGTACGCGTCCATCGAGCCCGTGAGCGTCATCCGCACCGTCCGGTCGGGCTCGCGCTCGGCCAGGGCCACGGACTCGTCCGGGGCCAGGCGGTCCGCCGTGACCAGTTCACCGTCCAGCTCGGCGGGCCGCACCGTGGCGGGCGGAACCGCACCCGAGGCCGTCTTCAGCACGGCCAGTGCCGACGCCTCCTTGCCCTCGGCGAGCGCGGTCAGCGGGAACACCCCGTCCCCGGCGGTCACCAGCACGTCGTACCGCTCGCCCATCGCCAGCAGCAGCGCGTCGGTCTCGGTGTGCCGCACCGGGAAGCCGTCCGTGTGCGTCACGGTCATCCGGTGCCCGCCGAGCGCCAGCCGGAACGCGGTGTCCCCGCCGGCGTTGATGATCCGCAGCCGGATGCGGTCGCCCGGACTCGCCTCGAACACCGAAGGGGCCGTCGCTCTGCGGCCGTTGACGAGGTGGTGCGGATAGGCGACGTCTCCGGCGTGGCCGCCGAGCAGGTCGCTGCTCGCACCCACCAGCAGGCGTGAGGGTGCGTCGCCGTCCGCCGCCGCACGGCCCCGGGCGGCCTTCGCCCTGTGGCCCGCCGCGTCATGAGCGCTGACCCGGCCTCCGGTCAGCTCGCCGAGTACCGCGTCGGGGGTGGAGCCGTCCACCCCGTCGAGCCAGTCGTCGAGGACGACCACCCACTCCTTGTCGTAGGCCAGCGGTTCCCGGGGGTCGTCGACGATCAGCGGCGCGTACAGGCCCCGGTCCAGCTGGACGCCTGAGTGCGGGTGGATCCAGTACGTACCCGGGTGCGAGACGGCGAAGCGGTACGTGAACCCGGCGCCCGGCTGGATCGCCTGCTGGGTCAGGCCGGGCACGCCGTCCATGTCGTTGCGCAGCGCGAGGCCGTGCCAGTGCAGGGACGTCGACTGCGTCAGCTGGTTGGTGAGGGTGAGCTCCAGCTGGTCACCCGCCGTGACCCGGACAGCCTGGCCGGGCAGTCGGTCGCCGTACGCCCAGGAGGGGACGGTGAGGCCGTCGCCCAGGTCGAGGCTGGACGCGGTGGCCGTGAGCGAGACCTTCCGCAGGGGGCCTGTGCCCCGCTTGGCCTCGGCGTCCGCGACCTCCGGTCCGTCGGGGGCGACGTAGGTGTCGGCGGCTCGCGCGGGGGAGGTGGCGCGCAGCGGGGCGGCGTGGGCCCGGGTGGCGAGGGCCGTCGCTCCCGCCAGGGCGAGGCTGGAGCCGAGTACGGTGCGGCGGCTGGGCATTTCAGACATATTGCGCACCGTACCCTCGTCGGGTACACGGGCGGCGCCCCGACACCCGACCGGCCCCGTACGGTGCCGGGGCGCGCCCGGGCGGAGGTTCAGGAGCCGGCGTAGACCTTCTCGGCCCAGCCCGCGACCTGCTCGTCGGACAGATGGCGGGCCAGGTCGGCCTCGCTGATCATGCCGACGAGCCTCTTGCCCTCCACGACCGGGAGCCGGCGGATCCGGTGGCTCTGCATCTCCTCCAGCACCGCGTCGACACCGGCGGACGCGTCGATCCAGCGCGGTGTGCCGTCGCACAGTTCGCCGGCGGTCACCGCCGACGGATCGTGCCCGGAAGCCACGCACTTGATCACGATGTCGCGGTCGGTGATGATCCCGACCATCCGGTCCTGCCCGCCGTTGGCGGAGACGGGCAGCGCGCCCACCTCGTGGTCGCGCATCATCTGGGCGGCGCGGTCGAGCGTCTCGTGTGCGGGGATCCACTGGGTCCCGGCGCTCATGATGTCCTTCGCGGTGGTCATGGAGTTCCTCCTGCGTGCCGATGGGCATGCCGTACGACCCCGAGCCCCATCCATTGTGGTGGGCCCGCCCGGCGTACGCGACCGCTGGCGGATCACCCGGACAGGTGTACGCCGGGCAGGGGCCGACCGTCCTCGCGGCCCCCTGCGACGGTCCGGCGTCCCTCACGGACGGGGTGCGGCGCCTCGCTCGGCCAGCATGTCCGCCATCAGTTCCAGCTCGGACCTCTGCGCCGCCACCATGCCCTGGGCAAGGCGCTTCTCCGCCGGCACCGCACACCGGTCGGCGCAGCCCTCGGCCATGGCGACGCCCCCCTTGTGGTGGTCCGTCATCAACCGCAGGAAGAGGATCTCGGCCTCACGCCCGTCGGCCTCGCGCAGCCGCTTCAGCTCGGCCCTGGTGGCCATGCCGGGCATCAGGGCCCCTTCGTGATCCATGCCCGGCATGCCCGTCATGCCGTCCCTGCCGTGCGTGCCGCCCATGTCGTGGCCGCTGTGGCCGGTGCCGTCGTGCTCGTCGGCGCCGCCGGTCATCCACGCCATCGGGGCCTGCCCGTCCGGTGCCGTCTTCGGCAGCTCCCACAGGTCGAGCCAGCCGAGCAGCATGCCCCGCTGGTTGGCCTGTGTGTTGGCGATGTCGTACGCCAGCCGCCGCACGTCCTCGTCCCGCGTCACGTCCCGCACGGTGAAGGACATCTCCACGGCCTGCTGATGGTGGACGGCCATGTCCCGGGCGAAGCCCGCGTCCGCGGAGTCGGCGGCCGGAGTACGGGGCGCGGGTGCGGCCCCGTCACCCCCCGCGGATGCGACCGTCGCCGCGCCGGCGAAGAGCAGCGCGAGGCCCACGGCCGAGCCCGCCACCCACCGGGTGCGCCGGACGGTCCAGGGGCTCACCCGTCGACCCCGCCGGTGCACGGCGCGCCCGGCTCGGGCGTCTGCGCGCCCTGGACGTACTTCGCGAAGAAGCGGGCCACCCGCGGGTCGTCCGCGCTGTCGACCGTGACCTGCTTCCCCCAGGCGCTGAGCATGATGTCCCCGTCCTGTCCCTCGTACGGGGACATCAGGGAGAAGGGGGTGCTCCTGACGCGCGACGCGAGCTTGCCGACGTCGCCTCCCGAGGCCTTCTCGCTGTGCGTCACCCAGACCGCGCCGTGTTCCAGTGCGTGCACGGCGTTGACGTCCGGGACGGCCTTTTCGTATACGACGCCGTCGCAGTTCAGCCACGCCGGATTGTGGTCCCCGCCCACGGGCGGCTGCATGGGGTACTTCACCTCGGTCGTGACGTGGTTGCGGGTCAGCTTCTTCGCGTCCCACGTCTTCTCGCCCGCGATCGGCTCGGCTGCGAGCTCCTTCCTGTCCTGCTCGGTCTGCTTGGAGTCCTGGGCCCGGCTCTCCTCGGTCCGCTCCTTGGCCTCGGACTTCTCCAGCAGCATGTACGACCCGAAACCGAGCAGGCCGGCGACCACCACGGCGCTCACGCCTATGGCCACGACGCGGCTGCGGCGGTCGTGCCTGCGGTCGGCGTCACGCATCTGCTCTATGCGGGTCCTGCGGTCGAAGCTCATGTCTTCGGGTCCTTCTGCCAAGGGGTCGGGAGGGACGGGAGCGAAGCGGTGGAATCCGGTGCGCGGAGGGCTGCGCGAAGGGTGCTGCGGACCCTGCACACCATGGGCGCCGATCGTAGTGGGTGGCCGCGTGCTCTCTCTCACACCGTGTGCGTAATGTGGGCGAAATCCCGGGTCGTGATACTGAGGTGTCTCCCCTACCCCGGGCGGTGGTGCACGGACCGTCTGAACTGCAAGGATGTGGCTATGGACAAGCAGCAGGAATTCGTCCTCAGGACGCTTGAGGAGCGAGACATCCGCTTCGTACGGCTGTGGTTCACCGATGTTCTCGGTTACCTCAAGTCCGTCGCCGTGGCCCCGGCCGAGCTGGAGCAGGCTTTCGACGAGGGCATCGGCTTCGACGGCTCGGCCATCGAGGGCTTCGCCCGTGTATACGAATCGGACATGATCGCCAAGCCGGACCCGGGCACGTTCCAGATCCTCCCGTGGCGCGCGGAGGCCCCGGGGACGGCGCGGATGTTCTGCGACATCCTCATGCCGGACGGTTCGCCCTCCTTCGCCGACCCGCGCTTCGTCCTCAAGCGCATCCTCGCGAAGACCTCCGACCTGGGCTTCACCTTCTACACCCACCCGGAGATCGAGTTCTTCCTGCTGAAGAACAAGCCGGTCGACGGCAGCCGTCCGACCCCGGCCGACAGCTCCGGCTACTTCGACCACACCCCGCAGAACGTCGGCATGGACTTCCGCCGCCAGGCGATCACCATGCTCGAATCGATGGGCATCTCGGTCGAGTTCAGCCACCACGAGGGCGCCCCCGGCCAGCAGGAGATCGACCTCCGGTACGCGGACGCGCTGTCCACCGCCGACAACATCATGACCTTCCGCCTCGTCATGAAGCAGGTCGCACTGGAGCAGGGCGTCCAGGCCACCTTCATGCCGAAGCCGTTCTCGGAGTACCCGGGTTCAGGCATGCACACCCACCTCTCGCTCTTCGAGGGCGACCGCAACGCCTTCTACGAGTCGGGTGCCGAGTACCAGCTCTCCAAGGTCGGCCGGTCCTTCATCGCGGGCCTGCTCAAGCACGCCGCGGAGATCTCCGCCGTGACGAACCAGTGGGTCAACTCCTACAAGCGCATCTGGGGCGGCTCCTCCCGCTCCGCCGGTGCCGGCGGCGAGGCCCCCTCGTACATCTGCTGGGGCCACAACAACCGCTCCGCGCTGATCCGCGTCCCGATGTACAAGCCGGGCAAGACCGGCTCGGCCCGCGTCGAGGTCCGCTCCATCGACTCCGGGGCCAACCCCTACCTGACGTACGCGGTGCTGCTCGCCGCGGGCCTCAAGGGCATCGAGGAGGGCTACGAGCTCCCGGCCGGCGCCGACGACGACGTCTGGGCGCTGTCCGACTCGGAGCGCCGGGCGATGGGCATCGAGCCGCTCCCGCAGAACCTGGGCGAGGCGATCTCGCTGATGGAGAAGAGCGAACTGGTCGCCGAGACGCTGGGCGAGCACGTCTTCGACTTCTTCCTGCGCAACAAGAAGCAGGAGTGGGAGGAGTACCGCAGCGAGGTCTCCGCCTTCGAGCTGAAGAACCTGCTGCCGGTGCTGTAGACGCAGGTCAGCGCCGGTAGGGCGCTTGTACGTGGCTTCGGGCCGACGGTGTCTCACCGTCGGCCCGAAGCTGTGTCAGGAGGGGCTTTCCCCGCCGAAACGGCGGCCGCCGGCGTTCGTCGGCGCGGGCTCCTCGTCTCGGGGGCAGCGGACGCGAGCATGTTCTAGCGGCGCTAGACATGCTTCTGTCACTAGGTCTATTGTCGCTACTACTTCTAGCGCCGCTAGGGGTGCCGTCGGCGCCGCCAGGTGGCGGGCGCTGTCACCCGAGGGGGAAGCAATCCATGCTCACCAACGTCGCCAACGTGCTGGCCGGGCTGATCGGCGTAGGCATCATCGTCATCGGCGTGCGCGCGATCCTGGCACCGCAGGGTGCGACAGGCTTCGGTATCCCGGGCACGAAGACCGAGGACCGGAACTTCCAGGCGTGGTTGGCCGTCAAGGCCGTGCGCGACATGGCCTCGGGGGTCTTCATCTTCATCCTGCTGGCGGCGGCGACACCGCACCTGCTGGGCTGGTTCATGCTGGCCGCCGCCTGCATACCCGTCGGCGACGCGCTGATCGTGCTGCGCAGCAACGGGCCCAAGGTGGCTGTCTACGGCATCCATGGGGCAACCGCCCTGGTGATGCTGGTGATCAGTGTGCTCCTGCTCGTCGCGTGACCGTGCGGGCGGGCGGCTGCGGCCCGCCCGGCCGCCGGTGACTCACTCGCCCCGGGCGGTCCGCGGTGCGTCCGGGGCTGTCGCGTCGGGAGCAAGTGCCTGCGGTGCGTGGGCCTGCTGCGGTGTGGTGCGCCGGGTGCCGATGGCCGGGGCGAGGAAGACCGCCACCGCGACGAACGCGAGGACGACGGTCATGGCGGAGCGCAGCCCGTAGTGGTCGCCGAGGAAGCCGAGGCCCGGGGGACCGACGAGGAAGGCGATGTAGCCGATCATCGCCACCAGACTGACTCGGGCCGCCGGGTCGGGGCCCGAGTCGCCGGCCGCCGAGAGCGCGACCGGGAAGCCGAGTGACGCCCCCAGGCCCCAGAACAGCACCGCGGCACCCGCGAGCACGGGGGAGTCGGCGAAGATGACCAGTGCGAGTCCGAAGGCGGCGGACAGTGCGCTGGCCCGGACGACGGGGGCGCGGCCGAAGCGGTCGATGAAGAACCCGCCACCGAAGCGGCCGAGCGTCATGGCGGCGGCGAAGCCCGCGTAGACGGCCGAGCCGAGAGCGGGGTCCACGCCGTGGCCGTCGACCATGAGCAGGGGCAGCCAGTCGTTGGCGGCACCCTCCGCCAGCGCCATGGCGAGGATGATCCCGCCGATCAGCAGCAGCCGCCGGTCCTTCCATACCGGGGTCCGGGCCGGTGCCGTACCGCCGTCGGTCGACCGCGGGCCCTTCGTCCTGCCGACCGAGGCGGGGATGGCGCGGAAGGCGTACGTGAACATCCCCGCCGCGACGACGGCGACGGCGCCCAGGTGCCACAGCACCGGGAACTCCACGGCGGTGCACAGGATGCCGACCAGGGCCCCGACGACCGTGCCGAGGCTGAAGAAGCCGTGCAGGGTGGGCAGCACCGTCCGACCGGTGATCTGCTCGACCTCGGCGCCGTCGATGTTGACCGCGACCTCTCCGCCTCCCATTCCGGCGCCGAAGAGGAACAGCCCGACCGTCACGGCGGGGGTGGAGGAGAGCGTGGCCCCGCTTCCGATGACCGCGATGCTGATGATGATCAGCGCCGTGCCCACGCCCATGACGGGCCTGGTGCCGAACCGTGCCACCAGTGCCCCGGAGCTGAGGATGCCGAGCATGGAGCCGACGGACAGTCCGAACAGGACGAGCCCCATCTGGGCCGTGGAAGCCCCCAGTTGGTCCCTGATGTCGGGCGTCCGCGTCACCCAGGACGAGATCGACAGGCCGGGCATGAGGAAGAAGAGGAAGAGCGCCGTTCGGCGGCGACGGGTGGCCAGGTCCATCAGACACGACTTTCACGAGAACGCGGCAGGGCGGACGTCGCCCCGGGGCTGAATATGTACGAACGTACACTCCGTGAGGGGGCAGTGGAAGTGGTCCCTCGGCGGGCAACGGCCGGCGACCGCGTGCTCCCGTCGGCAGCCGGAGGCGCGTGGAGGACGCGCGAGGCACCGTCGCGTCCGGTGCCGGTCGGGTACTCTGACGCCTCCGGAGACCGGACCGACCCAGGAGGTGAGACCCATCAGCGCTGTCGCAGGACGGGTGCTCACCTCTCGCCGTCGCCGGCCCGCAAGGGTCTGAGCGTCCGCGGAGCGCCCATCGGTTTCCCCGAAAGGCTCCGCCCCATGCAGGACTTCTCCCCATCGACCGCCTTCTCCGCGATCGTCACCACGCTCCGCGCCGCCGGCTGTGTCTTCGCCGAGGACGAGGCGGAACTCCTCCTCTCCACGGCTGACGGGCCCGGCCACCTCGCCGCCATGGTCGAACGCCGTGCGGCCGGCCTGCCGCTTGAACACGTGCTCGGCTGGGCCGAGTTCTGCGGGCTGCGGATCGCCGTCGACCCCGGGGTCTTCGTGCCGCGCCGGCGTACCGAGTTCCTCGTCCGGCAGGCCGCCGAACTCGCCCCCGACAAAGCGGTGGTGGTCGATCTCTGCTGCGGTTCGGGTGCGCTCGGCACGGCGCTCGCCTCGTCGCTGCGCGAGGCCGAGCTGCACGCGACCGACGTCGAACCCAACGCCGTGCGCTGCGCGCGGCGCAACGTGGGCGGCCGCGGCACCGTCTACGAGGGCGACCTCTTCGCGCCCCTGCCCCGCTCCCTGCGCGGACGGGTCGACGTCCTGCTCGCCAACGTGCCGTACGTGCCGACCGACGACGTCGGACTGCTCCCCGCCGAGGCGCGCGTCCACGAGCCGCGCGTCGCGCTCGACGGGGGCGACGACGGGCTCGACGTCATGAGGCGGGTGGTCGCGGAGGCGACCGGCTGGCTGGCGCCCGGCGGCAGTCTGCTGGTCGAGACGAGCGAGCGGCAGGCGGCGCGCGCCGAGGCGACGGTGGGCGGCGGCGGGCTGGTCCCTCGCACCGTCGTCTCCGGTGAGCTGTACGCCACCGTGGTCATCGGGACCCGGCCGCGGTAGACGACCGTTCCCGTGCGGCGACGCCCGGGTCCGTCCCGCCGAACCCGCCCGCTCACGGTGCGGTGCGAGGCGTCACGGGAAAGGCCCGGGGGTGTACGGCTGCCGAAAGCTCCCTCCCGATCGGCCGGGACACCTTCCGAATCGGCTTCCTGGACGGCTCCGGGGCACCTTCCGGATCGGCCTCCTGGGCGGCTCCGGGACGGCTTCCGAGGCGGCTTTCCGGGCCGTGCGCGCCCGGCCCCGGCATACCCGACGCCCGGGCCGGGTAAGCGCGGACTCCGCCCCCTCTCCGGATCCACCGGCACAGGGCTAGGCTCGAAGGGCGGACAAGTGTGTGGGCGGCTGGCAGGAGAACACGGATGACGACGGTGCCGGGACGCAGGAGCAGTACGTTCACCAGACTGCTGCGGCACGGTTTCACCGATCCGTCCGCCGCAGAGCGGCTGCTGGATCTGCCCGAGCTCTCGTCCGTGCGGTCCGATCCGGTCCTCTTCGAAGCCCTCGGGGCGACCGCCGACCCCGACCTGGCCCTGAACAGCCTGGTACGGCTCGTGGAGGCCGAGGAGACCGACGAGCGGCAGATCCTCCTGGACACTCTCGTCACCGCCAAGCCGCTGCGGGACAGGCTGCTGGGCGCGCTCGGCGCGTCCGAGGCGCTGGGCGACCACCTGGCACGGCATCCGCGCGACTGGCAGGCGCTCGTCACCTACGAGGCCACCGACCTGCACCCCGGTGTCCCCGAGTTCGAGGACATGCTCGTCGACGCCGTCGATCCGGATTCCCTGCGGATCGCGTACCGGAGGTCGCTGCTCTCGATAGCCGCCCGGGACGTGTGCGGAACCACCGACGTCGCCCAGGTCGCCGCCGAGCTGGCGGACCTCGCCACGGCCACCCTGCGGGCGGCGCTCGCCATCGCCCGCGCCGCCGCCCCCGCCGACGCGGCGCAGTGCCGGCTGGCGGTCATCGCGATGGGCAAGTGCGGCGGACACGAGCTGAACTACGTGTCCGACGTCGACGTGATCTTCGTGGGCGAACCCGTCGACTCCGCCGGGGAGAACGGCGCCATGCAGGCCGCCACAAGGCTCGCCGCCCACATGATGCGGATCTGCTCCGACACCACCGTCGAGGGCACCATCTGGCCCGTGGACGCCAACCTCCGCCCCGAGGGCCGCAACGGCCCCCTGGTGCGGACCCTGTCCTCGCACCTCGCCTACTACCAGCGCTGGGCCAAGACCTGGGAGTTCCAGGCCCTGCTGAAGGCCCGGCCGGTGGCCGGTGACCCCGAGCTGGGCGCGGAGTACGTCGACGCGGTGTCGCCGCTCGTGTGGCACGCCGCGGACCGGGAGAACTTCGTCGCCGACGTGCAGAAGATGCGCCGCCGCGTCATCGACAACATCCCCGTCGACCGAGTCGACCGTGAGCTCAAGCTCGGCCCCGGCGGCCTCCGGGACGTCGAGTTCGCCGTGCAGCTGCTCCAGCTCGTCCACGGCCGCAGCGACAGCACCCTGCACTCGGGATCCACCCTGGAGGCCCTGCGTGCCCTCGCCGACGGCGGGTACGTCGGCAGGGCCGACGCCGCTCAGCTCGACGAGGCCTACCGGTTCCTGCGGGCCATGGAGCACCGGATCCAGCTCTACCGCCTGCGCCGCACGCACCTCGTCCCCGAGGACCAGGCCGACCTGCGCAGGCTCGGACGCTCCCTCGGGCTGCGCACGGACCCGGTCGCCGAGCTCAACAGGGCGTGGCGCAGGCACGCGTCCGTGGTCCGCCGGCTGCACGAGAAGCTCTTCTACCGGCCCCTCCTGGACGCGGTCGCCCAGCTCGCACCCGGCGAGAGCAGGCTCAGCCCGAAGGCCGCCCGCGTACGGCTCGAAGCCCTCGGGTACGCCGACCCGGCCGCGGCACTGCGGCACCTGGAGGCGCTGTCCTCCGGGGTGTCCCGCAAGGCCGCGATCCAGCGCACCCTGCTGCCCGTGCTGCTCGGCTGGTTCGCGGACTCCGCCGACCCGGACGCGGGACTCCTGGGCTTCCGGCAGGTCTCCGACGCGCTCGGCAAGACGCCCTGGTACCTCCGCCTGCTCCGGGACGAGGGCGCCGCGGCCGAGAACCTCGCCCGGGTCCTGTCCGCCGGCCGGCTCGCCCCCGACCTGCTGATGCGCGCCCCCGAGGCCGTCGCCATCCTCGGCGCCCCCGAAGGTCTCCGGCCGCGGAGCCGGGAACACCTGGAGCAGGAGGTGCTGGCAGCCGTCGGCCGCGCGCCCGGCGCCGAGGCCGCGGTCGCCGTGGCACGCGGGGTGCGGCGGCGGGAGCTGTTCCGCACGACGGCCGCCGACCTCATCAGCTCGTACGGCACCGAGGACAACCCGGCCGAACCCGATCCCGGCGCCCTGGTCGACCGGGTCGGTGCCGCCGTCACCGGCCTGAACGCCGCCACGCTCTCCGGCGCCCTGCGCGCCGCGGTCCGCGCCCGGTGGGGGGACACCCTGCCGACCAGGTTCGCCGTCATCGGCATGGGCCGCTTCGGCGGCCACGAGCTGGGCTACGGCTCCGACGCGGACGTCCTCTTCGTGCACCGGCCGCGGGAGGGCGTCAGTGACGAGGAGGCCACCCGGGCCGCCAACACCGTGATCACGGAGATGCGCAGGCTGCTGGAGCTGCCGACCGCCGATCCGCCGCTGCTCATCGACGCCGACCTGCGCCCGGAGGGCAAGACGGGCCCCCTGGTGCGCACCCTGAAGTCGTACGAGGCGTACTACCGGCGCTGGTCGCTGGTCTGGGAGAGCCAGGCGCTGCTCCGCGCCGAGCCCATGGCCGGAGACGAGGAGCTCGGCCGTGCCTTCGTCGAGCTGATCGACCCGCTCCGCTACCCGGTCGAGGGGCTGGGGGACGACGCCGTACGCGAGATCCGCCGGCTCAAGGCGCGGATGGAGTCCGAACGGATGCCGCGCGGGGCCGATCCGACGCTCCACACCAAGCTGGGGCGCGGCGGGCTGAGCGACGTCGAGTGGACGGTGCAGCTCATGCAGATGCAGCACGGCTGGGCGGAACCGGGCCTGCGGACCACGCGCACGCGGCAGGCGCTGGCCGCGGCGTGCGCGGCGGGTCTGATCCCGGCGGAGGAGGCGCAGACGCTGGACGAGGCGTGGGTCCTGGCCACGCGGGTGCGCAACGCGGTGATGCTGGTGCGGGGGCGTCCGGGCGACACCTTCCCCTCGAACCCGCGCGAACTGTCCGCGATGGGCCGTTACCTGGGGTACGAGACCGGGCACGTCGGGGACATGCTGGACGACTACCGGCGGATCACCAGGCGGGCCAGGGCCGTGGTGGAGGAGCGGTTCTACGGAGCCGCGGTCTGAGCCCGGGTAGGTGTTCGCTCAGGCCCGCTCGGCGGCCTTCGTGGGACGGGCCACGGGGCGCTTGCCCGGGGGCTCGGGATTCCGGCGCAGGGCGCGCAGGCGTCCGACGCGGGCCGCCACCCGTTTCGGGAGGCGGTGCGGGAGCGTGCCGTACCAGGCGTACGAGACGGCCACGCCGAACGTCAGGCACACCATGCCGCCGACGGCGTCCATCCAGAAGTGGTTCGCCGTCGCCACGATCACGACCAGTGTGGCCACGGGGTAGAGCAGTCCCAGGATCCTGGCCCACGGCGCGGACGCCAGGGCGCAGATGGTCAGGCCGCACCACAGGGACCAGCCGATGTGCATGGACGGCATCGCCGCGTACTGGTTCGACATGTGCTTGAAGTTGCCCGAGGCCATCGAGCCCCAGGTCTGGTGCAGCATCACGGTGTCGATGAACCCCCCGCCGTTCATCAGCCTGGGAGGGGCCAGCGGGAAGAGGTAGTAGCCGAGCAGCGCCACCGCCGTCGTCGCGAAGAGGACGAGGCGGGTGGCCGCGTAACGGCCCGGATGGCGGCGGAACAGCCAGACGAGCACACCGATGGTCACGACGAAGTGCAGCGTCGCGTAGTAGTAGTTCATCGAGACGATGAGCCATGTCACCGAGTTGACGGCCTGGTTGACCGTCTCCTCGAAGGCGAGCCCCACGCCGTGTTCGAGGGACCAGATCCAGTCGGCGTTGCGCAGGGCCGCGGCCTTCTGCTCGGGCACGGCGTTGCGCACCAGCGAGTACACCCAGTAACTGACCGCGATGAGCAGGATTTCGAACCAGAGGCGCGGGCGGCGCGGGGAGCGCAGTGCCCGGAGCGAGGGACGGGTACGCGTGCGCGACAGGCTGATCGCCCTCGTGGAACCGGACTCCGCCACTCCGTCCGTGACGGGTGACGGGGGTGCCGCCGTGCGGTCTTCCTGTGTGGTCACGTGCCAATCACCCATAGGTGCAGAGTCTGCCAGATACGTCCCCCTCCGCCCGATGATCCTCCGATCGGGTTCCGGCCGCACATCCAGTGCGTCACGTGCGGGGCCGGCCCGCCGGTGAGGGGCCGGGGCCCGATGCCGTTGAACCGCGTACGACCAGTTCGGGCATGAACACGAACTCGCTGTGCGGAGCGGGCGTGCCGCCGATCTCCTCCAGCAGCGTGCGCACGGCGGCCTGACCCATCGCTGTCACCGGCTGACGGATCGTGGTCAGCGGCGGATCGGTGAACGCTATGAGGGGGGAGTCGTCGTAGCCGACCACCGAGAGGTCCCGGGGGACCTCCTTCGAGAGCCGCCGGGCCGCCCGGATCGCGCCGAGGGCCATCATGTCGCTCGCGCACACCACCGCGGTGCAGCCGCGCTCCATCAGCGCCGAGGCAGCCGCCTGGCCGCCCTCCAGCGTGTACAGGGAGTGCTGGACCAGCTCCTCCACGGCGTCGGCCGTGAGGTCCAGTTGCTCCCGCATCGTGGCGTGGAAACCCTCCATCTTGCGCAGCACCGGCACGAAGCGCCTGGGCCCGACCGCCAGACCGATGCGCTGATGTCCCAGGGCCACCAGGTGCGTCACCGCGAGCCGCATCGCGGCCCGGTCGTCGGGGGAGATGAACGGCGCCTGCACCTTGGGGGAGAAGCCGTTGACCAGGACGAAAGGCACGCCCTGGGCCCGCAGTTGCTCGTAGCGCTGCATGTCGGCCGAGGTGTCGGCGTGCAGTCCGGAGACGAAGATGATGCCCGAGACCCCCCGGTCGACGAGCATCTCGGTGAGCTCGTCCTCGGTGGAGCCGCCGGGGGTCTGGGTCGCCAGCACCGGGGTGTAGCCCTGCCTGGTCAGCGCCTGGCCGATCACCTGGGCCAGCGCCGGGAAGATCGGGTTCTCCAGCTCGGGCGTGATCAGGCCGACCAGGCCCGCGCTGCGCCGGCGCAGTCGCACGGGGCGTTCGTAGCCGAGGACGTCGAGCGCCGCGAGGACGGATTCGCGGGTGGTCGCCGCTACACCGGGCTTGCCGTTCAGAACGCGGCTGACCGTCGCTTCGCTGACCCCCGCCTGAGTTGCGATATCGGCAAGCCTTGCGGTCATGAGGGGACTGTACCGGGCGCGTGTCGGATTGCCCACCATGCGCTGAATTCAGGCAGTCCGACCCGGTGGGCCTCGCTCGGCGGGTTCCCCGCAGCAACATCTTGCAAGACTTTGCGGACGGCGATCCCGGGTCGCGATGTGATCGTCGTACCGCCTGGCACAAGGGCCTGGCCAGGCATGAACAGGGGTAAGCGGGTTCCGTCAAGAGGCTTGACGGCAACCTTGAGGACACGCCAATGTAACGATCACCGGTGCTTGCAGAAATCTTCCGCAAAGTCTTTCGGACGTCTTTCATCCTTGTTACGTTCACGTCGACCCGGCGCCGCGACGGAGCGGTACGGCAGTTGAAGGAGTTCAGATGCGACGTGGCATAACGGCCACCGCCCTGGTCGCGGCCCTGGCGCTCGCGGCGACCGCCTGCGGCAGCGACGACGAGTCCGGCGGCGGCAAGAGCTCGGGCGAGCTCTCCGGCACGGTGACGTGGTGGGACACCTCGACCGTCGGCAGTGAGGACAAGGTCTTCAAGAAGATCGCCGAGGGTTTCGAGAAGAAGCACCCGAAGGTCGACGTCAAGTACGTCAACGTCCCCTTCGGTGAGGCGCAGAACAAGTTCAAGAACGCCGCTCAGGCCGGCGCCGGCGCACCCGACGTCATCCGCTCCGAAGTCGCCTGGACCCCCGAGTTCGCCGACCTCGGCTACCTCGCCCCGCTCGACGGCACCACCGCGCTGAAGGACCAGGACGACTTCCTCGACCAGGCGGCCGCGTCCACGAAGTACAAGGACAAGACCTACGCCGTTCCGCAGGTCATCGACTCCATGGGCATCTTCTACAACAAGAAGATCTTCGCGGACGCCGGTGTCGAGGTCCCGAAGAACATCGCGGACCTCAAGACCGTGTCGAAGACGATCAAGGCGAAGACCGGCAAGACCGGTCTCTACCTCCGCGGCGACGACGCGTATTGGTTCCTCTCCTTCCTCTACGGCGAGGGCGGCGACCTGGTCGACGCCTCCTCCAAGTCCGTCACGGTGGACAAGCCCGAGGGCGTCAAGGCCTTCGCGACCGTCAAGGACCTCGTCGACTCCGGCGCCGCGAAGACCGACGCCACCGACGGCTGGGAGAACATGCAGTCGTCGTTCAAGGACGGCAAGGTCGCGATGATGATCAACGGCCCGTGGGCCGTCGCCGACACCCTGACCGGCAAGGAGTTCACCGACAAGGCGAACCTCGGCATCTCCCCGGTGCCCGCCGGCACGGCCGGACAGGGCGCCCCGCAGGGCGGCCACAACCTCGCCGTCTACGCGGGCTCCAAGAACCTCGACGCCTCCTACGCCTTCGTCGAGTACATGACCTCGGTGGAGTCCCAGGCGAAGACCGCCGGTGAGCTGAACCTGCTCCCGACCCGCACCTCCGTGTACTCCGAGCAGGAGGCCGTGGACAGCGAGATCGTGCAGTTCTTCAAGCCCGTCGTCGAGACCGCAGTCGAGCGCCCCTGGATCCCGGAGACCGGCAGCCTCTTCGCGCCGCTCGTCACCGAGTACACCAAGGTGCTCACCGGTCAGACCACGCCGGAGAAGGCCGCCTCGACGACCGGCGACTCCTACCGCAAGCTCCTCAAGGGCTGGAAGTAACCCAGGAAGGCAGGCCGGCTGATGGCTGTCCACACCAGCCAGTCGGTGGCGAAGGCCGCGGGCGACGACGTCGCCCGCGGCCGGAGCCGCGGTACTGGTCGTAACCCCGCCCCGCCGAGCAGGTTCCGGCGGGCCATGTCGGTCCACTGGTACGCCTGGACCATGGTCGCCCCGGTGGTGGTCGTGATCGGCGTCATCATCGGATACCCGCTGGTCCGCGGTATCTACCTGTCGCTGACCGACGCCAACGAGCGCAACGTCGCACGGTCCATCGGCGTCAACGAACTGCCCGCCACCTACGAGTTCGTGGGCGTCGACAACTACGTCGACGCGCTGACGGGTACCCAGTTCCTCGGCACACTCGGCTGGACGCTGGTGTGGACGGTCTCCTGCGTGGGCATCACGTTCTGCCTCGGCATGGGCCTCGCCAACATCCTCAACCGCCGTATCGCCGGACGCTCCGCCTACCGCATGGCCCTGATCCTGCCCTGGGCCATCCCCGGCTTCGTCTCGGTGTTCGCCTGGCGCTTCCTCTACAACGAGGACCGCGGCCTGCTCAACAAGGTCCTCGGCGGCGCCGGGATCGACGGCATACCCTGGCTCAACGACCCCACCTGGGCCAAGCTCTCGGTCATCGCCGTCAACGTCTGGCTCGGCGTGCCGTTCATGATGGTCGCCCTGCTCGGCGGGCTGCAGTCGATCCCCTCGGAGCACTACGAGGCCGCGGAGATGGACGGCGCCACCGCCTGGCAGCGCTTCCGGCACATCACGCTTCCCGGACTGCGCCCGGTGTCCACCACGGTGATCCTGCTCTCCACCATCTGGACCTTCAACATGTTCCCGGTGATCTTCCTGCTGACCCGCGGCGGACCCGGTGAGGCCACGCAGATCCTGGTCACCCAGGCGTACAAATTCTCCTTCGAGATCAGCCCGCGCGACTTCGCGCAGTCCTCCACCTGGGGCGTGCTGATCCTCGTACTCCTGATGCTCTTCGCCATGGTGTACCGGCGAGTGCTCCGCACGCAGGGAGACAACTGGTGACCACCGTCACGGCACACTCCGGCCGGCCCACGGCCCGCAAGACCCGGATGCGCGGCGACCGTTCGCCCGCCGCCTCCGTGGTCCTGCACCTCACCCTGATCATCGCCTCGGTGATCGCGGTCTTCCCGGTCCTGTGGGTCCTGCTGACCTCGCTGAAGCCCGCCAAGTTCGCGACGACGACGGACTTCTTCAAGGAGACGACGTATCAGAACTACACGAACCTGCTCAGGGACACCGAGTTCCTCAGCTGGTTCGGCAACTCGGTGATCGTCGCCGGACTCTCCACCGTCATCGGCGTCTTCGTCTCCGCCACCACCGGATACGCCGTCAGCCGCTTCCGCTTCCCCGGCAAGCGCGGTCTGATGTGGACGCTGCTGATCACCCAGATGTTCCCGGTCGCCGTGCTGATCGTGCCGATCTACAACATCATGTCGACCATCGGCCTGCTCAACCAGCCCGCCGGACTCGTCATCACCTACCTCACCATCTCGGTGCCGTTCTGCGCCTGGATGATGAAGGGGTTCTTCGACACGATCCCGCACGAGATCGACGAGTCGGGCCAGGTCGACGGACTCACCCCGTTCGGCACGTTCTGGCGGCTCATACTCCCGCTCGCCAAGCCCGGCCTCGCCGTCACCGCCTTCTACTCCTTCATCACCGCCTGGGGCGAGGTGGCGTACGCCTCCGCCTTCATGGTCGGCGACGAGAACCTCACGCTCGCCGGCGGACTCCAGAAGTTCGTCAACCAGTACGGCGCCCAGTGGGGCCCGATGACCGCGGCGTCCGTGCTCATCGCCATCCCGGCCGCGCTGGTCTTCCTCTTCGCGCAGAAGCACCTCGTCACCGGCATGTCCGCCGGAGCCGTCAAGGGCTGACGCACCCAGTCCGCACGACCGCACGCAACGTCACGGCGGCGCCGGATCCCCGACCCGGTCCCGGCGCCGCCCCCCACCCAGACACCCCAGGGACGACATGACCCAGCACCTCGCTGCCCCCTCCACCGGCACGTCCGACGACGCCCCGGGCCACCGCACCGGCTGGTGGCAGGACGCGGTGATCTACCAGGTCTACCCACGGAGCTTCGCCGACGGCGACGGCGACGGCATGGGCGACCTCGCGGGCGTCACCGCACGGCTCCCGTACCTCAGGGACCTCGGTGTCGACGCCGTCTGGCTCAGCCCCTTCTACGCCTCGCCGCAGGCCGACGCCGGCTACGACGTCGCCGACTACCGGGCGATCGACCCGATGTTCGGCACGCTCCTCGACGCCGACGAGCTGATCCGCGAGGCCCACGGCGTGGGCCTGCGCATCATCGTCGACCTGGTGCCCAACCACTCCTCCGACCAGCACGAGTGGTTCAAGCGCGCCCTCGCCGAGGGGCCCGGGTCCGCGCTGCGGGAGCGCTACCACTTCCGTCCCGGCAAGGGCACCGACGGCGAACTCCCGCCCAACGACTGGGAGTCCATCTTCGGCGGTCCCGCCTGGACCCGGACCACCGACCCGGACGGCACGCCCGGCGAGTGGTACCTCCACCTGTTCGCGCCCGAGCAGCCCGACTTCAACTGGGAACACCCCGCCGTCGCGGACGAGTTCCGCTCGATCCTGCGCTTCTGGCTCGACATGGGCGTCGACGGTTTCCGCGTCGACGTCGCCCACGGCCTCGTCAAGGCGGAGGGCCTGCCCGATCTCGGCTCGCACGACAAGCTGAAGCTGCTGGGCAGCGCCGACGACGGCCTGCCCTTCTTCGACCAGGACGGTGTGCACGAGATCTACCGCAGCTGGCGCACCATCCTCGACGAGTACCCGGGCGACCGCATCGCCGTCGCCGAGGCGTGGACCCCGACCGTCGAGCGCACCGCCAACTACGTGCGCCCCGACGAGATGCACCAGGCCTTCAACTTCCAGTACCTCTCGACCGCCTGGGACGCCGCCGAGCTCCGCAAGGTCATCGACTCCTCGCTCGACGCGATGCGCCCGGTGGGCGCCCCCACCACCTGGGTGCTGTCCAACCACGACGTCACCCGGCACACCACCCGCTTCGCCAACCCGCCGGGCCTGGGCACCCAGATCCGCACCCCCGGAGACCGCGAGCTCGGTCTGCGCAGGGCCCGCGCGGCCACCCTGCTGATGCTGGCGCTGCCCGGCTCCGCCTACGTCTACCAGGGCGAGGAGCTCGGCCTCCCGGACGTCACCGACCTGCCCGACGAGGCCCGCCAGGACCCGTCCTACTTCCGCGCCGAGGGCCAGGACGGCTTCCGCGACGGATGCCGGGTGCCGATCCCGTGGACCCGCGAGGGCAGCTCCTACGGCTTCGGAAGCGGCGGCAGCTGGCTGCCCCAGCCCGAGAGTTGGGGCGCGCTCTCCGTCGAGGCGCAGAGCGGCAAGGAGGGCTCCACGCTGGAGCTGTACCGCGCCGCGATCGCCGCCCGCCGCGAGCACCCGGGCCTCGGCGCCGGCACGGACGTCGAGTGGCTGCACGCCCCCGAGGGTGTGCTCGCCCTGAGCCGTCCCGGCTTCGTCTGCACCGTCAACACCACGGGCGCACCGGTGCGGATCGCCGCCCCCGGCGCCCTGCTGCTGGCCAGCGGCCCGCTGTCCGTGGACGGCGACACCGTCGACCTGCCCGCCGACACCACGGTGTGGTGGACGGTGTGACCGTCCCCGCACCCAGGACCGGACCGGCGCTGCGGCTCTCCGACATCGCCGGCCAGGCCGCCGTCAGCGAGGCCACTGTCAGCCGGGTCCTGAACGGGAAGCCGGGCGTCGCGGACACCACGCGTCAGCGGGTGCTCGCGGCGCTCGACATCCTCGGCTACGAACGCCCCGTGCGGCTGCGGCAGCGCAGCGCCGGACTGATCGGGCTGGTGACGCCCGAGCTCACCAACCCGATCTTCCCGGCCTTCGCGCAGTCCGTGGAGCAGGTGCTCGCGGGGCACGGCTACACGCCCGTGCTCTGCACCCAGCTCCCCGGCGGCGCCACCGAGGACGAGCTGGTCGAACAGCTCGTCGAGCGTGGCGTCGGCGGGATCGTCTTCCTGTCAGGACTGCACGCCGACACCTCGGCCGACCCGGCGAGGTACGCCGCGCTGACCGACCGGGGCGTGCCCTTCGTCCTGATCAACGGCTACAACGAGCGCATCAGCGCTCCGTTCGTGTCCCCCGACGACCAGGCCGCCGTACGCATGGCCGTCGGCCACCTCGCCGAACTCGGGCACCGGCGGATCGGCCTGGCGATCGGGCCGCAGCGCTACGTACCGTCCCGGCGCAAGCGCGACGGCTTCGTCGACGCGGCCGTCACCGTGCTCGGCATGGACCGGGAGGAGGCCGAACTCCTGGTCTGCTCCACGCTGTTCGGTGTCGAGGGCGGCCAGGTCGCGGCCGGCGCCCTCCTCGACCAGGGCTGCACCGGCATCGTCTGCGGCAGCGACCTGATGGCACTCGGCGTGGTCCGGGCAGCACGGGGGAGGGGCCTCGACGTCCCGCGTGACGTCTCCGTCGTCGGCTTCGACGACTCGCAGCTGATCGCCTTCACCGACCCGCCGCTGACGACCGTGCGCCAGCCGGTCCAGGCGATGGCCTCGGCCGCGGTGGGGGCCCTGCTGGAGGAGATCGCCGGGAGCCCCGTACAGCGCACCGAGTACGTGTTCCAGCCGGAGCTGGTGGTGCGGGGCTCCACGGCGGCGGTGCCCGGCGCCTGAACGGGCCGGGGAGCACCTGGTGATGGGGGCGGGGAGGGAGCCCGGGCCCGCGCCGGACGGGCACCCCACGTGGAGTGCCTACCGGGAGGCGATGGGAGTGCCCTCCGGCCGTGCTCATGGCCCGCCGCACGGCCCTCAGGACGCGTGCAGTCAGCTCAGCCGTGCATCGGCGTACACGGTCATCGCGTCGCGCTGGTAGACGGCGAGGCCTTCGGCGATCCTGTCGAAGTTTGCCCGCATCCGAGGGTCGTCGACATAGGTCTGGCCCACTCCCTTGTACGCGGCGGCCGTCGGGGTCCAGAACCGGCGGATCTGCTGGTAGTTGGCGTCCACCTCGGCCTGTACCGCGGGGTCGGAGACCGGCGTGTCGGCCACCATGAACTCCGCCATGCGGATCATCTGCGCCGTCACCTCACGCTGCCAGCGCTCCGCTTCCTCGGAGGTCATCGCATCGGCTGCCTGCCGGGACTGCTCCCACGCCTGCGGCCACCGCTCCCGTACCTCGGCCTCGGCCTCGGAGGGGGCCTGGAACCCCTCGAACAGGTTCTCCGGCTTGTTGATCTTCGTCATCTTCCCGTTGTCCCTACCTTCTTCCAGTTCGGCGATGGTGCGGCCGACCGTACAGGCCAGCGTCTCGAGCCGGTCCCGTTCCGCGAGCAGCCGCTGGTGGTGCTCACGAAGCACGGCCACCTGGTCGAGCCGGCTGTCCAGGACCGCCTGGATCTCGCGCAGCCCCAGGCCCAGCTCCCGCATCAGCAGGATCTGCTGCAACCGCAGCAGATCGGCCTCCTCGTAGTAGCGGTGCCCGTTGCTCCCGATCCATGCGGGCCGCAGCAGGTCGATCTCGTCGTAGTGCCGCAGCGTCCGCGATGTCACCTTGGACATCCTCGCCACCTCCGCGATCGACCAGGCCATGACCGGTGCCTCCCTCGCCGGGCCGGTCTCTCCGGCCACACACATGACCGTAGAAGTTGCCGCAACGGAAAGCGCAAGCCCGAGGCCCCATCGGGCGGGCATCAGGGCCTGACCCGTCGGACAGGCCCTTGAAGTCCGTACTGAGCGCGCTCTCGGACCCGTAGGCGACGTTGCGCGCGATGGCTGAGACGGGCTGTGTTCCTTCGCGAAGGTCGCGTGAGGCCAGTTCGACCCGCCAGCGCGTCAAGTGGTCGAGAGGCGGCGTGGAGAAAGCATGAACCTGTGCAGGTGCAGCACGTCGATCGGGCCGCGCCAGCGTCTGGTGTGACGCGACACCGACACACGGCTGACCTGGGTGGTTCTCGTCCCGGGCTACGGTTCCAACCGCGCGACCCCTCCCGTCTCAAGGGCCACCCACAGAGCGCCGTCGGAACCTATGGTGATGCCGTGCGGCTCGGACGACGGTGACGGCAGGCTGTACTCGGCGATCTCGCCGCTATCGGTGATGTGGCCAATGCGGTTGGCTCCCCATTCGGTGAACCAGCAGTCCCCGGTGGACGCTGCGACGATGGCGTGGGGTTTGGCCGTGCGGTCGGGGAGCGGGAACTCCGCGATCCCGCCATCCACCGAGATCCTGCCGATCTGGCCCGCTGCGATCTCGACGAACCACAAGGCGGCGCCGTCACTGGTGATGCCCACGGGTGCGGCGCTGGGGGTGGGGAGTGGGTATATGGCGATATCCCCATGGACAGTGATGCGGCCGATTGCGTTCGCCTGGTTGAGGGTGAACCACAGGGCGCCATCAGGGCCTGCGGTGATTGCCGAGGGATAGGCGCCCGTACGGGGAAGGACGAACTCTGTGATCTCTCCCTTGCAGGTGATGCGGCCGATACGGTCGGTGTTCATCTCCGTGAACCACACCGCACCGTCTGGACCGGCAGTGATGCCGAAGGGTCCGCTGTCCGGCGTCGGAGTGGGGAAGGACTCCCTTTCGCCGTCGGCGGTGACGCGGCCGATCCGGTGGTCCTGGGACCGGGTGAACCACATTGCTCCGTCGGGCCCGGGAGTAATGACCGTAGGGCGACACTCAGACGAGTCCAGGGGGTATTCGTTGAGTTCGCCGTCGAGGGTGAGACGCGCGATGCGGCCACTGTGCGCGAGGGTGAGCCACAGCGCACCGTCAGGTCCGGCCGCGATGCCGTAAGGCCCCGCACCCTTGTCCGCCACGGAGATCTCCCTGGTGGCCGGGGCATCAGAATGGTGCACAGCAACTCCTTGCAGGGGTGGTGGGGTGAGGATCAATCGACATTCCTGGTCGATGTCGCAGCTCGGTCTCGGACCAGGTTGAGAATGATCGCAGCGAGGTCAGCAGGCCGGGTCATGGGGACGTTGTGGTTCGAGCTGATGTCGATCAGCCGGCGGCCAGGGACGGCATCGACGACAGCACGCACCTCGTCGCGCCGGGAGGCGTAAAAGCCATCCTCGGCCAGCACGATCGTCATCGGACAGGTGACGCGGGCGTACACATCGACGGCTGGGAAGACTTCTGCGTCGGGCTCCACAGCAGTGACAGTCGCGACCTCCTCGATGGCGGGCCGCCGTACCCACCAGTGGCCGCAGCGCATGAAGGAGCGCCGCGTAACCTCCTCGACAAGTCCGGGCCGTGCTCCGGCGTTGAGCCAGTCGCCTCCGGCCTCGCGCACGCACTGCTCGACATAGGCGTGCATCTGGTCGTCATCGGCTTTCCAGCCGTAGCGGAACATCGTCCGTAAGCGGTCCGCCGCCTCGGTGGTCCGCACGTCAGCATGCTCGGCGATTGACGCGTTACGGTCATCGAGCACTAGGCCGTCCACGATGCAGAGGGCGGCCGGTTCCACAAGTCCACAGGCAGTGGCGGCCGTCACCGCGTACCCGCCGGTTGAATGGCCGACCAGCACGGTGCGGTCCCAGGCCAGCGCGGTGACGACGCTACCGATGTCTCGCCAGTACTGCTCGGGATTGGTGGAGTCGAGCCGGGTCTGCCCATGGCCACGCAGGTCGAGGGCAATCGGATGGCACTCGCTCACCAGATGGGACGCCACATCCGTCCAGGCCGCAGCGTTGTGTCCGCTGCCGTGGACAAGCAGCACGCCCTCACCGTGACCGCCGAAGTCCACACCGGACAGGACCCCGTCCACGACGGGGAGTTCGATCTCTGTTCCGGTCACCACCGGACCCTGCCTGCGAGAAGACAGCCAGTGCAACTGCTTTTCTCACAGGGAGCCAGGGAGGGGTGAGGATTCATTGAGACCGGGCCGGGGAGCGCGGGCAACGCAACTGTCGCAGTAAATAACGGATTTACTGCGGCAGGGCTGGCAGGGCGGGACAGATGTGACGATCGAACCGGTGACCGATCCGGGAGTGGTGGCGCGCTTCGGCTGCCGCGCGCCCGGGTGGTGCCCCTGTCCTCCGCTCCTGCGTCGTACACCGCGGCGGCCGAGCGCTACCTCACCGGCGCGGGCGTCGCGAAGTCCTCCGCCCGGATCTACCGGATCTTGCTGACGACGTGGGGGTGGACGCTCGCCGGCGAGGCGGCACCGACCGGCCCGGCCCGCCGGGGCGCGAAGCCGCCCGGTTTCCCCGTCGCTGCAATCGACGACCCGGCGCTTCCGGAGGTGCTGGCCGAGCTGGCGGCGGCGCGTGCGGACGAAATGGACGCCGACACCGTCAACCGGGAGCTGTCCATCGCCCGCAAGGTGATCGGCTGACAAGCGCCGCTTGCGATCAGGCCCGACCAGGCGATGGCACGACCACGACCTGCACGTCGTCCTCGTAGACGACCCGACCAGGATCTGCGGAACGCACCGTCAGGCAATCGACGCCGTGGGCGGCCAGGATCTCCAGATAGCCGGGAACCCGTCCGAGGAGATGCGCGGCTGACGGCTTGAACCACGCTGCCGCGCCCGGGTTGATCTCGTCGTCGTAGACGGTGGGGTCGACCGTCGAAGGGTCGGTGTACGCGGCGTCGTACCAGCTGTTGTTGCTGCGACGGAACGACTCCTGCTCGTCCGAGAGCCTTCCCTCGCGCGCCAGGTTGTTGACGAGCCCGAAAACCCCGGTGAACCATCCCCGCGTGTTCGGGTGTGGCGACTGGAACCTTACGTACGGGGCGGCTTCGCTCTCGTCGGCGGTCACCCCTCCTGCCAGCCCTCGGAGGCGTACGTCACGAAGGCTTCCCATGTGGCGGAGGCGAACCCGAGGCGGGGGCCGGGCAGAGCTTTGGAGTCGCGGACGTGCACGGTGTCGGCTGCCGTTGCGACTTCGACGCAGTCGTTGCCGTCGCTGCTGTCGCTGAAACTGCTCTTGAACCACTCCAACTCGGAAGATTCCCCTGCAGAGTTCTTGTGGATCATGTCTCTCCCAGAACTTGCTCGATGAATGCGAGGGACTCCTCTGGCGAGAGGGCCCGAGCCCGGATGATGCCATACCTCAGTTCGAGGATCCGGAGCTGCTTCGGGTCGGAGACAGGCCGGCCGGCGAACTCGTTGTCAGTACGCCCTACGGCTGAGCCATCTCCGAACTTCAGCACCTGGATCCGCCCGCCCGTGCCTGGGTGATCTCCCCGGCACGTTGGCATCACCTGGATCTCGACGTTCCGCAACTGGGCCACCTCCAGAAGACGGTTGAGTTGCTGGCGCAACACCATTGTCCCTCCGACAGGGCGGCGCAGGGTGACCTCTTCTTGGACAAAGCTGAACTCCGGTGCCGGGTCCCGCGCGAAGACGGAGCGTCGAGCCATGCGGGCGTCCACCATGCGCTCCAGGTCTTCGTCGGAGTAGGCGGGCCGACGTGTCGCGAGCAGCGCCCGTGTGTACGCCTCGGTTTGCAAGAGCCCATGGAGGTTGTGGTTGCCGTACGCCGCGAGCTCGACGGCTTTCGCCTCCAACTTCGCCAGGTCCCGTACCTTCTTCGGGTACCGCGCCTCCGCCAGCTCGCGCTTCATCAGAGCGAGCTTTCCGCCCGCGCCCAGCACTTCGTCCGCTCGGTCCAGGAACTCCGGCCGGGGGATGCGTCGCCCGCCCTCGACCTTGTAGACCAGGTCCTCCCCGTAGCCGATCGCGGCCCCGAACTCGCCCGCCCGCATGCCCGCCGCCTCCCGCCAGGCCTTGATCTGGCGGCCCACCACCGCGACCACCGCAACCCCCGACTCGTCCTCGGGATCGACGTCCCAGCCGGGCTCGTCCGCCCCGTCGTCCCTGCGAGCCGTACCGACCTCATCCACGCTCATCCGTGCCCCACTTCCGACGCGCTTGCCGTTCTCGCACAACCCCCGTCGTCCCCCGTGAGTCACCCCGGACAGCCGGGACAGCACTGGACAAGGCCGGGACAGTCACCGTACGTAAGCGGCTGATTGCTTCTCACGGTACGCAGGCGGGGCCACGCTGAGTGACGTGACCCAAGAAATCACCCGAACCGAACATTCCGCTCCCGCCCGGCAGTTCACCGTGCTGCTTTCCCCCACCCGCCGGGGTGCGCGGCTCGCCCGCCTGCTCACCACGGCGCATCTGAGCCACTGGGGGCTCCCCACGGAGTCGGCCGCGCACATCGTCGCCGAGCTGGCGACCAACGCCACCGTTCACGGCCGCGTACCGGGCAGGGACTTCCGGCTGAGCCTCACGGTCCTGCGCGAGGCGCTCCTCCGTATCGAAGTGACCGACGCCCGGGGCGAACGGGTTCCTCCCGCACCCAGGTCCGCCGATCTGCCCCGGGACGAAGCCGAGTCGGGGCGCGGCCTGCCGATCGTCGGGGCGCTCGCGGACCGCTGGGGCGTCGACGTCGGGCCCGCCCCGCGCAAGACGGTCTGGGCCGAACTCGACCTCGCACCGTGACCGCTGCCACCGGGGCGCGGGGTTCCGGGACCCGGTGGGCTGCGAAGTGGCAGCCCTCGATGTCCAAATCCTTCAAGGGCGTGGGGAAATCACCCCTCCCACCCCAAGTTGCCGCAAGTCCTGCTTCGTCACTCACTCGGGTGACATCGGGCAACTCAGCTGGATTAGGCATGGGTTGCCGTGCATATGCTCGCCTCGACCACCACGGACATGAGACGGCCCCCGACGAGACACCAATCTCGATCGAGGGCCTGACCACCGAGGAAGCAAGGACCTTCCCGATGGGTACCCAGCAGATTAGCGCGCTCCCGTGCGCCAAGCCCGTTGTATCCGGCGTGATCCACCGCAATGTCCTTCACACCGCGGGCTTCACCGTCATCGGCAACCACCTCGCCCAGCACCGCGGCCTCTCCCTCGTCGCCATCGGGCTCGCCGCGCACATCCAGTCACTGCCTGCCGGAGCCGGCATCGGTATCAAGCGCCTCGCCGAACGCTTCCCGGGGAGCGAGACCCGGATCGCCGCAGCCCTAAGGGAGTTGGAAGCGGCCGGTTACCTGCACCGCAGCCATGTAAGGCCCGCCGACGGCGGATCGTGACACGCACGGTCTCGTCCAACCAGTCGGCGGCGCGAACGCCCTCGCGGGACCCCGGCCACTGCCGGGACTGCCGCACCCACCTGTCCGCAGCCGCCTGATCCCGAACGGAAACCCATGGTCAGCGCACCGCACGAAGCGATGCACCGCATCTTTCAGAAGGACCCGGGCCTGTTCTCCCGGCTCCCTGACGTCCTCGGGCTCGAACTTCCGCCCCTCGCGTCGGCAGAGCCCCTGACCGTCGACCTCACCGAGAACGAGCCGCTCGAACGACGCGTCGACACCCTCCTGCGGATCGAGACGCAGAACGACGGGCCCTTCCTCCTCATCGTCGAAGCCCAGGGCAAGAAGGACCCCGGCAAAACAGCCAGCTGGCCCTACTACGTCACGTACCTCAACAACAAGTACCGGCTCCCCGTGCTGCTTCTCGTGATCTGTCAGGACCACGCGACCGCCGCATGGGCGGCCAGGCCCCTCACCATCGGCTTGCCCCAGTGGTCGACCGTCACCACGCGTCCCCTGGTGGCGGGCCCCCACAACATGCCCGTCATCACGAACGTGGCCGAGGCCCGCAAGGACCTCGGGCTCGCCACACTCTCGGCGATTACACACGCAGACAATCCGGACGTCGATGCGATACTGAAGACGATGTCGGTCGCCCTGCGCGACACACCGGAATCGATCGCCGAACCCTTCGTCGAACTCATCGCACAAGGCCTGGGCAATCGCCCCGCCGCACAACAGTGGAGGAACCTGGTGGCCGTGGATCTCTCCTTCTACACCTCGCCGCTTTCCGAAGGAATCAGGGACGAGGCGCGCGCCCAGAGGGGCGCCGCAGACGTCCTGCTCGTCCTCGACGCACGCGGCATCGCGATCAGCGAACGGACTCGCGAGAAAATCATGGCCTGCACCGATTCGGAACTTCTCAGCCAGTGGTTGGTTCGCGCAGCCCTTGCCGCCACAGGTGACGAGATCTTCGGGGAGACGCCCTCCGCCGATCGGTAGCTTCGTTCCGATGCCGGTCGCCGTTCGCGACGTATGGGCATCGGCCCCGTCCGCACGACAGTGGAGAAACCTGGTGGCCGACCTCTCCTTCTACATCTCGCCCCTCTCCGAGGAGATCCGGGAGGAGGGCCGCGCTCAGGGCCGCGCCCAAGGCCGCGCCCAAGGCCGCGCCCAGGCTCGCGGCGAGAACATCCTGATCCTCCTCGACGCGCGCGGCATCGACGTCACCGATGCCGTCCGCGAAAAGATCAGCGCCTGCATCGACCTTGAAGTGTCGCGTGAATGGCTGATCCGCGCCGTCCATGCCGCCACCGCCGAGGAGATCTTCGGCCCCACGCGGTGACAGCGGCCCGGCGGGCGGCGGTGGTGGTGGCGCTGGTGCCGAGCGGGACGGGGACGGGCTGCTCGGTCAGGCGAGGTCCGTCTGTGACGGAACGACGACCCCGTACAGGTCGGCGACGGTGGCGAGGGCGCTGTAGTGCACCTGGTGGGCGTCCAGCTCGGTGCCGGCGACCGGCAGGGCACGGGTGGCGCAGGCGTCGGCCACGACCGTGGGGCGATTGCCGCGCAGGAAGGCGCCCTGGGCGGTGAAGGCCACGCACATGTGCGTCATGAATCCGGCGACGACCAGGTCGCTGTGGCCCGCGGCGTCGACGTGCTGGTCCAGGTCCGTGCCGACGAAGGAGTCCGGTGCCTGCTTGACCACGACGGGCTCACCCTCGACCGGGGCGACGGCGGGGTGGATCCGGCCGATCTCGGCCCGGATGTCGTACGGGGTGCCCTCGCCGCCGTCGTTGACGACGTGGATGACCTTCGTGCCCTCCTGGCGGGCACGGGCCAGCAGCCGGGCTGCGGCGTCGAGGGCGGACTGCCAGCCGTCCAGTTCCATCACACCGGTCGTGTAGGTGTTCTGGTAGTCGATGAGGACCAGGGTCGACTCCGCGAGTGTCGCGGGGGTGTCGTCGAGGCCGTTGAGCCGGCGCAGTGTTGTTCTCGGCATGGGAACCGCCTGGGGATCGTGTCGGAGAAGGCAGCCCACCGGTTCGGTGACCTGCACCTATGACGCTACGACCCACCACGGGGTGTCGGCAATGTCATCTAACATGCAGATACCGACATCGACGCCGCCGATCGCAGGAGCCCCATGCGCACCGTCAGACGACTGATCGTGATCGTTCTCTTCGACGGGGTCGACCTGCTCGATGTCACGGGGCCGCCGGAGGTGTTCTCCCTCGCACAACGTGAGACGGACGAAGCGGCCGGATACGACGTGGTCCTCGCCGCCGAGACCATGGATCCGGTCACCACCGGCGCCGGGGTGCGGGTCCTCCCCGACACCACCTTCGACGATCTGTCCGAGAAGGGCATCGACACCCTGATCGTGCCCGGTGCGGTCGAGGTCGACAGCCTTCGCCGCGTGCGCGCGCTCACCGACCCGCGCGTGGTGGTGCGGGTGAGGCAGCTGGCGGAGCGCACCCGCAGGGTCACCTCCGTCTGCGTCGGAGCACACGTCCTGGCAGCAGCGGGACTCCTCGACGGCAGACGCGCGACCACCCACTGGTCGACCGCGCAGCAGCTCGCCACCGACCACCCGGCGATCGAGGTCGACGCCGATCCGATCTTCATCCGCGAGGGCGACGTGTGGACCGGCGCGGGAATCAGCGCGTGCCTGGACCTGTCGCTCGCCCTCGTCGCCGACGATCTCGGCGAAACCGTCGCACTCCGCGTCGCCCGGCAACTCGTGATGTACCTGAAGCGGCCGAGCGGTCAGAGCCAGTTCAGCGTTCCCCTGGAGCGGGTGTCCTCGACGCGGCGGATCGAGGACCTGCGCCACCACATCAGCCGGAACATCGGCGAACCGCTGACCCTCGCGGACCTCGCCGCGCACGCCCACATCAGCGACCGGCAGCTCACCCGGATCTTCAAGACCGAGCTCGGCACGACCCCGCACGCCTACGTCGAATCGGCCCGCGTCGAGGTGGCGCGCAGTCAGCTCGAATCCACCGACGCCACCCTCGAACGCGTCGCGTCCACGTGCGGGTTCGGGTCCGTCGACACCCTCGTCCGGGCGTTCCGCCGCAGCCTCGACACGACACCGACCGAGTACCGGCGCAGGTTCCGGACCAGCCGGGACTGAGTGGATGGTTCACCCCGGCGCGTCCAGGCCGCAACGCCGTCCAGGCCCGCAACGCGTCCAGGCCCGCCACGCACAGGAGAGGCCCCGGAGTCGGCCCGGGTCGGGCCTGCGGGGAAGCGACGCCGGGACCTCTCCTCGGTGTGACCGGCCCGGCCGGACGGGCGCGTGGGGCCCGGCGTGCCGGACCCCCGGCCGGCCGGGCCGGAGTCGGGATGAACTTAACAGTCCCGCAATATCTTGCGTAAGTCCTTGCAGGAAGAAATCTCCAGGATTTCGGGGATGTGAGCACGATGTGATCGCGACGTGTCCAGGGGGTTGACCGGGGCAGGTCGGGCTCGTACGGTCTGCCGCACATGGGGTTTTGCATCCTTGCTGCAAGAACCTTCATGAGCCTTGAGGGCACGGCGCGTTGCCATGTGAGGCTGCTCCGCCATCCCCGCACTTCCCCCACCGCAGGAGGAACGTCATGGCACGCAGACCCTTGTCCGGCGCGCTCGCCCTCACCATGGGCGCCGCTGTCCTGGCCATCCCCACCGGGCTCGGCGCCGCCGGCGCCGCCCAGGCCGCACCGCCGGGTGGGAAGGACGTCACCGCGGTGATGTTCGAGTGGAAGTTCGCCTCCGTGGCCAAGGCCTGCACGGACAGCCTCGGGCCCGCCGGGTACGGCTTCGTCCAGGTCTCGCCGCCCCAGGAGCACATCCAGGGCGGACAGTGGTGGACCTCCTACCAGCCCGTCAGCTACAAGATCGCCGGCCGTCTCGGTGACCGTACGGCCTTCGCGAACATGGTCAGCACCTGCCACGGCGCGGGCGTCAAGGTCATCGCCGACTCGGTCATCAACCACATGTCCGCCGGTTCGGGCACCGGCACGGGCGGCTCCTCGTACTCCAAGTACGACTATCCGGGCACCTACTCGGTCAGCGACATGAACGACTGCCAGTCGCAGATCAGCAACTACGGCGACCGCGCCAACGTCCAGAACTGCGAACTGGTGGGCCTGGCGGACCTGGACACCGGCGAGGAGTACGTACGCGGCCGGATAGCCGGCTACCTCAACGACCTGCTCTCCCTCGGCGTCGACGGATTCCGCATCGACGCCGCCAAGCACATGCCTGCCGGAGACCTCGCGAACATCAAGTCCCGGCTCAGCAACTCCGGCGTGTACTGGAAGCACGAGGCGATCTACGGCGCGGGCGAGGCCGTCTCGCCCTCCGAGTACCTGGGCAGCGGTGACGTCCAGGAGTTCCGCTACGGCCGCAGCCTCAAGCAGGTCTTCAACAACGAGAACCTCGCCAACCTCAAGAACTTCGGTGAGGGCTGGGGCTTCATGGAGTCCGGGAAGTCGGCGGTCTTCGTCGACAACCACGACACCGAGCGCGGTGGCGACACGCTGAACTACAAGGACGGCGCCAAGTACACCCTGGCGAACGTCTTCATGCTCGCGTACCCCTACGGTTCGCCGGACGTCCACTCGGGCTACGAGTGGTCCGACAAGGACGCCGGCCCGCCCAACGGCGGTCAGGTGAACGCCTGTTACAGCGACGGTTGGAAGTGCCAGCACGCCTGGCGCGAGATCTCCTCCATGGTCGGCTTCCGCAACGCCGCCCGTGGCCAGGCCGTCTCCAACTGGTGGGACAACGGGGGCGACCAGATCGCCTTCGGCCGCGGCTCCAAGGCGTACGTCGCGATCAACTACGAGGGCTCCTCGCTGACCCGGACCTTCCAGACGTCGCTGCCCGCCGGCGACTACTGCGACGTCCAGTCCGGCAGGGGCGTCACCGTCAACGGCTCGGGACAGTTCACCGCCACCCTGGGCTCCGGCACCGCAGTCGCCCTGCACTCCGGCGCCCGCAGCTGCACCGGTGGCGGCACCACCCCCGACCCCGGCACCGGCCAGTCCGGCGCCTCCTTCGGCGTCAACGCCACCACCCAGCCCGGTCAGAACATCTACGTCACCGGCAACCAGGCCGCCCTCGGCAACTGGGCCCCCGGCAGCGCGCTGAAGCTCGACCCGGCGGCGTACCCCGTCTGGAAGCTCGACGTCAGCCTGCCCGCAGGTACGGCGTTCGAGTACAAGTACCTCCGCAAGGACGCCGCGGGCAACGTCACCTGGGAGAGCGGCGCCAACCGCACCGCCACCGTGCCGTCCTCCGGCAAGGCCGCACTGACCGCCGACGTCTGGCGCAGCTGACCATCCACCCAACGGGCCGGGGACGCGAGGGTGAGCGTCCCCGGCCCGCGCCGCTCCACCCCGTCAGATCCCCGAAAGCCGAGGAGTACCCGCCCGTGTCCCGAACCACCCTCCGGCGGGGAGCCGTCGCCGCACTGTGCGCGGCGCTGCTCCCCGTCATGCCGGCGGCCACCGCCTCCGCCGCGCCCAGACCCCCGGCCCCGCCCTCGGACGCGAAACTCGCGAAGGAGCCGGCCAGGCACGACCTGACCCGCGAGCAGTTCTACTTCGTGCTGCCCGACCGGTTCGCCGACGGTGACGCCTCCAACGACCGCGGCGGGCTGACCGGCTCCCGGCTGGAGACCGGCTACGACCTCACGGACAAGGGCTTCTACCAGGGCGGCGACCTGAAGGGCCTCACCCAGCGGCTCGACTACATCAAGGGCCTCGGCACCACCGCCATCTGGCTCGCCCCGATCTTCAAGAACCGGCCGGTCCAGGGAACGGGTGACAACGCCTCGGCGGGTTACCACGGTTACTGGATAACCGACTTCACCCAGGTCGACCCGCACTTCGGGACCAACGCCGACCTCACGAAGCTGATCGACAAGGCCCACGGCAAGGGCATGAAGGTCTTCTTCGACGTCATCACCAACCACACCGCCGACACGGTCGACTACGCCGAGAAGAAGTACGGCTACAAGCCCAAGGGCGCCTTCCCCTACCTCGACGAGGACGGCCGTCCGTTCGACGACAGCCGCGGAATGGCGGAGGTGGACGCCGACTCCTTCCCGTACACCCCGCGGAACACCGGGAAGAAGGTCCCGGCCTGGCTGAACGACGCCACGATGTACCACAACCGGGGCGACTCGACCTACGCGGGCGAGTCCACCGAGTACGGCGACTTCTCCGGCCTCGACGACCTGTGGACCGAGCGTCCCGAGGTCGTCTCCGGCATGGAGAAGATCTACGAGAAGTGGGTCCGCGACTTCGACATCGACGGCTTCCGCATCGACACCGTCAAGCACGTCGACATGGACTTCTGGACCGAGTGGGCGACCGCCCTGGACGACTACGCGGCGAAGCGCGGCCGCGACGACTTCTTCATGTTCGGCGAGGTCTACTCCGCCGACACCGCGATCACCTCGCCGTACGTCACCCGGGGCAGGCTCGACGCGACGCTCGACTTCCCCTTCCAGGAAGCGGCCAGGCAGTACGCCTCCCAGGGAGCCCCGGCCTCGAAGCTCGCCGCCGTGTACGCGGACGACTACCGCTACACCACCGGCAGGGCCAACGCCTACGAGCAGGTGACCTTCCTCGGCAACCACGACATGGGCCGGATCGGCACCTTCCTCAAGCAGGACAACCCGAAGGCCTCCGACGCCGAACTCCTCGACAGGGCACGCCTCGCCGAGGAGCTGATGTTCCTCGGCCGCGGCAACCCCGTCGTCTACTACGGCGACGAGCAGGGCTACACCGGGGCGGGCGGCGACAAGGACGCACGCCAGACGCTCTTCGCCTCGAAGACCGCCGACTACCTCGACGACGACCAACTGGGCACCGACCGTACGCACGCCTCCGACGCGTACGACACCGGCCACCCGCTGTACCGGTCCATAGCGGCCCTCTCCGAGCTCACCCGGGAGCACCCGGCCCTGCGCGACGGCACCCAGACCGAGCGCTACTCCGAGGGCTCCGTCCACGCCTTCTCGCGTACGGACAGCAGGAAGCCGTACGAGTACGTCGTCGCCTCCAACAACTCCACGGAGGCGAGGACGGTCGAGCTGCCCACCGAGTCGGCGGGCATGAACTTCCGTACGCTGTACGGAGGTTCCGGAACGGTTCGCAGCGCCGCCGACAAGACCGTCAAGGTCACCGTGCCCGCGCTCTCCAGCATCGTGCTCCGTGCCGACAAGCAGCTCGGCACCCCTGCCACCAAGCCCTCCCTGACGCTGAAGGCCCCGGCCGCCGGAGCCACCGGCACCGTCGAGATCAGCGCCGACGTGGACGGCGGAGACCTGAACCGCGTCGTGTTCGCCGCGCAGACCGGCAACGGCAGGTGGATCACCCTCGGCTCCGCCGACCACGCCCCGTACAAGGTCACCCAGCACCTCGACGCCTCCGTGAAGGCCGGGACCGCGCTGCGCTACAAGGCGGTCGTCGTCGACCGCGCCGGACGCACCTCGGGCGCCCTCGCCTCGACGACCGCGGGCCAGGCGCCGCCGGCACCGAAGCCCGTCGCCGTCGACCGGGACCAGGCCGTCGTCCACTACAAGCGCGCGGACGGCGACTACGAGGGCTGGCAGCTGAAGTCCGGTGACAGGAGCGCCGACTTCGTCGGGCGGGACGCCTACGGCGCCTTCGCCTGGATCGACCTCGACGAGGGCGCCTCCTCGGTTCCCTACACGGTCGAGAAGAACGGCACGGCCGACGGGCCCGAGCGCACCGTCGACCTCGCCAGGACCGGCCAGGTCTGGATCGAGCAGGGCAAGGACGAGCAGACCGCCGAGGCCCCCGCGACCCCGCCGCAGGACACCTCCAAGGCCGTCCTGCACTACCACCGCGCCGACGGCGACTACGACGGCTGGGGACTGCACACCTGGACCGGGGCCGCCGCGCCCACGGACTGGGCCAAGCCCCTGGAGCCGTCGAAGACCGACGCCTACGGCGTGACCTTCGAGGTCCCGCTCGCCGACGGTGCCACCTCGCTCAGCTACATCCTCCACAAGGGCGACGAGAAGGACCTCCCGAGCGACCAGTCCCTGGACACCGCCTCGTACGGGCACGAGGTCTGGATGCTCGGCGGGAAGCCCGGCTACCTGCTCCCGCAGGCCGGCGGGGCGCCCACGCCCGACCTCACCAAGGCCGAGGCGCAGTGGATCGACGCGGACACCGTCGTCTGGAAGGTGAAGGCCACCGACGCCACCAGCCAGCAGCTCGTGTACGCGAAGAACGGCGGGATCTCCGTCGTCGACGGCGCGCTCTCCGACGAGGGGCAGTGGCTCCGGCTCGGTGCCACCGGACTCACCGACGCGCAGAAGGCGAAGTACCCGCACCTCAAGGACTATCCGGCGTTCACCGTCGACACCCGCGACCGGGACCGGGTCCGCGAGTCCCTGCGCGGCCAGCTGATCGCCACCCAGCGCGCCGCCAACGGCGCCCTGCTCGCCGCCACCGGAGTCCAGACCGCCGGAGTCCTGGACGAGCTGTACGGGAAGGCCGCGAGCACCGCCGCCCTCGGCCCCGTCTTCGGCAAGGGCGGCCCGACGCTCTCCGTCTGGGCGCCCACCGCCCGCACGGTCTCGCTCGAACTCGACGGGAGGACCGTCCCGATGCGGCGTGACGAGCGCACCGGCGTCTGGTCGGTCACGGGCAAGAAGTCCTGGACGGGCAAGCCCTACCGCTACGCCGTCCAGGTCTGGGCGCCCACCGTCCAGAAAGTGGTCACCAACAAGGTCACCGACCCCTACTCCACCGCCCTGACCGCCGACTCCGCCCGCAGCCTCGTCGTCGACCTCGACGACCCGAAGCTCGCGCCGCGCGGCTGGTCCGCGCTGAGGAAGCCCGCCGCCGTCCCGCTCCGCGACGCCCGGATCCAGGAGCTGCACGTCCGCGACTTCTCGATCACGGACTCCACGTCGAAGCACCCCGGCGAGTACCTCGCCTTCACCGACACCCGCTCCGACGGCATGAAGCACCTCGAGGAGCTCGCGGACTCCGGCACCAGCTACGTGCACCTGCTGCCCGTCTTCGACATCGGGACGATCCCGGAGAAGAAGTCCGACCAGCGGCAGCCTGCCTGCGACCTGTCCGTCTACGCCCCCGACTCCGAGGAGCAGCAGGCCTGCGTCACCAAGGCCGCCGCGAAGGACGGCTTCAACTGGGGCTACGACCCGCTGCACTACACGGTGCCCGAGGGCTCCTACGCCTCCGACCCCGAAGGCACCGAGCGCACCGTCGAGTTCCGGCGCATGGTCCAGGGGCTCAACGGCGCCGGGCTGCGGACCGTCATGGACGTCGTCTACAACCACACCGTCGCCTCCGGCCAGGACGACAAGTCCGTCCTCGACAGGATCGTGCCCGGCTACTACCAGCGGCTCCTGGAGGACGGCACCGTCGCCACCTCGACGTGCTGCGCCAACACCGCCCCCGAGAACGCCATGATGGGCAAGCTCGTCGTGGACTCGGTCGTCACCTGGGCCAAGGAGTACAAGGTCGACGGCTTCCGCTTCGACCTGATGGGACACCACCCCAAGGCCAACATCCTCGCCGTCCGCAAGGCGCTGGACGGGCTGACCGTCGCCAGGGACGGCGTCGACGGGAAGAAGATCATCCTCTACGGCGAGGGCTGGAACTTCGGCGAGATCGCCGACGACGCGCGCTTCGTCCAGGCCACCCAGAAGAACATGGCCGGAACCGGCATCGCCACGTTCTCCGACCGGGCCCGCGACGCCGTGCGCGGCGGCGGCCCCTTCGACGAGGACCCCAGGGTCCAGGGCTTCGCCTCCGGCCTCTACACCGACCCCAACACCTCACCCGCCAACGGCACCGAGGCCGAGCAGAAGGCCCGCCTCCTCCACTACCAGGACCTGATCAAGGTCGGCCTCACCGGCAACCTCGCCGACTACACCTTCACCGACACCCAGGGACGTGACGTCAAGGGCTCGGCCGTCGACTACAACGGGGCCCCCGCCGGATACGCGGCGGCCCCCGGCGACGCGCTCGCCTACGCCGACGCCCACGACAACGAGACCCTCTACGACGCACTCGCCTTCAAGCTCCCCGCCGACACCCCGGCCGCCGACCGGGCCCGTATGCAGGTCCTGGCGATGGCGACGGCGGCACTCTCCCAGGGGCCGGCGCTCTCCCAGGCCGGCACCGACCTGCTGCGCTCCAAGTCGCTGGACCGCAACTCCTACGACAGCGGCGACTGGTTCAACGCGCTGCACTGGGACTGCCGCAAGGGCAACGGCTTCGGCCGGGGGCTGCCCCCCGCAGCCGACAACGAGGACAAGTGGTCCTACGGGAAGCCGCTGCTGACCTCCGCCGCGCTCACCCCCGGATGCGCGCAGATCACGGGCGCGTCGGCCGCGTACCAGGACCTGCTCACCATCCGCACCACCGAGGAGGACTTCGGCCTCGCCACCGCCGGTCAGGTCCAGGACACCCTGTCCTTCCCGCTCTCCGGCAAGGAGGAGACGCCCGGGGTGATCACGATGCGCCTGGGCAAGCTGGTCGTCGTCATGAACGCCACCCCCGGCACGCAGCGCCAAGGCGTCCCCGGGCTGGCCGGAAAGGCGTACGCCCTGCACCCCGTCCAGGCGGCGGGCGCTGACGGCACCGTCAAGAAGTCCTCGTACGACGGGAAGTCGGGCAGCTTCACCGTGCCGGGGCGCACGGTCGCCGTGTTCTCCGCGCGCTGACACCCCGCACCGGCCGGTCCCGGCTCCGTCGCCCCCAGGGGGCCGGAGCCCGGGGCCGGCCGTTGGTGTGCCCGGGGTCGCATCATGACCGGCGGTACGTGGATCCGGCGGTACGGGGGGCCCCGGCCGCGTCGGCGCCGTACGCACAGGGTCCGGGCGGCCACGGGTCGGGACCGGCTTGTGCGGCGGCGCCGATCCGGGAAGGGTGAGGCCGGACAGCCCCACCGCACCCCGCATCCAGGAGCGCTCGATGCCCCAGATCACCGTCGACTACTCGGCCGAGCTCGACGACACCTTCGACCGGCGTGGCTTCGCCCTCGCCCTCCACCCGCTCGTCGCCGAGACCGTCACCACGAAGATCCCCAGCTGCAAGACCCGCTTCCGCCGCGTCGAGGAGTCGGTCGTCGGGGACGCCCCGACCGGCGACGCGATCGTGCACGTCGGCATCGCGCTGCTGGCCGGACGTACCCCCGAGACCAAGGGCAAGCTGACGGAGGCGATCCTGGAACTCCTGGCCGGACACCTGAAGCCCGCCGACGGCCTGGTCGTCCACACCTCGGCCGAGACCAGGGACCTCGACCCGTCCTACGCCAAGCGGTAGTCAGGCCCGCCGCTGCGGCGGCACCACGGGTGCGGCGGGCGCCAGCGCCGCGAGCCGCGAGAGCAGCTCGTCGAACGGGCCGTCCGCCGGCTCCTGAGCGAAGACCCGCAGCATGATCCCGGCCATCTCCTGGTCGTACGCCGCGCTCACCGACGCCAGCGCCGCGAAGTCGTGCACCAGCTGCAACTCCAGCTCCGCGCGCGGAACACGCTTCCCGTCCAGCCAGAGCAGCGCCGTCGACTCCGCCAGCGACACCCACGACCGCACGACGAGCTCCAGCCGAGCGGGCGGGGACGGCACCCCGAGATGCGCGACGATCTGCTCGTACGCTGCCTGCCGGACCCCGTCGACGAGCGCGTCGGCGGTGGACGAACCACGCGCCGGACCACCCCGCATCAACGCGGCGAACCCCGGCCCGTGCTCCTCGACGAAGTCGAAGAACCGGTGCATCACCCGGACCAGCCTCGCCCCCAGCGGTCCTTCGTGCGCCTCCAGGAAGAGGCCGGCCAGCTCGTCGGCCGCCCGCTTCAGCGCCGCCTCGTACAGGCTCCGCTTCCCGGGGAAGTAGTGGTAGACGAGCGGCCGCGAGATACCGGCCGCCGTCGCGATCTCGTCGATCGACACGTCGTCCGGCGAGCGGCGGCTGAACAACTCCAGCGCGACGCCGATCAACTGAGCCCTGCGCTCGTCGACGCCCATCCTGCGCCGCACACCGGTCGTCATGCAGGACAGCCTAACCGGGGTGGGCCCGCACCGATCCGGCGCCACCACCAGGCAGTTCCCGATCCGGCCGGCCGCGTTCAGCGCAGGGCGCCCACCCGGCTGCCGTCCGCCAGCAGCCCCGCCAGCCGCGCCCGGTCGCCCTCCTCGGCCGGCAGCGCCAGCAGCCGCCCGTCCGCCCGGCCCGCCACACCGCCGGACGCGGTCAGTGACGCGAACTGCCGTGAGCCCGCCGCCAGTACGTACCACCGGCCGCCGTCCGACTTCCACAGCACGCCGGCCAGCACCCGTGGTCTCCGCTTCCCGCAGTCGGGCGAGTCCTCGGCGCGCGCGGCGACCGCTCCCGGGGCGTCGGCGCCGCCCGACAGCTCCGGCGGCGCCTGGAACTGCGCCAGCACCCTGCTGCCCGTACCCCGCCAGGTGTCCGCCCTGGTGCAGAACCACCGTGCGGAGCCTTCGCCCTCGGGCAGCCGCTGCTCGGCGTACGCCCAGGAGTTCACCGTCCGGACCCCGTGCGACCGCACGGCCGGCAGCAGACAGGCGGTACGCGCCCAGCTCTCCCGCTCCACCCGGCCCGACACGTCGTGCGGGGCGGACGGCGGGCCGGAGGTGAGGCGCACCGGAGTGAGTTCGCCGAGATCAGTCATCAGCCTCGCCGCCGTGCCGTCCCGGAGCTCCAGCGCCTGCCAGGACCGGCAGTCGGCCCGGCCCCCCTCCCGCGTCCCCGGCACCCTCATCGGCGCCGTGACCCCTTGCCGGTCCAGCGGCAGCGACCGGGCCGGGACGTACGGGGCGAGCAGGTCCCGTACGCCTGTCCCGCGCACCCAGGGCGCGGTCAGATAGCGCACCCGGTCGCCCCGGCGCTGCACCACCAGCGCGCCGGCCGCCACCGAGTCGGCGCCGTCCACCCGGGCGAAGTCCAGCGCCGCGCCCCCGGCCGGATCCGCGTTGCGCGGTTCGGCGTAGCGCACGACACGCAGACCGTCGTGGAACAGCACCACGGCCGCCGTGCCGACCTCGCCCGCGTACAACAGCTGCGGGGGGCCCATCGGCGGGCCGTCCGGCGTCCCCGGTGTCGCCGACGACACCACCGCCGGGCCTGGCCGCGCCCACGCGGCGAGGGCGCGGCGCAGCAGTCGGCTGTCCCCGGTCCGGTCCCCGCGCGTCGGCCAGACGGTGAAGTCGGTACGCTCCGAGCCCCGCCAGAGACCCGGCGCCACCCGGCGCAACGCGCCCGGTTCCAGGGCCTGCTGGGCGGAGTGGTGCCGGGAGTAGAGCGGCGCGGACGCGGCGCTCGGGCCACCCAGGCCGTCCCCCGGCACCAGCAGCAGCGTCCCGCAGACCAGCGCCGCGCCGAGCCCCGCCAGGAGCGCCCGCCCGCGCCGGCCCCGCCGGGCCGCGTCGGTCGGCCTGACCTGGAGGGAGCAGGGGTCGAACTCGGGTGAGGCCAGCAGGGTGTACGGCGCCGTGAGCGCGTCGGCCTCCAGCAGCGCGGCGCGCGGGTCCGCCACGCCCGCCGCCTCGAGCACCCGGCAGACCTCGGCGTCGTCGAGCCCTTCGAGCCCCCGCAGCACATGGGCGGCCCGGCAGGGCCCCGACACCAGCGCCAGCGCCTGTTCCAGGGCGAGTTCGTCCGCCCCGCAGGAGTGCGGGAAGAGCCGCAGCCCCCACACCTGCGGGACCAGCGGTGGGAACTGCGCCCGCCGCGGCAGGGCGAACCGCAGCAGCGGCAGCCCGGCCTCCAGCGCGGAACGCACCAGCCGCAGGCGTACGTGCGCGTAGGCGTGCCCCGGATCCTTGCCCTGTCCGGCGGCCAGGGACCGCTGGGCGAGCCAGTGGGCCGACAGCACCCGCCGGTTGCGGCCGAGCGAGGGGGCCAGCACCAGATAGGCGACCCGGACCAGCCGGGCGTAGTGCTCGGCGGGCGCGGCCTCGCACCGCTCCACGGCTGCCTGTTCCGCGAACGGGCGGCCGGCGGGCGGCGGTACTGCTCGCAGTGGGGGCATGTTCAGCAGAACGAGCGAATGGTGCGATGGTCACTCCGGCCAGCTCGCCCCTGAGGCGGGTTGCGCGGTTTCCCCGCGTCGGGAGTGACCACCGGGGCACGATGGCCGGATGGCGCAGCAGCAGGAGTGGCGACGAGTACGGGCCCGCCGGGCCGCCGCGGCCGTGCTGGCGGGGTTCGCCCTGCTCACCGCGTGCGGCGGGGGAGCGGACGGTGACGACGGGCCCACGGTACCGCCGACCGCGAGCGGGACGCTGGAGCAGATCGCGTCGAAGGCGCACTGCGAGCCGAACGTGCAGACGGACGCCGAGGAGCTGCGGCAGGCCAACTGCAATACCGGCGACGGACGTTACGTACTGGCCACCTTCGCCACCGATCGCGGCCAGCGGGAGTGGATCAACGAGGCCAAGGCCTACGGCGGTTCGTACCTGGTCGGCCGGAAGTGGGTGGCCGTCGGTGATCCTGAGGTGGTCGCGGCGCTGCGCGGCCGGCTCGGGGGGACGGTGGAGACCGCCTCGCCGCACCACTCGGGGAAGAGCGGCAGTGGGGGGAGCGAGGGCGGGCACTCCGGTCACCACGGGAGCTGACCGCGCAGGTTCGGGGGCCGGCCGTCGGGGGCCGGCCGGGGCCGCAGTCCTGATCAGGCGGGCTCGCGGCCCGGTCCGGACGGGACCCCGGCAGCCGGGGTCACCGCCTCAGCGGCACCTGCGTCCGCCGTTGACGCAGCTCACCACCCTCTTCATCAGCTTGTCGTCGAAGACGTTGATGAAGTCACCATGATCGGTGACGGGCTTGTGCAGCTGCTCGGGGAAGGAGTCGACGGCGAAGCCAGGACCCGGCGGAACGTCGTACACGATGCGCTGCACGAGCTGCGGCACGGCCTTGAAGCCGCTGGGGCAACGCCCGTCGTCCTGCGCGAACGCCACATGGGTGCGGTGGTTGGCGCTGTCGGTGTTCCGCCCGTCCCAACAGCTCTGGAAGGCGAACGACCGTACGACCTGGCTGCCTTCGGGGCAGATCGGGTACTTGTCCTCGAGCTGCCTGTCCTCGAACCCGGTGCAGCTCCAGGAGGCGTTGGCGTTGGCGTCGCCGTTGGTGAACGCCTTGGCGTCCCCGGTGATGATCCGCAGGAACCGCGGCATGGCCGTGACCTTCCCGGCGGGCGAGCCGACGAACTTCAGCGTGACCTGGGACGGGGTCTGGATCTCCCCGGTGTTCTGGTCCCTGCCGCCGCCGTCCGCGTCCGCGTCGTTCTCGTCCTGCCCGTTCTGCACGCGGAGCACGGGCCAGTAGTACGTGGACCGGTCGCCCTGGTTCCGGCAGGTCGTCCCGCCGCCGGCCAGATCGTCGTCCCCGGCGAAGGCGTCGGTGGCCTGGTTCCCGACGTAGTCGTGCATGTGGTGGGCGCCGTTGCTCACGCCCGGGGCGGCGATGACGTTGTCGGGATTGAACTTGCCGTTCTCGTTGCGGCCGCAGTCGGTGGTGAACGTGCCGCGCGAGGCTCCCCGGCGGGTGCGGGGCCGGTCGACGTTCGGCTGCACGGACTGGATGTCGACGAAGTCGGAGGCCTCGGGGCCGTTGCCCTGCTGCCCCTGGCCGCCGTCGCCTTCCTGACCGCCGTCCCGGCCCTGGTCGGCGCCGTCGTCCTGACCGCCGTCGCCCTGCCCGTCGCCCTGGCCGCCGTTCCCCTCTTGGCCGCTGTCGCCCTGGCCGCCGTTCCCGCCCTCTCCGCCGTCCTCGTCGTCCGCGCGCAGGCTGCACCCGGCGAGCCCGTCCAGCCCCTGCGGCCGGTCACCCGCCGCCCGCTCCACGGCGGTCCCGATGCGGTCGAGGCTGGCCGCCCGCTTGCTCGACAACGGCCCGAGCACCGCGTTCCCGGCCAGGTCCGGATCCCGGGAGATCTGCTCCCTGCGGTCCGCGAACTGCCGGTACGCGTCGGTGATCTGCGTGTCCATGGCCGCCAGTTCGCGATCGACCTCCGGCCGCGCCTGGTCCGGTACGTCGGGCAGGGAGATCCCCGCGTCGGGGCAGTCGATCGTGGACATCCGGCGAGCCGCGTCCTGGAACCGTCCCGGTGGCGCACCGGACGCCCCTTCCCCCGCACTCGCGTAGAAGTTCACGGCGACCAGCCCACCCCCACCCAGAATCAGCGCGACCGAGGCGACGATCGCCCGGTTGGCCGGCGTCGAGCGTTTCCTGCGCGATGTGCGTCCCATGGAACTCCTCCGCTTCGGGGCTTCGAGTCAGAAGCGCGACGTTCCATACGGACGGTGCGCCCCGCCCGTTCAGACCGGAGGAGAACTCGTGGGGCGCGCGGTGCGGCGGGTGACCGGTCCGCCCGCGGCGGTCAGCCCCGGTCGAGGTAGGCGAGCACCGCCAGCACGCGGCGGTTGTCGTCGTCCGACACCGGCAGGCCGAGCTTCGCGAAGATGTTCGAGGTGTGCTTGGCCACCGCGCGCTCCGTGACCACCAGCTGTGCCGCGATCGCCACGTTGGAACGCCCCTGCGCCATCAGCCCCATGACCTCGCGCTCCCGCGGTGTCAGCCCGCCCATCGGCTCGTCGGCGGAACGCCGGGACAGCAGCTGCGAGATCACCTGCGGGTCCATCGCCGTACCGCCGGCGGCGACCCTGCGGACGGCGTCGATGAACTGGTCCGCGTCGAACACCCGGTCCTTCAGCAGGTAGCCGATGCCGCCGGCGCCGTCGGCGAGCAACTCCCGGGCGTACAACTGCTCCACGTGCTGCGACAGCACCAGCACCGGAAGCCCGGGCCTGTCGCGGCGGGCGGCCAGCGCGCACTGCAGGCCCTCGTCCGTGTGGGACGGCGGGAGCCGGACGTCGACGACGGCGACGTCCGGCTTCAGGTCGGCCAGTGCCCTGGTCAGTTCGGGCCCGGTCCCGACCGCCGCCGCGATCTCGAAGTCGTACGCCTCCAGCATGCGCACGAGGCCGTCGCGGAGCAGGAAGAGATCTTCGGCTAGGACAACGCGCAAGGGATCTCCATGGTCACCATGGTGGGACCGCCCACAGGGCTGCTGACGGCCAGTACGCCGTCGAATGTACCCAGTCGGCGTTCGATCCCGCTCAGTCCCGAACCGCCCCCGGCCGCCGCACCGCCCCTGCCGTTGTCCGTGACCGAGATCCGCAGCATGCCCTCGGCGTGGTGCACGTCCACCCATACGCGGTCGGCACCCGAGTGCTTCACCGCGTTCGTCAGCGCCTCGCTGACCGCGAAGTACGCCGCCGACTCGACCGGGGCTCCGGCGCGGCCGTCCAGTTCCACCGTCACCTCGGACCCGACCGGCATCCGCAGGGCGAGCGCCTTCACCGCGTCCCCGAGCCCCCGCTCGGCGAGCACCGGCGGATGGATGCCCCGGACGAGGTCGCGCAGCTCCGTCAGCGCCTCGGCGGAGGACGCGCGCGCCGTCGCCAGCAGCTTCCTGGCCTGCGCGGGGTCCTTCTCGATGAGCGCCTCCACGGTGCCGAGGTTCATGCCCATGGCGACCAGCCGGGCCTGCGCCCCGTCGTGCAGGTCCCGCTCGATGCGCCGGAGTTCGGACGCGGCCGTGTCCACGGCCTCGTGCCGGGTTTCGGTGAGCCGGTCGATGCGCTGCGCGAGCTCCCCCTGGGTGGGTGCGAGCACGGAGCGGGCGAGCAGGAAGTGGGCCCGCAGCAGGGGCCCGGTCGCCCACAGGCCGACGTGGAAGACGGCGACGCCGAGTGCGGCGGCGGCCAGACCGGTCAGCTGACTGCTGACCGGCACGAATCCGTACCAGTACGGGCTGTCCTGGAACACCCGCCACAGCCCCGCGGCCAGCACGAGCCCCTCCAGCGGGTAGACCATCAGCGCGAAGGAGAGGGCCAGCAGCACGTATCCCGCCGTCATGTCGAGCAGCAGCCACCGGAGGTCCCGCCAGGTGGCCGGGTCCTTCAGCAGCAGCGTGGTCCGCTCGACCTGGCCCGTGAACCCGGTGCGCAGATCCTTCGGGAACGGCCGGTACGGCACCGGGATACGGACGTCGGACCAGGTCGCCGCGAGCAGTCGGCGCCGGTTCGCGTGGCTGCGCACCGCACGTACGACCCACGGTGTGGTGACCAGCCCCACCCCCAGCGGGACGAAGGCGATGGAGAGGACCGCCAGCACGAAGAGCGTGACCGAGCCCGCGACGCTCGCGAAGGAGAGGACGAACGCCCGGCCCGCGGCCGCCAGAGCGGTCCTCGTCCGGCTCCGTGCGGACTGCAACATGGTGTCTCCCCTCGCCGGGCCCCACGTCGGATCCCGTTCGACGCCAAGTCTCGCCTGTGCGCACGGTGTTCCGTCAGCCGTCCCGCCACCCGCCGGGGGGTGTACCTGGCACCACCCTCCCGATGCGGTGCCGTGGTCCGTGAACCGTCCCGCGAACGAGGGGAGGCCCAGGAGGGGACCAGCGACCCCGGGGCCTCCCGCCGCGCCGGTGCGCGATCAGGGCGTGTACTTGTAGCCGACGCGCCGCACGGTCTGGATCGACCGGCGGTGCTCGGCGCCCAGCTTGCGGCGCAGCCGGGCGACATGGACGTCGACGGTGCGTCCGTCGCCCACGTGCCCGTAGCCCCAGACCGTGGTCACCAACTGGTCGCGGGTGTGCACCCGGTGCGGATGCGCCACCAGGTGCGCGAGCAGCTCGAACTCGAGGTACGTGAGGTCGAGCGTGACTCCGTCCACGGCGGCGGTGCGCCGGGTGGAGTCGATCCGGACGGGGCCGCTCGCGGGACCGTCCGCCGGCTCCGGCGCGAGCTCCCGGTGCCGGGCGGCCGCCACGGCACCGGCCAGAGCAGGCTGCTGGTCGGCGGGGACGAGCACCAGGTAACCGACCATCGGAGGACGGCCGGGCAGCGCCGGCAGCGTGTGCTGGGGCGCGGGCAGCCAGGTGGCGCCCGGCGGCAGCAGGCCGGCCACTTCAGCGAACTCGGCGACCTCGTCACGGTCGACGGCACGCAGCCGGGGGCGGCTGGGGGACAGGGTGTTGCGGGAGGTGGTGGCCGCAGCGGGCACCGCGGACGCCGCTGTGGCGGCGGACGCGGTGGAGAAGGTACGGGTGTTCGCCATGAGGGTCAGCTCTTTCGCGCGAGGAGTCGTCGAGGACGTACGTCGTGCGCGCGGGCCGAAGGCCGGTGTGAGGCGGCTTTAGAGGGCCTGCGCGTTCCACGCGCGGCAACACACCCGGTCGAAGTCATGGTGCTGACGGGAGGGCCAGAACGGCTCGAGGTCGCTGCGACCCGACGCGGTGTGCTGGAAGCTGGCCATGTCCCCATTGAAGCAGAGATCACGGTCGCGCAGCAGAGGTCTCTCACCCGTCGATACGGACCTTCGGGTCATGCTCCCCACCATTCCCTCCCGTACCGTCCGTACCACCGTCACCGCGCGGGCCGGGCATGCCGAAGGGGCGTCCGCCAGGCGGACGCCCCTTCGGTGCGGAGAGGGTGGGGATCAGACCTGGCCGGCCTTCTCCAGCGCGGTGCAGCAGGTGTCGACGATCAGCCGCGTGACGACGTACGGGTCGACGTTGGCGTTCGGGCGGCGGTCCTCGATGTAGCCCTTGCGGTCCTGCTCGACCTGCCACGGGATGCGGACCGAGGCGCCGCGGTCGGAGACGCCGTAGCTGTACTCGTTCCACGGGGCGGTCTCGTGCAGGCCGGTCAGCCGGTCGTCGATGCCCGCGCCGTAGTGCTTGACGTGGTCCATCGGCTTGGAGCCCTCGCCGAGCGACTCGCAGGCGGTGATGATCGGCTCGTAGCCCTCGCGCATGGCCTTGGTGGAGAAGTTGGTGTGCGCGCCTGCGCCGTTCCAGTCGCCCTTGACCGGCTTCGGGTCCAGCGTCGCGGAGACGTCGAAGTCCTCGGCGGTGCGGTAGAGCAGCCAGCGGGCGATCCACAGGTGGTCGGAGACCTCCAGCGGCGAGACCGGGCCGACCTGGAACTCCCACTGGCCGGGCATGACCTCGGCGTTGATGCCGGAGATGGCGAGACCCGCCTTGAGGCAGTTGTCCAGGTGCTTCTCGACGATGTCGCGGCCGAAGATCTCGTCGGAGCCCACACCGCAGTAGTAGCCGCCCTGAGCGGCCGGGAAGCCGCCCTCGGGGAAGCCGAGCGGGCGGTGCCCGTCGAAGAAGGTGTACTCCTGCTCGATGCCGAAGATCGGCTCCTGGGCCGCGAACTGCTCGGCCGTGGGACGCAGCGAGGCGCGCGTGTTGGACTCGTGCGGAGTCATGTCGATGTTGAAGACCTCGCACAGGACGAGGACGTCGTCGCCGCCCCGGATCGGGTCCGGACACGAGAAGACCGGCTTCAGCACCCGGTCGGAGGCGTGGCCCTCGGCCTGGTTCGTGCTCGAACCGTCGAAGCCCCAGATGGGCAGATCCGCCGCGTCCTGGGAGGGGCTCCCGGGCATGATCTTCGTCTTGGAGCGAAGCTTGGCGGTCGGCTCGGTGCCGTCGATCCAGATGTACTCAGCCTTGAACGTCACGGACGCCATCCTTTGCGGGTGCTGCGGTCTATGGTGCGCAGCTTCGCAAGCCGCGATTTCCCGACCGTTGCCCGGATGTGAACCCCGCGTTACCGGGGTTTCCCCGAGGTGTCGGACGGCAGGCCTCCTCCGCCTTGAAGCCCCAGCGGAGCCGTCTCACCCCCCGGCGTACTGGATACGGTCCGCGCCGGGCGGCCCCGTCCGGGCACACTTGCCGCATGACCACACTTCCCGCCCCGGGCGGACCGCTGCGGATCGGCCTCGTCGGCGCGGGCCCCTGGGCCCGCATGACCCACGCCCCCGCCCTCGCCTCCCACCCCGGCGCGGTGCTGAGCGGCGTCTGGGGCCGCCGCCCCGAAGCGGCGGAGGCCCTGGCCGCGGCCCACGGGACCGAGGCGTACACCGGGGACACGGGCTTCGACGCACTCCTGGCCGGGAGCGACGCGGTCGCCTTCGCCGTGCCGCCGGACGTCCAGGCACCCCTGGCCGCGCGTGCCGCCGACGCCGGACGGCACCTGCTGCTGGACAAGCCGGTCGCCACCACGGTGGCGGGCGCGCGCGAGGTCGCCGAGGCGGCCGAGCGGGCCCGGGTCGCCTCCGTGGTCTTCTGCACGCTGCGCTTCGCCGGGGGCACCGCCGGATGGATCGACGAACAGGCTGCGGCCGGAGGGTGGTTCACGGCCCGAGCCACGTGGATCGGCGCGCTGTTCGCCCCGGGCGCGGGCAGCGAGTTCGGTGCCTCGCCCTGGCGCCGCGAGAAGGGGGGCCTGTGGGACGTGGGCCCGCACGCGCTCTCCGTCCTGGTCCCGGTCCTGGGCGATGTGACGGAGGTGACCGCCGCCCGCGGGCCCGCCGACGCCACGCACCTGCTCCTGCGGCACACCTCGGGCGCGTCGAGCACGGTGACGCTCGCGCTGGACGCACCGTCGGGCGCGGCGGGCACCGAGGTCGAGTTCCGGGGCGAGGCGGGGGTGTCCGGCCTGCCCGCGGGGGACGGTGACGCGCGGGACGCGTTCCGGGCCGCCGTGGACGCGCTGGCCGAAGCGGCGCGTACGGGAGTCGCTCACCCCTGCGACGTACGGTTCGGGCTGCGGCTCACCGAGGTGCTCGCTCAGGCCGAGGCGCGGCTGGGGCCGGTGGACGCCTGACCGCGAACCGGTCGGCGGTGGGCCGTCCGGGGCCCGGGCGCCGCGTGCGGCTCACCGCCCCAGCGCGTCCCGCACCGCCTCGTCCGTCCGCGCCACCACGGCGCTCCCGTCCCGCGCGGTGATGATCGGGCGCTGGATCAGCTTCGGATGGCCGGCCAGCGCCGTGATCCACCGTTCGCGCGAACCGGCCTCCCTCGGCCACTCCTTCACACCGAGCTCCGCGGCCTCGGGCTCCCCGGTCCGGGTGATGTCCCACGGCTCCAGCCCGAGGCGGCCGAGCACGTCCCGGATCTCCTCGGTGGTGGGCACGTCCTCCAGGTAGCGGCGGACGGTGTACTCGGCGCCCTCGGCGTCGAGCAGACCCACCGCGCTGCGGCACTTGGAACAGGCGGGATTGATCCAGATCTCCATGGTGCCCAGGTTACCTGAGTGACCTCCGAAACCCCCTCTGACCAGGGGCTGTTGTCGGTGGGAGGCAGTAGAATGGAGGGAGTTCGTGAGGGTTCCACCACCGTGCCAGGAGGTTGCCGATGGCCGTCGCCACAGTCACGACCGAGCCGCTCCACAAGCCGCTGCGGAAGAAGCCGCTCCCCGCGGGCCGGCCCCGCGAGTGGTACGTCTCCCACAACCGCCGCCTGAAGGCCATGCGCTTGGCGATCGCCCTGCTCGACACCGGGGTGTACCAGCCGTCGAGCGCCGACAACGACCGGATACGCGCGGCCGCCGGCCGCCTCGCCATCCACCCGCCGTCCGACACCACCTGCCGCATGGTCCGTGCCCTGATCCGCTACGGCCGCTGACCCGGCCGCCCGCGCCCCCGGAAGGACGGGGGCACGGGTCCGGACACCTTCGAGGACCTCCGCACCCGGGCCCGTCCGACCCGGCCCGGCCCACCGGCATTCCACGCGCTGTTCGGAAGTGCGACGTGTCACAGACAACACGGCGACCCTGTGGGAACTTCAACTCTGCTACTCCTCAGTTGAGTTACCGACGCGCGCGTGGAGAGGTCGAATGAGCACTCTGCAAGCCATCACGCTCGACCAGGTGGTCGACACGGACCGCTACCCCCTGTCGGACCCGGAGAGCACCGAAGGCCGCGCCGTGGTGGCGCGGGCGCGGAGCGAACTGGCCTCGGTCGGCTGCACCGTACTCCCCGACTTCATCCGGCCCTCGCTCCACGAGGTCCTTCGGCGGGAGTGCGCCGCCATCGCCCCACAGGCGTACTTCGACGTGGAGACGGTGAACGTCTACAACATCGACGTGGACGCGGACCTGCCCCAGGACCACCCCGGCCGGCGGACCTTCGAGCGCGGCAACGCGTTCGTCGCCCGTGACCGGGTCCCCGCGGACTCCCTCATCAGCAGGCTCTACGCCGACGAACTCTTCCAGCGCTTCGTCGCCGACTGCTTCGCCCTGCCCCGCCTGCACGAGCTCGCCGACCCGCTCTCCGGGCTCGTACTCAACGTCGTACGGCCGGGGATGGAGCACCCCTGGCACTTCGACACCAACGAGTACACGGTCAGCATGCTCACCCAGGAGGCACAGGAGGGCGGTGACTTCGAGTACTGCCCGAACATCAGGTCCGCCGAGGACGAGCACTTCGACGACGTCCGCGACGTCCTGGACGGCCGCGGCGGGCGGCTCGTCGAGCGCCTGCCGCTGCGGCCCGGCGACCTGCAGCTGTTCAAGGGCCGCTACTCGCTCCACCGGGTCAGCCCCGTCCGGGGCGAGCACGCGCGCCACAGCGCGATCTTCGCCTACAGCGAGCGCCCCGGCGTCATCGGGAGCGTGGCGCGCACCAGACAGCTCTTCGGCCGGGTGCTGCCCGAGCACCGGGTCGCGGAGGGCCGTGCCGTGCGGGGCGACCGACTGCTGGACTGAGGGCTCGTGGGGAAGCGACCCCTCGCTTCCCCGCGAGCCCTCGGCGAACGGTTCCAGACCAGGGCCCAGCCACCCCACCAAGGAGAAGCCCCGTGCGTTTCGACGCGACCGGAAAAGTCTCGCTGGACCACATCTACACCGCGCCCGACCCGCGGACGTACTTCCAGGAACTGCGCCCCCTCGGCTACTGCGTACCCCAACTGGCCAAGCCCCACTTCGAGGAGTTCGTCAAGGAGTACCGGGAGACGGAGCGGGTCGCCGCGCCCCGGGTCCTCGACATCGGCTGCTCGTACGGGATCAACGCCGCCCTGCTGAAGTACGACCTCACGATGGACGAGCTGTACGCGCGCTACGACGGCACCGGCCCCTCCTCCCGCGCCGGGCTGGTGGCGCGCGACCGGGAGTTGTCCCGCGCCCGCACACCCGCGCACGGCCTGCGCTTCACCGGCCTGGACGCCTCCACCAGCGCCCTGGCCTACGCGCGCGACGCCGGGTACCTCGACGACGCCGTCCACGCCGACCTGGAGACGGACGACCCCACCCCGGAGCAGCGTGCCAGGCTCGCGGGCACGGACCTGGTGATCTCGACCGGCTGCATCGGCTACGTCACCGAACGCACCCTCGTCCGCGTCGTGGAGGCCCAGGACGGCCGCCTCCCCTGGATGGCGCACTTCGTCCTGCGGATGTTCCCGTTCGAGCCCGTCGGGGAGGCCCTGGCGGAGCTGGGCTACCGCACGGTCCGCGTCGACGGGGTGTTCAGGCAGCGGCGGTTCGCCGACGCCGGGGAACAGCGACGCGTCCTGGACAACATGGCCGCGGCCGAGGTCGACGCGAGCGGGCTGGAGGAGGATGGCTGGCTCTACGCTCAGCTCCACCTCTCCAGACCGCAGCACCGGTAGCGTCCCCGCCCCCGGCCCCCAGACCCCGATCCGCACCACTCACCGAGAAGAGAGCCGCATTGAACGTCAGTCAGGAAGCCGCAGCAGGAGCGACCTTCGCCCGGGAGAGCACCCTGCCGCGCGTGCCGCTGCCCACACTCGAGGCGAGCTGCGAGAGGTTCCTCGCCTGGTGCACCCCCTTGCTGACCGAGGAGGAGCGGGCGGCGACGGAGGCCGAGGTCGCGGCCTTCCTGCGGCCCGGCGGCCCCGGCCGGACCCTGCACGCCGCCCTGGAGGAGTACGACGCCACCGAAGGGGTGCACAGCTGGCTCGACACCTTCTGGCCGTACCGCTACCTCGGCCGCCGGGACCGCATCGCGCTCAACGCCAACTTCTTCTTCCTCTTCCAGGACACCGGTGAGGGGCAGCTCGACCGGGCGGCAGGACTCGTCGCCGGAGCGCTCCACTACAAGCGGCGGCTCGACGAGGGACTCGTGGCGCCGGTCGAGCAGCGCGGGGTCCCGCAGTCGATGGTGCAGAACACCTACCTGTTCTCCACGACGCGCATCCCCGGAGTGCCGCTGGACACCGTGCGCGCACCGTACAGCGAGCAGGAGCCCGGACCCTCAACCGCCCGGCACATCGTGGTGTTCTTCCGGGGCACCATGTTCCGGCTCGACGTGATCGGCCCCGACGGCGTCCCGCACAGCCTCGACGAGATCGAGGCCGGGCTGCGCGCCGTCACCAAGGCCGACATCCACACGCCCGAGGAGGACCGGGCGGGCCACCTCACGACGATGGCACGGGCCGAGTGGGCGGCCACCCGGCAGACGCTGCTCGCAGGCGGACCCGGCAACGCCCGGACGCTGGACGACATCGAGACCGCCCTGTTCTGCGTGTGCCTGGAGGACTTCGCACCCGGCAGCACCCAGGCCACCTGCGACGAACTGCTGCACGGCGACCGGGGCAACCGGTGGTTCGACAAGGCCGTCTCCTTCGTCGTCTACGCCGACGGACAGGCGGGCATCAACGTCGAGCACTGCGAGCTGGACGGGACGACCATCCTCAGCTTCACCGACGCCCTGCTCGGCACCCCGGCCGCCGAGCACTCCCTCGGCTCCGGCGCACGCTCCCAGGGCGAGCCGGTCCCGCGCCCGCTCACCCTGGAGCTGGACGAGCCGCTGAGGGCCCGGGTCCGCGCCGCCGCCGAGGAGTTCGCCGCGTACGGGGCCGCCACCGCCACCAGCACCGTGTCGTTCGAGGACTTCGGCAGCACGGCCGCCAAGGCGCTCGGGGTGTCCCCGGACGCCTTCGTCCAGGCCGCGTACCAGCTGGCCCATCAGCGCGCCAAGGGCCACCTGGGGGCGACGTACGAGTCGATCGCCACCCGGCAGTACCGCCACGGCCGCACCGAGGCGATGCGCGTCGTGACCCCCGAGATGCCGGCTTTCGTCGCGGCGATGGACGACCCGGCAGCCGGCCGTGACGCCCGCCGCGCCGCCTTCCGCGCGGCGGCGGCGGCCCACGTCGCACGGGCCAGGGAATGCCAGGCCGGAGAAGCGCCCGAGCAGCACCTCTGGGAGCTCGAACTGATCCAGCGCCGCCGGGGCGATGAGCTCGGTGTGGACGGACAACCCGCCCTGTACCGCTCGCCGGGCTGGCTGACCATGCGGGACGACTACCTCAGCACGAGCTCGGCGCCGTCCGAGAACATCCAGTACTTCGGCTTCGGCTCCACGAGCAGCAAGTGCATCGGGGTCGCCTACGTCCTGCTGCCGGAGCGCTTCAACCTCTACCTGAGCACCCCGCGGCCGGTGGCCGACCAGATGCACGCCTTCGCCGACCGGCTCCGCGAGGCGGTCGCCGAGCTGCGGGAACTGCTCGCGGACTGACCCGCGCGGCCCGGCCCGGCACGACGAAGGGCCGCCGCCCCGGTGATCCGGGGCGGCGGCCCTTGACGCTGCCGGGGAGCTCGGGCTCCCGGAACGCCTAGAGGTCGAAGTACAGCTCGAACTCGTGCGGGTGCGGCCGCAGCTGGATCGGGGCGATCTCGTTCGTGCGCTTGTAGTCGATCCACGTCTCGATCAGGTCGGGCGTGAAGACTCCGCCGGCCTGGAGGTACTCGTGGTCGGCCTCCAGCGCGTCGAGGACGGCCGGGAGCGAGGTCGGGACCTGCTGGACGCCCGCGTGCTCCTCGGGAGCCAGCTCGTAGAGGTCCTTGTCGATCGGCTCCGGCGGCTCGATCTTGTTCTTGACGCCGTCCAGGCCGGCCATCAGCAGGGCCGAGAACGCCAGGTACGGGTTCGAGGACGGGTCGGGGGCGCGGAACTCGACGCGCTTCGCCTTCGGGTTGGAGCCCGTGATCGGGATACGCATCGCGGCGGAGCGGTTTCGCTGCGAGTACACCATGTTGACCGGGGCCTCGAAGCCGGGGACCAGGCGGTGGTAGGAGTTCACCGTCGGGTTGGTGAAGGCCAGCAGCGACGGGGCGTGCTTCAGGATGCCGCCGATGTAGTAGCGCGCCATGTCCGACAGGCCGGCGTAACCCTGCTCGTCGTAGAAGAGCGGCGTGCCGCCCTGCCACAGCGATTGGTGCACGTGCATGCCCGAACCGTTGTCACCGAAGATCGGCTTCGGCATGAAGGTCGCGGTCTTGCCGTTGCGCCAGGCGACGTTCTTCACGATGTACTTGAAGAGCATCAGGTCGTCGGCCGCGGCGAGCAGCGTGTTGAACTTGTAGTTGATCTCCGCCTGGCCGGCGGTGCCGACCTCGTGGTGCTGGCGCTCGACCTGGAGGCCGTTCTTGTCCAGCTCGATGGAGATCTCGGCACGCAGGTCGGCGAAGTGGTCGACCGGCGGGGTCGGGAAGTACCCGCCCTTGTAGCGGACCTTGTAGCCACGGTTGTTCTCCACCGCACCGGTGTTCCAGGCGCCGGCCTCGGAGTCGATGTGGTAGAAGCTCTCGTTCGCCGACGTCTGGAAGCGGACGTTGTCGAAGACGTAGAACTCGGCCTCGGGGCCGAAGTAGGCGGTGTCGGCGACACCCGTGGAGGCGAGGTAGGCCTCCGCCTTCTTGGCCACGTTCCGCGGGTCACGGCTGTACTGCTCGCCGGTGATCGGGTCGTGGATGAAGAAGTTGATGTTCACGGTCTTGTCGCGGCGGAACGGGTCGACACGAGCCGTCGACAGGTCCGCGCGGAGCGCCATGTCCGACTCGTGGATGGCCTGGAAGCCGCGGATCGACGAGCCGTCGAATGCCAGTTCCTCGGCCGGGTCGAAGGACGCCGCGGGGATCGTGAAGTGCTGCATCACACCCGGCAGGTCGCAGAACCGGACATCGACGAACTTGACGTCGTTGTCGGAGATGTACTTCTGGACTTCGTCGGCGTTCTGGAACATCCAACTCCTCCTACTCCCGACCCGGGAAAGGGCGGGGTTGCAGCTCGTCTGTGTGGCCAGTGCGGTGGCACACGCTGGACCCGACCTTAGGCAGAAGGGATTTCTCCAGCATGACCCATTTGTTTCGCACAAGTTAACCAGCCCGCTTGCGGGCGGCACCTCGGCGACGTGTTCCGTGCCCCGCCCGGCCAGGTGCAAACGTGTGCGCAGTACCGTGGACGCGTGGACAACAGGCAAGCAATCGGATCGTGGCTCTCGGGGCCGCGCGCGGCGGCCGAGGAGATGGGCGCCGACTTCGGTCACCGGGGCGAGCACCTCGGTCTGCCCCGGGAGGGCCCGGGGTCCATCGCCCCGCTGGGCCGACGCTTCGGGGCCCTCTTCATCGACTGGACCGTGTGCATGGTGATCGCATACGGGCTGCTCGCTCGCGGTGACCAGCAGGCGGCGGGGAACTGGGCGCTCGGCGTCTTCCTCGTCATGAGCCTGCTCACGGTCGGAACCGTCGGTTCCACACCGGGCAAGCGGATCATGGGCCTGCGGGTCGTCGCCGAGGACGGCGGGCGGCTCGGCACCGTACGGGTGGTCCTGCGGAGCGTGCTGCTCCTCCTGGTGATCCCGGCCATCGTCTGGGACCGCGACAGCCGCGGCCTGCACGACCGGCTGTCCCGCGCCGTCCAGGTCCGTATCTGAACCGTCCGCATCCCGGACACCTCCAGTCCACGGAACCGGGGACGTCCGGCGCGCGGTACGGGGCGCGTCCGGCCCCTGGAACCCGTGGGCACGCGGAAGCCGGACGCGTACGACGAGAAGGGCGGCCCCGGACGAGATCTCGTCCGGGGCCGCCCTTCGTCCGTTCCCGCGGTGTCAGCGCATCTTTCCGCCGCGCGGCATCCGCATGCCCTTCGGCATCGGACCCTTCGGCAGCGGCATGTTGCTCATGAGGTCGCCCATCGCGCGCAGCCGGTCGTTCGTCGCCGTCACCTGCGGGCCGGTGAGGATCCGCGGGAGCTTCAGCATCTTGGTGCGCACCTTCTTCAGCGGCACCTGGCCCTCGCCGTCGCCGACGATGATGTCGTGGACGGGTACGTCGACGACGATGCGCGCCATCCGCCTCTTCTCGGCCGCCAGCAGGCTCTTCACCCGGTTCGGGTTGCCCTCGGCCACCAGCACGATGCCCGCCTTGCCGACGGCCCGGTGGACGACGTCCTGGCTGCGGTTCATCGCGACCGCCGGGGTCGTGGTCCAGCCACGGCCCACCCGGTCCAGCACCGCCGCGGCGGCGCCCGGCTGCCCCTCCATCTGCCCGAAGGCCGCGCGCTCGGCACGGCGTCCGAAGATGATCGCCATCGCGAGGAGGGCCAGTACGAAGCCCAGGATGCCCGCGTAGACCGGGTGACCGATCAGGAAGCCGATGGCGAGGAGGACACCGAAGGTGATGATTCCCACACCCGCGACGACGAGACCCACCTTGGGGTCCGACCGCCTGGTCATCTTGTAGGTCAGGACGATCTGCTTGAGCCGTCCCGCGTTCTCGGCGCTGTCCGCGCCGTCAGTGTTTGCCTTCCTCGCCATGTACGGAAGTTTACGTGGCGCGGGAGCGACCTAGGAACGGTGGGCGGCCACAGCGCTCAGCACGTGCTCCGCCTCGACCCGGTCCTGGGCCCTGCGGCGGTCCTCCAGGACCGCCGTCCAGGCGTTGCGGCGGGCGGTGCGCTGGCCGCTGCTCATCAGCAGCGACTCGACCGCGCGGAGCGCGGTGGTGACGGTCGGGATGGCGTTGGCTCGAACCGGTGCGGCGTGCATCTTGGGTGTTCCCCCTCGTAGCGGATGCGCGCGTGCGGCGCGCACTGGGTAGCGGGAAGCAATGACAGCGCTGGCTGCTGGAGCCACCGCGTATGTACCTAGGGTCACTGCTCGGTGTTACCAGTGCATGACCGGTCGGTCAAACACCAATGAAACTCTGATTTCGGCGCCGCGCACGCCGACGCGGCCCATACGGGCCCCGGACCTGCGGGGGACGTACGGGCCGCGTCGTCGCGGCTGTGACTGTTCAGTGATCGCTTGTGCGCCGACTCACACGGCCGGCGTGACCGCCGCGGCCGCACCGCGGCGCTCGACCGCCTGCTGGAAGAGGCGTCCGGCGCGGTACGACGAGCGCACCAGCGGTCCCGACATGACACCGGAGTAGCCGATCGCGTCGGCCTCGTCCTTGAGCTCCACGAACTCGTGCGGCTTCACCCAGCGCTCGACCGGGTGGTGCCGCACGGAGGGGCGGAGGTACTGCGTAATCGTGATGAGCTCGCAACCCGCGTCGTACAGGTCCTGGAGCGCCTCGCTGACCTCCTCGCGGGTCTCGCCCATGCCGAGGATCAGGTTGGACTTCGTCACCAGGCCGGCCTCGCGGGCCTTCGTGATGACCTCCAGGGAGCGCTCGTAACGGAAGCCGGGGCGGATGCGCTTGAAGATCCGCGGCACCGTCTCGACGTTGTGCGCGAGCACCTCGGGGCGCGAGGAGAAGACCTCGGCCAGCTGCTCGGGCTCCGCGTTGAAGTCGGGGATCAGCAGCTCGACCTTGGTCGCGCCGGTCTCCCGCTCCGCCGTCAGCGCGTGGATCTGGCGCACGGTCTCCGCGTACAGCCAGGCGCCGCCGTCCTCCAGGTCGTCGCGGGCGACGCCGGTGATCGTGGCGTAGTTCAGGTCCATCTTGACCACGGACTCGCCCACCCGGCGGGGCTCGTCGAGGTCCAGGGCCTGCGGCTTCCCGGTGTCGATCTGGCAGAAGTCGCAGCGCCTCGTGCACTGGTCCCCGCCGATGAGGAAGGTGGCCTCGCGGTCCTCCCAGCATTCGAAGATGTTGGGACAGCCGGCCTCCTGGCACACCGTGTGCAGACCCTCGCTCTTCACGAGTTTCTGCAGCTGGTTGTACTCGGGGCCCATCTTCGCCCGGGTCTTGATCCACTCGGGCTTGCGCTCGATGGGGGTCTGACTGTTCCGGACCTCGAGGCGCAGCATCTTGCGCCCGTCGGGTGCGACAGCGGACACTCCGGCACTCCCCTTAGCTCTCACTGCATTGGAATCTTCGGCGAACACCAGGGTACGCCCGTAGTTAGAACGGTCTTACGTCTGCCCAACCTGTGGCCGACAGGCCCTATTCCCACCGGGCCCCTGCGGGCGCCTCAGACGGGTGTGACGGCGGCCCCGGGAGCGGCGACCGCGCGGGGCGCCGGTTCGGCGTTCTCCAGCACGTCCCGCAGGTGCCTCTCCGCGACCGGGAGCACGTCGTCGATCGTGACCTCGCTGCCCAGTTCGTAACTGAGCGAGGTGACACCCGCGTCCCGGATGCCGCACGGCACGATCCGGTCGAACGAGGTGTTGTCCGGATTCACGTTGAGCGAGAAGCCGTGCATGGTCACCCCCTTGGCGACGCGGATGCCGATCGCGGCGAGCTTGCGGTCCTCGCGGCGCTGGCCGGCGTTGGACGGCGCGTACTGCGGACCGTTGAGCCGGGCGTCGAACTCCTCGTCGTGCAGCCGCGGGTCGAAGTCCAGGGAGAGCCCGCCGAGCGCCGGGCGGTCCTCGACCGGGTCGCCGAGCACCCAGACACCGCTCCGGCCCTCGACCCGGCTGGTCTCCACACCGAACTCGGCGGCCGTGCGGATGAGGGCGTCCTCGAGGCGGCGTACGTGGGCGACCACGTCCACCGGGCGGGGCAGCTTCAGGATCGGGTAGCCGATGAGCTGCCCGGGGCCGTGCCAGGTGATCTTCCCGCCCCGGTCCACGTCGATGACGGGCGTGCCGTCCAACGGGCGCTCGCTCTCCGTGGTGCGCCGTCCCGCCGTGTAGACGGACGGGTGCTCGAGGAGCAGGCAGGTGTCGGGGACGGTGTCCTCGAACCGTGCGGCGTGCACCTCGCGCTGCTTCTGCCAGGCCTCCTGGTAGTCGACGGCCTTCTCGCCGAAGCCCAGACGGACGAACCGCAGCTCACTCACTCGGGTGCCTCCCTACTCGCGGTGCCGCCGGGCCGGGGGGTCTCCCCGGAGCCACGTCACCATGCACTGATGTGCGCCCCCAGCCACTGTACGACCGCTCCGGCCGGGGGAGTCCGGCAGGCCGCCCGCGGCCGATTACGTCAGCGATCCGGGCAATCCTCACACGATCGGATGAACGTGGAGCGAAGGGCGCCGGGAAGACCGCGGGGGCGGCTAAATTCGCGCCGTTCCATAACGGGCTTGCCCGCTCCCAGCCGTGGGGGAGCCCGGGAGGGCTGCCCGCCCGGCCTCGAAGGCAGGAGACCTTTCAGCTGATGTCGGAACGACCGCCCCAGCGCACCCCGAACCGACGCCTCGCCGCTCTCATCGCGGAAGCCGGCTTCTCCCATGCCGGACTGGCCCGCCGGGTGGACCAGCTCGGCCTCGAACACGGGCTCGACCTGCGATACGACAAGACCTCGGTGACCCGCTGGCTGCGCGGCCAGCAGCCCCGGGGCACCACCCCCGCGCTGATCGCCGAGGTGTTCACCCGGCGTCTGGGACGCAGGCTGTCCGCGCAGGACCTGGGCCTGGACGCGTGCGCGCCGGTCTACGCCGGTCTGGAGTTCGCGGCCACGCCCGCCGAGGCCGTCGACATCGTCAGCGGACTGTGGCGCAAGGACTCGGGCAGCCATGCCGAGCTGCGCAGGATCGCCTTCACGCCGGCCGGACTGGTCGTCCCCAGCAGGGACTGGCTGATCGGCCGCGCCGACGAGTGGGTCGGCCGGGGCGAGGAGCGGGCCGCCGGTGCGGGCGGCCTGCCCGCGCCGCGCGGGGCAGCCGAGTCCAACGGCGCGCGGGCCCCGCACGGACTGCGACAGGCGAACGTGACCGGAACCCCGCAGTCACCCGGAGGCCGCGGCCCCGGTTCCTCCCGGCCGCCCACACCGCCGCCGCCCCTCGGCGTCCCGCGCCAGCGGCAGACCGAGCGCGGCACGGGCCAGCGGGTCGGCAGCGGTGACGTCGCCGCGCTCCGCTCCGTCGGCGAGCTCTTCCGGACGCTGGACAACGCCTACGGCGGCGGCCACGCCCGGCAGGCCCTCGTCCGCTACCTGGAGCACGAGGCCGAGCCCATGCTCCGCGGGAGCTACGGCGAGGCCATGGGCAGGCGGCTGTTCTCGGCTGCCGCCGACCTCACCAGGCTGGCGGGCTGGACCTCGTACGACATCGCCGCGCACGGACTCGCCCAGCGCTACTTCGTCCAGGCCCTGCGGCTCGCCCAGGCCGCCGGCGACCGGGCGTACGGCGCCTTCGTCCTGATCACGATGAGCCGGCAGGCGGTCTACCTCGGGCACGGCAGGGAAGCCATCCAGCTCGCCCGGGTCGCCCAGCAGGGCATCGGCTCCTCCGCGCCGCAGATCGTCATGGCCCTGCTGCACGCCGTCGAGGCACGTGGCCACGGCGTCCTGGGTGAGACCAGGGCCTGCGTCGCCGCGCTCGTACGGGCGGAACGCGCACTGCAGAGCTCCCGGCCGGGGGACGACGTGCCGCACTGGGCGCGCTTCTTCGACGAGGCCCAGCTCGCCGACGAGTTCGGACACTGCCACCGCGATCTGCAGCAGTACCGGGTGGCCGCGCAGCACGCCGAGAAGTCCCTGCAGCTGAGGGCGCCGGCGTTCGCCCGGAGCAGGCTGTTCTGCCGCGTGGTGCTCGCCTCCGCGCGGCTCGGGCTGGGCGAGCTGGACCAGGCCTGCCTGCTGGGCGCCGAGGCGGCCCAGCAGGCGGCGGAGATGCGGTCGGCGCGCGCGACGGAGTACGTACGGGACTTCGAGCGGCGCCTGGAGCCGTACCGGGACGCCGTCGCCGTGCGGGGCTACCGCGACCGGGTCGCCGCGCTCGGCTGAGCCGCGTCTAGGCGGCCACGGGCAGTTCCGTCCCGTCCACGTGTCGTCGGCTCACCCCCAGGTCCGCCAGGATCGCCGAGGCCGCGCGCCTGCCCGAGTGCAGGGCGCCCTGCACGGTGCTCGTGTCGCGGTGGTCGCCGCAGACGTACAGCCCGTCGAGCACCCGGACCGGCCGCCGCGGATCGTGCGGCGGCGGCATCGCCGGGACCGCCTCCGGGTCGTGGTGTGCCGCCAGCAGCTCCCAGTCGCCGGTGGGAGTGCCGTACAGCACGGCGAGGTGGGCGCGGACCGTGCGGTCCAGGTCAGGTGGCGGCGGGCCGAGCACCGTCGAGGTGATCAGGGTCCGGCCGCGCGGCGCGCGCGAGGGGTCGACCTCGCTCATCACGGCCGTGTGCGCGACCGGACCCGACCGGTCCGCGTCCAGCAGCAGCCGCCCCCCGGTCGGCGGTGCCTGGGCCGCGGTGTGGTGCAGCACCGTCACCGGATGGAACTCCGGCGTCCGCAGGCCGGGCAGCAGCTCGGCCGCCGCTCCCGCACCGGTCGCCAGCAGCAGTGACCGGCAGCCGAGTTCGCCGTGCTCCTTGGTGCGTACGGAGGTGATGTCCGCCGCCGTCACGTGCACCCCGGTACGCACGGTCCCGGGCGGCAGGGCGGCGGCCAGCAGTTCGGGCAGTGCCGAGGAACCGCCCGAGGGCACGCAGAGCCGGCCGCGTGCGTAGTGGCGGAGGGTCAGTTCGGCGCAGCGGCTCGACGTGGTGAGTTCCGGATCGCCGAGCAGGGCCGAGAGCAGAGGCCGCAGGAAGCCGCCGACGACGCGTGGGGACAGGCCGCGTGCGGCCAGGGCGTCGAGCGCGGGACCGTCCGGCCGGGCCGCGATGCGCGACTCGGGTGTGGTGGCGAGCCTTGCCAGCCAGGCGCCGAGCCGGGCCTGTTCTATCGCCCCGCCCAGGGGCCCGCTGGGGGCGCTCGATCGGGAGCGCGCTGCGCGGAGTGCGCCCCTCGCGCTCCGTATGTCCCCGGCGCGGTAACGCCGTCCCCCGCTGTGGACGAGCACCCCGGGGGCGAAGTCCCGCAGCACCAGGCCGTCGAGCCCCGGTGCGGTGCTCAGCTCCGGATACGCGGAACTGAGCAGCGGGCCCAGATGGTCGAGCCGGAACCCGTCCACGTCATGAGTGGCCATCCGGCCGCCCACGTGCTCGGCGGCCTCCAGGACGCTGACGTCCACTCCTGCGCCGATCAGCTGGTGTGCCGCCGACAGGCCGGCTATCCCGGCCCCGATGATGACCACATCCGCGTGGTCTGCTGTGTGTGCGGTGAGCACGTGCCCCTCCCCGAGTCGGTGCGACTGGTGGGGGGCTAGTGCCCCCAACACGCCCCCGGAACGCCCGAGTTCGGGTCGAGGTTAGGCGGATGGCCGATACAGGTGCAGTCGCGCGGACCCAGTGCACCGGTGCACGGGGTCGCACCGCGGCCCCGGTCCGGCGCGGCGACGGACCGCCGCGACCGGGACCGGTCAGCGCAGCGCGGCGCGGATCGCGTCGTCGATGCCGGGGAAGGCGAACGTGAAGCCCGAGTCGAGAAGTTGGCCGGGCAGCACCCGCTGGCTGCCAAGGACGTCGTCGGAGAACTCCCCGAGCGCGAGCTTCAGCGCCGGCGCCGGTGCGGTGAACAGGGTCGGACGACGCAGCACCCGCCCCATCGCGGCCGTCACCTGGCCGTTGGTGACGGGGGAGGGACCGGTCAGGTTCACCGGACCGGAGAGCGTCCCGGTGTCCAGGATGTGCCGCAGGGCGGCGACGTGGTCGTGCAGCGCGATGAAGCTCCAGTACTGCCGCCCGTTTCCGAGCCGCCCGCCGAGTCCCGCCCGGAACAGCGGGAAGAGCCGGCCCCAGGCCCCGCCCTCCTTGGAGACGACCAGACCGGTCCTGGCGTGGACCGTGCGGACGCCCGCCTCCTCGGCCGGTGCCGTGGCCTCCTCCCACTCCACGCACACGGACGGCAGGAAGCCCTCGCCGGGCGGGGCGCTCTCGTCGACCGCCCGGTCCCCGGTGTCCCCGTAGAAGCCGATGGCGGACCCGGAGAGCAGCACCTTCGGCGGTGAGTCGAGGGAGGCGACGGCCTCGGCGACGGCCGCCGTGCCCAGCACCCGGCTGTCCCGGATCTCCCTCTTGTACGCGTCGGTCCACCGGTGGTCGCCGACCCCGGCGCCCGCGAGGTGGACGACCGCGTCACAGCCGACCAGGCCCGCCACGTCGACGTACTGGCGCTTCGGGTCCCACTCCACCTCGTCGCCGGTGGCGGCGGGGCGGCGCACCAGGCGCACCACCTCGTGCCCGTCCGCGCGGAGCGAGCGCACCAGCGCGGCTCCGATGAGTCCTGTCGATCCGGTGACGGCGATACGGGAACGAAGCATGGCATCCATCCTGCCCCATGGGTCACGGCCCATTCGGAAGGCCGGGCGCGGAAACCCGCGTGGCACAGTGGCGCCCATGGCCGCGCCGCAGATCCGCTCCCTACGCCCCGTCCGTTTCGCCGTCCCCGAGGACGAGGCGGAACTCGCGGAGCTCGACCGGGCCACATGGTCGCCCCTGCACGCCGTGCTGCCGAGGCCGCAGCCGCCGTACGCGCCGTTCCTCGACGACCGGAACAGGCCCGACGACTTCCTGGTCGCCGAGGCCGTCACCGACGACGGGGAACGCCTGGCCGGCTACCTCCGGCTGGGACGCCCGACCCCGCTCGCCTGCAACGCCCACGTACGCCAGATCCAGGGCCTCGCCGTCGCCGGGTGGGCGCGGCGCCACGGCATCGCACGAGCGCTCCTGCACGCCGCCTGCACCGAGGCGCGCAGACAGGGCGCCGGACGGCTCACGCTGCGCGTGCTGGGGCACAACAGCCCCGCGCGGGCGCTCTACGCGGCGGAGGGATTCACCGTCGAGGGCGTGCTGCCGGGGGAGTTCTTCCTGCACGGCCGTTACGTCGACGACGTCCTGATGGGCCGCTCGCTGACCGGCTGACCGGCTGACCGGGCTGACCGGCCGTCGGCCTCGCGGGCCGAGCGCGTGGAACCGTGCCGGAAGCCCGCGGCGTCAGGCCGGCCCGAAGCGCTCCCACAGCGCCGGGTACCGGTCCGCGAGCGCCGCGTCGTCGTCGAGGCCGAAGGGCGTGCCCTCCGGTTCCGCGGCCTGCGGGGGCAGTCCGAGGTCGGGGGAGACCACGCCGGTCAACTGCTCGTAGGCCTCGTCGGCGGCGTAGCCGAGATCCTCGCCGTCGCCGTCGAGCTCCTCGTCGAAGTCCTCCAGCAGTTCGGCCAGGCTGTCCGGATCGTGCATGGCGCCCTCGAAGACCTCCCGCCCCTGCGCGATCAGCCAGCAGCGGAAGAAGTCGAACGCGTCGTCGCCCGCCCCGCCGAGCAGCACGGCGGCCGCACCCCACAGGTCCCAGCGGTAGGCGCGGTTGTAGCGGGCCTCGAAGTGCCTGGCGAAGTCCAGCACGGAGTCGGGATCGAGCCGCGCCAACCGTTCGACGAGCAGGTCCGCGTGCTCCTCGGGGTCGCCGTCGGCGGCCTCGCGGGTGCTGTCGACGATCTCCCAGAACTCCGTCTCGTCCATCACGGGTCCAGCATCTGCCCCGACGGCGGGCGACGCACGCCCAGACACCGAAATGAAGCCTTCGGCTTCACTTCGGGGCCACTTCAGCGATAGAGGTCGCGCAGTCGTTCGGCCGTATCGGCAAAGCGTTCGCGCAGGGCGGCGGGAGCGAGCACCTCCACCTCGGGCCCGAGCGCGAGCAGCTGCTCGTACGCCACCTCGGCGGACTCGACCGGTAGGACGACCGTGCGCAGCCCGCCCGCGTCGGGACCGGCCGCACCCGCGAGCGCCTCCTCGGCGGCGGCCCGGTCCACGACGTGCGGCAGCCGCCTCACGCCGGCCTCCGACAGCCGCACGGTCACCTCCGTACGCAGGATCGACCGGGCGAACTGAGCCGCCCGGTCCGCCCAGAAGCGCGGCAGGTCGAAGTCCTCGTCCCGCACGAACCGGGTCTCCGAGACGGCGACGGCCGTGAACCGGTCGATCCGGTACACCCGGAAGTCCTCGTCCGCCCGGGCGCAGAGGTACCAGACCCCGGCCTTCAGCACGAGTCCGTACGGCGCGAGCTCCCGTTCCACCTCACCGGCCGATCCGCGGCGGTAGCGCGCACGGACCGGCCGGTCGTCCCACACGGCCTCCGCGACGGCGGGCAGCAGCTCGGGGGTGGCCGGCTCGTGGTACCAGCCGGGGGCGTCCAGGTGGAAGCGCTGGGCGGCGGTGCGTGAGGCGTCCCGGAGCGAGGGGAGCAGAGCCGCCGAGACCTTCAGCCGGGCGGCCGAGGCCGCGTCGTCCAGTCCCATCTCCCGCAGGGCGGAGGGCAGGCCCGACAGGAAGAGGGCCTCGGCCTCGTGACGGGCGAGCCCGGTGAGGCGCGTCCGGTAGCCGCCGACCAGGCGGTAGCCGCCGGCCCGGCCCCGGTCGGCGTACACCGGCACACCCGCCTCGGAGAGTGCCTGGGCGTCCCGGGTCACGGTGCGCTCCGACACCTCCAGTTCCCGGGCCAGTTCGGCGCCGGTCATGGCGGGGCGGGACTGCAGGAGCAGCACCATCTTGATGAGGCGGGCGGCACGCATGGAGCCCATTGTGGCGCGCGTGGCCACGCCGGCGAGGACGAGGGCCGGGGCGACCCGTGGGACGGCGGCGGGGGGGGGGGGCGGGGGGGCCCGGGGACCCCCCCCCCCCCGGCGCAACACACCACGAAAAGACCGCGCGGCCGGGACGGAGGAGGGCGGGGGAGGCCG
>NZ_JBFALP010000011.1:164995-206307 GCF_040660235.1 Streptomyces sp. NPDC049970 | reverse complement strand
GGCGCGGCGGGGCGGGCCCCCCCCCGGGCGGCCGCCGCCGGCCGCCGGCCCCGGCCCGGGGCCGGGAGCCGTCGGCCGGACGGCGGGAGCCCGGGCGACCGAGGTCGCGGCGGCGCGGGGCGCTGCTGTGGACCGGCGGGGTCATGGCCTTCGTGATCGTCGCCGGATCGGCCGGGGCCTACGCGCTCTACCGGAAGTTCGACGGCAACCTCGACACCGTCGACGTGGGTGACGCGGGCAGCAAGAGCGTCGCCTCCGACGGCCCGCTGAACGTCCTGGTCATCGGCACGGACAAGCGGACCGGTGCGGGGAACGAGGGTTACGGCGACAAGGGCAGCACCGGCCACGCCGACACCAACATCCTCTTCCACGTCTCCGCCGACCGCACCGACGCGACGGCGATGAGCATCCCCCGGGACCTGATCACGGACGTACCTGACTGCCGCACCAAGCAGCCGGACGGTTCGGAGAAGGTCGTACCGGGGACGGAGAACACCCGCTTCAACGTGAGCCTCGGCCAGGAGGGGCGCGACCCCGGCTGCACGATGCGCACCGTCGAGAAGATCACCGGCCTGTCCGTCGACCACTTCATGATGGTCGACTTCAACGCCGTGAAGACGCTCTCCACGGCCGTCGGCGGGGTCGAGGTCTGCCTGGCCAAGGCCGTGAAGGACCCCGACTCGCACCTGGACCTGCCGGCGGGCCGGTCCACGATCCAGGGAGAGGACGCGCTCGCCTTCGTCCGCACCCGCCACAGCTTCGGGAACCAGAGCGACCTCGACCGGATCAAGGTCCAGCAGCAGTTCATCGGGTCGATGATCCGCCGGATGAAGTCCGACGACACACTCACCGACCCGGGCAAGCTCTACAAGCTCGCCGACGCGGCGACCGAGGCGCTCACCGTCGACTCCGGCATCGGATCGATCAAGAAGCTGACCTCACTCGCCGACCAACTCGGCAGGATCGACACGAAGAACATCACCTTCGTGACGATGCCGGTGAAGGACAACCCCGCCGAGCCGACGCCGGTCACCGTGGTCGTGGACCAGCAGAAGGCCGCACAGCTCTTCGCGATGATGCGCGCCGACACCTCGCTCACCGAGGTGAAGGCCCAGGAGAAAGCGCGGGAGAAGGCAACCAGAAGCAAGCAGGAAGCCCTCCTCAAGGGCAGCAGGGCGAAGCCCGCCGACATCCGCGTCGAGGTCCTCAACGGCGGCGACATCTCGGGTGCGGCGAGCTCGACCGTGCGATGGCTGCGGAACGAGCAGGGCGTACCGGATCCGGCCAACGGGTCGAACGCCCCGGCCAAGACCGACAGCACCACACTGGCGTACGCGCCGGACCAGGCGGACCAGGCCCGCGCACTCGCGGACATCATGGGCCTGCCCGCCGGCGCGCTGAAGCAGGGAACGACCGGCGCCGACGGCCTTCAGCCGATGGTCCTGACCCTGGGAGCGGACTTCGAGGGCGCCGGAGTGCCCCTCACCGGTCCGCAAGAGGCGCCGCAGGACATTCAGAAGGCAAGCGCCGACAAGGCGGTATGCGCGAAGTGACGACGGGTCCTCGCGCCACAGCGGAAGTCTGAGCAGCAGGGGGGTCCTGGTGGGACGGAGCAGCACACGCGGGGAGGAGACACGTCCTCACGGCCGGCACGACGGCCCCGGCGAAGACGCGGGGGACCGCGGCGGCCACGACCGGTGGGAGCGCTCCGCCGCGCCGGAGGGCGGACACGAGCCCGGCGGGCCGAACCGGCGTACCCGGCGGGCGGCCAGGGGTGGCAAGCGGCGCGTGCTGCGCTGGGTGGCGGCGGTCCTCGCACTGCTGATAGCCGGCACCGGCGCCGCCGGTTACGTCTACTACAGGCACCTCAACGGCAACATCAAGAAGGAGGACCTGACACTCGGCGACAAGCAGATGACCGACCACAAGGCCAACTCCGCCGGTCAGACCCCTCTGAACATCCTGCTCATCGGATCCGACGCCCGGGACTCCAAGGCCAACCAGAAACTGGGCGGCGCCAAGGAGACCTTCGGCGGTCCGCCCCTCGCGGACGTGCAGATGCTGCTCCACCTCTCCGCGGACCGCAGCAACATCTCGGTCGTCAGCATGCCGCGCGACACCATGCTGAAGATGCCCAGGTGCACGGACCCCGAGTCCGGCGACGTGTACCCGGCCAGCACGGTCGACGTCCAGACGAACGAGAGCCTGGGCCGTGGCGGCCCCGGGTGCACGGTGGCCGCCTGGTACGAGCTCACCGGCATCACGATCGACCACTTCATGATGATCGACTTCGCGGGCGTGGTCTCGATGGCCGACGCGGTGGGAGGCGTCCCGGTCTGTGTCGACGCCGACGTCTACTCGCACACGAGCGACGGCAAGGGATCGGGCCTGAAGCTGAAGGAGGGCACCACGTCCGTCAAGGGCAAGCAGGCTCTCCAGTGGCTGCGCACCCGGTACGGCTTCGAGGACAACACCGACCTGGGCCGCACCAAGGCCCAGCACCAGTACCTGAACTCGATGGTGCGCGAGCTGCGCAAGGGCACCAAGCTCACCGACCCCGGGAAGCTGATGGACCTCGCCGAGGCGGCCACCAGCGCGCTGACCGTCGACAACGGCCTCGACACCGTCAAGAAGCTGTACGACCTGGCCGAGGAGCTCAAGAAGGCCCCGACCGACCGCATCACCATGACGACCATGCCCAACGTCTACGGCACCGGGAACCTGAGCGGACGGGTGTTCCCCAAGAAGGACGAGGCGGAGCAGGTCTTCCGGATGATCCGTGACGACATCCCGCTGGACGGCAAGGCCTCCAAGCGCAAGACGCCCGTCGCCGCGGACACGGCCGGCCCGCCCGCCGACATCGCGGTCAGCGTGCGCAACGCGACGGCGACGGACACCGCGGGTCCCGCCCGGGGCCGCGCGAGCAAGGTCGAGGGTCTGCTGGAGGACGCCGGCTTCACCAAGGCGTCGGTCGACTCGCAGAACGTCGAGAGGGCGGCCAGGACCGGTGTCCTCTACCCGAGCGCGGACCTGGAGGGCGACGCGCAGGCGGTGGCCAAGGCCCTCGGCATCCCGGTGTCCCAGGTGAAGAAGTCGACCGAGGTGTCGGGCGTCGTCCTGACGGTCGGTGCCGACTGGCGCAAGGACGGCGCGTACCCGGCGAAGGCCGCGGAGGAGAAGGCCCCGGACTCGGCGAACCCGCTGAACGGCGCGGACGAGAAGGCGTGCATGCACGTCAACCCGGGCTTCACCTTCTGACGTACGGCACATGAGGAGGGCCCCGCCGGCATCGGCGGGGCCCTCCTCATGTGCGTGGGGGCGGAGGTGCGACCGTGCGCACCGTGCGCGCGACGGTCAGACGGTCTGCTCCCGGACGGCCGGGCGGCGGCTGGCGATGACCTTCCTCGCCAGCGCGCGCGGGCTGGTCAGGAAGCCGAACCCCCAGGACATGTGCATGGTGGCCAGCGCCACGGGGATCTGCGCCCGCGCCTTCGGCGACAGGCCCTTGCCCGCGGGGAGCGATCCGGCGACGATCGCCGCGGCGTACCCGGCCGGGACCACGAACGCCCACGGGGTGACGGCCGCGCCGACGACGATGCCCGCGGCTATGGCGCAGACCGCGGTCGGCGGGGCCAGGTAACGCAGGTTGATCGAGCCGGAGTGGTAGCGGGCCACGACGTGGCGCCAACGGCCGTAGTCCTTGTACTGCTTGGCGAGGGCCCGGACGCTCGGCCGCGGGCGGTACTGCACCTTCAGTTCCGGCGAGAACCAGACCACACCGCCCGCCTCGCGGATACGGAAGTTCAGCTCCCAGTCCTGGGCGCGGATGAACTCGACGTTGTAGCCGTCCGCCCGCTCCAGCGCCTCGCGGCGGAAGACGCCGAGGTACACGGTCTCGGCGGGACCCGCCTGACCACCGGTGTGGAAGGCCGCGTTGCCCACGCCGATCTTCGAGGTCATCGCGGCGGCGACGGCCTGCTCCCAGGCGTTCTCGCCCTCGGCGTGCATGATGCCGCCGACGTTCTGCGCGCCCGTCTCCTCCAGGAGCCGGACCGCGGTCGCGATGTAGTTCGGCGAGAGCATGCCGTGGCCGTCCACGCGTACCACGATCGGGTGACGCGACGCCTTGATCGCTGCGTTGAGCGCGGCGGGGGTGCGGCCGGTGGGGTTGGGGACCGTGTGGATCCGGGAGTCCTCACGGACCAGCTCGGCAGCGATCTCGTCCGTACGGTCGTTCGACGGTCCGAGGGCGATCACCACCTCCATCTCGCCGGCGTACTCCTGCTCCAGGATGTGCCGGACCGAGTTCCTGAGATGGCGTTCCTCGTTGAGTACCGGCATGATCACGGAGACGGCGGGGTGCTGCGCGGCAGACATGTGGTCCTCGGTGGGTCCTCGGGGGTGCCAGGGACTCCGGGGCGGGGTTCCGCACCCCAGGAGGTGGCGTGATTCGGCCGCCACGTTACCGCGAACGGGGGAATGCGGCGCGCGCCGCCAGGTCTCCTACCGGTCAGCAGATCGTATGGGCCTACCGTGCGAAAGTCCTACTCGCACCGCGGAGGTGTCCCTCGTGCCCACGCCGCACCGATCGCCCCGTCCACCGCACCCCCGCACCGCTCCCCCGCAGCGCAGGCCGCTCCGGCAGCCCAGGTCCGGCGGCGGACTCAAGCGCGGAGGCCGCAAGACCCCTCCCCGGTGGGGCATGCGGGTCGTCACCGGACTGTCCGTGCTGGTGCTCGGCGCCGGCGGGATCGGCCACGCCGTGGTGAGCGGCCTGGAGACCGGGATCGACCGGGTTGACCCCTTCAAGGACATGAAGAACCGCCCCCGCGGCGGCCACGGACTGAACCTGCTGCTCGTCGGGACCGACGGCCGCGACAAGATCAGCAAGGCGGAGAAGAAGAAGTACAGACTCGGCGGCGCCCCCTGCCACTGCACCGACACCCTCATGCTCGTCCACCTCTCGGCCGACCGGCAGCGCGCCAGTGTCGTCAGCCTTCCCCGCGACAGCTACGCCGAGCTCCCGGCGCACACCGACGGGACCACCGGCAAGCAGCACTCGGCCCACCCGGTGAAGCTGAACGCCGCCTACGCCGAGGGCGGGCCCCACCTCACCGTGCGGACGGTGGAGGGGATGACCGGGGTCAAGATCGACCACTACCTGGAGGTCGACTTCACCAGCTTCATGAAGACCGTCGACACCCTGGGCGGGGTGGAGATCTGCACCGCCAAGCCGCTCAAGGACTCGTACACGGGCCTGGACCTGACCCCAGGCACCCACCGGCTGGACGGCGGCCAGGCCCTTCAGTACGTGCGCTCCCGTCACCTGGACGGGGCCGCCGACCTGGGCCGGATGCAGCGCCAGCAGAAGTTCATGGCCGCGCTGATCAAGCAGACGACCAGCAGCGGTGTGCTGATGAACCCGATGAAGTTCCAGCAGGTGGCCGCGTCGATGCTCGAGTCGGTGCGCGCCGACAAGGACTTCGGCACCGAGCAGATGCTGGAGCTCGGCAAGGCGATGCGGGGCTTCACCCCGGCCTCGTCCGAGTTCGCCTCCGTACCCCTCGAAGAGGCGGGCTTCCAGGTCAAGGGCATCGGCTCCACCGTGAAGTGGGACGCGCGGAAGTCGAAGAAGCTGTTCCAGGCGCTCCAGGAGGACAGGCCGCTCGCCCCCCAGCTGCCGAAGCAGCCCGAGGCGACGATCGTCGGCGTGGCACCCGAGCAGATCCGGGTGCAGGTCTACAACGGGACGCCGAAGGACGGGCTGGGCCAGGACGTCGACGCGGCTCTGCGCGGCACCGGGTTCAACACCACCAGGGCTCCGCTGAACGGCGGCCCGAGCGATCTGACGCGGACGGTGATCAGCTACGACCCGCGCTGGGACCGGTCGGCCAGGTCCCTCGCCACGGCTCTGCCCGGTTGCGAGCTGAAAGCGGTGAAGGGGCAGGGCGGGACGATGAAGGTCACCGCGGGCTCGGACTTCACGAAGGTGCGGCGGGTGAAGGCCGAGGATCCGCAGCGGGGCGAGTTCGGCACGGTCACCGGCGACCAGGTCGTCTGCCCGTGACCGGCGGCGGCAGCCGGTGACCAGGTGGTCCAGGCCAGCCGGGTGCCGACCGGGACCACCTGCCGGAGCCTTCAGTCGTCGATGCCCTCGGCGGCCCGCCGCTCCCGCAGCTCCTTGATCGCGCGGCGCCGCGCGAGCCGGTGCGTACGCCGGATCTGCGCCTCCTGGTACCGCCGCTCGTCGCGCTCCGTCTCCGGCACCACCTGAGGCACGAGCCGCGGCTTGCCGTCCTCGTCGACCGCCGCGAAGACCAGATAGGCGCTGCCGACCTGTTGGGCGGGGGTCGACTCGTTCCACCGCTCGGCCAGGACGCGGACGCCGACCTCCATCGAGGAGCGCCCGGTCCAGTTCACCTGGGCACGGACATGGACGAGGTCGCCCACGCGCACCGGCTCCAGGAAGACCATCTCGTCCATGGAGGCCGTCACGGCCGGGCCGCCGGAGTGCCGGCCCGCGACCGCCCCGGCAGCGTCGTCGACCAGCTTCATGATCACACCGCCGTGCACCGTACCCAGGAGATTGGTGTCGCTGCCGGTCATGATGTGGCTGAGGGTGGTCCGGGAGGCCGAGGTCGGCTTGGCCGGAATTTCGCCCTCCGCAGGCTGGGACTGATCTGTCATGCCCTCCACCTTATGCGGGGGCTTGCACCCGGTTGCATTGCATCAGCTTCGCAACAGCCGTGACCCGATCCCCCGTACACCCTGTAAGAGCCACAGGTCGACGCGGCACACTGGACCGCATGAGCGATTGGCCCGAAGGACGGAACGGCGGACCCGGCGAGCGCTACGGCCAGGGCAGCGGAAACCCGCAGCCCGAGGGCGCCCGCGCCATGCCGCACGTCCGGCGGCGCCCCGCCCCTCCGCAGTCCCCGCCCCGCATCCCGCCGCAGCAAGGGCAGGGCCACGACGGTTACGGCCAGGACCCCGGCTACGACAGCGGCTACAACACGGGCCAGGTCTACGGCGGCGGGAACGGCGGCGACCAGCGCGGCGGAGGTTACGGCGGAGGCGGCCGGGGCGGCGACAGCGGCTACGTCCGGCCCAGCGCCGCCCCGAACTGGGGCCGACGCCTCAAGGTCGGCACGCTGACCCTGGTCGTCGTGGTGCTCGCCGTCTCCGTCGGCACGTACTTCTGGGCCGACGGCAAGCTCAAGCGCGAGGTCGACCTCGTCAAGGTCATCGACCGTCCCTCCGAGGGTGACGGCACGAACTACCTGATCGTCGGCTCCGACAGCCGCGAGGGCATGACCGCCGAGGACAAGAAGAAGCTGCACACCGGCTCCGCCGAGGGCAAGCGCACCGACTCGATGATGATCCTGCACGACGGCTCCAACGGCCCGACGCTGATCTCCCTGCCCCGTGACTCGAACGTCGAGATCCCGTCGTTCATCGGCTCCGAGTCCGGCAAGAAGTTCGCGGGAACGGGCCGCACGACGAAGCTGAACGCGGCCTACGCCGAGGACGGCCCCGAACTGCTGGTCCGCACCGTCGAGTTCAACACCGGCCTGCGCATCGACCACTACGTCGAGATCGGCTTCGGCGGCTTCGCCAAGATCGTGGACGCGATCGGCGGCGTCGAGCTGGACATCCCCAAGGCCTTCAAGGACAAGAACTCCGGCGCCGACTTCCAGGCGGGCAAGCAGACGCTGAACGGCGAACAGTCCCTCGCCTTCGTCCGCACGCGGTACGCGTTCGCGGGCAGCGACCTGGACCGTACGAAGAACCAGCAGAAGTTCCTCGCGGCGCTGGCCTCGCAGACGGCGACCCCGTCCACGATCCTCAACCCGTTCAAGCTCTACCCGACGATGGGCGCGGGCCTGGACACGCTGATCGTCGACAAGGACATGTCGCTCTGGTCGCTCGGCAACATGTTCTTCGCGATGAAGGGCGTCACCGGCGGCGAGGGCAAGTCGATGAACATCCCGCTCTCGGGCCAGAGCGTGAACGGCAACCTGGTCTGGGACAAGGCCAAGGTCAAGCAGCTCGTGGAGCAGCTGAAGAACGACGAGGCGGTCACGGTCAAGGGCAGCTGACCCGGCCCGACCCGCAGGGGCCCCTCACCCGTCGCGGCGGGTGAGGGGCTTCTGTACGCCGTGGTCCGTCCGCCGACCGGGTCAGCTTCCGGCCGCGTACGCCACGAACGCCGCCCAGCTGTCGCGAGTGAAGCCGAGCAGGGGACCGTCGGAACTCCGCTTGGAATCACGGACACGGACGGTTCCGGGGGCGGATGCGATCTCGACGCAGTCGTTGCCGTCGCCGCTGCTGCTGTAACTGCTCTTGAACCACTGCGGATCCGAGGGAACCCCGGCAGAGGTTTTGCGGATCATGTCTCCCCCAGAACTTGCTCGATGAAGGCCAACGACTCACCTGGCGTAAGAGCCTGGGCCCGGATCATCCCATAGCGCAACCCAAGGATCCGGAGTTGCTTCGGATCGGACACCGGGCGCCCGCTGAACGCACCGTCCGAACGCCCCACCGCACTGCCGTCAGGAAATCTCAGAACCTCGATCAGCCCACCCGTACCTGGATGCTCATCACGGAGTGTCGGCATCACCTGAATCACGACGTTCCGCCACTGCCCTACTTCCAGAAGCCGTTCGAGCTGTCGACGCAACGCCAATGCGCCTCCGACCGGCCGGCGAAGGGTCACCTCCTCCTGGACGAAGCTCAGTGAGGGCAGCGGATCCCTTTCGAAGATCGCTCGTCGCGCCAGACGAGCGGCAACGACCCGGTCCATCTCGTCCTGCGTATAAGCCGGTAGCCAGGACGCGAAGAGGGACCGCATGTGCTCCTCCGTCTGCAACAGGCCATTGATGTTGTGGTGGTGGTACGCCTCCAACTCGACCGCCTTCGCTTCCAACTTCGCCAGATCCCGGACCTTCTTCGGGTACCGCACCTCCGCCACGTCCCGCTTCATCGCGGCCAACTTCCCGCCCGCGCCCAGCACCTCGTCCGCCCGGTCCAGGAACTCCGGCCGAGGAATCCGCCGCCCTCCCTCGACCTTGTAGACCAGGTCCTCCCCGTAGCCGATGGAGGCCCCGAACTCCCCGGCCCGCAGCCCGGCCGACTCACGCCAGCCCTTGATCTGACGGCCCACCGCAGCCACCACAGCGACCCCGGACTCGTCGTCCGGGTCGACGTCCCAGCCGGGCTCGTCCGCTCCGCCGTCCCCGTGCTCCGTACCGACCCCGTCCGCGCTCATCCGTACCCCACTTCCGACGTGCATGCCGTCCCTGCTCAACCCTGGTCGTCCCCAGCCCGTCACCCCGGACAGCCGGGACAGCACCGGACAAGCGCTGGACAATCACCGTACGTAAGCGCCCTGCGACTGCTCACGGTACGCACGCGCGGCCACGCTGAGTGATGTGACCCAAGAAATCACTCGAACCGAACATTCCGCTCCCACCTGGCAGTTCACCGGGCCGGGACTTCCAGCTGAGCCTCGCGGTCCACGACGACAGGCTTCTGCGCATCGCGGTGACCGACACCCTGGGCGAGCGGTTACCGCTCGTGGCAACGCCCGCGCAGGACGGGGAGTCGGGACGCGGCCTGCTGATCGTCGAGGCGGTCGCGGACCGCTGGGGCGTGGACGTCGGGCCCGTCCCGCGCAAGGCCGTCTGGGCCGAACCCGACCTCGTACCGTGACCGCCGCCACCGGGTCGCGGAAACCTACGACCCGGTGGGCCGCGACGCGGTGCCCCACGACGTACAAGGCTTTGAAGTACCTGGAGAAACCACCTTCCCCACCCCAACCCGACCCGGCTCGATCCCAGTCACTCGCACGGGTGACATATGGCAACTGGGCTGGATTTGGAGTGGCTTGCCAGGCATATGCTCGCCCCGACCACCACAGACATGAGACGGCCCCCGGCCGGGACTGCGAATCCCGATCGAGGGCCTGACCACCGAGGAAGAAGCGCTTCCCGATGGATACCCAGCAGATTACCGCGCCCCCGTACGCCCGGCCCGTTGCCTCCAAGGGCTCCGCGCCGTCGTCCGGCGTTATCCACGTCAACGTCCGGCACACCGGCGGCTTCACCGTCATCGGCAACCACCTCGCCCAGCACCGCGGCCTCTCCCTCGTCGCCATCGGGCTCGCCGCGCACATCCAGTCACTGCCCGCCGGGACGAGGATCGGCATCAAACGCCTCGCCGAGCGTTTCCCGGAGAGCGAGACCCGGATCGCGTCTGCCCTGCGGGAGTTGGAGGCGACCGGATACCTGCACCGCAGTCGTGTCCGCCTCACCGACGGCCGCGTCGTCACCCGTACCGTGTCGTACAACCAGCCGGGCTCCGGCGGACGCGCCAGCGCGACGCCACCGCCCCGGGCAAGGCACACCGAAGCCTCACCGTCGCCGCACCCGGTCACGTCACACGAGCCCGCTCACCCGTCGCATCCCACGCAGGCGCCACGACCACCAGCACCCCAGCCCGCCGCGGAGCCGCCGCCGACTCCCTCACCAGCCCCCGCACCGCCGTCGGGCCGGGCGCTCGTGCCGCCGCCCACCGCGCGCACGACACCACCTGCGCCGCTCCCCCGACCGCAGGCACTCACCCCCGAGCTTCAACGAGCGGCCTGCGCGATCCTCGCCGACCTGCGGCGCCACGCACCCCAGCTCGTGCTCTCCGGGGCCGATATCGAGAACCTCACTCCCGGTGTCGCGGCCTGGCTCGAACGCGACACCCACCCCGACTCCATCCGCCACGCCCTCACCACCGACCTTCCGGCCCCGCTGAGACATCCGGTGAAGCTCCTGCGCCACCGCGTCACCGCACTCCTGCCACCGGCGCTGCCAGGAACCCAGGAGCTGACGCCCTCGCCGCGCCCCGGCGTGGTCGTGATCCCGCTCCAGAACTGCGACCGGTGCGACCGCGCCTTCCGCTCCCGCCACCCCGGCCACTGCCGCGACTGCCGCGCGGACAGCCGGCAGGCCGCCTGATCAGGACCACCTCTCGAACGAAGGAACCTTCATGGTCAGCTCCCCCCACGAAGCGATGCACCGCATCTTCCAGGAGTACCCGGATCTCTTCTGCAGCGTGTCCGAACTACTCGGTGTGACCATCGGTCCATCCGCTTCGACCAAAGTCATGCCCACAGACCTCACCGAGAGGCAGCCCCTCGAACGTCGCGTCGACACCCTGTTGCGCATCGAAACGGAGAACGGTCCACCCCTTCTCCTCGCCATCGAAGCCCAAGGCAAGAAGGATCCGGACAAACCCGCTACCTGGGCGTACTACTACGCGTACCTGCTCAACAAGTACCGGATGCAGACACTGCTCATGGTCGTCTGCCAGAACCGTGCCACCGCCGAATGGGCCGCACTGCCCACACACTTCGGCAGCCCTGAGCACCCGGTCCTCACGCTGCGCCCCCTCGTGGTGGGCCCCCACAACATGCCCGTGATCACCGAGGTGGCCAGAGCGCGCAAGGACCCCGCCTTCACCACGCTGGCGCTCATCACACACGCTGACAATCCCGACGTCGGTGCCATAATGAAGACGCTGTCGACCAGCCTTCAGGACGCTCCGGAAAGCATCGCGCACCCCCTCGTCGAACTCGCCGCACAAGGCCTGGGCAACCGCCCAGCCGCACAACAGTGGAGGAATCTGGTGGCCGTGGACCTCTCTTTCTACAAGTCACCCCTCTCGGAGGAGATCCGGGACGAAGGCCGCGCAGAAGGCCGTGCCGAAGGTAAGGCAGAAGGCAAAGCCGAAGGCAAGGCGGAGGGCAAGGCGGAAGGCCTTCTGCTGATTCTCGAGGCACGCGGTATCGCCGTCACGGATGAAACGTGCGAGAGGATCACAAGCTGCAACGATCCCCAGCTCCTGCGCACCTGGCTCCTGCGCGCAGCCACCGCAACCTCGGTCCGCGAGATCTTCCAGGACTGAAGGCCGGCCGCCGACCCGGCCCGTGACCGCAGGGCGGTCGGTTCCTGTCGGCCGGTCCCGTCGGAGGTTTTCGATGATCACATGGCGTCGGCTCGCCGAGCACGACTTCCCGCTGCTGATCTCCTGGCTGGAGCAGCCGCACGTGGCCCGGTGGTGGAACCACGAGACCTCGATCGAGGCGGTGTCGCGGGACTTCGGTCCTGCCGTCAGGGGTGAGGAACCGTCGGACGAACTTCTGGCCCACCTCGACGGCAGTCCTTTCGGCCTGGTTCAGCGTTGTCGTCTGTCCGACTACCCCGACTACATGGCCGAGCTCGCCACCCTGGTCGAGGTGCCTCCCGGGGCGATGACCCTCGACTACCTGGTCGGCGAGCCACGGATGACCGGCCAGGGGCTCGGCACGCGGATGATCCGGTCGGCCGTCCAGGCCATCTGGAACGACCGTCCCGGTGCCCCCTGTGTCCTCGTGCCGGTGTCGACGGCCAACCGGGCGTCCTGGCGGGCGCTGGAGAAGGCCGGACTGCGACGCGTGGCCGGAGGGGACCTGGAGCCGGACAATCCCGTCGACGACCGGGCGCACCACCTCTACCGGATCGACCGGCCTGCGCGGCCGGCTCAGGGATGAGCGCCCGCGAAACGACGGTGCCGTGGGCCCTCCGGCACACGCGCGGCCCCCGGCACCGACGTGCCGGGGGCCGATGTGCCGAGAACCGCGGGGCGGGGCCGGGGGAGGCCGTTACGGCAGGTTGCGGGCCATGACGATGCGCTGCACCTGGTTCGTGCCCTCGTAGATCTGGGTGATCTTGGCGTCACGCATCATGCGCTCGACCGGGTAGTCCCGCGTGTAGCCGTAGCCGCCGAGCAGCTGGACCGCGTCCGTGGTGACCTCCATGGCGACGTCGGAGGCGAAGCACTTGGCCGCGGCGCCGAAGAAGGTCAGGTCGGCGTCGAGGCGCTCGGACTTGGCGGCTGCGCTGTAGGTGAGCTGGCGGGCGGCCTCCAGCTTCATCGCCATGTCGGCGAGCATGAACTGGATGCCCTGGAAGTCGCCGATCGGCTTGCCGAACTGCTTGCGCTCCTGGACGTAGCCCTTGGCGTAGTCGAGGGCGCCCTGGGCGATGCCGAGCGCCTGGGCCGCGATCGTGATACGCGTGTGGTCCAGGGTCTTCATCGCCGTGGCGAAGCCGGTGCCCTCCTCGCCGATCATGCGGTCGGCGGGGATACGGACGTTGTCGAGGTAGACCTCGCGCGTCGGGGAGCCCTTGATGCCGAGCTTCTTCTCCGGGGCGCCGAAGGAGACGCCCTCGTCGGACTTCTCGACGACGAACGCCGAGATGCCCTTGGAGCGCTTCGTCGGGTCGGTGACGGCCATGACCGTGTAGTACTCGGACTCGCCGGCGTTGGTGATCCAGCGCTTCACACCGTTCAGGACCCAGAAGTCACCGTCGCGGACGGCCTTGGTCTTCATGCCCGCCGCGTCCGAGCCGGCGTCCGGCTCGGACAGGGCGTACGAGAACATGGCGTCGCCCTTGGCCAACGGGCCGAGGTACTTCTTCTTGAGGTCCTCGGAGCCGGAGAGGATCACCGGGAGCGAGCCCAGCTTGTTCACGGCCGGGATGAGGGAGGAGGACGCGCAGGCACGGGCCACCTCCTCGATCACGATGACCGTGGCGAGGGCGTCGGCGCCCGCGCCGCCGTACTCCTCCGGGACGTGGACCGCGTGCAGGTCGGCGGCGACCAGGGCGGCCAGCGCCTCCTTCGGGAAACGCGCCTCCTCGTCGACCGCGGCGGCATGCGGAGCGATCTTCGCCTCGGCGAGGCGGCGGATCGTGTCCCGGAGCATGTCGTGCTCCTCGGCCGGACGGTACAGGTCGAAGTCGGTCGAACCCGCCAAGACGTTCACTCCCCAAGGATGCTAACTACCGTTAAGTAACCCGATTTTAGTGGCCCTGCCTCGCGGCGGCATACGGGCACGGCACGTGAGCTTGCCGACAGCCCCGGAGGGCCTCTCGGAACAGGGGCCCGGCGGGCCCCGGATATGCTCGGTCCGCACGTCTGTCCGCATCGTTCAGGAGCACCCATGGCCCTCAGGATCACCGTGATCGGCACCGGATACCTCGGCGCCACCCATGCCGCGGCCATGGCGGAGCTGGGCTTCGAAGTCCTCGGGCTCGACGTCGTACCCGAGAAGATCGAGATGCTCTCGGCCGGCCGGGTGCCGATGTACGAACCGGGGCTCGAGGAGATCCTGCAGAAGCACGTCGCCGGCATCGAGGGGTCCACCGGGCGACTGAGGTTCACCACCTCCTGGGAGGAGATCGGCGCCTTCGGCGATGTCCACTTCGTCTGCGTGAACACTCCCCAGAAGCACGGCGAGTACGCCTGCGACATGAGCTACGTGGACAGCGCCTTCGAGTCGCTGGCCCCGCAGCTGACCCGCCCCGCACTGGTCGTGGGCAAGTCCACCGTGCCGGTGGGCTCGGCCGCCCGGCTCAGGGAGCGGCTCGCGGAGCTGTCCCCGGTCGGTACGGACGCCGAGCTGGCCTGGAACCCCGAGTTCCTGCGTGAGGGCTTCGCGGTCAAGGACACCCTGCACCCGGACCGGATCGTCGTCGGTGTCGAGAGCGAGCACGCCGAGAAGCTGCTGCGCGAGGTGTACGCCGGTCCGGTGGCCGAGGGCTCGCCCTTCGTGGTGACGGACTTCCCCACCGCCGAGCTGGTGAAGACCTCGGCCAACTCCTTCCTGGCGACCAAGATCTCCTTCATCAACGCCATGGCAGAGGTCTGCGAGGCCGCCGACGGCGACGTGGTGAAGCTGGCAGAGGCGATCGGCCACGACGAGCGCATCGGCAAGAAGTTCCTGCGGGCCGGTATCGGCTTCGGCGGGGGCTGCCTGCCCAAGGACATCCGCGCGTTCATGGCCCGAGCCGGTGAGCTGGGGGCGGACCAGGCGCTGACCTTCCTGCGGGAGGTCGACTCCATCAACATGCGCCGCCGCGGCCACATGGTCGAGCTGGCCCGCGAGGCCGTGGGCGGGGGCTCGTTCCTGGGCACACGGGTCGCGGTGCTGGGCGCCACCTTCAAGCCGGACTCCGACGACGTACGCGACTCGCCCGCCCTGAACGTGGCCGGACAGATCCATCTGCAGGGCGGCCAGGTCACGGTCTTCGACCCGAAGGGCATGGACAACGCCCGTCGGCTCTTCCCCACCCTCGGTTACGCGGACACGGCGCTGGACGCGGTGCGCGGCGCGGACGTGGTGCTGCATCTGACGGAGTGGCGGGAGTTCCGCGAGCTCGACGCGGCCGCGCTGGGCGAGGTCGCCGGACGGCGGATCATCCTGGACGGGCGGAACGCGCTGGACCCGTCGGTATGGCGCGACGCCGGGTGGACGTACCGGGCGATGGGACGCCCGAAGGCCTGACGCGCGACCGGCCGCCGTGCCCGCCCGAGCCACGGCTGCGGGGCGGGCACGGCGGCCCTCCGGCCACCGGACCGCCCCTCGGACGGCCGCACCCGACATGGCCCGGCCCTCGGCGACGCGGGGCGGGCCGTCTCCGTCCCGTCCGGCTCCGCCCTGGGCTCCGGGTCAGTAGGCCTGACCGTCCAGCTGCTCGATCGTCGCGTGGGACGGGCCGACCCTGGCCCCGAGGTCGCGGGAGACCGCTTCCGCGTCGCGCAGCACCCGGACCGCGTTCTGCCACGTCAGCTTGGCCAGGTCCTTGTCCGACCAGCCGCGGGTGAGCAGCTCCGCGATCAGGTGCGGGTAGCCGGACACGTCCTCCAGCCCCAGCGGGAGGAACGCCGTGCCGTCGTAGTCGCCGCCGATACCGATGTGGTCGATCCCGGCGATCTCGCGCATGTGGTCGAGGTGGTCGGCGATCGTGGCCACGGTGGCCATCGGGCGCGGGTTGACCGCTTCGAAGTCCGCGTGGATCCGCATCGCGGCCGGCGTGGTGTCCAGGTGGTGCAGCCCGTGCTCCCGCATGTTGCGGTCGGCGGCGAGCGTCCACTCGACGGCAGCCGGCAGGACGAACTTCGGTACGAACGTGGCCATCGCCACGCCCCCGTTGGCCGCGAGCATCCGCAGGACGTCGTCGGGGATGTTCCTCGGGTGGTCGCAGACCGCCCGGGCCGAGGAGTGCGAGAAGATCACCGGCGCCACCGAGGTGGCGAGCGCGTCCCGCATGGTGGTGGCCGCCACGTGGGAGAGGTCGACCAGCATGCCGACGCGGTTCATCTCCCGCACGACCTCGCGGCCGAACTCGGACAGACCGCCGACGCGAGGGGAGTCGGTCGCCGAGTCCGCCCAGTCGGTGTTGTCGTTGTGCGTGAGGGTCATGTAGCGGACGCCGAGCGTGTGCAGGGCGCGCAGGGTGGCCAGGGAGTTGTTGATGGAGTGGCCGCCCTCCGCCCCCATCAGCGAGGCGATACGGCCCTCCGCGCGCGCCGTCTCCATGTCGTCGGCGGTCAGTGCGCGCCGCAGGTCCGCCGGGTAGCGGGCCAGCATCTCCGCGACGACGTCGATCTGCTCGAGCGTCGCGCTCACCGCGTCGTCGCCGGTCAGACCGGTGGTGACGTAGACGGACCAGAACTGGGCGCCCACGCCGCCGGCCCGCAGCCGGGGGATGTCGGTGTGCAGGTGGCCGGTCTGGTCGAGCGCGATGTCGCGGGCGGCCAGGTCGTAGCCGACCTGCTCGCGCAGGGCCCACGGGAGGTCGTTGTGGCCGTCGACCACGGGGTGGTCGGCGAGCAGCAGGCGGGCGCGGTCGAGGTTGCCTTGGACGCTCATGGGCCGCCTACTTCCCGAAGCCGAAGGAGTCCGCGCTCTGCGTCCTGGCGCGCAGCCGCTTGCCCTTCTCGGTGGCCTGCTCCTTGAGCTCCTGCTGGAAGTCCTTCATCCGGGTGCGGAGTTCGCCGTCGTGGGCGGCGAGGATACGGGCGGCCAGCAGACCGGCGTTGCGCGCGCCGCCGACGGACACCGTGGCGACGGGGACACCGGCCGGCATCTGGACGATGGACAGCAGGCTGTCCATCCCGTCGAGGTACTTCAGCGGGACGGGCACGCCGATGACGGGCAGCGGGGTCACCGAGGCGAGCATGCCGGGGAGGTGGGCCGCTCCGCCCGCTCCCGCGATGATCGCCTTGAGACCGCGGTCCGCCGCCTCCTCGCCGTACGCGATCATCTCGTGCGGCATGCGGTGGGCGGAGACGACGTCCACCTCGTAGGCGATCTGGAACTCGTCGAGGGCCTTGGCGGCCGCTTCCATCACGGGCCAGTCGGAGTCCGAGCCCATGACGATCCCGACGACGGGTCCGGAGGCGGTGTCGGTCATTCGGTGATCGTTCCTCGCAGGTAGTCGGCCGCGTGCCGGGCGCGCTCCCGCACGTCCGCCAGGTCGTCGCCGTAGGTGTTGACGTGGCCGACCTTGCGGCCGGGCTTCACGTCCTTGCCGTACATGTGGATCTTGAGCTGCGGATCGCGGGCCATGCAGTGCAGGTACGCCTGGTACATGTCCGGGAAGTCACCGCCGAGGACGTTGCACATGACCGTCCAGGTGGCGCGCGGGCGCGGATCGCCGAGCGGGAGGTCCAGGACGGCCCGCACGTGGTTGGCGAACTGCGAGGTGACCGCGCCGTCCTGGGTCCAGTGCCCGGAGTTGTGCGGGCGCATCGCCAGTTCGTTCACGAGGATGCGGGGCTTCCCGTCGGCTCCGCGCGTCTCGAAGAGCTCGACCGCGAGGTGGCCCACCACGCCGAGCTCGGCGGCGATCCGCAGGGCGAGCTGCTGGGCCTCGCCGGCGAGGCGCTCGTCCAGCTCGGGTGCCGGGGCGATGACGGTGTCGCAGACCCCGTCGACCTGGACGGACTCGACGACCGGGTACGCGACGGCCTGGCCGTGCGGCGAGCGGACGATGTTGGCCGCCAGTTCCCGGGAGAAGTCGACCTTCTCCTCGGCGAGGACGGGGACACCGGCCCGGAAGGGCTCGGCCGCGTCCGCCTCGGAGCGGACCACCCACACACCCTTGCCGTCGTATCCGCCGCGGACCGTCTTCAGGACGACCGGGAAGCCGCCCACCTCGTCGGCGAAGGCCGCGGCGTCGGCCGCGTCCTCGACGATGCGGTGGCGGGGGCAGGGCGCGCCGATCTCCATGAGCTTCGCGCGCATCACCCCCTTGTCCTGGGCGTGCACCAGGGCGTCGGGGCCGGGGCGTACGGGGATGCCGTCCGCCTCCAGGGCCCGCAGGTGCTCGGTCGGCACGTGCTCGTGATCGAAGGTGATCACGTCGCAGCCGCGCGCGAAGGCGCGCAGCGTCTCCAGGTCGCGGTAGTCGCCGACGACGACCTCGCTCACCACCTGGGCTGCCGAGTCCTGAGGGGTGTCACTCAGAAGCTTGAACTTGAGGCCGAGGGGGATGCCCGCCTCGTGGGTCATACGGGCGAGCTGGCCGCCGCCGACCATGCCGACTACAGGGAACGTCACGCCTCCAGGGTATCGGGCGTGCGGGAGGTCCCCGCACCCTCACCTGGGGGCTCCCCCGGTCCGCTGCCCCCGGCGGGCCGGGGAGCACCCTCGTCACGCGGCCGCAACGGGCTCGCGGGCATCACACGGGAGGGCTGGTTAGCATGGCCGGGTTGACGAAACCGAACGGACGGGGCTGAGCGATCATCATGAGCGAACGGGGCGCACTGCGGACCCGGCTTGATCTGCTGGCCCGGGAGGTCGCCAAGTTCGGCGCGGTCGGTGCACTCGGGCTGGTCGTCAACATCGCCGTGTCCAACCTGATCTGGCGGACCACGGACATTCCGGTGGTGCGGGCCGGGCTGATGGGGACGGTCGTCGCCATCCTCTTCAACTACGTCGGCTTCCGCTACTGGACCTACCGGGACCGCGACAAGACCGGCCGGACGCGGGAGCTGATGCTGTTCCTGCTGTTCAGCGCGGTCGGCGCGGTGATCGAGACGGGGGTGCTCTTCATCGCGACGTACGGCTTCGGCTGGGACAGCCCGGTCCAGAGCAACGTCTTCAAGATCCTCGGCATCGGGATCGCCACCCTGTTCCGCTTCTGGTCCTACCGCACCTGGGTGTTCAGGGCGCTGCCCGCCAAGGAGGCCGTGCTCGACGCGGAGCGGTTTCTGGAGCAGCGGCGGCCCTCCGACGAGGTAGCGCCCGGCCCGGTGGCCCACTGACCCGGCGGGGCAGCTCTCCCGCTCCCCTCAGCGCACCGGCCGTGCCGATTCCTTGCCGCTCGGCGCGACCCGGCTGAGGAAGAGGGCGAAGACCGGCGGCTGCTGCTGGAGCAGTTCGAGCCGCCCGCCGTCCGCCTCCGCGAGGTCCCGGGCGACGGCGAGGCCGATCCCCGTGGAGTTGCGGCCGCTGATGGTGCGCTCGAAGATCCGCGCGCCGAGGTCGGCGGGGACACCCGGGCCCTCGTCGGTCACCTCGACGACGACCTGGTTGCCGATGACACGCGTACGCAGTGCGACCGTCCCGCCACCGTGCATCAGCGAGTTCTCGATCAGGGCGGCGAGCACCTGGGCGACGGCGCCGGGGGTGCCGACCGCCTCCAGCCCGTGCTTGCCCGAGCAGACGACGGCCCGGCCGGCGCTCCGGTAGGCCGGGCGCCACTCCTCGATCTGCTGCTTGACGACCTCGTCGAGGTCGAAGACGACGGCGGAGCCGGTGCGCGGGTCCCGTGAGTTGGTCAGCAGCCGCTGCACGACGTCCGTGAGGCGCTCGACCTGGGTGAGCGCGATGTTCGCCTCCTCCTTGACGATTTCCGGGTCGTCGGTGACCGAGATCTCCTCGATGCGCATGGAGAGGGCCGTCAGGGGCGTACGGAGCTGGTGCGAGGCGTCCGCGGCGAGGCGCCGCTCCGCGGTGAGCATCCGGGCGATCCGCTCGGCGGACGAGTCCAGGACGTCGGCGACCCGGTCCAGCTCAGCCACTCCGTACCGCTTGTGCCGGGGGCGCGGGTCGCCCGAACCGAGCCGCTCGGCCGTCTCGGCGAGGTCGGTGAGCGGCGAGGTCAGCCTGTTGGCCTGCCGCACGGCGAGGAGCACGGCGGAGACGATGGCGAGCAGGGCCACGGCGCCGATGATCAGCAGGGTCCGGCCGACCTCGCGGGTCACCGCGGAGCGGGACTCCTCGACGGTGACCTTCTCGCCCTGCTCCCCCGTCTCCGTGCTGCGGATGACACCGTCCGTGGGACGGTCGCCGACCTCGATGGGGGCCCGCCCCGGGATCTCGACGCGGGCGTAGCGGCTGGGGTCGACCTGCTCGGCCAGCACGCCGGGGGTGATGCGCTCGGCTCCGAGCAGACGGCTCTCCACGACGCTGATCAGGCGGAACGCCTCGGAGTCGACGCTCTCCTGCGCGCTGTTGCTGATGGTGCGGGTCTCGACGATGACGAGGGAGACGCCGAAGACGGCGATCACGACGAGTACCACGGCGAGCGTGGAGTTGATCAGGCGGCGGCGCATGAGTGCCTCTGTACGTCAGCTCTTCTCGAACCGGAAGCCGACGCCCCGGACGGTCGCGATGTAGCGCGGGTTGGCCGCGTCGTCGCCGAGCTTCTTGCGCAGCCAGGAGATGTGCATGTCGAGGGTCTTGGTGGAGGACCACCAGGTGGTGTCCCAGACCTCGCGCATCAGCTGGTCGCGGGTGACGACCCGGCCGGCGTCCCGGACGAGGACCCGCAGCAGGTCGAACTCCTTCGCGGTGAGCTGGAGTTCCTCGTCACCCATCCACGCGCGGTGGGACTCGACGTCGATCCTGACGCCGTGGGTGGCGGGCTGCGGCACCGGCTCGGTGGCACCGCGGCGCAGCAGGGCCCGGACCCTCGCGAGGAGCTCCGCGAGGCGGAACGGCTTGGTGACGTAGTCGTCGGCCCCGGCGTCCAGTCCGACCACGGTGTCGACCTCGTCGGCCCGGGCGGTCAGGACCAGGATCGGTACGGCGTGGCCGTCGGCCCGCAGCCGCCGCGCGACCTCCAGGCCGTCCATTCCGGGCAGCCCCAGGTCGAGCACGACCAGGTCGACGCCCCCCTGGAGTCCGGCGTCCAGAGCGGTCGGACCGTCCTCTCGGACCTCGACCTCGTATCCCTCCCGGCGCAGGGCGCGGGCCAGTGGCTCCGAGATGGATGCGTCGTCCTCGGCGAGCAGTACACGGGTCATGCAGTGATGGTAGTCCGCGCGGGACCGCTGAGGTGAGGCGCTCGGCGAGCCCTGCGGGTCAGGGCAACGAATCGGTCATCCACCTTCGAATATGGGACCGTGGTTCCACCCAGACCTGTGATCCATGTCTCAAGTCCTTCCATATCGCTGCGTGTCATGTCGTATGGTGTCCCGACGCCTGTTGCACCACTCAGTGACCTTTGGGCAGCTTTTCGCGCCAAGGGTCACTTTTGTGTACGGGCCGGTTCCCGCCGGCCCCGATCAGTGAACGACCTGTAGGCCGGGCCCGGAGCGCGAGGACGCGCGCCGGGCGTGGATCCCGGAGCGGTCCGCACCCATGACTCCGCCCCCGAACTCCCCCACGGAGCGGGCGGCCGGATCGAATCCCCTCGAGGCGTCGGGGGCAGGGCGTGTCCGCGACGGTGCCGGCTACCCCCACCGGGCGCGTACCGCTCACGAGGCGGCGCGTCCCGACCAGCAAGGATCGACCATGGCGTCCAGCCTGACGAAGGACCCGGCCGGCACAGCCGGCTCGGAGAAGACCTTCTTCGGCCACCCCCGCGGCCTGGCCACACTCTTCATGACGGAGATGTGGGAGCGCTTCAGCTACTACGGCATGCGCGCCCTTCTCCCGCTCTACCTGATCGCTCCCAACGGGCTTCACATGAACCCCGCCACGGCCACGGCGATCTACTCGGTCTACCTGTCGCTGGTGTACCTCCTCGCCATGCCCGGCGGCTGGTTCGGCGACCGCGTCTGGGGCCCCCGCAAGACCGTCGCCATCGCGGGCGGCGTCATCATGCTCGGCCACCTGACGCTGGCACTGCCGACCGAGGGCACCTTCTTCGCCGGGCTCGGCCTGGTCGCGATCGGCTCCGGCCTGCTGAAGTCCAACATCTCCACGATGGTCGGCCACCTCTACGACGGCCCGGACGACCCGCGCCGCGACGGTGGCTTCACGATCTTCTACATGGGCATCAACATGGGTGCCTTCGCCGCCCCGCTGATCATCGGCACCGTCGGTGAGAACGTGAACTGGCACCTGGGCTTCGCCCTGGCGGCCCTCGGCATGGGACTCGGCGTCGCCCAGTTCCTGCTCGGCACCCGCCACCTGGACCGGCGCAGCCTCGTCGTGCCCAAGCCGCTCTCCGCCGACGAGCGCGCCTCCACGCTGCGCAAGTCGATGATCTGGCTGGGTGTCGCGGCCGTCTTCTACGTCGGCGCGGTCGTCACCGGCGTCTACACGCTCAACTGGCTGCTGGTCCCGATCACGGTCGCGGGCCTGGTCATCCCGGTCGTGGTCCTGGCGCGCATCAAGCGCGACAAGGAGCTCAGCGAGACCGAGCAGAAGAAGATGTCCGGCTACATCTGGTTCTTCGTCGCCGCCGCCATCTTCTGGATGATCTACGACCAGGGCGGTTCGACCCTGGCGATCTTCGCCGAATCCTCGGCCGAGAACTCCGTCCTCGGCTGGAACTTCCCGGTCTCCTGGTACCAGTCGGTCAACCCGGTCCTGATCATGGCGCTGGCCCCGGTCTTCGCGGCCTTCTGGCTGGCCCTGAACCGGCGGGGCAAGGAGCCGAGCACGGTCGTGAAGTTCAGCTCCGGCCTGGTGCTGGTCGGCGCGTCGTTCTTCCTCTTCCTGGCGCCGCTGACCATCGCGGGCGACGGCCACAAGGCCGCCGCGATGTGGCTCGTCGCGATCTACTTCGTGCAGACCGTCGGCGAGCTGACGCTCTCCCCGGTCGGCCTGTCGGTCACCACGAAGATGGCCCCGGCCAAGTACGCCAGCCAGATGATGGGTGTCTGGTTCCTGGCCGTGACCGCGGGTGACTGCACCACCGGCCTGCTCTCCATCGCGGGAGTCGAGCTGAACGGCACCGGGGTGGTGACCCTCCAGGCCGCCCTGGCGGTGGCCGCCGGTGCCGCGATCTTCATGTACCGCGGCAAGGTCAAGACCCTCATGGGCGACGTCCGCTGACACGGACCACGTCCGGACACGAGAAAGGGTCGCCGCACCGATTCGGTGCGGCGACCCTTTCTCGTGTTCCCCCGGCCGGCCGCCGGCGCGAGCGCTGCCGGGCTACGCGGGTGCCGCGAGCTCGGCCCAGACCGTCTTGCCCGGCCGGTCCGGCGTACGCGTCACGCCCCAGTCCAGACAGAGCCGCTGCACGATGAACATGCCGTGGCCGCCGGGACGCCCCGCGCGGTGCGGGGTGCGCGGCGCGGGCTGGCCCGCACCCTGGTCGACGACCTCGACCCGGAGCGCTTCGGTCGTACGGCCGATACGGAGTTCGTCGGGGCCGTCCGCGTGCAGGCAGGCGTTCGTCACGAGCTCGGACACGACCAGCAGGACGTCCTCGGCGGCTGCCCGCCGGTCCGCGCCCGCCGCCGGCAGCCAGCCCCAGTCGTGGAGCGCCTGCCGGGCGAAGTCGCGGGCCGTGGGCACGATGCCGCTGGCGTTCCTCAGCGAGAGCGTGCGCCACTGCCGGTCGGCCGGGACGTCAGAGGCAGTGCCCGTGCCGTCCGGCTCGCGGCCGAGGTCGCCCGGCGGATGCTGCCGGGTGGTGCTCATCAGCGCTTCACCTCACCGATTCACCGTGTTGCCACGAACAGATATCGAACAGATACAGAGTGTGCGGGCTTCCTGACCCCGACGGGTCTCTCCTGCCCTGCCGAATGGTGACAACACCCACTTCAGCTACGTCAACAGCGTGACCCGGGCGACAAAAGGTGCCGCAGAGGTCAGGGAGGGGCATGGGGAACGCCCGTCTCAGCTGCTCAGAGCGTCTTCGAGCGAGGCGTGGACGGTGAACACCGCTTCCGCTCCCGTGATCTCGAAGACGCGGGCCACCACAGGCCGCATTCCGGCCAGGTGGACACCACCGCCGGCCTCCTCGGCCTTCAGCCGCGCGCCGAGCAGCACGTTGAGCCCGGTGGAGTCACAGAACTCGAGGCGCGCACAGTCGACCACCAGGCGCGTGCGCCCCTGTTCGATGGCACTCTCCAGCGGCTCCCGCAGCAGATCGGCGGTGTGATGATCGAGCTCACCCGCCGGCGTCACGACTTCGCTGCGCCCCTCGGTGCGGACCTCGACGTTCAGCCGACCCCGGTTCGCACTTCCGACCGTCCCGCGGTCCATTGATGTCCTCTTCGCCGTCCGTCACTACCCGCGGCACCCGGTGTGCGCGGCTTCATCGTGGCTGCCCCCGACGTGCGTGAGACATTACGCGTTTCGCTCGCCACACGGTAGTCGGAGAACTCAACAAACCGGACATATAAGCGCATTTGGCGCTTGTAACTCATGGCTGGAACCGGGTATGGGTAGAGGGCACGGCTCGACCAGGAATCCGATCGGCTTCGGAGGCGCCGCTTCACCGCAGGAACACGTATGGGCATCGGCAGCCACATGCCGAGAACGATGGAGGAGAACCATGTCACCCCGGCTCGACGTATCGCGTACCCACGTCGCGACGTCGGCATGTCCTCAGGGACCGACCGATTCCGACTCCGTCGCAGCGAACGACGTAACAGGCCGAAGCACCGGCACCACCGCTGACGACGACTTCCACGACGAGGGCCTCGAAGGGCCGGCGGACCTCCCCGAGATCCCGCCCTACGCCGAGATCGGCGCGCTCGACGCCCGGGCGCTGTCGAAGACGCTCTTCGCGCGACTCGAAACCGTCGAGGAGGGGACGTACGAGTACGCGTACGTCCGCAACACCCTCGTCGAACTCAACCTGGCGCTGGTCAAGTTCGCCGCCTCCCGGTTCCGCTCGCGCAGCGAACCGATGGAGGACATCGTCCAGGTCGGCACGATCGGCCTGATCAAGGCGATCGACCGCTTCGAACTGAGCCGGGGCGTCGAGTTCCCGACGTTCGCGATGCCGACCATCGTCGGCGAGATCAAGCGCTTCTTCCGTGACACCAGCTGGTCCGTACGCGTCCCGCGCCGGCTCCAGGAGCTGCGGCTCGACCTCGCCAAGGCGGGCGACGAGCTGGCCCAGAAGCTGGACCGCGCACCGACGGTGGCCGAACTCGCGGACCGTCTCGGCCTCACCCGGGACGAGGTCGTCGAGGGTATGGCCGCGAGCAACGCGTACACCGCCAGTTCGCTGGACGCCAAACCCGACGAGTACGGCGACGACAACGAAAGCGCCCTCGCGGACCGTCTCGGCTACGAGGACAACGACCTCGAGGGCATCGTCTACATCGAGTCGCTGAGGCCGCTCATCGCCTCGCTGCCGAAGCGCGACCGCAGGATCCTCTCGCTGCGCTTCGTCGCCAACATGACGCAGTCCGAGATCGGCGAGGAGCTGGGCATCTCGCAGATGCACGTGTCCCGGCTGCTGTCCCGGACGCTGGTCAAGCTCAGGAGGGGCCTGACCCTCGACGAGTGACCCGGTTCCACACGTGCCCGGCGATCCGGGTGACCTGGCGTTCCGAGCGCCGTGGAACAGCCTTGCGGAAGGACCCGCCCCAGCCGGGGCGGGTCCTTCCGCGTTGTGGACGGCGCTCGCGGGCGGGGGTGGGGCCGGTCAGACGACCTGCCGGCCGCGCCGCCACACCGCGCCGACCAGCGGAACCCCCGGCCGGTAGGCGAGGTGGACATGGCTCGGCGCGTCGAGCAGTACCAGGTCCGCGCGGGCACCCGGGGTGATGCGGCCGACGTCGGTGCGGCGCAGCGCGGCGGCGCCTCCGGCGGTGGCGGACCAGACCGCCTCGTCGGGCGTCATGCCCATGTCCCTTACGGCGAGGGCGACGCAGAACGGCATGGACGAGGTGAACGAGGAGCCCGGGTTGCAGTCCGTGGACAGGGCGACGGTGGCACCGGCGCCCAGGATGCGGCGGGCGTCGGGCCACGCCGCACGGGTGGAGAACTCCGCGCCGGGCAGCAGGGTGGCCACCGTGTCGCCCTGGCCGAGCGCTTCGAGGTCGGCGTCGGTGAGGTGGGTGCAGTGGTCGGCGGAGGCCGCGCCGAGCTCGACGGCGAGCCGTACACCGGGACCGTGACCGAGCTGGTTGGCGTGGACGCGGGGGCTCAGCCCCCTGGCCAGGCCCGCGGTGAGGATCGTGCGGGCCTGGTCCTCGTCGAAGGCGCCGCGCTCGCAGAAGACGTCGATCCAGCGGGCGTACGGGGCGCAGGCGTCCAGCATCGGGCCGGTGACCAGGTCCACGTAGCCGGCCGGGTCGTCCGCGTAGTCCGGGGACACGATGTGGGCGCCGAGGTAGGTGACCTCGTCCGTGTGGCGGGCGGCGATGCGCAGGGCACGTGCCTCGTCCTCGACGGTGAGGCCGTAGCCGGACTTGGTCTCGAAGGTGGTGGTGCCCTGGCGGAGCGCCTCGCCCAGATAGCGGGCGACGTTGGCGGACAGCTCGTCGTCGGAGGCGGCACGGGTGGCGGCCACGGTGGTGCGGATGCCGCCGGCGGAGTAGGCGCGGCCGGACATGCGGGCGTTGAACTCGGCGGTGCGGTCGCCCGCGAACACCAGGTGGGAGTGGGAGTCCACGAAGCCCGGGATCACGGCCCGGCCACCGGCGTCGACCGCGTTGTCAGTGGCGGGTGTTCTGCTTGACTCACCGGTCCACACGATGCGGTCGTCGTCGATGACGACGGCCGCGTCCCGGATCAGGCCCAGGGGGGTCCCGTCGCCGAGGGAGGGGTCGTTGGTGACCAGGTTCGCGATGTTGGTGATGGCGGTCGTCGTGGTCGTCGTCATCCGGAGGCAGCTTTCGTCGGGTTCGCCCGGTGTCGGTGCCGGGGTTTTCGGGGTGCTCAGCCGCGCAGTGCGGCGATGGCCGAGGCGAGCGCTCCCGGCACGTCCTGGACCAGTGTGTGCAGGCCGTCCCGGACGATGTGCCGCCCCGCGACCACGGTGTGCCGCACATCGGCCGCGGAGGCGGCGAATACGGCCGCTTCCGCCGCCAGCCGGGGCACCGGCCCCGCTGTTCTGACCGAGTCCAGCGCCACGGTGGTGAGGTCGGCGGGCGCGCCCGGTTCGAGTACGCCGGCGTCGGGGCGGCCCAGCGCGGCGTGTCCGTCGGCGGAAGCGGCCCTGAGGAGCGCGGCGGCCGTCCAGTGACCGCGTACGTGGGTGCGCAGGCGCTCGTTGAGCTCCATCGCCCGCGCTTCCTCGAAGAGGTCGATCACGGCGTGGCTGTCGCTGCCCAGCGAGAGCGTGGAACCCGCGCCCTGGAGGGCCGTCGCGGGTCCGATGCCGTCGGCGAGGTCGCGCTCGGTGGTGGGGCACATGCACGTGCCCGTCCGGGAGGTGCCGAGCAGCTCGATGTCCTCGGCGGTGAGGTGGGTGTTGTGGATGCCGGTGGTGTGCGGGCCGAGGACACCGTGATCGGCGAGGAGCCGGGTGGGTGTGCGGCCGTGGGCGGCGAGACAGGCGTCGTTCTCCGCCGTCTGCTCGGAGAGGTGGACGTGCAGCGGGACCCCGCGCTCCTGGGCCCACCGCGCGACGGTGGCGAGCTGCCCGGCCGGCACCGCGCGCACGGAGTGGATCGCGGCGCCGATCAACGCGTGCTCGCCCCCCTTGAGCAGGGAGGCGCGCTCGGCCCAGGCGTCGGCCGTGGTGTCGGAGAAGCGGAGTTGGTGCCGGCTCGGCTTCTCCCCGAAGCCCGCGGCGAGATAGGCCGTGTCCAGCAGGGTGATGCGGATGCCCGCCTCGGCCGCTGCGGCGATCAGCGCCTCGCCCATCGCGTTCGGGTTGTCGTAGGGCGTGCCGCCGGGCGCGTGGTGGAGGTAGTGGAACTCGCCCACGGCGGTGATGCCGGCCAGTGCCATCTCGGCGTAGGTGGCACGTGCCAGGTCGTAGTACGTGTCGGGGGTGAGCCGGGCCGCGGCGCGGTACATCATCTCGCGCCACGTCCAGAAGGTGCCGGAGCCCACCTGGACGGTGGAGCGCAGGGCCCGGTGGAAGGCGTGCGAATGGGTGTTGGCAAGTCCGGGGAGGGTCAGACCGCGCAGCACGACGGCGCCCGGGGGCGGTGTTCCGATGCCCGTGCGGACACCGGCGACGCGCCCGTGGGCGACGTCCACGAGCACGTCCGGTTCGACGTGCCTGCCCAGCCAGGCGTGCGACATCCAGTACGTCGCGGTGACCGGTGTTCCCGTGCCCGTCGGTTGCGTTGTCAGCTGCACGCGAGACCTTCCAGTACGTCGGCGAGTGCCCTCACCCCGGCCACGCAGTCGTCCTCCGCGGCGTGCTCGGCGGGCGAGTGCGAGATCCCGGTGGGGTTCCGTACGAACAGCATGGCGGTCGGCACGGAAGCGGACAAAATACCCGCGTCGTGTCCGGCTCCGGTTCCCAGCACGGGCACCGCCTGTCCGGTGCCCTCCGTGCCGCGCCCCCCGAGGATCCGGCCGATCTCGTCGCGCAGCGCGTGCTGGAACTCCACGACCGCGGTGAACGACTCGCGTACGACGTCGAGATCGATACCGGCCCGCTCTGCGTGCTCCCGCGCCGCCCGCTCCACCGCGGTGACCACGGCGTCGAGAGTCGCCTGGTCGGCGGCGCGCGAGTCGAGCCAGCCACGGACGAGGGAGGGGATCGCGTTGACCCCGTTGGGCTCGACGGCGATCTTGCCGAAGGTCGCGAGACCTCCGGCGAGCTCCGCCTCTCGCCGGGCCGCCAGCACGGTCTCGGCGTAGGTGAGCATCGGGTCGCGCCGGTCCGTGAGCCGTGTGGTGCCGGCGTGGTTGGCCTCGCCCCGGAAGTCGAACCGCCAGCGGCCGTGCGGCCAGATGGCCGAGGCGATCCCGACCGGGTCCCCGCTCAGGTCGAGGGCGCGCCCCTGCTCCACGTGGAGCTCGACGAACGCGCCGATGCGGGCGAGGCGTTCGGGGTCGGGCCCGATGGCGTCCGGGTCGTGGCCGGCCGCCTCCATGGCCCGTGGCAGCGGGACGCCGTCCCCGTCGCGGAGCCGGTGCGCGTCCTGGCGGGTCAGCTGCCCGGCGGCCAGCCGGGACCCGACACAGGCAAGACCGAAGCGGGCCCCCTCCTCGTCGCCGAAGTTGGTGACGGCGAAGGGCCTGGTGAACTCCGCTCCCCTGCTGCGGAGTTCGTCCAGAGCGGCGAACGAGGAGACCACGCCCAGCGGCCCGTCGAAGGCTCCGCCGTCGGGCACGGAGTCGAGATGGGACCCGGTGACCACGGCGTCCCCGGCGAGCGGATCGCCGAGCCACGCCCACTGGTTGCCGTTGCGGTCGATCTCGTGGACCAGCCCGCGCGACTCCGCCTGGGCTCGGAACCACTCCCGGCACTCCAGGTCGGCGCCGGTCCAGGCGTAACGCCGGTAGCCCCCGCTCCCGGGGTCGAGCCCGAGGGGCTTCAGACCGCGCCACATCCCCTGGAACGACTCGGCTCCGCCCGCCGGCCCGGACCGGGCGCCCGGCCCGCCGCTCCCCCGCACGGCCGCCGGCTCCGACCCGCCACCCGCCGTACCGGCCGTACCGCCACCGGCCGTTCCGGCCGTTCCGGCCGTCGGCCGCAGCTCCGGCCCGCCACCCGCCGTCCCGGTCACCGGTCGTCGTCCTCCGCCATGGGGACCCGCACGCCCTTGTCCGAGGCGACGGACTCCGCGATGTCGTACCCCGCGTCGACGTGCCGGATGACACCCATCCCGGGGTCGTTCGTGAGCACCCGCCGGATCTTCTCGCCCGCGAGCTCCGTGCCGTCGGCGACCGTGACCTGACCCGCGTGGATCGACCGCCCCATGCCGACGCCGCCACCGTGGTGCAGCGAGACCCAGGAGGCCCCGGAGGCGACGTTGACCATGGCGTTCAGCAGCGGCCAGTCCGCGATGGCGTCGGAGCCGTCGAGCATGGCCTCGGTCTCCCGGTAGGGCGAGGCGACCGAACCGCAGTCCAGGTGGTCGCGTCCGATGGCCAGGGGTGCGGCGAGCTCACCGCTCGCCACCATGTCGTTGAACCGCTCGCCGGCCCGGTCGCGTTCGCCGTAGCCGAGCCAGCAGATCCGGGCCGGCAGCCCCTGGAAGTGGACCCGCTCCCCGGCCATCCTGATCCAGCGGTGCAGCGACTCGTTCTCCGGGAAGAGTTCCAGCAGCGCCTTGTCGGTCTTGTGGATGTCCGAGGCCTCGCCCGAGAGCGCGGCCCACCGGAAGGGACCCCTGCCCTCGCAGAAGAGCGGCCGGATGTACGCCGGCACGAAGCCGGGGAAGTCGAACGCCCGGGCGTAACCGGCCAGCTGGGCCTCGCCGCGGATCGAGTTGCCGTAGTCGAAGACCTCGGCCCCCGCGTCCATGAAGCCGACCATCGCCTCGACGTGCGCGGCCATCGACTCCCGGGCGCGCAGCGTGAAGTCGGCCGGCTTCTCCGCCGCGTAGGAGGCCATGTCGTCGAAGTCCACGCCCACGGGCAGGTAGGCGAGAGGGTCGTGTGCGCTCGTCTGGTCGGTGACGATGTCGACGGGGGCGCCCTCGGCGAGCATGCGGGGCAGCAGCTCCGCGGCGTTGCCGAGCAGGCCGATGGAGAGCGGGCGGCGCGCGTCGCGCGCCTCGACGGCGAGCTGGAGGGCGTGTTCGAGCGAATCGGCCCGGACGTCCAGGAAGCGGTGCTCGATCCGGCGCTCGATGGCGCGGGGGTCGCAGTCGACGCAGAGGGCGACGCCGTCGTTCATCGTGACGGCGAGCGGCTGGGCGCCGCCCATGCCGCCGAGCCCGGCGGTCAGCGTGATGGTGCCGGCCAGCGTTCCGCCGAACCGTTTGGCGGCGACGGCGGCGAACGTCTCGTACGTGCCCTGGAGGATGCCCTGGGTCCCGATGTAGATCCAGGAACCCGCGGTCATCTGCCCGTACATGGTGAGCCCGAGGGCCTCCAGGCGGCGGAACTCCTCCCAGTTGGCCCAGTCGCCCACCAGGTTGGAGTTGGCGATCAGGACCCGCGGCGCCCACTCGTGGGTCTGCATGACGCCGACCGGCCGCCCGGACTGCACGAGCATCGTCTCGTCCTGCTTGAGCGTCCGCAGCGTACGGACCATGGCGTCGAAGGACCGCCAGTCGCGGGCGGCCTTGCCGGTGCCGCCGTAGACGACGAGCTTGTCGGGGTGTTCGGCGACCTCGGGGTCGAGGTTGTTCTGAAGCATCCGGAGGGCGGCTTCCTGCGGCCATCCCAGGGTGCTCAGTTCCGTACCGCGCGGTGCCCGTACGGGGCGGGGTCCTGACATGGGGATGCCTCCTCGCGAATGTGACTCTCCTATTCACATCCTGTCTACCTGAATAGTCCTAGTCAACAGGGGGTACGGGCCACGCGCCGCCGACCGGATCGGCCCCGGAGGCGTCCGGAAGGTGGCGGTGTCCGGCCGGGAGCCTGCCCGAGGGGAGCCGAGAACCGACCGGATCCACCCCGGAAGGACAACAGGACGGACCGGTTCCGACCGACTGCCGCGCGCCCATCTGCCCTCCCCCGCAAGGCCTTTCGCATGTACCTGTGGAAAATGCCAGAACACCCACCAGGACCGAGCACGTTGCGTAGCCTCTCAACTACACCCGTAAGCCACGCCGGGAGGGGAGTCCACGTTGCCCGGAATCGACGAGTGCCTGCTCGAAGTCATGAGGCTGCCCGGGGCCCGGGGCGCCGCGGTGGTCGACTGGACGAGTGGCCTCGCGCTCGGCACCATCGGCGAGTCACCCAACGGCGACCACGAGGCCACCGCCGCCGAGACGGCCGAGGTGGCGCGGATGGCCGCCGAGCAGCCGGTCTTCGCGGAGCCGGACACCTCCGCCGACCCGCAGCTGCCGCCCGTACCCGCCGTCGAGGACGTCATCGTCACCACGGTGCCCGGCTACCACATCCTCCGTTTCGTCGAGACGGCCTTCGACAGCAGCGTCTTCCTCCACCTCTGGCTGGACCGGGCGGAAGGCAACCTCGCCATGGCCCGCATACGACTGGGCGAGATAGCGGAGCGGCTGGTCCTGGCATGAGACCCACCGCCGCCGCCGAGCCCGGCCTCCTGGAGCGGGCCGCGCCCTCCCCCATGCTCCAGCGGCTCGCGGACGAGCGCGCGACCGGCGCGCTGATGCGCGACCGCGGCACCCTGTACCTCGCGGACGGCCAGGTCGTGCACGCCGAGAGCCCCGCAACCCCCGGAATCGACGTCCTGCTCACCGCCGGCGGGGCCCTGCCCACCAAGGGCTGGTGGGACGCCGTCGCCCGGGCGGGCGCCGGGCAGCGGGTCGGCCGCTACCTCGTGGACAGCGGATCGGTTCCCGGCGGCGCGTTGGAGCTCTGCCACCTCGGGGCGCTGTACGACGCGGCCTTCTTCGCCCTGGCCCCCACGAACACCCCGGCCCGCTTCCGCTACGGGGTCTCCCACTGGATAGGCCCCGTCCGCCCCGTCCCCGTGGACGCCGTGCAGCGCGAGACGCTCCGGCGCCGGGAACTGCTCGACCGGATCTGGCCGGACGCGCTCACCGACAGCGCCCCGCTCGTCGCCACCGCACACCCGGTGGACGCCCCGGTCCCGGCACGCCAGCGCCGCGTCCTGGACCTGGTGGACGGCGAGCGCACCGCCACGGACATCGCGCAGGAGCTGGGCCGCTCGGCCTTCCACACCCTGGTGGACCTGCGCCGGCTCGCGGCAGCCGGACTGGTCGGGGCGGTCCGTCCGACGGCGTCCGCGGCGGTGACCGGCCGGATCACGCTGCCGGAGGTCACCACAGACCCCGACGTCGACCTGCTGCGCCGGCTCAGAGACGCATTGGAGGCCCTGTGATTCGCGCGCTCAGACAGCGTGCCGGGAGGAGACAGCTGATGGTGCCCGAGGTCGAAGCGCAGGATGTCCTCGACGAGCTCCAGCGGTTACGCGCCCGGGTTCCGCTGCTGACCGGCGCACTCGCCGCCAGCACCGACGGCCTCGTCGTCGCGCAGGACATCCCCGGCATGGAGGCGGAGGGCATCGCCGCCCTGACCGCGGCCGCACTCGGCGTCTCGATCCGGATGACCGACGCCACCGGACGCGGCGGCTTCCGCGAGCTCCTGATCCGCGGCGGATCAGGCTACGTCGCCACCTACGCGGCGGGCTCCTCCGCCGTCCTCACCCTGCTGGCCGAGGACCGCATCAACGTCGGCCGCCTCCACCTGGAAGGCAGACGGGCCGGCGCGCGCATCGGCGAGATGGTCGACGCGGCCCAGGACCGCGTCGAGCGCCCCGTGCCTCCGCCACGGCCCCCGCAGTCCCGAGCCCTGCCCCGTCGCCCCACCCCACCGGATACCGCGTGACACCCGCACCGAGCACGTACGTGACACCCCTGCCCAGCAAGTAACGGACCGGCCACCGGGCCGGCCACGGAAGGAAACCAGCATCATGGCCAACACCGAAGCCTCACTGAAGGCCGCGATGGCGTCGATCGAGGGGACCCTCGGTGTCGCACTCGTCGACTACACCAGCGGCATGGCCCTCGGCACCCTCGGGGGTGGCAAGGAGTTCAACCTGGACGTAGCGGCCGCCGGCAACACCGACGTCGTACGGGCGAAGCTCCGGACCATGGAACACCTGGGGATCAAGGACGAGATCGAGGACATCCTGATCACCCTCGGCGGTCAGTACCACCTGATCCGGCTGCTCAAGACCCGTGGCGGCAACGGCCTGTTCCTCTACCTCGTACTGGACTCCGGCCGTGCGAACCTCGCGATGGCCCGCCACCAGCTGAGAAACATCGAGAACGAGCTGGAGGTCTGAGACCCCGGCACTCCACCGGCGCGGGACGCCGCGCCCCGACACCGGGGCGCGGCGTCCCGCGCCCGCGAAGCCCGGCCGGGTGCCGCGGACGGCCGGGTCAGTCGACGAACAACCCCCGCTCGGCCGCGCGCGCGTCGAACTCCTCCAGCCTGGCCTGCGCCTCGGGCAGCCCGTCGCACATGGCCTCCAGCAGCACCCGCCCCAGCAGCATCGGCGCGCAGGCGGTGTCGAACGCGAGGCCCGTGCCCACAGCCCCAGGGATCAGCAGATCGCTGTGCGCGGCCACCGGCGCGAAGGCGGAATCGGCCACGGTCACGACGCGCAGCCCCTGCCCACGGGCGTACGCCAGCGCGTCCACGGCCTCGCGGGGGTGGCGCGGGAGCGCGAAGCAGAGCAGCACGCTCGCGCCCGCCCGCCGCGCGGCGTCGATCCGGTCGTGCAGCATGCTGCCGCCCTCGTCGAGCACCCGTACGTCCGGGTGCACCTTGGCGGCGAAGTAGCCGAAGCCGCGGGCCTGCGAGGAGGCGGCCCGCAGACCGAGCACGAGCAGCGGCCTCGATTCGGCGAGCAGCCGGCCCGCCCGTTCGACCGGGGCGGGGTCGGCGAGCAGTTCGGACAGCTGCCGGAGGTTGTCGATCTCGGCCCGCACAGCCTGCTGGTACTCGTTGAGACTCTCCTCCACCCCACCCCCGCCGTCCGCCCCGGACGGCGTGACGTCCCTCAGGTGTCTGCGCAGGGCCGGGTACCCGTCGAACCCGAGCGCAACGGCGAAGCGCGTGACGGACGGCTGGCTGACCCCGGCCAGCTCGGCCAGCTCCACGCTCGACAGGAACGGGGCGTCGGCGGCACGCCGGACCATGGAGTGCGCGATCCGCCGCTGGGTGGGCGTGAGCCGCTGCCCGTCGAAGAGCCGCTGCAACCGTGCAGCCGGGCTGCTCCCGCTCATGCTGTCCCTCTCGGAGTTCCGCCGTGCCGGTCAGGCACCGGGGAATCCATTCAGCCAGCAAGCGCTCTGCATGTCCATATACAGGTCCACCCCCCGGACACGCCCCCTCGCATTGCGGGACCGCTCTTCCCTGCGGACCCTGGATCCATGATCCCAGTCAATACGAACGGGCCGGGCGGCATCATCGTCCGCTACGGCGACGCCGATGCCGCGCACGTGCTGAGCGTCTACGCCGACCTGCGCTGCCCGTACTGCAAACGCATGGAGCTCGGCCTGGGGGCCGTCATGGAGCGGGCCGCCGACGAGGGCCGGTTCGCGATCGACCACCATTTCGGCACCTTCATCGACGACTCCGCGGGCGGCAGCGGCTCCCTGGAGGCACTGGCCGCGCTGGGAGCCGCGGCGGACGAGGGCCAGAAGCCGTTCATGCACTACCTGCGGGCGCTGTACGCCGACCAGCCCAGCGAGGACGTCGACGCCTTCGCCGACCGGGACTTCCTGCTGCGCCTTGCCGGTGAGGTCGAGGCGCTGCACACCGACGCCTTCCGGCAGAAGGTCATGGAGCGCACCTATCTGCCCTGGGCGGCACAGGTGTCGGCGGCCTTCGGGACGAGCGGCGTCAGCTCCACCCCCACGGTGCTGATCGACCGCACCCCGGTCGCCGTCATCAACTCCCTGGGGTACGCGGTCACCCCCGAGGCGTTCCTCGCCGAGGTCACGCCCCGCTGAGACGGCCTCGCCGAGGTGACGCACCCGCCGGGGCCCGTCCCTCAGAACACGACGCGCGCCGCCATGAGCGCCGCCCGCGCCCCGGCCCCGCCCTCCACTTCCAGGCGCCCCCGCGTCGGCCGCCCCGACAGGTGCCGCGCGAAGTCGACCGCGTCGGCGCGGAGGGTGGCCGCGGGGGTGCCGATGCCCAGCAGGCGGTTCCCTCCCGCGGGTCCGTGGAGGTCGAGCTCCGCCGCGGGGCCCGTCCAGGCGAGGGCCAGGTCGAGGACCACCTGGTCGACGATCTCCCGGTCGTGCCGGTCCAGCACCGGCTCGGTGCCGGTGGCGTCGGCGAGGTCCATCCGGTGCATCCAGGTGTCGCGGGCGACGAGGACGCAGTACAGGTACTCCACCGAGTCGTCGGGCAGCGCCTTCGCCTCGGGGTGGAGCAGACTCGGCCGGACCTTCCTGCGTACGGCGGCGGGGGTGCGGCGCAGGGCGATGACGGCCTGTGGTGCGTAGTGGGCGAGCGCGCCGATCAGCTCGCGCCCCGGGACGTCCCGCCGGTCCTCGATCTGGCTCTCGTTGTGCCCGTCGAGCGGGCCGAGATCGGGGTGGGTGCGCCGGGCCCGCCGGATCCGCCGCACGGCGACCCAGGGGCGCGGGAGTTCCTCGTACTGGCCGACGGTGTGGGCGAACATGTCCCGGACGGTCCAGCCGGAACACGCGGTCGGGCGCTGCCAGTCCTCGTCGGACAGCTCCCGGAAGGTCGAAAGGGTCGCCCGCAGCTCCGCCTCGTTGACCTCGCGGGCCCGCGTCCCGGACGTACGGGGGATGGCACGTGCGGACGGTGTGGTGGTGGCCATGGGCACGCCTTCCGAGCTTCCCCCGCCCAACGCTACGCCGAAGAGGTACGGCCCGCCCCGCGCGGGAGCCGAAACAGGGGGGCTGCCCCTACTGCCCCGGACGGCTCGGATTCGTACCGTAAGGCGCATGGAAGCCCGTGATCCCGAGCTCAGGCGAGAGCTCGACGCAACCCTGAAGGCCCGCGCCGAGCTGGGGCCGGAGTACGACTCCGCGCTCGTCGACTCGTTCCTGGAGAAGGTCGAGCGGCGCCTCGACGACACGCTCGACCGCGGGGTGCGGCGCCACCTCGCCGAACAGCGGACGGTGGCCGCCAGGAGCGGTGCGCGGCCCGCCGCCGCGGACGGGACCTTCGGGGAGCGCTTCGGCTTCGGGGCCGTCTCCCTGGTGCTCGCCGTCCCGCTCTCCGCGATCGGTGTCGCGAACGCGGGGATCGGCGGGCTCGTCGTGGCCTGGCTCGGAATTCTCGGAGTCAACGCCGTCCACGCCTCGCGCACCTGGCCGTGGTCCCGGGGGAGGCGGCGGGTCTCGTCCGACCTGGACGGCTGAGCGGGACCGCGGGGGAAGGGCACCCGGCGGCGTCGGCGCTGGAGTATGGCGCGGGGACCGCCGCACCCCCGGTTGCCCGGAGGGCGGGACGACGGCGGTCCCCGCGAGGGACGCGGGCCCGGGTCAGGGCCGGGTGCCGCGTCCTGGCGACGGTGGAGGTCCGGGAGCCGCTCCGTAGTCCGTGTCGCCGTATGTGGTGCCGGCGGGTTTCCCTGCCGACACCCATCACTCTGCCGGAGCCGTGTTAAGCCGGTGCTGCGCGAACGTGTCGCGCTCGTACCGTTTTTCGCGGACTCCGGAAGCCGGCGGTCACTGCTTCGGGGCGGCGTCCTTCGCCAGGAAGGCCAGCACGTCCTGCCTGCTCACCACGCCGGTCGGCTTGCCCTCGACGAGAACGATCGCCGCGTCGGCACCGTCCGCAGCGCTGAGCACGGCCATCAGGTCCTCGACCGGCTCACCGGAGCCGACCTGGGGCAACGGGGCCGACATGTGCTTCTCCAGCGAGTCGGACAGCGTGGCCCGCTGGGTGAACAGCGCGTCCAGGAGCTGCCGCTCCATCACGGATCCGATGACCTCGGCGGCCATCACGTCCGGGTGCCCGGCGCCCGGCTTCACGATCGGCATCTGGGAGACGCCGTACTCGCGGAGCACGTCGATGGCCTCGCCCACCGTCTCCTCCGGGTGCATGTGGACGAGCGAGGGCAGCGGCCCCTCCTTGAAGTCGAGGACGGCGCCGACCCGGGCGGAGGTGCCGGTGTCCTCGAGGAAGCCGTAGTCGGCCATCCACTCGTCGTTGAAGATCTTGCTCATGTAGCCGCGGCCGCTGTCCGGCAGCAGGACGACCACCACGTCGTCGGGGCCGAGGCCCTTGGCGACCTCCAGTGCCGCGACGACGGCCATGCCGCAGGAACCGCCGACGAGGAGGCCCTCCTCCTTGGCGAGGCGGCGGGTCATCTGGAAGGAGTCCTTGTCCGAGACCGCGACGATCTCGTCCGTGACCGTGCGGTCGTAGGCGCTCGGCCAGAAGTCCTCGCCGACGCCCTCCACGAGATAGGGGCGCCCGGAGCCGCCCGAGTAGACGGAGCCCTCCGGGTCCGCGCCGACGACCCGCACCCGGTTGTCGCTGATCTCCTTGAGGTAGCGGCCCGTACCGGTGATCGTGCCGCCGGTGCCGACGCCCGCGACGAAGTGGGTGATCCTCCCCTCCGTCTGCTCCCAGAGCTCGGGCCCCGTGGTCTCGTAGTGCGAGCGCGGGTTGTTGGGGTTGGAGTACTGGTCGGGCTTCCAGGCCCCCGGCGTCTCGCGGACCAGGCGGTCGGAGACGTTGTAGTACGAGTCCGGGTGCTCCGGGTCAACCGCGGTGGGGCAGACGACGACCTCCGCGCCGTACGCGCGCAGCACGTTGATCTTGTCCGTGGACACCTTGTCCGGGCAGACGAAGATGCACTTGTAGCCCTTCTGCTGGGCGACGATCGCCAGGCCCACACCGGTGTTGCCGCTGGTGGGCTCGACGATGGTGCCGCCGGGCTTCAGTTCACCGCTCTGTTCGGCGGCCTCGATCATGCGCAGCGCGATGCGGTCCTTCACCGACCCGCCGGGGTTGAAGTACTCGACCTTGGCCAGGACCGTCGCCTGAATGCCTGCCGATACATTGCGCAGCCTGACCAGCGGGGTGTTGCCGACAAGACTGATCATCGAATCGTGGAATTGCACCGTGTACTCCGGGATCTCCGAGATGGTCAAGCAAGACTATGCGTACGTGGGGGAGATTGGACCAGGCGATTGGGCCGGGCCCCCGACGGGGCAGGAAGTGCTGTGGACGGCTGTACGGCATGGAGGAGGTGGACCGGACTGTGTCGAGGGCAAGGGTGGCACGGCGGATCGCAGCGGGTGCGGCCTACGGCGGAGGTGGCGTCGGGCTGATCGGTGCGGCGACGGTGGGTCTGGTGCTGGCCGAGGTGCAGCTGGCGAAACGGCTGGTGGGCGGCGGGACGGCACCTGTCCCGCCGAGTGCGGACGGGCGGTACGGGGTGGCGTTCGCCGGCCCCGCCGACCCGCTGCGCTTCGTCCTGCTCGGTGACTCGACGGCGGCCGGCCAGGGGGTGCGCAGGGCGGGCCAGACTCCCGGGGCCCTGCTGGCGTCCGGGCTGGCGGCGGTCGCCGAACGGCCGGTCGACTTCAGGAACGTGGCGCTGCCGGGGGCCCGCTCGGACGACCTGGAGCGGCAGGTCTCGACGGTGCTGGCGGACCCCTCGGGGGTGCCGGACGTCTGCGTGATCATGATCGGCGCGAACGACGTGACCCACCGGATGCCCGCGACCCAGTCGGTGCGCTGCCTGAGCACGGCCGTACGCAGACTCCGCACGGCCGGCGCGGAGGTGATCGTGGGCACCTGCCCCGACCTGGGCACGATCGAGCCGGTCTACCAGCCGTTGCGCTGGCTGGCCCGCCGGGTGAGCAGGCAGCTCGCGGCGGCCCAGACGATCGGCGCGGTGGAGCAGGGCGGCCGCACCGTCTCGCTGGGCGATCTGCTCGGCCCGGAGTTCGAGGCGAATCCGCGGGAGCTCTTCGGACCCGACAACTACCACCCCTCCGCCGAGGGGTACGCGACCGCGTCGATGGCGATGCTGCCGACGCTCTGCGCGGCCCTGGGCCTGTGGCCGGAGTCCGACCGCCTGGACGGCTCGCGGCGCGAGGGCATGCTGCCGGTGGCCAAGGCGGCCTCACGGGCCGCGCGGGAAGCGGGTACGGAGGTGACCGGGGCACGGGCGCCCTGGGCCCTCCTCAAGCACCGCCGCCGTCGGCGTCTCCCCGCCCACACCGAGCCGGTGCGGCAGCCGGACACGGACACCGGCGGCGGGCGGATGCCCGGGCACGGGTCGGGTGCGACGTGGCGCCGGGCCTGAGCCTGAGGGGGCTTGCGTGGGGTCCGTGGCGCGGGCGGCGGAGAGTACGCGCGGCGGCGCGGCTGCACGGAGGACGGGAACAACGCGGGCGACTGAGCGGTTGCTTAGAAAAGAGGTCCGCATCACATCGCCTGTCGGGTGACCTCAGCTATACGTCCGGGTAACTTCCAAGGCAGCCCAGCCTTTCCTGCCTTCCAGCCCTCATGGAGCCGCGTGATGCCCGAAGCCGTGATCGTCTCTGCTGCCCGTTCGCCGATCGGCCGGGCCTTCAAGGGGTCCCTCAAGGACCTGCGCGCGGACGACCTGACCGCGACCATCATCCGGACCGCGCTGGCCAAGGTCCCCGAGCTGGACCCCGAGGACATCGACGACCTGATGCTCGGCTGCGGCCTCCCCGGCGGCGAGCAGGGCAACAACCTGGGCCGCATCATCGCCGTACAGATGGGGATGGACCACCTTCCCGGCTGTACGGTCACGCGCTACTGCTCCTCCTCGCTGCAGACCAGCCGCATGGCCCTGCACGCCATCAAGGCGGGCGAGGGCGACGTCTTCATCTCCGCCGGCGTCGAGATGGTGTCCCGTTTCGCCAAGGGCAACTCCGACAGCCTGCCCGACACCCACAACCCGCTCTTCGCCGAGGCCGAGGCCCGCACCGCGGCCCGTGCCGAGGAGTCGGGGGCGAGCTGGACGGACCCGCGCGAGGAGGGCCTGGTCCCGGACGCGTACATCTCGATGGGTCAGACCGCCGAGAACCTGGCCCGGATCAAGGGCGTGACCCGCCAGGACATGGACGAGTTCGGCGTGCGGTCGCAGAACCTCGCCGAGGAAGCGATCAAGAACGGCTTCTGGGAGCGGGAGATCACCCCCGTGACGACCCCGGACGGCACGGTCGTCTCCAAGGACGACGGCCCGCGCGCCGGAGTCACCCTGGAGGGCGTGCAGGGCCTGAAGCCGGTGTTCCGCCCCGACGGTCTCGTCACGGCGGCGAACTGCTGCCCCCTCAACGACGGCGCCGCCGCACTCGTCATCATGTCCGACACCAAGGCGCGCGAGCTGGGCCTGACCCCGCTGGCCCGCATCGTCTCGACCGGCGTCTCCGGCCTGTCCCCCGAGATCATGGGCTACGGACCGGTCGAAGCCAGCAAGCAGGCGCTCAAGCGCGCCGGGCTGACCGTCGACGACATCGACCTGGCCGAGATCAACGAGGCGTTCGCCGCCCAGGTCATCCCGTCCTACCGGGACCTCGGCCTGCCGCTGGACAAGGTCAACGTCAACGGCGGCGCCATCGCGGTCGGCCACCCCTTCGGCATGACCGGTGCCCGCATCACCGGGACGCTGATCAACAGCCTGCAGTTCCACGACAAGCAGTTCGGCCTGGAGACGATGTGCGTGGGCGGCGGCCAGGGAATGGCCATGGTCATCGAGCGGCTGAGCTGAGTCGTAGCGGAGGGTAGGGGTCGCCCGAGGCACGAGGGCGGCACCTGCCCGCAGCGCAGGCGA